>DIHE01000194.1:23170-89335 GCA_002420005.1 Holophagales bacterium UBA5704 | reverse complement strand
CCCGCCTGCAGGTGGAGCACCCGATCACCGAGCTGGTCACCGGCATCGACCTCGTCGACGCCCAGCTCCGGGTGGCCGAGGGCGAGCCGCTGGGGCCGGAATTCGACGGACTGCAGCCGCACGGCCACGCCATCGAGGTCCGGCTGTATGCTGAAGACCCGTTCAATCGCTTCACGCCGTCCCCCGGGCGCATCGAGCGCCTGCGCTGGCCGGAGGGTCCGGGCGTCCGGGTGGACAGCGGGGTTTACGAGGGATCGGAGGTGTCGATCCACTACGACCCGATGCTGGCCAAGCTCATCGTCTGGGCGGCGACCCGCGACAAGGCGCTCGAGCGCCTGGGGCGCGCCCTGGCGGAGATGCGGATCGAAGGCATCCGCACCACGGTGCCACTGTACAAGGCGCTGCTCGCCGACGCCGACTTCCGCGCCGGCCGCCTGGACATCGGCATGCTCGACCGCAAGCTGGCGGCGGGCGAGCTGCGGCCGGTTGCCGATGCGGACGACGCGGTCGATCTGCCGCTGATCGCCGCCGCGGTGGCCCATTTCGAGGACGCCGCCCGCGTCGCCGCCGGGGTGCCCCCCGGAAGCGGTCGCGGACAGCGCACGCGCTGGGGGCAGGCCGCCCGCCGGGGCGCCTTGAGGGGGAGCGCATGGAGCTGATCGTTCGCCACGCGGAACGCGAAGAGAGAGTCCAGGTCCGCCGCATCGACGAGGGCTACGAGGTCGTGCTGGGCGGCCGGTCCTACCGGGTGGATGCGGTGCCGGTGCGCGACGGCGTGCGCAGCCTGCGGATCGACGGCGAGCAGCACGAGGTCTCGGTGCGGCGCAAGGGTGAGGACTGGTCCGTGGTGAGCCGCCATGGCACCACCGCCGTCTCCGTCACCGATCCGTTGACCCATCTCGCCAACCAGACCCGCGGCGCCAAGGGAGGGCGGCGCCTCCAGCGGGTCGACGCCTACATGCCGGGCCGCGTCGTCGCCCTGCTGGTGAAGGAAGGTGACGAGGTCGCCGCCGGGCAGGGTGTCCTCGTCCTCGAAGCGATGAAGATGGAGAACGAGATCCGCGCCGAGCACGAGGGGAAGGTCACCAAGATCTTCGTGCAGGCCGGGCAGGCGGTGGATACGGGGGAGCCGTTGTTCGAGCTCGAGTAGGAGGCACCATGAACACCACCACCCCCGCGGCTCCCGAAGGCGGCCGGCCCCTCGCGCGGATCCACTGGCGCAACGTCTCGCTGCTCGGCGGCAGTCTGGCGGCTCTCGCCTCTCTCTTCGTCGTCCTGCTGCGCGATCCGGCGGTCACGGCGTCCCTGGGGGACCGGCTGACCGCCACCTTCGGCGAGCTCGGGAAGGCCCTCCGCGAGGAGTTCTTCCTCAACCCGTGGTTCTATGCCGTCGTCGCCGGTGTGCTTCTTCTCGAGCGCCTGATTCCGGCGGACCCCGGCCAGGGCTTGCTGAGCAAGGGGGCCCGCCAGGACCTGGTCTGGGTTCCTTTCAAGCTGCTGGTCCATGCCAGCTTCATCCCGGCCGTCATCGTGCTGCTGCGGCTGGGCTATGACCGCTATCTCGGCTTCTTGACGATCGATGCCGTCGCCTCCTGGCCCGCTCCCGGCCGCATCGTGCTCGCCGTGCTGTGGGGGGATTTCCTGTTCTGGCTGATCCACTACATCCGGCACAAGGTTTTCTTCCTCTGGTGCTTCCATGCGGTGCACCACTCGCAGAAAGAGCTGAACTTCTTCACGGAATACCGGGTCCATCCGATCGACGACGTGTTTGCCATCACCCTCGGGGTGATTCCGATCCTCATGCTGGAGCCGTCGTTCGTGACCGTGACGGCGATCGTGTGGGTCCGGCACTGGCACACCCGCATCTGCCACTCGAACATCCGGACGAACTTCGGGCCGCTCAAGTACATCCTGGTGACGCCGCAGTCGCACCGGGTCCATCACTCGGTCGACGAGGTCCATCACGACAAGAACTTCGGCCTGACCTTCAGCATCTGGGACCACCTGTTCGGGACCCAGCACCGCGAGTACGACATCTATCCGGAGACCGGGATCAACGATCGCGACTTCCCGTTCGAGCAGAACCGCAGGTCCTTCGCCTCTCTCAACACTCTGCTGTCCCAGCTCATCTACCCCTTCCAGGCGGTCTCCCGCCGCGACTGAGCAACCGGATGCGCTGCCCCGCGCCCCGCCCGTCCGGAATCTCCGCCACCTCCCGGTAGCTCGTGGCGATCCGTGGGTCCGCCAGCAGCGGCGCGAGGATCTGCCCGCGGAAGAGGGTGGCGTCGAGCAGGTAGTCGGGCCGCTTGCGCGCCACCAGGTCCGCCAGCGTTCCGCTCCGCCGCGCCTCCCGGGCCTCCGGGCTCACCAATCCCATGAGATCGAGGACGGGGGCTTCCGAGAAGTAGCCGAGGAAGCCGATCTCGACCGCCGCCACCGAGCCGCCGGTCTGCCGGACGATCCGGGCCGCTTCCACATAGCCGGCCCAGCGCGGGTCCGGAGGGCGGCCCCATTGCCGGGTCACCCAGGTGATCGAGGGAACCAGAAGAGGCAGAAAGAGGATCGCGGCGGCGGCCGGGGCCCAGGCCGCACCCGGCCTTCCCAGAAGCCGCCGGGTGATCAACACCGCTCCCGCAGCGGCGGCGGCCAGAAGGCCGTTCGCCAGGGAGAGGTGATACCAGGGGGCGAAAGGGATGCCCAGGAGGCGGTAGGTGATCTCGTGGGCCAGGAGCCAGAGGGCGGTGACGGCGGCGAGGCGGCCCGCCGGGACGCTGCGCCGCCGGAGGGCGGCGTACGCTCCCTCGGCGAGAGACCAGAGAGCGAGACCGAGGAGGACGATGCCTGCGGCTCCCGGCGCGCTGCGCCACAGCCAGCGCCATGCGCGGAGGTTGTAGGAGATGTCGCCGCCCGCAGGGAGCGGCAGCCTCAACTGCTTGGCGGCCATCGTCTCTGGCACGACGGCACCGAAGTCCGCCTGGAGCCAGCCGAGGAAGAGCGCGAGAGGGAGGAGCCCGGCGAGCGCGAAGGCCCAGGGGAAGCGCCGCCTTTCCCGCCAGAGCTCCAGGCCGAGGAGGGCCGCGAGGAGCCCGGCGTCGAGCCGGCAGATCATCGCCGCCGCGGCCAGCAGCCCGGCGGCCACCGGCCGGCGGCGGTCGAGCGCCAGGTGGGCCGCCGCCACCCCCAAGGCCACCACAGGGAACGCCTCGGCGCCGAACATCTCCACGTTCCAGCGGAAGAGCAAGGCGGAGGTGACGAACAGGAGAGGCAGGGCGGTGCGCACCACCGGGGGCGCCGCGGCGAGAGCGCTCCACAGCACCCACCCGGCCGCTGCGAGAGAGGCGATGGCGAGCAAGGTGCCCCAGGCCGGCACGCTCAGCCCGGAGAGAGCCGAGAGCACCCCGAGAAGCAGCGCATAGCCGGGCGCGGTGGTGCCGAGCACGTGCTCTCCCGGGTTGTACACGAGCCCGGCACCGTCGGCCCAGTTCTTCGCATAGCGGTAGGTGATGAAGGCGTCGTCGTACGAGAAGCCCCAGAAGCCGGCGGCGAGGGCGGCGGCGAGACCGGCGAGGCCGAAAGCGACGAGGACACCGGCCGGGCCGGGCCGGGAATGGATGCCCATGGTCTAGACTGTAAGCCATTTTGAACCCGAGCCCTCCCCGCTCCGTGCCACGAGTGATGGCTGCCGCCGGCCTCCTTCTCGCCGCCTTCGTCATCCTGTGCCTCCAGGGCCTGCGCCGGGATGCACCGACCGTCGACGAATTCGCCCACCTGCCGGCGGGTTACTGGACCTTGAAGACCGGCCGCTTCGACCTCTTTCCGCTGAATCCGCCGCTGGTCAAGGTCCTCACCGCCCTGCCGCTCCTGGCGCTCGATCCGGCGATCGACACCACCTCGCCGGTCGAGAACACCGGCTGGTTCCCTTGGCGGTTCGGCACCGACTTCATGGAGCGCAACCGGCCGATCTACGACCGGATCTTCCAGCTCGGCCGGCTGCCGGTGGTGGCGTTGGGCATGCTCCTCTGCCTCCTCTGCTTCCTGTGGGCGCGCGCGCTGTATGGCGACGAGGCCGGCCTGGCCGCCCTCTTTGTTCTGGCCTTCTGCCCGCCGCTCCTCGCCCATGCCCATCTCGCGACGACCGACGTGGGCTTCGCGGCGTTCACCGTGCTCGCCTTGTGGACCTTCCAGCGTTACCTGGCCACACCGTCGCCGGCACGGCTCGCGGTGGCCGGGGCGGCCCTCGGGCTCGCCCAGCTCTCCAAGATGTCGGCCCTCCTGCTCTACCCGCTGTTCGTCGTGCTGGCGGTGATCGTCCTGGTGCGCCGGGAAGGGGACCGCCGGAGCGCGAGGACGCTCGGCGCCGTCGCCGCGATCTTCCTTCTGAGCCTGCTGGTGCTCGACGCCGGCTACCTGTTCCAGGGTGTGGGCGGGGCACTCGGGGCGTACCGGTTCGAGAGCCGGGCGCTGCGCGCGGTGGCGGCGGCACTGCCGGGAGCCCTGCCGGTCCCGTTCCCCGCTCCGTACCTCCAGGGGCTCGATGCGCTGCAGCTGATCAACGACGGCGGCGAGTTTCCCGAGTACCTGTTCGGCCGCTGGTCGCGCGACGGGTCGCCGTTCTACTACCTGGTGTCCCTCCTGTTCAAGACGCCGCTCCCCCTGCTTCTCGCCTTTGTGGCGGCACCGTTCGTGCGCGGCCGTGAGCGCGTGCAGGGCGAGGTCTTCCTCTGGCTCCCGGCGCTCGCCCTGCTCGCCTGGTTCTCCCTCTTTTCCAGCGTCCACTACGGCATCCGCTACATCCTGCCCGTGCTCCCGCTCCTCACCATCTGGTCGGCCCGTCTCGTCCCCTGGCTTCTGTCGCGGGGCCGGGCGCTCCGGGCGGCCGGCGGCGCGTTGCTGCTGTCCTCTCTCGGTTCCGGCCTCCTCGCCGCGCCGGACTCGATCGCCTCCTTCAACCTGCTGGCCGCCGGCCGCGGCGACGAGATCCTGCTCGACTCCAACCTGGATTGGGGGCAGGGGCTGAAGCGGGTGCGGGCCTACATGGACCGCGAAGGGATCGACGAGATCGGGCTCGCCTACTTCGGGCACGTCGATCCGGCGCTCTACGGCATCCGCTGGCACGTCCCCGATCCCCGCCGGCCCGGCCTGGTGGCGGTCAGCGCCAACTTCCTGCACGGCTATCCCTACGCCACCTATGCAGAAGGGCGGATCGTGCCGGTCCCCCCGGGGGCGTTCACCTGGCTCGGACGGTTCCCGCGGGTGGCGGAGCTGGGGGGAGGAATGTTCGTCTATGAGGTCGAGCCCGTCGGCGCCGCGCCTCGGTGAGCCCCGCTACTCCCCGCTGCTCGCTCCAGAAGCTGGTCGACCGTGGGGGAGAAAAAGGCCCGCCCGGGGGGAGGATGGGTCCCCGGGCAGGCGGATGGACGACAGAAGACATCGGCAACCTCCTCAGAGATCAGGCGAGCACAAGCGGTTCGCGCAAGGGAACCGCGCGGTGCCCCGGCAGAGCCGGCGCACCGGCTTCGCCCTGTCAGGCGAAGACAAAGGGGTCTCCCGGTGGCACCTCCAGCAGCCGGCACATCCGGTGGAATTCCGCCTCGGCGCGCAGCGCGGCCCGACTGGTTCCCCAGCCCTCGCGGAGGTCGGCCCAGAACGAGCGCACCGTCTCCTGGGCGACGACCCTGCCCGCCTCGTCGTCCAGCCGGTCGAAAGGCTCGATCAAGGCCGTCCATTGCTCTCCCTGCCCCAGCTGCTTGAGCACGCAGGAGAGATGCAGGGCCGCCAGGGTGCTCCCGATCAGGTACTCCCGGTCAATCTCCTTCTGGAAGACGTCGCGAAGCTCCTCTTCTGCGGCTTCAGCCTGGCCGAGCCGCGCCCGGGCGGCGGCTTCCAGGCGCCGCGCCTGGAGCCTCTCCCCGATGTCCTCGTCGTGGATGCGGTCGCTCAGAGCCAGAGCCCGGTTGAAGTTCTTCCGGTTGGCTTCTGTGGCTTCGGGGGCGACCTCGGCCGCGAGGCGGACCAAGGTGAAGCCGGCGACGCGGCTGAGCCGCGGGTGCCATGCCGGATCGACTCGTTCCCAGCCTGCGAGCAGCTCGAAGTGGGCGTTGTCGTCGCCGGCGGCCACAGAGACCAGGCCGGCGAGCAGCCGGCAGGTCCCCTCCTTCGCCTGGGCACCCGAGCGGAAGTACGCCCGGGCGGCTTCGTGGAGGTGCGCCAGGGCCCCCTGGGGGTTCCGAAGGTCGTTCTGCAGAAGGCCGCACGCCAGGTGAAAGGGTGCCTTCTCACAGGAGTCGGCGGCCAGAAAGTTGAGCGCATCGGAGAGCTCGCCTTGTGCCTCCCTGAACCTGCGCAGCAGGCGAAGAGCATTGGCTCTCAGGCGCAAGGCACGGACCCGGTGATCGTCGGCCAGCCGCTGCCGAGGGGCTTTCTTGCCGGCGAGACAGACGGCGATCCCGGCCCATTTTTCGGCGGTTCCGGGATCGTCCGGCAGGGCGGCCTCGCTGTCGAAAAGGAGCAGCTCGAGCAGGTCCGCGGAAAGAAACCGCTCGGCGGAACGGTCTTTCGCCGCCACCAGCTCGTCCCGCAAGGCTTCGGCGGCGCGCCGCCGGTCAGGTGGCAGGGCGTCCGGCCGCAGGGGGAAGGATTCGCGGGCGGTGGCCGGTTCGGTGGACGTCAAAACGGCGTTCTCGTTCATCGGGCCTCCAGTGGAACAGGCACCTCGGCACCCTCCGGCCACGGCACAACAAAAGGAAGGGGTCGCAGGCCGGGCCGGGGGGTGGCGCGGCTGCGGCTGCGCAGATTGCGGCCGATCAGGCCGGCCTCGCACCAGCCGCGACCGGCATGTCCGGTCCCGGGCTGGAAGTACCCGAACAAGGCCCCCACGGTCTCCGGCGTAGGGGCCGTCGGCTGGAGCTCGTCGCGCAGAAGGTTCAGGTCCAGGGCGTGGTCCGCCCCGGCGCGGCAGGCAAAGACGTCCAAGGTGAGGAGCGCATGGTCGTGTCAGCCCAGCAGGTGCAAGGCCGGCTCGCGCAGTGCTTCGAGCGCCTCGGCTCTGCGGGCGTCGCTCGTCTCCCGGGCTTCTGCGCGGGCCGTGAGCCAGGCGAGCGTCAGGCATTCGCGCTCGGCGGTCACCTTCGCCGCCAGCTCGCCGCCACGTCGCAGCGCCTGGCGTAGCTCCGCCCGGTCTCCCGCAGAGCCCCGCTCTGCCCAGCAGAAGGCGGCGGTCAACGCCGCGCGAGCGCTCAGCCAGGGCCGCTCAGCCGGCGGCTTTGCATTGCGGCAAGTGGCATAGAGCCGCAAGGCCTCCAAAGGCTCGCCCATCTCGGCATGCAGCAGCACACGCAGCTGCCGGGTGGCGAGAGCCTCCCCGGGCTGGCTCTGGTCGCTGAAGCGGACATTGGCGACCGCCAGCAGGGCGACCGCCTCGGTGAGCTGCGACTGTTCCCAGTGCACCAGACCCTGCGCCCGGAGCAGCTCACCACCATGGGCTCGTGGCAATTGCCGGTGCCAGGTCATCAGCCCCAGGGCGAGATGTCCATCTCCGTTGCCCCGCAGCCGCACGGCGTTGCCGACCAGAGCCCGCACCCGTTCGCCGGCCTCCACCGCGCCCCCCGGCCCCGCAGAAGGCCAGGCACAGAGCGCGTTGGCCGCGGCGGCCAGCTGGGCGCAGCGGCCGGCATCGACCCCTTGCAGCGCCGCAGCGCGCCGGGCCAGGGCCACGCCGACCTCGAAGCGGTGGAACCGCGCGTCGGCGAGAACGTCAAGGAACGGAGCATCGCTCGGCTTACTCTTGAGCAGCTCCGCCAGCTCCGCAGCGAGCTGTTCGGTTTCCCATGGAGTCGGTTTCATGCGGCGCCCTCCCCGGCCGGCGGCGTCGCCTCCGCGGTGAGGGCTGCGGCCACGGTCGCGGCGGCGCTCTTCGCCCGCTCCGCCGACCGGCTCCTTGGGCCTTCCACCTGAGATTTCACGAGGACTTCGAAGGTGGTGAGGAAGTGGCCGAACAGCTTGTGGAAGCTCTCCAGCGCCGCATCGCCGCCCGGTGGCGGCGTGCGGGTCACCAGGAGGAGGCTGGCGGGGGTGATCTCGGCCCGGCACTGCAACAGGTGGGCGAGGTAGAACAACGGAAGCGGCTCCAGGTCGAGGGCCCTGAGTACCCGCGCCAGCGTCTCCAGCCTGGGCAGCTCTCGGCCGGCCTCATACTTCGAAAGCTGCGATTTGCCCACCCCGGCCTTGTGCGCCAGCTTGGCCTGCGAGAGGCCGGCCGACTCGCGCAGCTCCCGCAAGGCCTTCCCCAGTTTGGCAAACATGGGGTCCATCACGCTGCGCCCCCGCCCGTGGCCGCCCCGGCCGGCCGCCGGCTGATCAAGGTGGTCAAGACACGGTGACGCTCCGGCTGGTTCCTGCTGACAAAGGGGACGTTCCTTTCGTGGCGCACGAAGGCTAGGGCGATCTCCTGGCGCAGCTGCAGCAGCGCCTCGTCCCGGGTGGCGCCCATGGCGTCGAGATCCGCTTCGGGAAAGCTCGCCCGGTAGCGGTTGCCGTTGGGTGCGATGAGGACGTGGAGCGGCTTCGCCAGGACCAGGTCGGGGTCCGGCAGCAGGTGAATGACGGCCGATGTCGCCGGCTCGGCCTGGAGCAGGCGTTTCTGGTGCCGCAGGGCTTCCTTGGAGAGCTGCTTCAACCCCCGAAAAATGCGGCCCAGCTCCTTGAGCGCGGCCGAGTACTCCCGGGCCTGCTCGGACTCACGAAAGCGTGGTCCATCCGCCTGGTTCCGGTGGTAGGTGCGGAGGACTTCGAGTTGCTCGCGGGTGATGCGAAGGCCGCTTTTCTCGCGCGGCACCTCGAGCCGCAAGTCCGCGATATAGCGGCTGAGCCGCACGTTCTGGATGCCCAGGATCTTCGCGGCTGCCCCGCCGTTGAAGATCTCCTCGGGCGACGTCGGGTCATCGGCCATGCTGAGTGCCTCCTTTTCGCGGAACCCTTCGGCGTTTTCGTGGGGGCAGGAGCTGATCGATCCAGGGAAACCGGGCGCTTCCTGCATTCCATGCAGAAGGACCCGCAGCCGGCCCGTGGCAAAGACCTCGGCCTCCCGGCCGGCGCCGCGGAAGGCGGTCTCGGCGCGTTGGAAGAGGTTGGCCGCCTCAGGCAGCAGGTCCCGGCTCCAGCTCTGGAGCGCGGCGGCCCGCAGGATCTCACCGGCCGGGCCCGGCGCTCCGCTGCGCATCACCCACCCCCCGCCCGAACGAGTGTGGCGCGGGTGCCGCGGGTCACCACGCCGGTCATCCAGTCCGGCGCCTTGCGGGTTGGTTGCAGCTCGGGCAGGCTCTTCTCGGCCATCGCCAGCACGGCCCGGTCGCGCAGAGCGTCGATCAGCCGCTGTTCTTCCGCGGAGACCGCCCCTTCCGGCGTCCCGGGCAACCGCAGCGTCACCACCCGGAAGGCGAAGACGTCTTCCACCACGCCCATCGGCCGGCCGATGTGGTTGATGACCTGCAGGGTGCGCGTCGCCCGGAACTTCCCCAGGACCACCGGCACCAACAGGTAGCGCACTCTGGCCCCCCCCATGACCATGCCTTCGATGTGGGGCTGGTACCAGGCGAGATGAAAAGGTCCTCTGGTCTCGACCTGATC
This sequence comes from Holophagales bacterium UBA5704, assembly GCA_002420005.1. Classification (GTDB taxonomy): domain Bacteria; phylum Acidobacteriota; class Thermoanaerobaculia; order Multivoradales; family UBA5704; genus UBA5704. The sequence goes on along the minus strand of DIHE01000194.1, from coordinate 79,711 downwards.
GAGCGTCATCGGGTGGCCCTCGTGCCGAGCCCGCGGAGGGTGGCGTTGTGCCGGGGGCCGGTGAACCACGCCAGGAACGTCTCGCGGAATCCTTCAAACCGGTCCCACTTCTCGGACTCGATCACCGGCGGGGCGGCGGCGGGGTTGGTTGGGTCGCTCATCAGGTCGAAGCGTAATGAGGCTCCGCCCCCAAGATTGCAAAGTCCGCGCAACTTCCGTACGCTACAAACAACGCAGTGGCGAGACATCCCGGAAATCTGACCGCACAATGTTGCCGGTCCCGAGATCGCGTTTTGTTGTCCCGTTTCGGCGCTCCCGCGCACCCTCTATAGTAGGAAGCGCACAGTTTCCTCTCTTCGTGGAGGTGGCATGGACGAACGGACTCTCGCCAGCAGGATCTTGGCCGTCCTGCTGGAGGCCGTAGGCTGGCCGGCCAACAAACTGGCCGGCGCGATGGGCGTCACCCCGGGCACGATCTACGACTACTTGCGGGGCAAACCGGCCCCTTCGCGCGCCGTCTTGGAACGGGTGGCCGCCACGATGGGGCTGCCCGCAAGCCATGTGGACCGGGCCCGCCGCTTCGTCCTGGGAACCGAGATGGCTGCAGGCCACGGCTCCAGAGCCGAGCAGGAGATCGACCGGTTCGCCGACGAGATCGGCATCGAGTGGGGAGAGATGTACCGCGCCAAGCTGCTGCGCTCCGAACGGCTCGCCCAGGCCCTGATGGATCGCATGACCGCGGAGACGCTGTTCCCCCGCCTGCGGGCGTTGACTCCGGAGGAGCGCGTCGCGCTCGTGCAGGAGAAGAAGCCGTACCAGTCCTGGGCCGTCGGCGAGCTGGCCTGTCACGAATCGATCGAAGCCGCGGCCCGTGACGCAGACGAGGCGCTCGCCTGGGCCGCCCTCGCCGTCCAGATCGCCGGCCTGGCGGAAGGCGATCCGGCGTTCCTGCTACGCAACGAAGGCTACGCCCGGTTTCACCTGGGCAATGCGATCCGGGTCAAAGGCCAGAGCCTTCCCGCGGCGGAAGCCGAAGTCCTCCGGGCCGTGGCCCTCTGGGAGGCCGGCGCCGCCGGAGACCCCGAGAAGCTCCTGAACGAAGCGCGCGTGCTCGGCATGCAGGCGTCGCTCAAGCGAGACCAGGGGGACCTGGCTGGGGCCAGGACGATGCTCGACCGCGCGCTCGCCAGAGATGCCGGCCAGGAGAGGGGCCACTTGCTTATCAACCGGGCGACGGTCCTTGGGAAGCTCGGCGAGCACGCAGAGGCCATCACGGCACTCCGCGAGACGCTTTCCCTTGGGGAAGTGTGCCGCCAGCCGCACCTGGCTTGGTGCCTGCGCTTCAATCTCCTGTTTAACTACTGCTGTAGCGGACTCTATTCCGAAGTGCTCGGGGAAATAGCCGCTTTCCGCGACTTGACGGTTCAGCTCGGGTACGGGAAGGGCCTCACGAAGATCGGCTGGATTCAGGGCTTGGTCGAAGCGGGGCTTGGCAGGCCAGCCGCAGCCGAAACGGCCTTCGAAAAGGTACGCCAGGATTTTCTTGCCTGCAGCAACCACCTAGAAGTCGCCCTGGCGACTCTCGAGCTGGCTGTACTCTACCAGGAACAGGGGCGCACCACAGAGGTCCAGATGCTCGCCCGGGAACTCGCACCAGTTTTTCGCTCGCAGCGAGTTTCAGAGGAGGTCCTCGCGACGCTCGTGCTGTTCCGGGAGGCAGTCGAGCAGGAGACTCTGACGATTGGGCTGGCTCTGCAGCTGCGGGAAGATCTTCGCCGGGCTGGCGGTCTGGCAGAGCTACTTCCAGATTCAGCCCCGGGCCGGAAGTGATGGCCAGCCCGGAGCATGGGCCCACATGCGCGCTCTAGCTGGAACAACCGCCGTAGGGATCGGCTAAACAGCCAGCGTCCAGGGTCGCGGGTTCGGGCTCAGGCGCCGCGCTATCGGCGGCGCAACCGCCATAGGGGTCGGCCCGGCAGCCCTCGTCCAGAATGAGCGCGGGCTCAGGCTCAGGCTTGGTGGCGGCGCAACCGCCGTAGGGGTCAGCCCAGCAGCCCGCCTCATCCCAGGTGGCGGTGAGTGTGCTCCAGAGCTGGGTGATCACGTCCCAGGGGGAACCGAGGTTACGCTGCGCGGCCCGCGCAGCCGGCTCCGCGGCGGCGAGCCAGGGGGCGGCCAGGAAGGCAGCCAGAACGAGGAGGACGACGGTGCGACGAAACGACGTTGAGGTCATGACGAGTCTCCTAGAATGGGGAGGGCACCGCCGCGGCCACCATGACCTGGAAGGCTCACCCCAGAAAACAAGGTGTCCGGCGGGACCCTGAAGGACCCCCAAAACCCGGAAAATTGGGAGAAGGGTACGAACCATGAGCAAGAATCGCACGAAGCGGGCCGCGCGCGCCCTGGGCCAGGCCCTCCTCTTCTACCGGGGCGGGATGAGCCGGGCGGCTCTGTCCACGGCCACCGGCATCCAGCGGGGGAGCCTCATCGACTACGAGAAGGGTAAGACCATCCCGGAGCCGGAGACGTTGCAGCGGATTGCCGACGCTCTGGAGGTGGCCGTACCCAAAATCCTCGCGTTTGCCGCCCTGCTGGAAGCGTTCCCCGAGATCATGGACCGTGAGGCGACGCCGGTGGCGGCGGCCGTTCTGGAGAGGTGCGCCAGGTTTTCCCGGAGCCTTCGCGCCACCGCCGCACCCGTCGTCCCGGCGGGCCTCGCCGGCTACACGATCGGCCCCCCCGGCCCGTCGACCGCGGCCGAGAGTGACCCGGCTCCCCAGCGGGCCGAGGCACTCTGGGAGCGCCTGCGGCGTTACACCGCCGCCCAGCGGTGGGTCGTCGCCCAGGAGGTCCCGCTATATCAGGACTGGTCACTGAGCGTGAGGCTCTGTGACGAAAGTCTCGAAGCGGCGGCAACCAAACCTGCGGTGGCCTTGGAGCTGGCCCGGCTCGCTGAACGGATCGCCGAGATCGCCCCGGGGTCCGAGGCTTGGCGCTTGCGCCTGCGCGGCTTCTGCGCCTTTCACGTCGGCAGCGCCCAGCGGGCAAACGGTAAACTGCACGCCGCCCGCGAGGCGACAGAGCGGGCAGACCAGGCTTGGGCCGGCGGCGCGGCCAGCGACCCAGCTGGCCTGCTCGACCCGGCGCGGTGCCTGGGCCTCAAGGCCTCCCTCCTCCGAGATCTGGGCGAGCCCGATGCGGCCCGGCAGCTATTGAGGCAGGCTCTGGCGCTCGGGTCGATCGCAGAGTTGCCGTACCTGCTCCTGTGCCAAGCCACCATTCTCACGCTTCTGGGCGACCATACCGGGGCGATCACCACCCTCCAAGAGGTGGAGGGCCATATCAAAGATGACCGCACCCGGCGCCTGCTCTGGCACCAGCGTTTCAACTTGGCCGTGAATCTCCGGCACCTGGAGCGTTACAAGGACGCCGAGGAGCTGTTGCCCGAGATCCGGAGACTGTCGCCCCAGGGAGTCTCGGGGCTGCGCATCAAGTGGCTGGAGGGCGCCGTCGCCGCCGGCCTGGGGCGGGCGGAGGAGGCGGAGACGCTTCTGGTGGAGGTGAAGAAAGAGTTCCTGGAGCTGCGCAACGCCTTCGACGCCGCCCTGGTCTCCTTGGACCTGGCCGCGCTCTACCTGCGCCAGAACCGGCCCACGGAGGTCAAGAAGCTGGCCACCGGGATGGTGAAGACGTTCCTGGAGCTGAAGGTGCACAAGGAAGCGCTACGCGCCGCCCGGCTGTTCCAGGAGGCCGCCGTGCGCGAGCGAGCGACCGTCGAGCTGGTGGGCCGGCTCGCCGCCTACCTGCGGCGTGCGCAGCTTGAGGTGGCGTTGCGGTTTGGGGGGTGAGGGGGGGCGGGGCCGTTACGCCCCCCATCATCCTGCACCTGCACCTGCAAGAGCGGTAGAATCCTCACGGAGGTGTTCCCGATGCCGTCGTCCCACCGATTCCTCGCGCCGATCGCCTTCTGGGCGGTCGTGTCGGTCCTGCTCCCGTTCGCCGCCGTCGCCCAGCATGAGCACCATCAACACCCGGCCGCCGAGCCGCCGCCTGCGGCGGCGCCGGAAGCGGGCGAGAAGGTCGCGCTGACCGTCCCCGACGTCGCACTGATCGACCAGGACGGCAAGCCGGTGCGCTTCTACAGCGACCTCGTGCGCGGCAAGGTGGTGATGATCAACTTCGTCTTCACCACCTGCACCACCATCTGTCCGCCGATGGGCGCCACCTTCGGCAAGGTGCAGGAGCTCCTCGGCGAGCGGGCCGGGCGCGATGTCCATCTGATCTCGGTGAGCGTCGATCCGGCGACCGATACCCCGGAGCGGATGAAGGCGTGGGGGAAGAAGTTCGGCGCCGGCCCCGGGTGGACCCTGGTCACCGGCGCGCGCGACACCGTCGTCCAGCTCTTGAAGGCACTCGGCAGCTACACGCCGAATCTCAACGACCACACGCCGCTGGTGCTGGTGGGCAACGATCCGGCCGGCGGTTGGACCCGCGCCTATGGTCTCGCGGCGCCGGCCAAGCTGGTCGAGCTGATCGACCGCGTCGCGGCCGAGAAGACGGCACCGGCCCAGGCGCCGGCCGGCGGCACCGGGGCGAGCTACTTCGGCGAGATCCCGCTGGTCAACCAGGACGGCCAGACCATGCGCCTGTACAGCGACCTCATCAAAGGCCGCACCGTGATCATCGACTTCATGTTCACCAGCTGCACCGGCGCCTGCCCGATCATGAGCACCAGCTTCGCCAAGATCCAGGACTGGCTCGGTGACCGGCTCGGCAAGGAGGTCTACCTCGTCTCCGTGAGCGTCGACCCGGTCACCGACACCCCGGAGCGGCTCAAGGAGTACGCCGCCCGGTTCAAGGCGCGGCCCGGCTGGTACTTTCTCACCGGCTCCCAGGAGAACGTCGACGCCGTCCTGCGCAAGCTCGGCAACCACGTGGCGTCGCCGCAGGACCACCAGAACCTCTTCCTCCTGGGCAACGACCGGACGGGGCTGTGGAAGAAGGCCTTCGGCCTCGCTCCCGTCGACTCGATCCTGCCGATCGTCCAGAGCGTGGTCGACGACAAGGGTTGAGCTATGCATGTCGGGCAAATCCCTCTTATGCAGAAGGATTTATATCTCCAGACACGGGTGACGCGGATTGACCAGCCGAGGCTCTGCGGTGACTATTTTTGCCACCCGTGTTCGCCGGTGCGGAAAGCGTAAGCCGATGGACACCAACGAGTTGTGTGTGCCGGGCTGCCTGGCACGGGGCTTGAAAAGCCGTTTCCTGCCGTTTTTCCTCGTCTGATGGGGGACTTATGAGTCGGAGACCGTCAGCCCATGCGAAGGGCTTCAGCTTGATCGAGGTCTTGATCGTCGTGGCGATCATCGGGATCATCGCGTCCATGCTGATCCCCAACATGCTCGATGCGATGCAGAAGGCAAAGCAGAAGCGGACCATGGCGGACATGCGGATCGTCGGCGGCGCCATGTTCTCGTGGCTCACCGACCAGGTGGGTGCCGCCGCCGCCGGTTTGTCGTCAACCAGCAACATCGACCTCGGTGACTACGGCGGCCTGAAGACCGCCGACGCGCTGAGCACGATCCTCATTCCCACCTACCTCCAGGACATCCCGCTCAAGGATGGCTGGAAGAGCCGGTACGAGTATTACCTGAACACCGCCAATCCACGGGCCATCCATGTCATGGCGATCCGCAGCACGGGGCGCGACGGAGCCGCGGAGACGGACGACTACACGGTGACGGGCTTCGAGCCGACGGACTACGACCGGGACGTGGTGTGGGCGGACGGCTTCATGGTCCGCTGGCCGGAATCGCGGAACTGAGGGACGCGCGCCAGGCCGGGATCGCATGCACCGCCGCATCCCGGCCCTCCTGTCCCTCCTGTTGGCAGCCGGATGGCTGCTCGCCTTGTTCGGGCGTCTGTTGACCCCCGGGCAGGTGCTCGCCAACCGGGACATTCCTCAGTTTCACCTCCCGCTGCGCACCGCCTTCCGCCACCTGGCCGAGGGCGGCCTGCCGGTCTGGAATCCGTGGTTGCACGGGGGTCAGCCGATCCTCTCGAACCCCAACTACGCAGCGTTCTATCCCCCCACCTGGCTGGCGTTCGTGGTCTCGCCGGCCTATGCGCTGAACCTGCTGGTGATCTTCCACGCGGCGGTGGCCTTCGCCGGGGCGTGGGTTCTGGCCCGCCGCCTGGGCACCGGGCGCGGCGCCGCGGCGCTGGCGGCGCTCGGCTATACCGGAAGCGGAGCCGTGCTCTCTCTGCTCAGCGCGTTCACCCTGTATTGCAGCATGGCCTGGTTCCCCTGGGTCCTGCTCGCCGGGGATGCGGCCTTCCGGCGGGGCGCCTGGCTGCGCCCGGCCCTTCTCGCCGGTGGCGCTCTCGCCCTGCAGGTGTTGAACGGGGAGCCGGTCACCGTGGTGATCTCCGGTCTCGGCCTGCTCTCCCTCGCCGTGGCGCGCGGCGTGAAGCAGCCGCTGGCGGCCTTGCGCGTGGCGGTGCCCGTGGTGGTGGCCGTGGCCCTCGCGGCGGTGCAGATCCTGCCGACGGCCGCCCGCATCGCCGACTCGCCGCGCGCCGGCGGGCTCGATGCGACCCAGGCCGGCGCCTGGTCGGCCCCTCCGGCGCGTTTGGTGGAGCTGGCGTTTCCCCGCTTCTTCGGCGATGCGTCGCGACCGCAGGCCGGCCGCTTCTTCGGCTGGAGCTTGCACGACCGCGACTTCCCCTACGTCGCTTCGCTCTACCCGGGCCTGTTGCTCACCGTCCTGGGCATCTGTTCCCTCTCGCTCTGGCCGATCCCCCGCCGCGGCACCTGGGCGCTCGCTGCGGCCCTCGGGGCCTTCCTCGCCCTCGGCCGGCACAATCCCCTGTTCGAGGCGATTCGCGCAGCGCTCCCCTTCCTTGCGGTGGTGCGCTTCCCGGAAAAATTCGCCTTGCTCACCGTGGTCGCCCTGGGCTTTGCCGGCGCCCTGGGCTGGCAGCGGCTGCTGGACGAGCGCGCCGCAGGACGGCGCGCGGCGGCGGATTTTCCGCTGGCTCTGGCCGCCGTTCTGCTCGCCACGGCGCTCACCTTCGTCGCGATCCTCCAAGCCGCGCCGCGCCTGGGGCTGTGGTTCGTGCGCAGCCATGGAGGCCCCGACCTCAACGAGGCCACGGCGCAAGCCGGCCTCGCCTACCTGCGCACCGAAGCATGGGTGGCGGTGGTGGCCACGGCGGCGGTCACCCTCCTCTTCGCGCTCTGCCGCGCCCGGCGTCCGTCGGCGCGGGTGCTCACCGGTTTGGCGCTCGGGCTTCTGGCTGCCGACCTCTGGTATTTCGGCCGCGGCTTCGTGGTCACCCTGCCGGCCGCAGTCTACGAGGAGCGGCCGGCGCTGGCCGACGCCATCCCGCCCGGCAGCCGGCTGTATCTGGAAGAGGCGCCGCCGGGGCAGCTCGAGGTCTTCGCGCGCACCGCCGATCCGCACCTCGCACCGGTCCTGTCGCTCTTCGCGCGCCTCGAACCCTACGCCGGCACGCTCTGGGGCATCCCTTATGTGTTCCACCCGGACTATGACCTGATGCTCACCGGCTGGGGGCAGCGGTCGATGTATGTGGTCCACACCGAATGGGGCCAGGGAGAGCCCGGCCGGGAGCGCGCCTTCCGCTATCTGGGAGCCTGGAACGTCGGACTGGTGCTCCTGCGCCAGCCCACCGCCGCGTGGGCCGCCGCCGTCGCCGAAAACCCCCGGGCATCCGGTGTCCAGGCGGTCCTCGATCCCTGGCGCCTGCCGCGCTATCGCTTTGCGCAGACGGTGAGTTTTCACCCGACCTGGCCCTCGGCCCTCTCGGCCTCGCGCCAGCAGGGCTATGCCATGGCCCTGCACGAACACTGCGTGCGCGCCGGGAAGCCGCCGTCCGAGCTGGTGTATCCGGTCCCCCCCCGGCCGCTCGGCCTGCGTGACACCGGGGGCCGGGTGACCCTGCTCTACAGCGTTCCCCAGCCCGCCTTTTTCGTCGTGGCCACCACGTTCGACGACGGCTGGCAGGCGACGGTCGATGGCGCTCCGGCCGCGACCTGCCCCACCGGCCTCGGCCAGATCGGCGTCGAGCTGCCGGCGGGGGAGCACGAGCTCGTCCTCGCCTACCACGAGCGCCGGTTACCGGCAGGCGCGGCGGTTTCGGCTCTCGCCCTGGCCGGCTGCTGCCTCCTCTTCCTCCGGGCGCGGCGCGAGCCGGACGTACTACAATCCTGAGCCGTGCTCCAGCAGCCTCTGATCGTCCTGATCGTCCTCTATGCCGGCCTGGTCGGCCTGATCGTCGGCAGCTACCTCAACGTGGTGGTCTACCGCCTGCCGCTCGGCCTGTCGACCGTCCGGCCCCGCTCCCGCTGCCCCGGCTGTGGCAACCTGATCCAGGCGCGCGACAACGTGCCGGTGCTTTCGTTCCTGCTGCTGCGCGGACGGTGCCGCCACTGTGGTTCCCGGATCTCGTGGCGCTACCCGCTCGTCGAGCTGGCCACCGCGGGCCTCTTCGTGGCCTGCCTGTTCCACTTCGGCTTCTCCCTCCAGACGCCGGTGGCGTGGATCTTCACCGGCCTCATGCTGGTGCTGGGGCTGATCGACTACGACCATATGCTGCTGCCCGACCGGCTCACCCTGCCGGGCATCGCCGTCGGGCTCGCGACCCAGCTCCGGTCTCCGCTCGTCGGTCTGGTGCCGGCGCTGGCCGGCGTGGCGCTGGGGGCCGGCATCCTGCTCGCCGCCTGGGGCCTCTGGAAAGTCGTGCGCCACGAGGAAGGGATGGGCTTGGGAGACGTCAAGATGCTCGCCCTGATCGGCGCCTTCCTCGGCTGGCAGGGTGTGCTGGTCACCCTGCTCTGCAGCACGCTGGGCGGTTCCGTGGTGGGGCTCGCCCTGATGCGCCTGGGCAGCCATGACATGCGCTCGCGGCTCCCGTTCGGCGTCTTTCTCGCCTTGGGCGGCCTGGCCGCGCTCTTCTTCGGCGAGCCGCTGATCGCCTGGTACGCGGGGCTGCTATGAGCCCGCCGGCCCGGAGGGACCGGGGGTGAAGCCGCGCCGTCTGGGATTGCGCCGCGAGGTGCTCATCCTTCTGCCGATGGCCCTGCTGGTCCTGGTCGTCCTCTCCCTCTTCACCCTCTTCTCCTTCCGCGGCGCGCTCGACCAGCTCGCCACCGACCGCCGGGAGGAGGCGGTGCGCCTGGCGCGGCTGGTGGCCGCGCAGGTCGGCGTGCGCAATCTCCCCGACGGCCCGCGGCTGCGCCAGCTCGCACCGGGCGCGCAAAGCGGCGCCATCGTCGATGCGTCCGGCGTGCCGCTCACCCAGACCAGGGACGACCTGCGCCTGTTCCCCCCGCCGGGCGCCACGCCGGGCGCGATCGGGCTGGAGGATGATCTGCCGGATGCGGTGGCCGGTTTTGCGCCCCTCGGCCAGGGTACGGACCTCTGGGTCCGGATCGACCTCGATGCCGACCTGCTCGCCCGGCAAAGGCGGGCCTTGTCGATTCTCACCCTCGCGGTCCTGGGCATCGAAGGCGCCGTTCTCGTGCTCGTCCTCGCCTTTCTCGGCCATCTGATGGCTCCTTACGAGGCGCTCCTCGACCGTGCCCGAGCCGTAGCCGGAGAGGGGCACGGCGAGGGGGATGAGATGCATTTCCTCGTGCGGACGTTCGAAGAGGCGCTGCGGGCGCTCGCCGGTCGCGATCCCCACGGCGTCGAAGATGACATCGCCGCCCTCGAGCGCACGCTGGCCCCAAGCCTGCAGAGCGGCCTCCTGCTGCTCGACCGGGAAGGGGCGGTGCTCGCCTTGAACGCAGTGGGCGCCGGGCTCCTCGGCCTCGATCCTCCGCCGGCCGCGGGCACGCACCTGGCGCAGGCCCTGGCCGGCCAGCCGGAGCTCTGCGAGCTTCTGGCCGGAGCCGTCGCCGCCGGCAGCGCGCCGTCCCGGGCGGAGTGCGGCGTGCGCTCCGGCACCGGAGATGCGCTGACCGTCGGCCTCACCGTCCACCCCCTGCGCCGGGCGGACGGCGGCATCCGCGGTTTCCTCATCCTCTTCGCCGACCTGACCGCCGCGCGGCGCGCGGCGGAAGACAGCCGGCTCGCCGAGAGTCTTTCCCGCCTCGGCGAGATGGCCGGCGGTATCGCGCACGAGCTGCGCAACAGCCTCGCCACCCTGTCGGGCTACCTGACCCTCATCGAACGGCGCCCGGACGAGGAGTCCGTGGCCGACTACCTCGCCGAGATCCGCCACGAAGCGGACCACCTCCAGAGGGTGCTCGAGGACTTCCTGTCCTTCGCCCGCCCGGGCAGCGTGCGCCGGGCCGATGTCGTCCTCGACCGGCTGCTGCACCGCGCCGCCGCCGACCCCTCCCTGGCCGGGGTCGCGGTGGAGGTGCTCGGCGATCCGGACGGCGAGGTCCACATGGCCGGCGACCCCCAGCTTCTCGAGCGGGTGGTGCGCAATCTCCTCCTCAACGCCGCGGAGGCCGAGCGCGAGGCCGGAAGGTCCGGCCCTGTCCGGGCCTCGGTGGCGCGGTGCGACGACGGGGTGATCCTGGCCATCGAGGACCGGGGCGCCGGCCTGCCCTCCGGGATCCGCGAGCGGCTTTTCCACCCGTTCGCCACCGGCCGCCGCGGTGGCGTCGGCCTCGGCCTTGCGCTCGCCCATCGCATCGTGGTTCTGCACGGGGGCCGCATCCGCCTCGACGACCGGCCCGGAGGCGGCACGCGCGCCGAGGTCGTCCTTCCCAGAGCCTGAAGCCGAGGGAGCCGCGACACTCTCGTTACGATCCGTATCAGGCCGGCCAACTCCGCGCGGCCTGAAGCGTCCCCACGGGCGCGCATAAACCCTTCTTCTTCTGCAATCTACGATCTCTCCCCGGGACTTGCGCGCCGCCGGCACGCCTCTTGCTACTCCATTGCAGCCATGAAGACCGAAACGTCTGAAGGCGGGTTCTCGATGATCGAGCTTCTCGTCACCCTGGCCGTTCTCTCCCTCATCATGGCGTTCTCCTACCCGCACATCATCGGCATGCTGACCCGGATCAAGATCGAGGGCACGGCACGGGAGACGGTGAGTCTTCTGCGGGCGGCGCGGCTGCAGGCCGTGCGGCGCAGCTGCTACGGCGTCGTGACGATCGACCCGGCGACCAAAGAAATCATGGCCTTCGCCGACCTCGACCGCGATGGCGTCTTCGATGACGGGTCGGACATCACCATCAGCCGGGTGCGCCTGCCCAAGCAGCTCTCCTTCAAGGATGAGAACGGCGACATCGACTTCGACTCGATCGAGGGCCTGGACGCCAACGTGGACGGTGCTTTGACGCTTCCGAGCCAGGAAGTGATCTACCGGAGCGACGGCTCGGTGCTCGATACCGGCGCCATCCGGCTCGCCGACCACCGCGGAAACATCCTGGAAGTGAACGTGGACCCGGCGGCGACGGGCAAGGTCCAGATCCGCAAATACAACGGAACCGCCTACGTGACGAAAGGAGAGGGGGCCCGGGAATGGATCTATCAATGAGCGCGCCGCCCCGCCGCCGGCTTCTGGCGGACGCCGGATTTTCGATCCTGGAGGTGCTGGTCGCCTCGGCCCTCCTGCTGATCATCGCCCTCGGCATCGTCCCCCTGTTCGCGCGGTCGATCCGCGAGAACGCCACGGGGAGCGACTACACCCAGGCGACCAACGGCGGCAGGTCCCGGCTGGAAGAGGCGAAGCAGCTCCCCTTCAACAGCCTGACTCTGGAAGTCCCCTCCGGGGAGACCGAAGGGGAGATCGAGCAACAATGGGCACAAGGGGACACCGACAAGATCGGCGAGGACGACGAAGGGTGGGACACCGGAACGGGGACGATTCTCTGGAATCGGACGACCTTCACCCGCCAGTACAGCATGGGAGCTCTCGACAAGCAGCGCAGCGACTACACCCTGGACGTCGGCGAGCGGCAGGAAGGCGGGACGCAGGCGACGTTCGTCCACCTGAAGGAGGTGGAGGTGGTGATGGAGCAGAGCGACCGCTCGCTCGACCTGTTTGGCGGCCGGCGCACCGTGGTTCTGCGCGTGCTCAAGCCCTATTGACGAGGAGAGGAACCGTGCACATCCGACGACGACCCCTTTCGATCCGCCTCTCTCGCGGCTTCACCCTGGTGGAGCTGCTCGTCTCGCTGGCCGTGATGATGCTGGTGATCCTCGGACTGCTCGCCTTGTTCGACTTCAGCCACCGGCTGTCGAGCGTGCAGAACAACGTGGCGGAGATGCAGCAAAGCCAGCGGATCGCGCAACAAGACATGATGCGGCTGGTGCGCATGGCCGGGCGTGGACCGGTGTCCCTGGGAACGCCTCCCGCCGGCATGGCGGTGGCCGTCTCCAACGACGTTCCGGATGACACGCACATCGGGGCCGGTTCCGGGACTCCAACCGTCGTTCCGGGGTCGGACATCCTGACGATTCGCGGCGTCTTCTCGACCTCGGTCTTTCAGGTCAACTCCAATGCCCCCAACGCTTTCGCGATCCAGACGGAGGACGGAGGGCCGAGCAGCGGCCTGGTCCTGGTCGCTTCCACAACGCCCACGACCATTCCGCAGAACCTCCAGGCTTTGAAGGATGCGGTGTTGAACGCGAGGGAGGACGAGGACAAGCTGGAGCGCCTGCTCCTGGTCAGCGCCCGCAACCCGGCGGTGTGGAGCGTGGTCGTCCTCAAAGAAGAAGATTGCGACATCACCACCGATCCGATCACGCTGGGATTCGACGAGCTGCCCGCCGGCGATCCGGTGCGAGGACGCGATGTGGTCGAGCTGGGCGCCGTGGCCTTCGTCGGAATCCTCGAAGAGTACCGGTTCTATCTCCGCGAGGGGTTCAAAGTGGCTCCCAACGGCACCCAGGACATCGCCTACGGCCTCTCCCGCGCCCGCGTCTTCCCCGGTACGGACATCCCCTGGCGGGGGTTCGGCGACAACTCGGACCCGGACGACACCCATGCCTCCTGGCGGGCCGACATCGCCGACAACATCGTCGACCTGCAGGTGGCCCTGGCCTTCGACACGACGCGCGGGGGTGGCCGGTTCGACGACGACGAGGGCAACGACGGCGACGACGACCGCATCTATGAAGCGGCAGACGGCGACGACGACGACTGGCTGTTCAACGGGGAGACGTTCAATGCGGCCGACTGGCTCGCGGGGGACCAGCTGTATTTCATCCGGCTCTCCACGCTCGCGCGCACCGACCGGCGCGATCCGGGGGGCTACACCTCGCCGCAGGTGATGAAGCTGGAAGACCACGACCTGTCCGGTGCCCGCATCAACCTCGGCGACGACCGGAGGTTCCGCTACCGCCCGCTCTCGACGCTGATCGACATGAGGAACCTGTGATGAATGCTCCATCCTCCTTTCGCCGCAGCGAGGCGGGCAGCGCCTACATCCTGACCCTGCTGGCGCTCGTCGTGCTCACCGTCCTCGCGATCGCCCTGGTGTTCATCACCGGGACGGAGGTGCAGCTCGCCACCAACGAGCGCAACACCAACCGCACGTTCTATGCCGCGGATTCCGGGATCGGCGTCGCCGCCGGCCAGGCGCTGGTGAGCGGCAACTACGGCCCCAACCTCCTTCTGTTGAATGAAACGGTGGTCGGCAACACCCATGTGGCCGAGCGGGTCGAGATCGCGCCCATGGCCCCCGTCCTGCTGGTCCGGTGCGACTGGTGCCCGGCCAACGACGACGGCGTTCCCGAATTCTGGAAGGTCAACCATGCCACCACCGCCACCGCCCAGCGCCTCGCCTGGAATGGCAGCTGGGACGGCGAAAACCCGATTCCGCCGGAAGCGCAGCTCTTCGGGCAGAAGACGCTCAGCGTGATGATCGAGTTTCAACCGTGGCCCACGCCTCCCGTCGAGTCCATCGCGGATTCCGCGGCGCTCCAAAAAATCAAGTTCTGAGCCCTCGCGCGCTTGGAGGTAAAGACGTCATGAAGCGCTTCAACCCTTTTGGTGCATCCGCCACCGGCCTGCTGGGGCTCGCCGCCCTGCTCACCTTGGCCGCCGCCGGACCCGCGCGGGCCGATGACCGCGACCTGCTGCGCGATGCAGCCGGCGAGCCTTACATTTTCATCTTGCTCGACACCTCGGGCTCCATGTCCTGGTCGCCCCGGTGTCCGATCACCACCCCGGACCCGTTGAACCCGTCCGTCAACATCCAGGTGCCGGCCAACCCGGCGGACTGTGCGCTCCTGTGCCCGGACGGTGATTGCTTCGTGCCGCTTCAGGCGGATGACCCGAAGTCCAAGTTCTACCAGGCGAAGCAGGCGCTCTACGAGGTGGTCCAGGCGGTCGACGGCGTCCAGCTCGGCTTCGGCACGTTCAATCAGGACTATCTCGCCGTCCGCAACAAGCACTGGATGTACCAGGCGGCGAACGACGGCCCGACGATCACCGGCTACGGGGCCTTCCCGGCCACCGGCGACCAGGAGGTGTTCGGGCAGACCTGGACCTGCGACGAAGGCGCCGGCGACCCGAGAACCGCCTGCAACCCGACGGTGCCGGCGGATCTCGACGATGCCTGGGAGGTGGCTCGCCTCCGCCGCCTGCCGAAGGGGCATCTCGCCTTCACCACGACGATCACGGTGTACGTCCGGTACGCCGGCACGACCTGGCGACTGCGCTATGTTCCGACCGGAGCGCCGACGCCGGGGGCGAGCGTCACCGTCAACATCGAACGGGCGCGCTGCCTCAATCCGCTCTCGGGCTGCACGAGCCGCGACCTGGTGGTGACCCAGGCCGTCGTCTTCAATCCGGTGGCCGAGTTCCTCGCCTGGGACACCGGAGTCAAGAGGGCGAACCCGCAGCAAGGCTTCTTCAGCCAGACGAGCAGCTCGGACACGACCGCCTCGAACGACTGCGCAGGCTGGGATCCGAACAACGACCACACGACACCGGTCCTCGCCCCGTACCTCGACCCTCCGGCCAGCGGCTACAATCTCCGTTGGCCGACGATCACCGGCGATTCCCGTGGCAGCTTCTTCGACAGCGGCGACGTGCTGCCGCTCGACTGGAACAACGACCACAAGACCGACATTCTGGGCCGCCTGGCGCCGAACACGATCGGCAGCCCGCTGGCGCTTCCCGATTTCTCGATCTCCCGCTACTTCAATGACACCCGGGTGACCCTCCCGGCGGCGGAGACGTACCTGCGGCTCAAGGATTCCAGCCGGCGCCCCCTCCTGGCCGTCGGCGACACACCGCTGGGGGCGTCGGTGCGCAACTTTCGGAAGTGGTATTCCGGCTGTGACACCGGAGTGTGCGGCGCGTCCGCCGGTTGGAAGGGCGTCGCCGCGGCGCAGGATGCCGACTGGGGCTGCCGGCGCAAATACCTGCTCGTGCTGACCGACGGCGACGAGCGGTGCAGCGGTGATCCGTGCGCCGCCACGCTCGCGCTGAAGTCCAACGAGAACGTCCTCACCTATGTGGTCGCCTTCGGCTTCGACAGCACCATCACCCCCAACAAGCTGCAGTGCATGGCCTCCAACGGAGGCACCGGGCAGCCGTACTTCCCCGAGAACAAGGACGAGCTGGTCGAGACCCTGACCACCATCTTCAGCCAGATCAAGGAAGAGGCGAGCTCCTTCGCTTCGGCGGCCGTGCCCTCCGTGCAGGCCGAGGTGGCCGACCGCATCTACCTGTCGAGCTTCACGCCCCTGAATGGCGAATCGTTCTGGGACGGGCACCTCGACGCCTTCCTGAAGCCCCTGCCGCTGGATGCCGCCGGCCGGCCCGACGAGAGCATCGCTTGCTCGTCCCTGCCGGAGAGCGAACGCAGCAGCTGCCATCTTTGGGATGCCGGAGAGAAGCTCGAGGAGCAGGCACCGACGGCGGCGAGCCTGGCCGCCGCCGCGGTGCTCGACGCCTCGGTCCTCAAGATCGGCCCGGCGGAGGACCAGCGGCGCGTCTTCTATGCCAAGGCCGCGTCGGGGTCCGACGTGCCGCGTTCCCTCCGGTTGTTCTATCCGCCCACGGGCGATCCTGCGACCGATGCCGACTGGTCCGACCTGTTCCAGGGCTTCAACCTGCCGGGGGCGGCGGCCGCCCGCAGAACGCGCACCCTCGGCATCTTCAGAAACACCCTGGGGATCAAGTCGGGCACCATCGGAACGACGTCGACCACGTACGTGCTCGGCGACGTCTTCCATTCCGACCCGGTGCTGATCGACCGGCCGAACGACTTCTTCGCCTATGCCGCCAACCTGCACAGCGAGAACGGCTGCGGCTACAAATGCTTTGCCGACAAGCACCGCTACCGGCGCAAGATGCTGCTGGTGGGGAGCAATGATGCACAGCTCCACTTCTTCGACGCCGGCATCTGGGACCCCGATCCCACCGACCGGAAGTTCACCACCGGCACCGGGGTGGAGGTCGTCTCCGTGATCCCCCGCCTGCTGCTGCCCGCGGTGCGCGAGCTGGCCGAGAAGCCGCGTCATGTCATCGGAGTCGATGGAACGCCGCGCATCGAAGACGTCTTCGTCGATCCGATCCACAACGGCACGCCGACCGCCTCCGAGCGGCAGTGGCGTACGGTGGTCTTCGGCGGCCTCCGGGAAGGGGGCAGCCCCCTGGGTGCCGCCCGCATCTCCGATTTTGTCAGCGGGTACTACGCGCTGGACATCACCCAGCCGGACAAGGTCTCCTCCATCACCGGTGAGCCGCTGAGCCAGAGCACCCTTCCGGACTGCCTGTCGCAGACCAACCTGGCGGTCTCCGGGTGCGGCGACCTGCCGTTCCCGAGCCTGCTCTGGGAGTTCACGGACTCCACGTCGGGCAGCCGCTGGGACGAGGACCTGAACGGCTTCCCCGACCTCGGCGAGACCTGGTCGGTGCCGACCATCGGCCGGGTCAAGGTGACGAACTCGAGCAGTCAGGTCGAGGAGAGGTTCGTCGCCATCTTCGGTGGCGGCATGGACGCTGCGCACAAGACCAGCCCACAGAGCGGAACCTGGCTCTACATGGTCGATGTCGAGACCGGACAGCCCCTTTACAAGCGGCAACTGGTCGGCGCCGCCGCCGCCGATCCCGCGGCGGTGGACGTCGATGTCGACGGCTTCCTGGACACCCTCTACATCGGCACCACGGCGGGGTTTCTCTACAAGATCGACCTCTCGGAGCCGGCGAGCCTGACCAGCGTCACGCTGGCCAAGGAGAAGGGCCTTCCGGATTTCGCCGCGGACGTCACGGTCACCCGGGTGGAGGATCCGGACCCGGCGGTGCTGAGCAGCTCCTCCTGGGACCCGGTGCCGATCTTCGACACCGGCGGCAAGCCGATCTATTTCGCGCCGGTCGCCTTCTACGTGGCGTCGTTGAACCGGTTCGCCCTCGCCTTCGGCACCGGCGACCGTGAGGATCTCTGGGATTTCGATTCCGACGTGGAGGGGCGTTTCTACATGATCGTCGACGACGAGTATGGTCCCACCGAGTATGCCGCCGGGACGATTCCGCTCGACGAGAGCCAGTTCCAGCTGATCACCCCGGACGGTTCCGCGTCGGATCCCGGCGCCGACTACGTGCTCCATCCCGAAGGCTCCAACAAAGCCGGCTGGTACATGAATCTGGGGGAGGGCGAACGGGTGATCACGCAGGCGTTCGGCCTGGCCGGTGTGCTGGTCTTCTCCAGCTATCTCCCGTCGCGGGAAGACCCGGACGTCGTGACCGGCCTCTGTGCCCGCAGCGGCACCAGCCGGATCTTCGTGGTCTACGCCAACAACGCCGACGCCATCATGACGGTCGACGGTTCGAAGAGCCGCTACCGGACGGTGCCGGAGTTCGTCACCAACCCTTACGTGGAGCAGGGAGCGACCAAGAATCCGGCCAGCTCCGGAGACGGCAATTCGGAGAACCTCTCCGCGGAGCAGCTGGAGATCCTGAAGACGCTCAAGAGCTTCTTCCCGCCCGGGACCAAGTTCGGCAACTACTGGATCAGCGTCAGCGGCATCCGCTCCGACACCGGCTACGAGAGGTATGCGACAATCCCGATCGGGATTCTGGAGAGGAACTGGAAGGAGCATTGAGCATGCGAAACCTGCAAATCGGGGCGGTGGCCGTGGCCGCCGCCCTCCTCGCCATGCCCGCCACCGCGGACTGGCTGGTGACCGCGGACGGTGGGCGGGTCGAGACCCGCGGGCCCTGGACGGTCAAGGGAAAGCTGGTGGTGTTCACGAAGGTGGACGGCCAGCTCTCCTCTCTGCGGCTCGCGGACGTGGATCTCGCGGCCAGCGAGCAGGCCACGGCCGAGGCGGCGCAGGCGCAGGAAACCGCCGAGGCCGGGTCCGCCCCTCCGGCCGAAAAGAAGGCGGCGCGCTGGGTGATGACGGACAAGGACTTCAGGTCCGCTCCTCCCCCCGCGCCGGAGGCCGCGGAGAAGCCGGCAGCTCCGGAGACCGATCAGGCGGGGCGGCCACGGCTGAACATCGTGGTGGAGTCGTGGGAACGCAAGGACCTGCAGGATGGGCTGGAGATCCAAGGGATGTTGCGCAACCCCTCCGGCGAGCTGGCGGCCGAGGTCGGCGTGACGGTACAGCTCTTTGACGACGCGGGGAGCCTCCTCGCGACAGGCGACGGGAGGATCGCCACCTCGGGCCTCGCCGCGGGGGCGGCCGTGTCGTTCCGGGCGGCGTTTCCGGGTGTCTTCTCGTTTGCCGAGGCGAAGTTCGAAACCCGCGGCTATGGCCTGCGCATCAAAGCCGCGCCCCCGGAGGGGAAGGACGCCGACGGAAAACCGGTCAGTCCCGGTACTGCGGAATCCCCTCCAGGTCGTACTCCTTGACTTTGCGCAGCAGCATCCGGTAGCTCATCCCCAGCCGTTCGGCGGCCTGCCGCTTGTCGCCCGCGGTCTCGATCAAGGCTTGGCGCAGGCGGTCGCGCTCGCCGGCTCCGGTGAGCGGCCGGAGCAGGGGCCGCAGCCCGGCGGCGCCGAGCTCCGGCCCGTCTGCCAGGATCACCGCCCGTTCAAGCACGTTCGCCAGCTCACGCACGTTGCCCGGCCACGGCGAGGCGGCCAGGAGCTCGGCGGCGTCCGCCGTGAGCCGCGGCGCTCCCGTGCGATGGCGCCGGGAGATCTCCTGCAACAGGTGGCGCGCGAGCAGAGGGATGTCGCTCGCGCGCTCGCGCAGCGCCGGCAACTCGATCGGAAAGACGTTCAACCGGAAAAAGAGGTCGGCGCGCAGCTCTCCCGCGTCCACCATGGCCTCCAGGTCGCGGTTGGTCGCCGCGACCAGCCGCACCTCGGCGCGCAGCGTCCGTCCGCCGCCGACGCGCTCATAGGTCCGCTCTTCGAGCACCCGCAGCACCTTTCCCTGCACCCCCAGGGGCAGCTCGCCGATCTCGTCGAGCAGGAGCGTCCCGCCTTCGGCCAGCTCGAAGCGGCCGGCCTGCCGCCGGTCGGCGCCGGTGAAGGCTCCTTTCTCGTGACCGAACAGCTCGTTCTCGATCAGCGGATCGGGAATCGCGGCGCAGTTGAGCCCGACGAAGGGACCTTTGCGCCGTGGCGACAGGGCATGGATCGCGCGGGCGAACAGCTCCTTGCCGGTTCCGCTCTCGCCGGTCAGGAGCACCGTGCTCTCGGTCGGGGCGACCTTCTGGAGGAGGCGCAGCGCCGCGGTGAGCCGTGGATGGCGGCCGACGATGGCCGGCGCCCCGGGGGCCTGGAAGAGGGGCGTCTCGTCGTTCCCGCCGGAGCCGGTGGCGCGCTCGATCAAGCGATAGAGGTCGTCGATCGCCACCGGCTTCTCCAGGAAGTCGAAGGCGCCGAGCTTCATCGCCTCGACCGCGGTGGACACGGTGCCGAACCCGGTGAGCACGACGACCGGCGTGTGCGGTGCGGCGCGGCGGCTCGCCGCAAGGACGTCGATTCCGGAGCCGTCGGGAAGCTTCAGGTCGGTGAGCACGACATCCCAGGACCCCTCGCCGGCGCGGCCGATCCCTTCCCGAGCATCGGCGGCGGCCACCACCGTGTACCCCTCCTGGGACAGTGCGCGCTCCAGCATGCGGCGCAGGGAGTCGCGGTCCTCGACGATCAGGATGCGGCCCGTGGGCATGGTTGGTTTCTCGGTGCGTGGTGGCGCCGGTTGGACCCTTTCGGGGAGCCGACCGTATAATCTCAGGGGACGGAGCAACCCGCTGCAGGAATCATAGGAGATTCGTGGACCCCAAGCGACCCATGCGCCCCGGTTTCGGCACCGCCCAGCCGGCTCAGACCGCCCGCCCCGGAGCTCCCGGTGGCCCCGGTCAGCGGCCGGGCCAGCCTGCGCTCCCGGGTGCCGGCGCCGCCTTTTCGGTGGCGGCGCGGCGGGCTTCGTCCCTCAACGAGACCTTCGACCAGCTCAGCCGCGACATCCGGCTGCTCCAGATCGAGTTCGAAAAGTTCTTCAACGGCGCCCTGCCGGTGCCGCCGGATGAGATGCGCAACCGCATCCAGCTCCAGATCCGCCAGTTGCGCAACCTGAAGCAGGTCTCGACCCTGGATGCCTTCCGGCTGGGCGACATCGAGGCCCGCTTCAACAGTTACAACGAGCTGTTCAACCGCCGCATCCGCGATCGCGAAGAAGGACGCCGGGCGGGCGCCGTGCACCCGCCGGCGCCCGCGGCACAGCGCTTCGATCCCCGCCAGGGGATCAACTTCGGCGGCCGCTTCGAACCGGAAGCGGTCGAAGCGCTGTACAACGGGCTCGCCTCCCGGCCGGGAGACGGCCCCAGATTCGACCTCGACAGCTTCGAGAAGTACCTGGCCCGCCAGGTCGCCGCCCTGCGTGAGAAGACGGGCTGTGACCAGGTGCAGTTCCGCCTGGCCGAGGAGGACGGGAAGCTCAAGCTCAAAGCGCGTCCCGTCCCCCGCGCGGGCTCTTGAGAAGGAGACGATGGTGCAGAAACGGACTTTGTGGATCTCCGGCCTCGCGCTCGCCTGTGGCGCCGTGGCCGTCGTCGCCGCGTTCGCCACGGTGCCCCCCAATCTCGGCAAGGCGATCGACGAGCAGCGTCGCCTGGTTTCCGAACGGCCGCGCGACGCGGCGGTGTTCAACGATCTCGGCAATCTCCTGGTGCTCGCCGGCCGGCCGGCGGAGGCCGAGGAGGCCTATCGCAAAGCCGTCGAGCTGGCCCCCGACCGCGTGTCCTCCCTGTTCAATCTGGCCCTGCTGGAGCAGCAGCGCGGTGCGGCGCGCGAAGCCTACCGCCTCTACCGGCGGGTTCTGGAGGCGCAACCGCAGCACGCCTGGGCCTGGTACCAGGTCGGCGCCCTCCACGAGCGCTGGAAACAGGACGACCGGGCCGTCGCCGCCTATGCCGCCGCCCTGCGGATCGATCCCCAGCTCGCCTTTCCGGAGGTCAATCCCCAGGTCGTCGAGAATCGCCTGCTGACCCAGGCCATGCTGCGCGCTTACCAGCAGTCGGAGACGGCGCCGCAGGCGCCGGCCATGTACGAGGAGCCGGGGAGGATCATCGGCCTGCTGGTCGCCAAGCCCCAGGACACCGTGGGAGGAGCGCCGGCCGAGGAGCCGGCGAAGCCTGCGGAGGACTCGGCGAAGCCGGGGGACGCCACCCGCCCGGTCCCGGGGGCTTCCTCCTCGTCGACGGTGCTGCGTTCGGGGGACCTGGACGCCCGCAGCACGGGCCAGGCCGGCTCGATGCAGGGGCGGAGCCCCGGCTCGCGGCCGTCGTCCTCGCCGTCGCCCCGCGGCGTGCGCACCTGGGAGCGTCCCGAGCCGGCCACGATCGAGGACCCCGCGGGCTACGGCTACGAGGACCCCTCGGAAGAGCCGGGCGCCGTCCTCACGCAGCCCCCGGGCGGTACCTACTACCGCCCCGGCATCAGCAGCACCGGCCGGCTCGATCTGCGGGTGGTCCCCGACCGCGCCCGCGAGGGCCGGGGCTAGCAGCCGCCCGCCACGCCCTGGTTCCCTTGTAAGGGCCTTGTAAGAACCGCGCTGCGCATTTCCGTCCCCCGGGGGCGGCGCGCTATCCTCGGCGCGTGCGCCCCGGACGCCCTTGGGAAGGGCTGCTTCTGCCGGCCGCGGTGGCCTCTCTCACCATCCTGCTGGTGGCCCTGGCGGTGCTGCAATACCGCTGGATCGGGGAGATCGGCCAGGCGGAGCGCGACCGGCTCCGGGCCGGCCTCGAAGCGGCGGCGGAGCGATCCGCCGAGGAAGTCGACCGCGAGCTCGGCCGGATCTGGCTCGCCTTCCAGCCCGAGCCGGGCGGAAGCGTCGTCCGGCGCCACCAGGCCCTCGCCCGCGAGCTCGCCACCTGGCGCCGAACCGCGCCCGCTCCCCGGCTCATCACAGACCTGCTGCTGGTGGTCCAGGGTACCGCGGAGGAGCCTCTGTTGCTGCGCCTCGATGAAGGGTCGGGGGACTTCGCTCCTTTTCCCTGGCCGGCCGACCTGCGCGCGCTCGCCGTCCGGCTCCGCGGAGGCCCGGGCCGGCCGCCCGGCGTTCGGGTGCGCCCGGCAGCGACGGCGACGCCTCTGCTGATCCTGCCCCACTTTCGCCCCGAGCCCGGGGGATTGCCGTTCGACAACCCGGAGGCCGTGTTGATCCGGCTCGACCGCAAGGTCCTCGCGCAGGAGGTGGTGGCCGCCATCGTCGGCCGCCAGATGAACCTGTCGGGAGATCCGGTCCTGCGCGTCGCCGTGCTGGCGGCGGGCGAGCCGGTCTGGCGCTCCGCTCCCGAGCTGCCGCTCTCCGCCTACCTCCCCGCGGAAGTGGAGCGGCCCCTCGTCGGGATTCCCGGCTTCGGGCTCGGTGGGCGCAGTGCCCGGCCGGTTCCGGGGCTGGGCCCTCCGGGCCCGGGACGGCACGGGTCGCCGCTGCTGCTCCCCGGTGGGCCGTGGCGTCTCGTCATCCGTCCGGCGGCCGGCTCGCTGGATGCGGTGGTGGCGCGCACACGGGTGCGTAACCTGGCGGTGAGCGCCGCCGTTCTGGCCCTCCTCGCCGCGAGCTTCGCCCTGCTGGTGGTGGCGACGCAACGCGCGCGGCGCCTGGCCCGCCAGCGCATGGAGCTGGTCGCCGGGGTGACCCATGAGCTCAACACTCCGCTCGCCGCCATCCGTTCGGCCGGCCAGAATCTGGCCGACGGCGTGGTGGCCGACGGAGAGCCGGTGCGCCGCTACGGCGCCCTCATCGAGCGGGAGGGCCGGCGTCTCTCGGCCTTGGTCGGGCAGGCGCTCAATCTGGCGGGGATCGAGTCGGGCGCCCGGCCCTGGCAGCCGGAGCCCGCGTCGCTGGCCGAGGCGGTGGACGAGTCGATCGCCGAGTGCCGCTGGCTGCTCGCCGAGGGCGGGATCGAGGTGGAGACCGACCTCCCCGCGGACCTGCCGCCGGTGCAGATCGACCGGGGAGCCCTGCGCCTCATCGTCCGCAACCTGATCGACAATGCAGCCCGCCACGCCGCCGGGGGACAATGGGTGGGTCTGCGGGCGCGCGTGGAGCCCGGCGGCCGGTCGGTCCTGCTCACCGTCACCGACCGTGGCCCCGGGATCGCGCCGGAGGATGAGCCGCATCTGTTCGAGCCGTTCTATCGCGGGCGCCGCGTCGTCGCGAGCGCCGTTCCCGGCAGCGGGCTGGGGCTCGATCTGGTGCGCCGTGCCGCCGTGGCCCATGGCGGATCGGTGACGGTGGGGACCGGGCCGGGAGGCCGCGGCGCGCAGTTCATCGTCCGGCTCCGCGTGGCCGAGGACACGAAGGGAGGTCGCGTTTGATGGAACCACAGAGGGTGCGACAGGCCATGGAGCCCGGCCCGGCGGTGCGCCGGCGCCTGCTGTTGGTCGAGGATGAGCCGAGCCTGGTGCTGACCCTGTCGGATCGGCTGGTGGCCGAGGGGTATGACGTGGAGACCGCGGGAGACGGCACCACCGCCCTGGCCCTCGCCTCCGGACAGCCGTTCGACCTGATCCTCCTCGACGTCATGCTGCCGGGAGGCAGCGGTTTCGACGTCTGCCGCGACCTGCGGCAGCGCGGTGTCCAGGTCCCCATCCTCATGCTCACCGCCCGCGCCCAGGTGATCGACCGCGTCGTCGGGCTGAAGCTCGGCGCCGACGACTATCTGACCAAGCCGTTCGACATGATGGAGCTTCTGGCGCGCGTCGAGGCGCTGCTGCGGCGCGCCCGGACACCGCTCGCCGATGCCCTCGGCTCCTATGCCTTCGGAGACGTCGTGGTCGACTTCCGCCGCGCCGAGGTGACCCGCGGTGGGCAGCCCCTCCCGCTCGCGGCGCTCGAGCTCAAGCTCCTGCGCTATCTGGTGGAGCACCGCGGCAAGGTGATCTCCCGCGACGAGCTCCTCGACCGTGTCTGGGGCTATGACGCGACCGCCCAGACCCGCACCGTCGACGTGCATGTCGCCTCGCTGCGCCAGAAGGTGGAGCCGCTCCCTTCGCGGCCCCGGTTCATCCTGACCGTCCACGGGCTCGGCTACAAGTTCGCCGGCTGACCGATGCGCGCCTTACACTCTTTACAGAGGCCTTGCGCCGGGTTGAAGATCCGCCGGTGCCGCCGGCCCTATTCTGGGACCGTGGCCGAGGAGGCCACCGTTTTCCAGGAGGAAAGACCATGACCCTGAAAAAGACCCTGGCTCCGGCGCTCCTGTTCTGCGCTCTCTGCGGCCTGACGGCCGCGGCACCAGCCACCGCCCAGCCCCCCTTCGGCGGCGGCCCCCGCCTGCACGGCGGCCCGATGCATCCCGAGGCGCTGGCCGACTCCCTGGATCTCTCGGAGACCCAGGTGACCCAGGTGGAGAAGATCCACGCCAAGACCCGCGCCGCCCTCGAGCCGCTGCTCGCCGAGCAGAAGACGCTCGGTGAGGCCGTGCGCGCGGCCCTCGACAACGGCGAGGACGCCGCCACCGTCGGCGCCGCGGTGATCGCCGCCCATGAGCACAGGCAGAAGATCCGCGCCCTTCATGAGGCGGCGGACGGCGAGATCGAGGCGCTCCTCACCGCCGAGCAGCTCACCCGCTGGCAGGCCCTGAAAGCGGCCCGCCGGCACATGCCGCCCGGTGTCCACGGCGGTCCCGGCTTCGGCCCGCCGCGCGGTTGACCCTCCCCCTGCACGCCGGTTCTCCGTCCTCTCCCGAGGGAACCGGCGCGCGGACGTATCCCTGGCAAGGCGTCTCGGCTAGAATACCCCTTCGTCAGATTCCGGTTTTTGGGATCGCTCTTTTGAGCGAGGTGAACGATCAGCCTTTCGCCGCCCGTCCACCTCGCTTTGTCAATCCAGGGGGTCTATTCATGAAGAAGCACCTCAGTGTCATCTGCCTTCTCCTGGCTCTGGCCGGGAGCGGCGCCCTGCGCGCGCAGGACAACGGCCGGATCGCCGGCCATGTCAACCGTCCGGACGGCGCTCCGGTCCCCGGCGTCACCGTCAGCACCGTGCCGGCCGGCCAGGAGACCCGGACGGACGACCAGGGCCACTACGAGCTGTCCGTGGCGCCGGGCACCTACACCGTCGTCTTCAGCCTCTCCGACCAGACCGCGACCGAAGAGGGTGTGGAGGTCGCCGCCGGTGCCGTGCGCACGGTGGACCGCTCGGTGGACTGGGACGTCAGCTTCGCGGAAGCGATCACGGTCACCTCTGTGTCGCGGCGCGAAGAGCGGATCACCGAGGCGCCCGCTTCGGTGACGGTGATCCCCGAAGCGGAGATCGCCCAGAAGGCGTCGTCCGGCCAGGTGCCGAAGCTGCTCGAGTTCACGCCCGGCGTGGACTTCGCCCAGAGCGGCCTCTACGACATCAACTTCAACACCCGCGGCTTCAACAGCTCGCTCAACCGGCGCATCCTCACGCTGATCGACGGCCGCGACCCGGCGGTCCCCTTCCTCGGCTCGCAGGAGTGGGCGGCGGTGTCCTTCCCGATGGATGAGCTGCGCAGCGTCGAGCTCGTCCGCGGTCCCGGCTCCGCGCTCTATGGCGCCAACGCCTTCAACGGCGTCCTCAACATGACCACCAAGGCGCCGAAGGGCAGCGAAGGCGGCCAGGTCCGCTTGACCGCGGGCGACCCGAGCGTCCTGCGCGGCGACTTCCGCTGGGCCGGTGGTTTCGGCGACGAGTTCTTCGTCAAGGCCGTCGGCGGCTACATGAAGAGCGACGACTTCGCCCGTTCGCGCAACCTCACGGCCGAGTACACCACCCTCTGCACCTCGACCGGCCAGACCAACTGCCTGCGCCGCGAGGCGGTGCCGCTGCAGGAAGAAGAGGTCAAGATCGGCTTCGGCGGCCTGCGCCTCGACAAGTACTTCGGCGAAAACCTGCTGACCGTCGAAGGCGGCACGGCGACCCTGGAAGGCCCCGTCTTCCAGACCGGCATCGGCCGGGTCCAGGTCACCGGCGTCGACCGGCCGTGGGTGCGCCTCAACTTCAACACCCGCCACTTCAATTTCCTGGCCTACCGCGACGAGCGCAAGGCCGAGGACCAGCTCGCCCTGGCCTCCGGCGGCCGGCTCTTCGAGAACTCCTCGAACCTCCACGGCGAGCTTCAGGCCAATGCGGGCTTCGCCGACGGCAAGGGCTTCCTGGTGGGCGGCCTCTCCTACCACGAGCAGGACATCGACACCGCCAACAACGCCGGCTTCCAGACGCTGCTCAAGACCGGCAAGCGCAGCGAGCACCAGGAAGCGGCCTTCGGCCAGGTGGACTACAGCTTCACCGAGAGCCTGAAGGCGGTCGTCGCGGCCCGCGTGGACAAGAGCACGCTGCATGACACGCAGGTTTCCCCCAAGGCGTCGCTGGTCTACGCCATGACGCCGAACCACACCTTGCGCCTCACCTACAACAAGGCGTTCCAGGTGCCGAACTACTCGGAGTTCTTCCTGCGCGTGGTGGCGGGTGCGCCGATCACCGCCTTCGCGCCGCTCGAAAATGCGCTCGCGCCGCTCCTCGGCGGACGCAGCCTCGGCCTGCGGAGCATCCCGATCCTCGCGCTCGGCAACGAGCGGATGGACGTGGAGAAGATCACCAACTACGAGATCGGCTACTCCGGGATCCTCTCCAGCAAGGCCTACCTGACGATCGACTACTACCAGAGCGAGGTGAAGAATTTCGTCACCGACCTCCTCCCCGGCGTCAATCCGGAGTACACCGGCTACGCGCCCCCGTCGTTCCTGCCGGCAGCGGTCCAGGCGCAGATCCTCGCCACTCTGCGCGGTGGTCTGGGTGCCGCGAACTTCTCCGGCCTGGCCAACCTGAACGGCCAGCCGACCCTGGTGCTCTCCTACGCCAATGCCGGCGCCGTGGACACCCAGGGGATCGACGTCGGCCTGAACTACTACGTCACCGGCAGCTGGATCGCCGACTTCAGCTACTCCTGGTTCGACTTCGAGGTCAAGGAGAAGCAGCTCGGTGACCAGCTTCTTCCCAACGCGCCGGAGCACAAGCTGAGCGCCGGCCTCACCTACCACGGCGAGCGTTTCGGCGCCGTGGCCAAGTACCGCTGGGTGGACGACTTCGCCTGGGCCGCCGGCGTCTTCGTCGGCAACGTCCCGTCCTACGACATCCTGGACCTTGGAGCGAGCTACAAGCTCACCGAGAACATCGAGCTCGGCCTCGACATCAACAACGCGCTCGACAGCAAGGACTTCCAGGCCTTCGGCGGCGACATCGTCCGCCGCCGCGCCCTCGGCCACATCGCTTTCCGCTTCTAGGCCGATCTCCCTTCCGCAATCCGTGGCGCCCCGGGTTTCCGGGGCGCCGGCGGCTCCCACCAGGAACCCTACCGGCCAGCCGTAGACGCTGGATCTCCGCCCCAAGACCGGATGGCCACGCCCCAAGACCGGATGGCCACGCCCCAAGGTCGGATGGCCACACCCCAGAATCGGATGGCCACGCCCCAGAGCCGGATGGCCACGCTCCAGGACCGGATGGCCACACCCCAGAATCGGATGGCCACACCCCAGAATCGGATGGCCACGCCACAGAGCCGGATGGCCACGCCACAGAGCCGGATGGCCACGCCCCAGGACCGGATGGTGACGCCCCAGAGCCGGATGGTGACGCCCCAGAGCCGGATGGTGACGCCCCAGAGCCGGATGGTGACGCCCCAGACCTGGGGCGTGGCTGTCGAACCTTGGGGCGTGAAGCCCCTGACTCGGAGGGCGGGTCAACCATTCGTTGGGGCTGCGGGCAGCTCGAGAGCGGGGAGACGCGCGCCGCGGGCACGGTGCCTCGGATCGAGAGCGGCCCGGGTCCACCCGCCGTCACCCTCGGAAGCGCGCCGCACGGCGCCGCTGCCTGCCGGCCGCTCCGATCCTCGCCCCGGGGAGCCGTCAGTCGCCGAAGGCTTCGTCGAGCCGGCGCTCCACTTCCCGGGTCTGCAGCAAGGCCGCGACGATCCGGCGGAAGGTTTCGATCTCGGCGGAGCCGAGGCGCAGGCCGGCGCGGGCGGCGAGCCAGCGGTCGAGCACCTGATAGCCGCCGATCCGGGCTTCCCATTCCAGCACTTCGATCCCTTCGAAGGCCAGGGCCTCGCCCGCCAGCAACACCCGGGACCTCTTCCAGAGATACACCCGGCCACCGCGGCCGGTCTGCAGGGGCAGCTCGCCGTCCCCTACGAAGCGGGCGGGGGAGGCGGCGAGGCGCGGGTCGCGCAGGAGATGCAGGCCGATGAGCTCCCGGCCGAGCGCCGCGAGGCGGTCGAAGGCCGCGCGCTCCGGCGGGAACCGGATGCGCGGAAAGTCCTGCCGCAGGAGCTCGGCGTAGCGGCTCTTGTAGGCCGGTGTCCAGAGCACGGCGTAGACGTGGGCCAGCACGTCCTCCGGCGGCGGCTCCTCGCCGTACAGCTCGCCCAGCAGGCGCCGGACCTCGGGGGTCAGGTTCGTGGAGCGCTCGCCGCCGAGGGCGCCGGCCGGCTCGCACCAGAGCGGAAAGACGGAGGTGACGTCGTGCGCGCTGACCGCCTTGTGCCCGGCGAGACCGGCGGCCACCAGCGCTCCCGGCTGCTCCTTGTGCTGGCGCGGCACGAGGAGCGCGAGGTTGTCCCCCCGCCCCAGGTGGCGCAGCACCGCCTCCCGGGGCCGCTCCAGCGCCCACTCGGCGGCAAACAGGTGGCGCTGGTCGAACGGCCGGGCGAGAAAGGTGGTGAAGTGGCTCTCCCAGGCCGGCTCGCGCGCCGCCCGCCGCAGACGGTCGTCCGAGAGGCGCCAGGCTTCGACCTCCGGGCGGTCTTCCGGTTCGCCGAAGAGGAGCGCGCGGCGCAAGGCCGCGATCCGCCTGCGCAGCCGCACGGGGTCCACGTCGGTCACCCGGGCGTCGCGGCCGGTCATCAAACCGGAGGAGTGGAGCTGAAAGATCTGCACGAGCGGCAGGCCCCGGCGGTACTCGGCTTCGCGCGCGGCGTCGCCCGGCACGAAGTAGTAGCCCGGCGGCCGGGGCTCGACATCGGTCCAGGCGGTCTCCTCGACGTGGTGCGCGGCGAGGTACTGGAGCTTGCCGGCGAGGTTGCCCCAGCGGTCGGCGCGCCGCACCCGGCGCGGCAGACCCGGCTTCTTGACCAGGAGGACGATGGCGACGCCCTGCTCGATGCCGAAGACGTTGGCGTCCGGTCGCCCCGGCGCGTCCGGACGCTTTTCGCGCCGCCGCCGGTTGCCGTGCAGGTCGAGGATGTAGATCTGGTCGAACGTGCGCAGGAGCGACCTCCGCATGCCGCGGAAGGTGGCGCCATCCAGCCAGCCGTGGTTGGTCACCATTCCCACGATGCCCTCGCCGTTCTCGTCGATTTTCCACTGCGCGAAGCGGAGGAACTTCACGTAGTCGTCGCGCAGCCATTTCGAGTTTCGCTCACCGAGGCCCGCACCGTCCACCCGAAAATAGCCTTCGTCGCTCCGCCCGTCGGACAGCCGGTAGCCGGCCAGTTTTTTGTTGTAGATGGCGTCGGGATTGGCGGAATGCCCGGACCAGGGGGGGTTGCCGATCACCACGTTGACCGGCGTTTCCTCCTTGATCCGATCCGCCTCGTGCGACTCGTGAGCCAGCGCATCGACGAAGGGGAATACCGCCTGCTCCCTCTTCTCGTGATGCAGGGCGTCGGTCAGGTACAGGGCGACCCGTTCCCCCTCGCCGGGCTGGTAGCCGAAGCTGCGCAGCTGCAGGCTCATCTGCAGGTGGCCGATGGCATAGGGCGCCATCATCAGCTCGAAGCCCATGAAATGGGGGAGCAGGTGGTCGCGGGCGAGGGCCGGGCGCGCCGCCGGGCCGCGCTCCTGCTCACAGGTCCTGGCGGCGAGACGGCAGGCTTCGGCGACGAAGGTCATGGTGCCCGCGGCCGGATCGAGCAGGCGGACCCAGGGGTCGGCGAGCCCGAGAGGACGCCCGAAACGATGGCGCAGCAGGAGGTCCACCGAGCGGACGACATAGGACACCACGGGAGCCGGGGTGTAGAAGACCCCGCGCTTCTTGCGCAGGGCGGGATCGTAGGCCTGGAGGAAGGTCTCGTAGAAGTGCAGGACCGGATCCTTCTTTCCCAGCGTCTCGCCGAGCCGATCGGTCACATGGTTGTGGTCCCCGGCCAGGGAGGCATGGCGCAGGAGGTCCATCAGGTCCTCGACGATCCAGTCGATCTCCGGCGGCATCGGGCCCGCCGCGATGAAGCGGAAGACGTCGCGCAGGAGGTGGCTGGCGAGCGGGACGTTGTCGAGGTTGTCGAAGCCCGACCCCTTGTGCGCCCAGCGGGCGGCGAGCAGGCCATAGGCGATGGTCTGTGCATACAGGTCGGCGAACTCGCCCACCGTGAGCTGCGAGAGAAGGTACTGCCGGAACGCCTTGTAGAACCCGGAGAGGCGCGAAGGCTCCTCCCCCTGCAGCTCACGGGTGAGGCGCTCGGCGATGCGGGCGGCGAGAACCCGCGCCCGGCCGGCCAACGCCACCGCGAGCGCCGCGCCGTCCAGCGCCGTAGCCGCCGACCGGAAGGCGAGAAAGCCGCCGAGCAGAGCGAAGAGCCCCTCTTCGCGGCCCGGATGATCCTTGAGCCGGACGATGGCCACCCGCACACCATGGCGGAACAGGCGGATCTCGAAGAAGTCGGTCAGCAGGAGGTTCGGAAAGGTCTGCCGGTAGCGCTGGAGCTGCTTCGATTCCTCGGCCCGGTCCAGGTCGGTGCCGGGAAGCTTCGCCTCCACGTACCCGACGATCGCGTGGACACCGTCGCGGATCTGCAGGTCGAGCAGGCAGCTCTCGGTCTTGCGGGGGATGAGACGGACGCGCACCTCCGGCCGCCCCAGGCGGGCTGCGACGTCCACGAACAACTTCCCCAGGAACGGATAGAAAGACTCCTCGCGCGCCGCTCCGCTCCCGCGCTCCTCCTCCACCTGCTGGAGGTACGGTGCGACAAGACCGGGAGAAAGAGCCGGTGGAGAGGACGGCGAGGAGGGGTGCGGCCGGAGGCGTCGCGCCATGCCGGCAAGAGTATCTGATGAAGGCGCCGAAAGAGAAGAGGGTATTTCGTGCGAGGGAAATATCCCGGCTTCTCTTCCGGTGTCTCTCCGGAGTGCCCGGGCGCGGGCCTATCCCTTCTTGTAGCGGACGCGGATGCCTTCGGCCGCCTTGGCGGGGTCCATGTCCTTCATCGAGTCCAGGGTGTACTCCCAGATCAGCGTCTTGCCCTCGCGGCGGTGCGCGTTGCTCTCCAGCACCTCGAACGGCGCCTCGATCTTCCAGGCGACGCGGAGGTCTTTGAACGCCTGCTCGAGCTGCTTCGCCATCTCCGGATCGACGCCTTCCGGGCCGCCCATCTCTTCCTTCTGCTCCTCCAGGGGGTTGGTCGCCTTGGTGGTGAGGAGGAAGGTGCCTCCCTCGTCGGTGACCTCCAGGTCGCCGAAGGGGGTGTCGAAGGGATTCGGCGGTCCCGGCGGTCCTGCCGCCTCCCCCTCGGCCGGCTTGGCATCGAGGCGGACCTGCTTGAGCTTGTGGACGTCGTCGAAGCCGAGGGTGAAGGCGGCGAGGATGTCCAGCTCCTTTTCCTGGAACCGGCTGTCGAGCAGGGTCACGCCGGCCGGGAGGCTCTTCGCGAGGTCCGCCTTCTGCTGCTCCGGATCGGGCTTGCTTTCGGAGGAGCTCTTGGCGAGGAAGTCCTTCCGGGCCTGCGCGAGCTCCTCGGGGGTGGGGTCGCCCTCCTTCCCCTCCATGGAGCGCTGCATCATCAGCATCATGGAGACCATGGGCTCCAGGCTCACCTTCATGGAGAAGCCGGCCTTGCCGGAGAGGTCCTTCTGCAGGACCAGGGTCTGCTCCACGTCGAAACACCCGGTCAGCAGGAGAGATCCCGCCAAGCCGAGCCCGAGACGCGCGTTGCGGTTCATGGGCGCTCCTTTTGAGGCACAGGCCTCGGTACGTCAGTACGTCCGCGCCGCCTCTTCCATCTTCTGGGCCTGGAAGTGGGTGGTCAGCGGCTCGATCAAGGCGTCGAGGTCCCCTTCCAGGATGGTGGGGAGCTGGTGGATCGACAGGCCGATGCGGTGGTCGGTCACCCGGCTCTGCGGGAAGTTGTAGGTGCGGATCTTCTCCGAGCGGTCGCCCGAGCCCACCATGCGGCGGCGCTCTTCGGCGACCGCGGAGTCCGCTTTCTCCCGCTCGATCTCGAACAGCCGCGCCTTGAGTACGCGCAGCGCCTTCGCCTTGTTCTTGATTTGGCTCCGCTCGTCCTGGCAGCTCACCACCAGGCCGCTCGGGATGTGGGTGAGGCGCACCGCCGAGTAGGTCGTGTTGACCCCCTGGCCGCCGGGGCCGGAGGCGCAGAAGCGGTCGATCCGCAGGTCCTTCTCATCGACCTCGACCTCGACGTCCTCGGCTTCGGGGAGGACGGCGACGGTCACCGCCGAGGTGTGGATGCGCCCGGCGGCCTCGGTTGCGGGGACCCGCTGCACGCGGTGGACGCCGCCTTCGTACTTGAGCCGGCTGTACGCGCCGCGGCCTTCGACGATCGCCGAGACCTCCTTCGTGCCGCCCAGCTCGGACTCGGACAGGTCGATGACCTCGATGCGCCAGCCCTGCCGCTCGGCATAGCGGCTGTACATGCGGAACAGCTCGGCGGCGAACAGCGTCGCCTCGTCGCCGCCGGTGCCGGCGCGGATCTCCAGCACCACGTTGCGCGTGTCGTTGGGGTCTTTCGGCATCAGCTCGACGCGCAGCTTCTCTTCGAGGGCGGCGATGCGGCCGGCGAGCTCGTCGCGTTCCAGGCGGGCCATCTCCCACAGCTCGTCGTCCTTCGACAGGCCGGCGAGCATCTCCTCGGTCTCGGTGCTCTGCTGGAGCAGCCGCTTGTAGTCGCGGTACAGGTCGACGACGGAGTTGATCTCGGCCAGCGCCTTGTTGGTCTCCGCATAGACCTTGCGGTCGGTCAGCACCGCCGGATCGGCGAGCCGCTGGGTCAGCTCCTCGTGGGTCTTCTCGAGTTGGGCGAGTTTTTCGATCATGGCACGGACCTCAGGTGTTCTCGGTCAGGAGGCGCTCCCCGGGGGGAGCGCCTCGCGGAGCGCTGCGGGACCCTGGTCCGGGGGAGGCTAAGCGCCGGCCTGGTTGTAGCGGCGCTTGAAGCGCTCGACGCGGCCGGCGGTGTCGATGAGCTTCTGCTTGCCCGAGAAATACGGGTGGCAGGAGCTGCAGATCTCCAGGCGGACCTCGTCGGTGGTGGAGTGAGTGTCGAAGGTGTTCCCGCACGCGCAGTGCACGGTCACCATGTGCAGAGTCGGATGGATGTCTTTCTTCACGGCTCGATCCTTGCTTCGAAGTGTTCCCCGGTCATGAGGGAACGGGTCTCTCGGAGGCTCCAGGAACCCGAAAGCTTAAACGAAGGCCTGCCTCTTGACAAGGCCGGCACCGGGAGGGTCAACAAGAGACGGGCCTGGACTATTCTCGGACGGTCGCCGGCTGGCGTCGACAGAAGAGGCCTGGCGGAGTGCTACGGGCTGGAGCCGGTGGATGTCGAGGAAGCGATCCTCTACGAAGCCCGCGCCGCCTGAACCCGTCTTCTTCGTTGACGCGGACCTGTCCGACGCCCACTTCCACGCGATACTCTCCGCGGCCGGCGTCCGGTTCGAGCGCCACGACGATCACTTCGCCCAGGGAGCGGACGATCTCGAATGGCTGGTGAAAGCCGGCGAGAACGACTGGGTCGTCCTCAGTCACAACAAGAGCCTCCGCTACGTTTCAGCGCAGACCGAGCGGCTCTTCGAGTCCAGCGTCCGGGTCTTCATGCTGATGGGCAAGGCGAGACCCAATCCGGCAGGCCATCGCTCCATCTTCACCCGCGAGCTGGCAGAGAACTTCGTGAACACCCTTCCGGCCGTTCAGCGGTTTCTCCGCCGGCATCCTCGGACCTGGATCGCGAAGCTCTACCGGCCGTCCGATCTCTCGCCCGGAGCACCCGGGGAGATCAAGATGTGGCTGACGCTTCAGGCCTGGCTGAAAGGCCGGTAAGGAGGAGGAGCCGATCCAGTGCCCCGGGGGTACCGGCCGCGCCCCCTGGGAGCGCTGGCGTCTCGCCGGTAAAATGGGCCGAAGGCCCGACCCTCGGTTTTGAGGGGTTTTGAGGCGCCCGCCGCCCGCTTCTGCCCGACAGGCGCTTCGGGCCTGCGGTCAGAGCCTGTTCTTCCAATACCCTGGTTTGCGGCGCAGGTGCATGACGGCGACGATGATCAGGGCATCGGCGCGGTCCCGATAGATGAGCTGGTAGGCGAAACGGCGGACGCGAGCACGGCGCACGTCGCGAAACAGCGGGGAACCGGACCTCGGATAGTCGAGGAGGCGGGCCGCCAGGATTCGGACTCCCGCCAGAAACTCGTCCCCCAAGCCGGGCTTTTCTTGCTCGTAGTGGCGAATGGCGTCAAGAAGCTCGATCTCGGCCTCAGCCTGGAAGACCAGCTCTCTCATTGAAGCGCAGCGCGCGCCCTCCGGAAGACCACCTCGGCGGGGATCAGCTCGGCCCGCCCCTCATCCAGCGCGCGGCAGCGCCGCTCGATCTCCGCTTTCCAGAGCCTCTCGTGCTCTGCATCGGCCGCATCGTCTTCCTCCAAGCTCATGTCAAGAGCCTGGACCAGCTCCGCCCGGTCGTCGATTGAGAGCTTCAATGCTTCGAATTTGAGGTCTTCCAGCTTCATGGGTGGCTCCTCGTAAGAGTTTACACCGACTCGGGGGTGAGGGTCATTGGGCGCTGGAAGCCTTCCGAATCTCCACCACCAGCCCCTCCAACCACCCGCCCAGCTCCTCCGGCAACCCACCGGGGGGAACCGCCGGCACCTCCCCCGCCGCGAGCTGGCGAAGAAACCCGGCCAACGCGGGAAACGGCGCGGGCAGCTCATCGATCTGCGCCAGCGCCTCTTCCTCGCCAGGGCCGAGCCCGGCCTCCTCGAAGCCCGCCTGGGCACAGGCAAGGGCCACGCCTTGCAGGGCCTGGAGCATCTGGGCGGGCAGGCCACCGCCGCGGGCGGGAAGGAGCCGGCTTCTTCGCGGGTGGCCGGGCTGCGGAAGCTGCGGAGGGAGGTGGCGGCGTCGGCCGTGGCATGGGCGGGAACGAGCGCTTCATCCGCGTCCCTCTGATAGAGCTGCGGCAGAAACCAATCACGCAGCTCGATCGTGCGCCCATCTGGACCGGGTTCGATCCAACGCGCCGGGGTGTCCTGGAGCGGCCTTCGAGCCGCGGCCAAGGCATGCCCGGTGGTGGCACCGCCAGCCAGCTCTCGATAGAAGTCTTCCAGCAGCAGCCGGGTGGTTTCGACGTGAACCGCATGGCTCATCGCGAGCACGCTCCCCACCCCGGCGCGGATCAGGTAGGCCGCGATGGAGCCGAAGACGAGGGTCTTCCCCATCGTGGCGCTACGGCAGGCTTCGAGGATGACCAACGGGATGGCATACCGCTCCAGGAGATCGCCGAGCTGAACGGCCGAGACGAAGTCGGTCTCTGCTGCGGCGAGGGGGTCGGTGGCCTTTTCGAAGCAGAGCCCACCCACCTGCTCCTTCGGCAGGAAGGTGCCGTGCCCGTCGAAATGGACGATGTCGAAGGGGTCACCGGCCTCCTGCCGGATGCGCAGCATCTCCTCCATCCGCGCCAGAGTCGGCGGCCGGCAGAAGTCCACCCGCACACCGGCGCCGAGCGGCGTGAGGGCATCCAGGAGGGCTTTCGCGGTGAACCGCGGATCGAGGAACCCCGCATCGGCCGGCCGGCTGACGATGTAGAGGATGCGCAGCGGAAGCTGGGCCGGGCGCGGCTCGGTCGCTGCCGGTTCCTCCAACTGCCGGCGCACCGACAACCGCTGCGCAAGGCTCCCCGCGGCATCGGCCATCAGCTCCCACGGCAGCCGCAACAGCACCGGGTCCCGGGTCGCGACGGTCAGCCGGCGCGGCGCGGGACCGGCCAGAAGCTCCTGCAGAAACGCGCGGTTGTCCTGCGGCGTGAACAAGGCCTCATAGAGCCGGTGGCCCCACTCCTCGAGATCGCGCTCGATGCGCGTGGCGCGAACGACCGCCCCGCCATCGGGGAGGTCCATGTAGTCCTCCAGATACCAGCGCAGG
Source organism: Holophagales bacterium UBA5704 (assembly GCA_002420005.1). Lineage (GTDB taxonomy): Bacteria > Acidobacteriota > Thermoanaerobaculia > Multivoradales > UBA5704 > UBA5704. Next base: position 43,196 of record DIHE01000194.1, on the reverse strand, counting down.
TCCTCGTAGTCGTCCTCGGTGAGGAAGGGCGTGAACGGGACCTCGACGCCGAGGCGGCGCCCCTTGGCATCGGCGAGCTGGGCGCGGTAGCCCGCGGCTTCTCCGGGGGTGTCGGATGTGAAGAGGATGCGGAGGTCGTTCATGGTGGCGGGCGGTGGTTTCGCGGTTTTGACTGTACCGCGGGAGGGAGGGCGCGGCTGTTGGCTACGGGCGCTCGGCCAAGATCGCGCGGACATCTCTGGCTGCGCGGAGGACGCGGAGGATCTGAAGTGGCTTGGTCTCCGGCAGGTAGATGACCAGGAAGGAGTACACCTGCCAGAAACGAAGGGGCTCGTCGCAGAGGTCGCTCCGGCGGTGGCCCATTTCGGGAAGCCGGGCCAGCTTGCGCATGGAATTTCGCAACTCGCGCGCGACGCGCCGTGCGGCGGTGGGGCTGTCCTTGGCAATGTAGGCGACGAGCTCTTCGAGGTCTTCCCGGGCAGCCGATGTCAGGACGAAGCGGCTCATCGGCGGCCGGCAGGCTGGCGAGCGAGTCCCCTCTCCAAGGCTTCGAACACCTCTTCGCCGTCGAGCAGCTCACCGCGCTGTGCCTGCTCCAAGCCGACCGCAATGGCGGAACGAAGGACGCCATCGGAGATTTCCTGCTCCTCCAGGAGGCGCAGGCCTTCCTGGATGACCTCTCCCCGGGAGGAAAAGCGGCCCGAGGCCACTCGGGAAGCGACGAAGTCTTCGAGATTGGCTGGAAGAGAGACTTTCCAGGAAACCGGTCGTGCCATGGATTAAAGATACACCGGAGACTCTCGACCTGCAATGAGGACGGAGGGTGGACCACGAGCCTACCCGGGCACTATCCTCTCCCCTGCCATGAGCTTCCACGACGACTGCTTCGTCCTCGACGGCCACACCGACGTTCCCACCCGCCTCTGGGAGGCTCCTGCCGACCTGGGCGCCGCGCAGCCGGATCGCCACGTGGACCTGCCGCGGTTGCGCCGGGGTGGCGTGGACGGCGTCGTCTTCGCCCTCTACATACCGCCGCCGCTCTCCCCGGAGCGGGGATGGCGGCATGCGCTGGAGCTTCACGCCGCCACCGAGCGCGCCCTGGAGCCCCTGGCCGGCCGGATGGAGATCGTCGCCACCGCCGAGGACCTCCGGCGCTCCGCCCACCGCGGGATGACCGGGGTGCTGATCGGCCTCGAAAACGGGCGCCCGCTGACCGTGCCCGGCGCCCTCGACGCCTGCGAGAAGCTCGGGGTGCGCTACGTCACCCTGACCCACAACGCCACCCATGAGTGGTGCGACGCGGGCACCGACCGGCCGGCGCACGGCGGCTTGGCACCCGCCGGAGAGCAGATCATCCGCGAGCTCAACAAGCGGCGCATCCTGCCCGACGTCTCGCACACCTCGGACGACGCCGTGCTGCACGTCCTCGACGTCTCGAAAGGGCCGGTGATCGCCAGCCACTCCTCGGCCCGCGCGCTCTGCGACCATCCCCGCAACCTGCCGGACCCGCTGATCCGCGAGATCGCCCGCAAGGGCGGCGTGGTGATGGCGAACAGCTATCCCGCGTTCATCGACCCGGCGGCTCGGGAGGCCGACCGCAAGCGGCTGGACCTCGTCCTCCCCACCCTCCTGGCGACCGAGGAGGCCTACATGGCCGATCCCGGCGCGCACTGGCAAGAACGGGCGCAGCTGTTCGTCGACCACCCCCTGCCGCCGGTCTCCCGCGACCGGTTCGTCGACCACCTCCTCCATCTCGTCAACGTCGCGGGCGAGGAGCACGTCGGCATCGGCACGGACTTCGACGGCATCCCGGAGGCCCTGCAAGGCTTTGAAGACCCCTCGCGCTTCCCCGACCTGACCGCCGCCCTCCTGGAGCGCGGCCTCGACAAGGCCGGGGTGCGCCTGATCCTCGGAGAGAATTTCCTGCGCGTGCTGGCGCAGGCGGAGGCGATCTGAGCTCCGGCTTGGCGAATTTGGGCCGCGGCCCGTCATTCGTAGACAAAGCCCTGCGGGAGGATGCCCTTCGTTCCGCCGGGATTCACGACCGAAACGTCCACGGCTCCGGCGGCGGTGGCGGCAGGGGTGACGGCCGTGATCGTGGTGTCATCGACGAACCGGGCCCCGGTCGCAGGTTGCTGGCCGAACATCACGGTGGCGCCGTCCTTGAAACCGGTCCCCGTGATCGTCACCGCGTCACCCCCACGTACTGAGCCCTGGTTCGAGCCCTGGCTTGTCGCAATCCGGGTCACTGCCGGCGCATCGGCCTGTGAGCCGGCTTGATCGGTTCCTTTGGGGGCGACGGCGAAGAGCTTCTCCGCGATCTCTTTGAGCTTTTCGGAAGCCTGCTCGGTGAACATGCCGACCAAGGCGGAGAGCGCAGCAAAGCCGAATGGGCTCGCCGCCGACGCACCGGACTGAGCCTCAAAGAAGCCGCCGCGCAGCACCAGATAGAACACGGTTGCCAAGGTGGCGCCGAGGATCGGCAGGGTGACGTAGAACCCGACCCAGCTGACCACCAGCTTGCGGCATCCTGCATACCAGAAGAAGGAGCGCAGAGCGTGCACCAACCCTCCGAGAGCGCCCGCGAACATGCAGATGAGAAGAAGCCGGGTCTCTTCGGTCGGAGAGACTTCGAAGTACAGGAGGAGCGTGATCTGCTCTTCCTGGCCGTCGGTACACTCTTCGTCTTGCTTCTTCTTGTCCTCTTTCTTCCCTGCCTCGCCGACGAGGTCCGAGCCCCTCGGCTCTCCCTCTGTCACCGCGAGGTCGCTGCCAAGGACATCCGAGGTCATCGCTGCCTCAATCCCGGATGCACCAGGAGGCACCGCCGCCTCTGAACCCTGGTCTGGATGCGCGGCCGACGTCTCCTGTCCGGGCGCCTCGGGACCTCCCTGCCCCGGCCACAGGACCACCAGGCCATGGACAACCGCCAATGCCACCGCCGCAAAATAGAGGGCGATCAAAGAAATGCTGCCAAAGCCCATCCTCTTGGAACCCAGGCCGTCGAACATGCCGCACCTCCTTGTCGAGCAGCCACCATGAGCTGCTCTTGAAGGGACGGACAGGAGCTCTCGTTTCCCGAGCGGCAGGACCTCATCTCCATCGGCGTGGAAGGGACGACCGGCTCGGCGGCCAGTCGCCGGGCGGTGGCTCCACCCGTAAGGTCTGGCCTGTGCTAGACTTCCGTCGGAAGGCCGGTGGAGTGCGCCCACCCGGGCGACCCACCCTCCGCGGCCGGTGTCTCCCGCTTGCCGGGCTGCCGCAGCAAGGCCGGCCGGCGCGTCACCCTGCTGGAGGCGGGCGCCTCCGATGCCGCGAGGGGAGACAGCACGAGGAGCGTGCGCATCACGGTGACCGCGGCGGGCCTCACGAGCTTCCCGGCGCGCATCACCACCATCCAGGCGCCCATCACGACGACCCCGGCGCGCAACGCTACCCCCCTGGCGCGCATCACAAACTTCGACAGGCACAACACTACGCTCCCGGCGCGCATCACCCGCATGCCGGTGCGGAAGTCTCGGCCCGCGCGGGCTGTGATGCGCGCCGGGAGGCATGCGATGCGCGCCGCGGTGCGGTCGAGGGAGATCCCGGTTTTTGTGTGTCCAGAGAGGGTTTGGTGTGGCTTTGCGCACAACGGGGCCGGGCGCGCGGGTCTTTGTGTGCACGGCACCGGGATCGGAGCGCTGCGCCGATCCATCGCCGTGTCCCGCCTCCGAAGGCGCCTCGGCGACGCCGGTCTCGCGGTGGAGCGCGGGCTTGCGGCCGTGTTCTCGCCCGGGCGCGGTGGTGCTCCGTTCCTGGGTGAGCCGTTGGAGGCCATGGTCGCGGGAGGCGCGATCGGGCTCCTTGCCGAGCGCGTCGCGGAGCCCGGGGCGGAGGAAGCGCTCACGGTGGCTGCGGGAGCTTGCGTTGCACGTCGCGTTCGTGAGTCAGGGTACGCGCAACGCAAGGCGCACGCGGCGGAGCCTCCGCGCGCGTCGGCACCAGCCACTCCTTGGCCTCCCCCAAGCCGTCCTTGAGCTCCAGGCGGAGACCGGCTAGGATGAAGCGATGCCTGCCGTGAGTCTCAGAGCCCACTACGATGGAAAGGCGATCCGCCTCGACGAGCCGTTCGAGCTGCGGGCCGGCTCGCAGCTTCTCGTCACGGTCCTGGAGCGTGGCTCGGTGGACCAGGAGAGGTCCGCGTGGATGGATCTCAGCGCTCGTGGGTTGGCGCGCGCCTACGGCGATTCGGAGCCCGAGTACTCCAGTGAAGATCTGATCCCGTGAGAGAGGGAGACGTCCTTCTCGCCTCGCTGCGCCAGGGTAACGGGGTCGTCAAGGACCGACCGGTCCTCTTTCTCCGGCGAATCCCCCCCTTCGAAGACCTTCTCGTCTGCGGGATCAGCTCCCAGTTGCAGCAGGCTGTGCCGGAGCTGGACGAGACCATCGCGCCACCGGATTCTGATTTTCGAACCAGCGGCCTCAAGGCGGCATCACTGATCCGCCTCGGCTACCTGGCGGTCCTCTCGCGGTCGGAGCTCAAGGGTCGCATCGGGAGCGTGTCGACAGCCCGCCGCCACCGGCTGCTGACCCGGTTGAGCGATTTCTTACGGCCGGTGCCCGCGGAGAAGTAATCCACCGGGCCTGGACTATCCTCTCCCTACGATGCCCGACCACCAGCTCATCCTGCGCCATTCCGGCGATTTCTATACCAAGGCCCGCAAGACGCGCCTGCGCTTCCAGCAGCGCCTCGTTCACAACATCGAGGACGCCCTGACCTCCGAGGGCATCCCGTTCCGCCTGGAGAAGACCTGGAGCCGTTCGTATCTGGAGACGCCGGACGAGCGGGCGATCGAGGTGCTCACCCGGGTCTTCGGCATGCAGTCGGTCTCGGCGGCCGAGCTCCGCGCGTGGTCGACGCTGGACGACGTGGTGCGCCAGGGGGTGGAGGTGTTCGCCGCGAGCACCCGCGGGCGGACGTTCGCGGTGCGCGGCACCCGCCGCGGCGACGTCACGGGCATCCCGTTCGACTCGCTGGACGTCGAGCGGGCGCTCGGCAAGGCGTTGCTCGACGCGGGCGCCGGGCGGGTGCGGCTCGACGATCCGGAGGTCTCCGCGTGGGTGGAGATGGAGGCCGGCACGGCGGGCGGGCCGGGGCTCGTGCGCTTTTTTCAGGAGAAGGCGCGGAGCTGGGGCGGCCTGCCCGTCGGCGTCGAAGGGCGGGCGGTGGCCCTGGTCTCCGGCGGCTTCGATTCGGCGGTGGCGAGCTGGCTGCTGCTCAAGCGGGGCGTCGAGCTCGACTACGTGTTCTGCAACCTCGGCGGCGCCGCGCACCGGCTCGGCGTGCTCAAGGTGATGAAGGTGCTCGCCGACCGCTGGAGCTACGGCTACCGGCCGCGCCTCTACGAGATCGACTTCCAGCCGATCGCGGACGAGCTGCGCGCCAAGGTGCGCGACCAGCACTGGCAGATCATCCTCAAGCGGCAGATGGTGCGCGTCGCCGAGAAGATGGCGCTGCGCACGCGGCGCCTCGGCATGGTGACCGGCGAGGCGATCGGTCAGGTGTCCTCGCAGACCCTGCAGAACCTGATGGTGATCTCGCAGGCGGCGCGCATCCTGCCGGTGTTCCGGCCGCTCCTCGGCTTCAACAAGGAAGAGATCCTGGACGTCGCGCGCCGCATGGGGGTCTACGACCTGGCCGCCGCGGTCGGCGAGTACTGCGACATGGTGCCGCGCCACCCGTCCACCCGGGCGCGGCCGGACGAGATCGAGAAGGATGAAGCCGCTCTCGATCCCCAGATCCTGAAGGACGTGGTCGCCGAGCGCACGGTCTGGCACCTGCGCGACCTCCCGGCGGGTGCATTGGCCCCCTCCGGTCTGGAGACCGACCACATCCCCGCCGGGGCGACGGTGCTCGACCTGCGCACGGCCCACGCCTACCAGGCCTGGCACTACCCGGGAGCGCTGCGCCTCGACTTCCCGCGCGCGCTGGAGGCCTGGCCGTCCTTCGACAAGACCCGGCCGTACGTGCTGATCTGCGAGGTGGGCCTGAAGAGCGCGGCGCTCGCCGAGAAGATGCAGCAGGGCGGCTTCAGCGCCTGGCATTTCGCGGGGGGCATCAAGGACCTGATGGCGCTGGCGGCGCGCGAGCGGCAGGCGGATGCGGCCGCTCTGGCGCTGCTGGCCCCGGCGGTGCGCGACTAGCCGGGTCCGGGCCCGCGCCCGGGGACCGCCCGCAGCAGCTCTTCGACGCTCACCCCGCGCGCCGCGGCGGCCTGCTCCAGCAGGGGGCGGAAGCGTTCCGCATCGAGCTCCACGAAGACGCCGTCGGCTTCGGCGAACAGCTCGCCGCCGGGGCTGAGGAGGCGTCCCCGGGCGTGGACTTTGCGGCCCTCGACGCCCGTGAGGGAGGCTTCGAGGAAGGTGTCGGTGCCGAGCGGGAGCATCTTGCGAAAGCGGGTGTCGAGGCGCACCGCCACCACAAGGTGGCCGGCGAGCCAGGCGGCGGCGCCCATCGCCTCGTCGAGCACCGCGGCGATGCTGCCCCCGTGCGCGTGCCCGGGAGGACCCTGGGCGCCGGGGCCGAACCAGGCGCGGCCCACCAGCAGCCCGTCGTCGATGCGGCGGAAGTAGCTGACGCGCAGGCGGTCCCCCCGTGGATCTCCCGAGACGAAGGAGCCGCGCCCTCCTTCGAGACGGAACGGCTTGACGGGCTCCCACCCCGGTTCGGGGACCACCTCGGGGGCGGTGCCCTGCGGTGTGCTCATCGCGGTCTCCTCCCTCGTCGCCACGGCACAAGGCGCGCCGCGGAGCCTCTCCGGCACACTCTATCTGTGAGGAGATCCGGCGCGCCAGAGGTCGCAAGGTGTTCCTTCTCTTGCCCGCAAGCTGTCAAGCTCTTATGCTCACGATCGACCGACCATGACCGAGCAGCAGCCTTCTCTCGAGCTTTCCCAGGAACGGGCCGCCTGGTTTCGCGCCTTGGCGGAGACGACCTCGACGGCGATCATCGTCTTCTCCGCGGAGAGAGTGGTGTATGTGAACCGGGCGGTCGAGGAGCTTTCGGGGTTCGCCTCCGAGGAGCTGCTGGGTCTGCGGCCCTGGGAGCTGGCGCATCCCGAGTTTCGTACCGTCGTCCGCGAGCGCCTCGCCGCCCGCCTGCGCGGCGAGGCGTCGCCCAACCGGTACGAGATCCGCATCCACACCCGCGACGGCTCCGAGCGCTGGGTCGATCTGACCTCGGCGGTCATCGAGCCGGTGGCCGGGCAACGCCCGACCGGCATGGCGACCGCGGTGGACATCACCGAGCGCAAGCTCGCCGAGGTCGCCCTGCGCGAGAGCGCCGAGCGGCTGGAGCTCGCACAGCGCGCGGCCGGGATCGTCACCTGGGAGTGGTGCCTGCTCACCGACGCGCTGATCACCCCGCCGCACGCCGCGGAGCTCTTCGGCCACCTCCCCGGGACCCTCTGGCCGACCGGCCGGCAGTTCCTGGAGGCGGTCCATCCGGAGGACCAGGAAGCGCTGATCGAAGCCTTCCGTCTCGCGCAGCAGGCGGGGCGCGACCTTTCCGTCGAGATCCGCCTGCGCACGGGAGACGGCTCCTGGCGCTGGTTCAACGACCGCGGCCGGACCATCCTCGACGAAGCCGGGGCACCGATCCGGATGATCGGTGTGATCCGCGACGTCCATGCCCACCGGCAGAGCGAGGAGCGTCTGCGCTCGATCGTCGAAGGGACCTCGTCGACCCTCGGCGGCGACTTCCTGCGCTCGCTGGTCCGCCATCTGGCGGGTGCGCTGGAGACCCGCTTCGCCTTCATCGCCGAGATGGCCGCGCCGGAGACGGCGCAGGCCCGCGTGCTGGCCTTCTGGAAAGGGGAAGAGTACGGCGAGCCGTTCGAGTACGACGTGCGGGGCACACCCTGCGAGAACGTGCTCGGCCGCCAGTTCTGCTACTACCCGAAAGACGCCTGGCGCCTTTTTCCAGACGATCCCTGGCTGCGCGAGGAGGGCATCGAGAGCTATTTCGCCGTTCCCCTCTTCGATGCGGCCGACCGCGCCCTCGGCCACATGGCGGTGATGGACGTCCGCCCTCTCACCCAGGACGTGCCGGCGATGCCCATCCTGAAGATCTTCGCCGCACGCGCCGGAGCCGAGGTGGAGCGTAAGCTGACCGAAGAGGCGCTCGCCCAGGAGAAGGAACGCGCCCAGGTGACCCTCGCGTCGATCGGCGACGGCGTCGTGCGCACCGACGCCCATGGGATCGTCGATTATCTGAACCCGGTCGCCGAGCGCCTCACCGGGTGGACCGTCGCCGAGGCGTGCGGACAGCCGGTGCTCTCCGTGTTCCGCGTCCTCGACGAGACCACCGGCCGGCCCTTGCCGAATCTGGTGGAGCGCTGCCTGCACGAGGGCAAGGTGGTGGAGCTCCCCGGGTATTCGCTCCTCCTGCGCCGCGACGGCGGGGAATCCGCGGTGCGCGATTCGGTCGCACCGATCCGCGACCGCCAGGGCCGGATCACCGGCACGGTCCTCGTCTTCAAGGACGTCACCCAGCTGCGCGGCATGGAACGGGAGATGGTCTACCTGGCGCGCCATGACCCGCTGACCGGGCTGATCAACCGCCGCGAGTTCGAGCAGCGCCTCTTCCAGTGCCTCACCACCGCCCGCGAGCACGGCCGGCAGCATGCCCTCTTCTACCTCGACCTCGACGAGTTCAAGGTGGTCAACGACACCTGCGGGCATCTGGCCGGCGACGAGATGCTCAAGCTGGTCACCAGCCTGCTCAAGGCGCGGCTGCGCAAGACCGACACCCTGGCCCGGCTGGGCGGCGACGAGTTCGGCGTCCTCCTGGAGGACATCGAACCGGAGAAGGCGCGGCTCGTCGGGCTCTCCCTGCGCAACGCCGTGCAGCAGTTCCGGTTCTCCTGGCAGGAGCGGATCTTCGAGATCGGCGTCAGCATCGGCTTCGTCGCCATCAACCAGGAGACGGCGGACATGGCGCACGTCCTCTCCGCCGCCGACGCCGCCTGCTACGTGGCCAAGGAAAGCGGGCGCAACCGGATGCACGAGTACCAGCCGGACGACAATGCGCTCGCCGAGCGCTACGGCGAGATGCAATGGGTCCACCGCATCCACAAAGCTTTCGCCGAGCACCGCTTCTGCCTGCACCACCAGCCGATCCGGCCCCTGCGCCCGGAATTCCTGAACGAGCCGCCGCTGTGCGAGATCTTCATCCGCATGGTCGAGGACGACGGGAGGCTCGCCTCCCCGGCCGCCTTCATCCCTGCCGCCGAGCGCTACCACCTGATCGGCTCGATCGACCGCTGGGTGGTCCATGCCGCCTTCGTCTCGCTCGCCTGCCGCGCTCTCTCGCACGAGGATGAGACCTGCTTCGCGATCAACCTGTCGGGCCCGTCGCTCGGTGACGACGCCTTCCTCGAATACGTCCTGGAGGAGATCGAGGCCACCGGCGTGATGCCGCACCGGGTGTGCTTCGAGATCACCGAGACCGCCGCGGTGGAGAATCTGCAGCAGGCGGTCGTCTTCATCCGGGTGCTCAAGGAGCGGGGCTTCCGCTTCATCCTCGACGACTTCGGCAGCGGCCTCTCCTCGTTCGCCTACCTCAAGAATCTGCAGGTGGATTTCCTGAAGATCGACGGCGCCTTCGTCCGCGACATGGTGGGGAGCCCGGTGCAGAGGGCGCTGGTCGAATCGATCCACCAGATTGGCCAGGTGATGGGCATCCGCACCATCGCCGAGTGCGTGGAGAACCGCGCGACGCTGGAGATGCTGCGCGAGGTCGGCGTCGACTACGTGCAGGGGTACGGCGTCGCGATGCCCGAGCCCCTGTCGTAGCGCGGCGCCCGGCCTACTTCACCCAGACGGTCTTGATGTTGACGAACTCGCGGATGCCTTCGCCGGCGAGCTCGCGGCCATAGCCGGAGGTCTTGATGCCGCCGAAGGGGAGGCGCGGATCGGATTTGACGATGCCGTTGACGAACACCGCGCCGGCCTCGATCTCGGCGGCCAGCGCCTCGCCGCGCACCGGATCGCCGGTCCACAGGCTCGCTCCCAGGCCGAAGACGGAGCGGTTGGCGAGCGCGACGGCGTCCTCCGTTCCCTCGGCGCGGATCACCGCGGCGACCGGGCCGAAGGTCTCCTCGTCGAACACCGCCATGCCCGGGGTGACGCCGGTCAAGACGGTCGGCGGGTAGTACCAGCCCTTCCCCTCCAGCCGCCGGCCGCCGGTGCGCAGAACCGCCCCCGCGTCCACCGAGCGGCGCACCTGCGCATCCAGGTCGTCCAGCAGGTCCGCGCGGGCCATCGGTCCCACGTCGGTCGCGCGGTCCATCGGATCGCCCACCCGCAGGCTCTCCATCTGGCGCACGAATTCGTCCTCGAACGCCGCGGCGACGGCGGTGTCGACAATGAACCGCTTGGCGGCGATGCAGCTCTGGCCGTTGTTGATCGTGCGCGCCCGCGCCGCCTGCGCCGCCGCGTCGACCGGATCGGCGTCGGCGAGGACGATGAACGGATCGGAGCCGCCCAGCTCCAGCACCGTCTTCTTGAGCTGCCGCCCGGCCTCCGCCGCCACCTGGCGGCCGGCGCCGTCGCTGCCGGTCAGGGTCACGGCGCGCACCGCCGGGTGGGCGATCAGCTCCAGGGTGCGGGAGGAGGGAAGGAGGAGCGTGGTGAACGCGCCCTCGGGAAAACCGGCGGCGCGGAACACCTCTTCGATGGCGAGCGCGGTGCCGGGGACGTTCGAAGCGTGCTTGAGCAGGCCGACGTTGCCGGCCATCAGGGCCGGCGCGGCGAAGCGGAAGACCTGCCAGAACGGAAAGTTCCAGGGCATCACGGCGAGCACAGGCCCGAGCGGGTCGTAGCGCACGCCGCTGTGCGAGGCGTCGGTCGCCGCCGGCCGGAAGGCGAGCAGCTCCTCGGCGTGGTCGGCGTACCAGTCGCAGACCCAGGCGCACTTGTCGACCTCCGCCTCGGCGGCGGTCAAGGTTTTGCCCATCTCTTCGGTCATCAACCGGGCATAGGCGGCGCGCTCGGCGCGCAACCGGTCGGCGGCGGCGTGCATCCTGCGGGACCGCTCGGCGTAAGGCACCTTGCGCCAGGTGGCGAACGTGCGCTCGGCGGTGTCCAGACGCGCTTCGACCTCGGAACCGGTCGGCTCCGGGTACTCGCGGATCAGCTCTTCGGTGGCGGGATTCCAGGCCTTCATGGGGCACCCCAGGGAGGAAAAATGGCGGAGAGGGAGGGATTCGAACCCTCGGTCCGGGTTTACCCCGGACAACTGCTTAGCAGGCAGCCCTGTTCGGCCACTCCAGCACCTCTCCGTCGGGGTCCGACAGGAGGACGTATTCTAGAGGTCGGAGGCTCCGGAGTCAAAGGACGTTTTCCAAGCCGGGGGAACAGATATGCTAGACCTCCCCGCCGGCGAGGGTTCCGGAGGGACACGAGAGGGCATTCCGATGGCCGAAGAGCACGCGGGCAAAGACGCCGACCGGATCGCGATCGACACGGTTCGCTTCCTGGCGGTCGACATGGTGGAGAAGGCGCAATCCGGGCATCCCGGCGCGCCGCTGGGGCAGGCGCCGATGGCCTGCCTGCTCTGGACGCGGCACCTGCGGCATCACCCGGCCAACCCGGACTGGCCCGACCGCGACCGCTTCGTGCTGTCGAGCGGCCACGCCTCGGCCCTCCTCTATGCGCTCCTCCATCTCTCCGGCTACGACCTCTCCCTGGACGAGCTGCAGCGCTTCCGCCAGTGGGGCTCGCAGACGCCGGGACATCCCGAGCACGGGCACACCCGGGGCGTCGAGACGACCACCGGCCCACTCGGCCAGGGTCTCGCCAACGCGGTCGGCATGGCCATCGCACAGGCCAAGGCGGCCTCCGCCTTCAACCGCGACGGCTTCCCGCTGTTCGGCCACCGCATCTGGGTGATCGCGAGCGACGGCGACCTGATGGAAGGCGTCTCGCACGAGGCCTGCTCGCTCGCCGGCCATCTGCGCCTCGCCTCGCTCAAGGTGCTCTACGACGACAACGAGATCTCGATCGACGGCTCGACCGGCCTCGCCTTTTCCGACGACAGCGCCCGGCGCTTCGAGTCCTATGGCTGGCGCGTCCTGCGCGTCGCCGACGGCAACGATCTGGAAGCCCTGGAAGCGGCGATGGCCGCGGCCGAGGCGGAGAGCGAGCGGCCGACGCTGGTCGTGGTGCGCACCGTCATCGGCTACGGCAGCCCGCACAAGGCCGGCTCCGCCGAGGCCCACGGCTCGCCCCTGGGCGCCGAGGAGGTCGTGCTCACCAAGCAGGCGCTGGGCTGGCCGACCGAGCCCACGTTCCTGATCCCGGCGGAGGCCCACCTTCCCTTCGCCGCGGCGCGCGAAAGGGGCGCGAAGCTGGAGGCGGCGTGGAACGACCTCCTCGGGCGTTATCGGACAGCCCACCCGGAGGCCGCCGCCGATCTCGACCGCCGGCTGGCCGGCGAGCTGCCCGCCGGCTGGGCCGACGCGCTGCCCGTCTTCGCGGCGGGCGGCAAGCCGATCGCCACCCGCGCGGCGTCCGGCCAGGTGATCAACGCCCTCGCCGGCAAGATCCCCGAGCTGGTGGGCGGCTCGGCCGACCTGGCGCCGTCGAACAACACGCTGGTCAAGGGAGAAACCGCGTTCTCGGCGGAGAACCACGCCGGGCGCAACTTCCATTTCGGCGTGCGCGAGCACGGCATGGGCTCGGTGATGAACGGCATGGCGCTGTCGCGCCTGTGGATTCCCTACGGCGGGACGTTCCTCATCTTCGCGGACTACATGCGTCCGCCGGTGCGCCTCGCCGCCTTGATGGGCCTGCAGACGATCTACGTCTACACCCACGACTCCATCTTCCTCGGCGAGGACGGCCCCACGCACCAGCCGGTGAGCCAGCTCGCCTCGCTGCGCGCGATCCCGAGCTTGACCGTGATCCGCCCGGCCGACGCCTGCGAGACCGCCGAGGCCTGGCGGGTCGCCCTGGAGCACCGGAGCGGCCCCACCGTGCTCGCGCTGACCCGGCAGAACCTGCCGATCCTCGAAGAGACCGTGGCCAAGGCGCGCGAAGGGCTGCCGCGCGGCGGCTACGTGCTGCTCGATCCCGCCGCCGGAGAGCCGGAGGTGATCGTGATCGCCACCGGCTCCGAGGTCTCGCTCGCCGTCGAGGCCGCCAAGCGACTGAACGGCCCGATCCGGGTGGTCAGCCTGCCCTCCTGGGAGCTGTTCGACCGTCAGCCGCGCGCCTACCGCGACGCGGTGCTGCCGCCGGGTGTCCGCAAGCGCCTCGCCATCGAGGCGGCCTCGCCGTTCGGCTGGCACAAGTACGTGGGCCTCGAAGGAGAGATCCTCGGTATCGACCGCTTCGGTGCCTCGGCCCCGGCCAAGGACCTGGCGCGGGAGTACGGGTTCACCGTGGAGGCGGTGGTGGAGCGGCTCGGGAAGATGCTTTAAAGGACCATAAGGACAACAGCGTCAACAAGGACTGCTCTCCGGAGAGGTTGTCCTTGTTGACCTTGTTGACCTTGCCGGCCTGATGGTCCTTATCTCAAAGCCCCCTGCTTCGCCGCCTCCACCTCGGCGAGCGACTGCTTGAGCATGCCGAACACGATGTACCAGCCGACGACCAGCAGGAGAACGCACCAGAGCAGCGAGGGGATGAACGGGATGTCCGTGTCCCACAGGCCGTGCAGGACGATCGCCACCAGCCCGCGGCGGATGACCACCGGATGGAAGAGCTGGGCGACGCTGAACGGCTGGCCCCCCTTGGCCTTCCAGAGGGCCGAGCCGACCATGGCCGTCCAGATGACGTGCCCGCCGGGAGCGAGCAGGCCGCGGATCAGGATGTTGACCACCGCGGTACCGGTCGCGTCGGCGAGACCGGTGCTCTCGCTGAGCGCGAGGTTGAACGCATAGCCGGCCGACTCGAACCCGGCGAACCCCGCGCCCACCGCGGCTCCGAACAGCAGCCCGTTGATCTGGTGGCGGTAGCGCAGCGAGCCGACGATGATCAGCAGGACGAGCCCCTTGCCGACCTCCTCGACGACGCCGGTGAGCATCGCCGGGATCAGGGCGCCCACGTCGTCGCCCGGCACGATCGCCGCGACGATCATGGTGACGACGAGGCTGAGCGCACCGCCCAGGAGGATCATCTTCCCCACCTGATAGATCGAGATGTTGCGGGGCACGTTGAGCTCGAAGAAGAGCACCACCACCGACAGCGGCACCACGAACGAGCCGATGACGATCATGCCCGGGAAGAAGTTCGAGTTGTTGAACTGCCAGAGCCCGATGAGCATCAGCAGGTAAGTGGCCATGGCGCCGAAGAAGATGCGCCAGAAGACGCGCGGCGTCGGCCAGCCCGCCGGGAGCTGCGCGAGGTCCGGCGTGGTCGTCTCGGTGCCGACGATGAACAGGTCCTCGATGTTCGCGGTGGTCACCCCCGGCTTCAACCCGCCGAGCAGCACCTCGCGAATCGGCACCCCCGACAGCGTCGGCAGCTCCGCCGCGCGGCTGATGCCCACACCGATCTCGCCCAGAATGCTGCGGCCGGACGGCGGTGGAATCGGGAGGGGAAGGGCTTGCGGCGGAGGAGGCGGCAGCAGCACGAGCCCGGGGATCTCGAACGCCGGGCGCCACGCCGGCATCCCCTCCTGCCAGACGTAGGTGGTGGCCGTGACGACCCCTTCGGTCGCCAGCCGCTGCAACACGTCCCCGCCGACCGGGCCGGCGGAAGCTCCGTTGTGTACGTAGTACCACTGCCCGTTCATGGCACCCTCCCCGGGGGGCTGTCAGGTTGCTTCAGATGCTACAGAGGTCCCCGTGGGGAGGTCAAACCGCCGCCGCCGGGACCTCCAGGGGCAGCGGCACCCAGGCCGGTCGTGGCAGGCCGGGCAGCCGGAGGCGGGAGGGCTCCAGCAGCTCCTGCTCGACAGGGGTGATGCGGGCGATGGGCTCGCTGTGCTCGATGACGAGGAAGGTCTCCCCGCATTTCACCTGATGCAGGATGACCTCAAGGGACGACTTCAGCTCCGGAATCGTCGTTGTTTTCGGCATGCAGGGAGTCTACATCCGCCCTGATGATGCGTCAACAGATACCGATGCGGTTCTTCGAGGCATCGAGGAACGCGCCCAGTCGTTTCAGGAGAGAATTACGCGGCCGATCCGCCCTCGGGGGGCTTCGGCCGCCCGGCGATGGCGAGGAAGAGCTCCTGGACGACCTCCTTCAGCTCGATCGTGTAGGAGGCCAGATCGCGCAGCTGCTGCTCCAGGGCCTCCTGCGAAGGGCGCACCAGCGCCCCTCCCGGGCGGGGCTTGACCTTGTAGGTGGACAGCTCGTCGAGGAGCTGCAGTTTCTGGTAGGCGTCTTTCAGTCTCTGTGGATCCATGTCAGCTCCCTGCCTTCCGGGACGGCAGCCCCAGGACGAAGTCGATCATCTGCTCCACCTCCGGCGGGGACAGCCGGCGGCGGAAGGACGGCATCGGCCCTTCTCCCTCGACGATCTGCTGCCGCACGGCGGCCCGGTCCCCCTGCTGGATCATCGGCGAGGCGAGCAGCTTCAAATACGGATACATCTTGTTGGGGCGCGGCGCCCCTTCGCCCTGCCCTCCGTGGCAGCGCGCGCAATACCGCTTGTACAAGGCGGGCGCGCTGCGGTCGTTCGTCCGGCAACCGGCGAGGAGCAGGACCACCAGCAAAAGCAGAGACCCCCGCCTCAACGCGAGGTTCCACGCAGCTTGCGGAGGTACCCGACCAGCAGGTCCAGGTCCTTGGGAGTCAGCTCCTTGGCGAACCCCGGCATCTGCCCGAACACCCCTTCGCGGATCACCCGCCGGATCGTGGTCTCGCTGCTCCCCGCCCTCCAGGTGTTGTCGGTCAGGTCGGCGTAGCTGTTACCCATGTAGGCCGGCGTGTTGCCGCGTCCGTCGAGGCCGTGGCATTCGGCGCAATGCTTCCGGAAGAGCTTCTCCTCGGGGGGGCGGTTCGAGAAGCGGTCGAGCAGGTCGTTGCAGCCCACCAGCGCGAGAGAGGCGAGGAGGACCAGCGCGAAGCCGGCCGGCAGGGCGCGGGACGAAAGGCGGCGATGGACGTTCATGAGGTGACCTCGCGGCGATGGACGGCCGTCGCCGTCGCCTGATCGCGCGGACGGACGACGATCTCGTCGATGTTGACGTGAGACGGCCGGGTCGCCGCCCAGACCACGCAGTCGGCGACGTCCTCGGCGACCAGAGGCTGGAGACCCCGGTAGACGCCTTGGGCCCGCTCCGCGTCTCCGGCGAAGCGGACCAGCGCGAACTCGGTCTCCACCAGCCCCGGTGCGACGTCGGTGACGCGGATCGGCTGCCCGAGCAGCTCCAGCCGCAGCGTGCGGGTGAGAGCGCGCTCGGCGTGCTTGGCGCCGGTGTAGCCGGCTCCTCCGATGTAGGTCTCGAAGCCGGCGATCGAGCCGATGTTGACGACGTGCCCGTCGCCCGAGGCGCGCAGGGACGGCAGGAGGGCGCGGGTCATGCGCAGCGTGCCGAGGACGTTGGTCTCCCACATCGTCGTCCAGGTGTCGTCCGTGGCGCTCTCGATGCGGTCGAGCCCGAGCGCACCGCCGGCGTTGTTGACCAGCAGGTGCAGGGGGGACGGCAGCGCAGCGACGAACGCGGCGACGCTCTCCGCGTCGGTCACGTCGAGCGGCAGCGCAGTACCACCGCAGGAGGTGGCGACCTCGCGCAGCCGGTCGAGCCGGCGCGCGCCGAGAACCACTTGAAAGCCGGCCCCGGCCAGGGCACGGGCGGTGGCCGCTCCGATCCCCGAGCTGGCGCCGGTGACCACGGCGGTTTTGACAACGCTCATCCGACCACCTCCGCGGAAGGGCAAAGCTCCGCCACCGGGCAGGTGCCGCAGAGCGGCTTGCGCGCCTGGCAGGCGGCGCGCCCGAGGTCCTGGAGCAGATGGGAAAAGGCGGTCCAGTCGGCGCGCGGCAGGAGCTGCAGGAGATCCTGCTCGACCTTCACGGGGTCTTTCTCCGCCGTCAAACCGAGGCGGCCGGCGAGGCGCTGGACGTGGGTGTCGACGACGATGCCTTCGTTCTTGCCGAAGGCGTGGCCGAGGACGGCGTTGGCGGTCTTGCGGCCGACGCCGGGCAGGGCCACGAGGCCGTCGAGGCGATCGGGCACCGTGCCGTCGTGGTCGGTCACCAGCGCCCGGCCGAGCGCCTGGAGGGCCCGCGCCTTGTTGCGGTAGAAGCCGGTGGGGTGGACCATCTCCTCCAGCTCCGCCAGGTCGGCGGCGGCGAAATCGGCCGGTGCCGGATAGCGCCGGAAGAGGGGAGGCGTGACCTCGTTGACCTTCTTGTCGGTGCATTGCGCCGCCAGGACCAGCGCCACCAGGAGCTGGAAGGGCGAGGCGAAATCGAGCGCGAGGCGCGAGCCGGGATAGGCCCGGCGCAGCCGTTCGAGAATCGCCACGGCGCGCTGCGCCTTCGCCTTCTTCGACTCGCGCGGCATGGGCTCAGTCCTCCTCTTCGGGCGTGAAGGCGCGCACCAGCCAGTTGACCAGGGCGATCACGAACCCTCCCAGGATCGCCGGCAGGCAGCCGTCGATCTGCAGCTCGGAGAGGAAGAAGTCGGCGAGCCAGAGCATCAGGCCGTTGATCAGGAGATAGAACAGGCCGAGCGTGAAGACGATCAGCGGGAAGGAGAAGAAGCTGACGATCGGCTTGACGAGCAGGTTGATCAGGCCGAGCACCAGCCCGGCGACCAGCAGATAGAGGAGCCCACCCTGGAAGTGGATGCCGGGGATGAGCTTGGCGGCGATCAGCAGGGCGACGCCGTTCAGAACCACCTGGAGCAGTGCGCGCACCATGTCGAGAGTCCTCCGTTGCAGACGCAGGGAGAGTCTACACCTTCGCGTCCGCAGAGGCGGGAAGGGACACTTCGCCCAGGATCGCACGGGCGCGCACCACGGCCTTGCGCTCGTTCTCGAAGCTCAGGCGGCCGATTCCGGCATCCCAGGAGAACCACCCCACCCCGGAGACCTCGTCGGCGTCGAAGTCCGCCGCATCGCCGCTCAGGTAATCGAGAAGGAAGTAGTCGACCTTCTTGTGCACGCGGGCGCCGCGATCGAAAAACCAGTACTCGACACCGGGGAGGGAGGCGAGGATGCGCCCGGTCACGCCGGTCTCCTCGCGGATCTCGCGGATCGCCGCCTGCTCGGAGGTCTCGCCGCTCTCGATGTGGCCTTTGGGGAGCTGCCAGCGCTTCCCTTCCTGCGTCGCGATGAGCAGGATGCGCGAGCCTCCACGTACGATCAGCCCACCCGCGGAACGCTGATGCTCGACCCGCGGGGCGGGGCGTTCGGCGGGAGGAGCGGCCGCGGCCGGGCCGGGCTTGGCGGCCGCCGCGGTCCTGGGCTTTCCCCGTCGGTGGCGTCGATGGCGGGTCAGTGGGTCGTCTCCCCACCCCGCTCCGGGGTCCAGGACGGAAGCGTCGCGGGGTCGATGCCCACCGACCGGAGGGCCTCGGACCACACCTCGTCGGGATCGGGCGCGAAGATCAAGCCCGGCTGGGCCGGTGCCGTCAGCCAGTCATTGCGCAGGATTTCCTCCAGGAGCTGCCCTTCGCCCCAGCCGGCGTATCCGAGGAACAGGCGGAAGTGGTCCGGCGGGTTCTCGGCGAGACGTACCAGATCGCCGATGTGCTGGGTCAGCGCGATGCCTGGGAGAACGGGGGTGGCGGCTTCGGTCTCGAACGTGCCCGGCGCGAAGAGCACGGTGCCCTGCTGCGGCTGCACCGGGCCGCCGAAATGGGCGGTCGCCTCGTCGCCGCCGTGCCACGCCACGTCCATTCCCTGGAGGATCTCGGACAGCCGGATACCGGTCGATCGATTGATGATGAACCCGAAGCTCCCTTCGTCCTGATGCTGGAGAAGCAGCACCACACTGCGGTGGAAGAAGGGGTCCAGCACCTGGGGCATGGCCACCAGCAGGACCGGTGTCGTCAGGCCGGTGTCGGCGGCGGCGGTCATGGCGCTCATCTTATCGCCCGCGCGCCCTGCGCGGCCAGTTTTTCCCCGCGCGGGGAACTGGTATCGTTGCGGGGACGGTGAGGAGAGACCCATGAAAGACAGCTTCGGCAGCCGTTCGACCCTGACCCTCGACGGCCTTGACTATCGCCTGGCCCGCCTCGACGCCCTGGAGGCGCGGGGCTGGAACCTGACCCGACTTCCCTTTGCGCTCCGCATCCTGCTCGAAAACCTCCTGCGCCGCGAGGACGGCGAGGTGGTCCGCGCCGAGGACGTGGAAGCGCTGGTGCATTGGAACCCCAAGGCGGTCCCCGACAAGGAGATCGCCTTCATGCCGGCACGCGTCCTCCTGCAGGACTTCACCGGCGTCCCCGCGGTGGTCGACCTCGCCGCCATGCGCACCGCCATGGCGGCGATGGGCGGCGATCCGAAGAAGATCAACCCGCTCCAGCCGGTCGAGCTGGTGATCGACCATTCCGTCCAGGTGGACGAGTACGGCACCGCCGCGGCCTTCCTGATCAACGCCGAGAAGGAATTCGAGCGCAACCGCGAGCGCTACGCCTTCCTGCGCTGGGGGCAGACCGCGTTCGACAACTTCAAGGTCGTGCCTCCGGACACCGGCATCGTCCACCAGGTGAACCTGGAGTACCTCGCCCGCGTGGTGATGGACGGCCCGCAGCCCGGATGTCCGGCCGGTGAGATCTGGGCCTATCCGGACACCCTGGTGGGGACGGACTCGCACACCACGATGATCAACGGCCTCGGCGTCCTCGGCTGGGGCGTCGGCGGCATCGAGGCGGAGGCGGCCATGCTCGGCCAGCCGGTCTCCATGCTGATCCCCCAGGTGGTCGGCGTCCGCCTCTCCGGCGAGCTGCCCGAAGGGGCGACCGCCACCGACCTGGTGCTGCGGGTCACCGAGATGCTGCGCAAGAAGGGTGTGGTGGGCAAATTCGTCGAGTTCTACGGTCCCGGCCTCGCGAGCCTGCCGCTGGCCGACCGCGCC
>DIHE01000194.1:1470-22905 GCA_002420005.1 Holophagales bacterium UBA5704 | reverse complement strand
TACGGCGCCACCTGCGGCATCTTCCCGGTGGATCAGACGGCCCTCGACTACCTGCGCTTCAGCGGCCGCCCGGACGGCCGGGTGGCGCTCGCCGAGGTCTACTTGAAGGAGCAAGGGCTGTTCCACACCACGGCGAGCCCGGAGGCGGAGTACTCCGACACCGTGTCGCTCGACCTCGGCAGCGTCGAGCCGAGCCTCGCCGGCCCGCGCCGGCCGCAGGACCGCGTCCGCCTCGGCGACGTCAAGAGCTCCTTCCTCAAGGAGCTGGACTCGTTGGCCGCGGCCTCGAAAAAGCCGCGCCCGGCCGATCCGAGCGCCGCGACCCTCCCCGAGCTGAACCATGGCGCGGTGGTCCTCGCCGCCATCACGAGCTGCACCAACACCTCGAACCCGTCGGTGATGATCGCCGCCGGCCTGCTCGCCAGGAAGGCGGTGGAGCGGGGCCTCGCGGTGAAGCCCTGGGTGAAGACCAGCCTCGCGCCGGGCTCCAAGGTGGTCACCGAGTATCTGCGCGAGGCCGGGCTCTGGCCGGCCCTGGAGAAGCTCAACTTCCATCTCGTCGGCTATGGCTGCACCACCTGCATCGGCAACAGCGGCCCGCTGCCCGCGGAGGTCTCCAAGGCCATCGAGGAGCGCGACCTGGTGGCGGTCTCGGTGCTCTCCGGCAACCGCAACTTCGAGGGGCGTATCAACTCCGAGGTGCGCGCCAACTACCTGGCCTCGCCGCCGCTGGTGGTCGCCTATGCCCTCGCCGGGCGGATCGACCTCGATCTGCAGACCGAGCCGCTGGGCACCGGCAAGGACGGTCAACCGGTCTATCTGAAAGACATCTGGCCGAGCCGCAAGGAGGTCGAGGAGACCGTTCTGCGCAGCCTGCGCTCGGACATGTTCCGCAAGGAGTACGCCGACGTCTTCACCGGCGACGCGCAGTGGAGCGGCCTGGAGGTGCCGGCGGGCGACACCTATGCGTGGGACCCGGCGTCGACCTACGTCCGGCATCCGCCCTACTTCGAGAACATGCCGGCCGAGCCGAGGCCGGCCGAGGACGTCCACGCCGCCCGCGTGCTCGCCGTCTTCGCCGACAGCATCACCACCGACCACATCTCACCGGCCGGCTCGATCAAGACCAAGAGCCCGGCGGGTGCGTACCTGGTGGACCACGGCGTGGCTCCGAAGGACTTCAACTCCTACGGCGCCCGGCGCGGCAACCACGAGGTGATGGTGCGCGGCACCTTCGCCAACGTGCGCATCCGCAACAAGATGACGCCGGAGATCGAAGGCGGCTTCACCACCCATCTGCCGTCGGGAGAGCCGATGTCGATCTACGCCGCCGCCATGCGGTATCAAGAGGAAGGAGTCCCGACCGTGGTGCTGGCCGGCAAGGAGTACGGCACCGGCTCCTCCCGCGACTGGGCGGCCAAAGGACCGCGCCTGCAAGGCGTGCGCGCGGTGATCGCCGAGAGCTTCGAGCGCATCCACCGCAGCAACCTCGTCGGCATGGGCATCGCACCGCTCGAATTCCTCCCCGGAGAGTCGGTGCAGAGCCTCGGCCTCACCGGCTTCGAGGTCTTCGAGATCACCGGTCTGGCGGAAGGAGTGGAGACCGGAACCGCCCAAGGCCGCGAGGTCGACGTCCGAGCCACCGCCGACACCGGCAAGGTCACCCCCTTCAAGGCCCGGCTGCGGCTCGACACCCCGCAGGAGGTGCAGTACTACCGCCACGGCGGGATTCTGCACTATGTGCTGCGGCAGCTGCTGAAGGGGTAGGGGAAAGGACCATAAGGACGACAACGGCAACAAGGCCCCGCCCACCCAAGACGGGGCCTCGTTGTTCTTGTGTCCTTGTTGTCCTTGAAGACCTTATGGTCCTTTCGATGCACCCCCCTACGCCGCCGAAGCAGCCACTCCTGTGGTGGGGCGCCTGTTGTGGTCGGCGAGGAAGGTCTGGGGGTCGCTGAAGACCTTGGCGATGTTCATGCCCTTCTTCACCGCGTCCACGGTCACCTTGCCGGTGGCGAGGGCGGCGCCCAGGCCGAACCAGGTGCGCCATTTGCCGCGGTGCTTGTAGCGGACGTCGAGCGCGTGGCGCCAGAGGCGGGAGTACTCGGCGTAGAACTCGTCGAGCGGCAGGCGGGTGGGCAGCACGGCGTGGACGATGTCGTACATCTCCCAGTCGTGCGTGGTCACCTCGTGCTGCGCCGTCTCCCAGAGGTCGGTGCCGGGGAGCGGGGTGAGGATCGAGAAACCGCTGTTGTAGGCACCCGTCTCCTCGATCCACTGGCGCAGGCGGGCGAAGTCGTCGTGGTCCCAGGCCGGGTCGACGATGAAGTTCGGGGTGTAGCCGACGCCCAGCTCCTTCAAGATCGACAACGCCCGCACGTTGTTGACCGCCTTGTTGCTCTTGTTGACCGCGTTCAACCCCTCGTCGGTGATCGACTCCAGGCCGAGGAAGATGGCCAGGCTGCCGCAGTCCTTCCACATCTCGATGAGATGGGGGAACTTGCAGATGATGTCGGTGCGGGTCTGCACGGTGAAGTACTTGCGGATGCCCGCCGCCTTGATCTGGCGCGCCAGCTCCTCGCCACGCCGGACGTCCATCCAGAAGATGTCGTCGGTGATGAAGACGTTCGGCGCCTCGATCGCCAGCAGCTCGGCGACCACCCGCTCGGGCGACTTCTCGCGGAAGGTGCTCTGGTGGAACTTCCAGACCGAGCAGAAATTGCACTTGAACGGGCAGCCGCGCGCCGTTTCCATCAGCGCGAGCGGCTTGCGAAAGTTGATGTAGTACTCCGGGGCGTAGTGCGAGATGAGATGCCGGGCGGGCATCGGCAGGGTGTCGAGGTCCTGGCGCATCGGCGCCTCGCAGGTGGCGTGCAGCTCGCCCTTCGATTGCAGGACGAGGCCCGGCACCTTGCGCAGGTCGCCCCCTTTCTCCAGGGCGGCGACGAGTGGCGGCATGACCTCTTCGCCGTCGCCCACCGCGATGGCGTCGATGGCGGGGTGGCGGAACCAGGCGGGCTCGCGGGAAGCGTCGTGCCCGCCGACGAGGACGAAGGCGTCGGGGAGGGCGCGGCGCACCTTCTCGGCGAGGCGCAGGGTGCGGTGCCT
Organism: Holophagales bacterium UBA5704; assembly: GCA_002420005.1. Taxonomy (GTDB): domain Bacteria; phylum Acidobacteriota; class Thermoanaerobaculia; order Multivoradales; family UBA5704; genus UBA5704. The sequence continues at coordinate 19,797 of DIHE01000194.1, read as the reverse complement.
CTCGGTGGTGAAGTTGCACTGCAGGCCCACGATCCGCGGCGCGAAGCTCCGGCAGAGGTCCAGGCCTTTCGCCTCCCCTTCGAGGCGCAGGTCGATGACCCGGCAGGCGTGCCCGTCCGCCTCCAGGCCGCCGGCGATGGAGATCAGGCCGAGCGGCTCGACGAAGGTCAGCATCTCGAGACCGAGAATGCCTCCGATGGGTGGCTTGAGGAAGGCGACGTTCATGGAGCCTCCTGACGTGATGGTTGTGCAAAGTCTACCACCGACGGGCCTGCTAGAATGCCCGCCGTGCGTTTTTTTCTCACCGGGGCGACCGGCTACATCGGGGGGGCGCTGGCGCGCCGTCTCGCAGCGGAGGGCCACGAGGTCCGCGCCCTGGTGCGTCCGACGAGCCGGGTGGAGGGGTTGCGCGAGATCGGCGCCACCTTGTTCACCGGCGACGTCACCGACCGCTTCTCGATGCGCGAGGCGATGTCCGGTGCGGACTGGGTCGTCCATGCGGCGGCAGACCTCGACTTCGGGGCTCCCGAGGAGCGGATGCGGAAGATCAACGTCGAGGGGAGCGAGAACGTCGCGTCGCTCGCCTTCAAGCTCGGCGTGCCCCGGGTCCTCGTCCTCTCGTCGATCGCCCGCTTCGGAGGCAGCCCGCCGGACGGTGTGCCGGCCGCGGAGGACGCACCGATCCAGCAGCCGTTCCCGTCCCTCTACAGCGTCACCAAGCATGCCGGCGATCTCGCGATCCGCGGCTGGGCGCAGCGGGGCCTGCGCGTCAACACGGTCTTCCCCAGCCTGGTCTACGGCCCGCCGGGCAAGAAGAGCGGGGCGAATTTCTTCCTGCGGCAGATTCTCAAGCGACGCCTCCCCGCGGTGGTCGGCGGCGACCGGCAGGTGAGCTGGGTGCACCTCGACGACCTGGTGGAGGGTCTGCTGGCGGTGACGGCCAAGGCGGAGCCGGGGCGCGAGTATCTGATGACAGGCGACCGCACCACGGTGCGCGGGCTGGTCGACCAGGTGAGCCGCCTCGGTGGGGTTGTGCCGCCCCGGCTGGCGCTGCCGATCGGGGTGGCGCGGCTCGGGCTCGCCCTGTCCGCTCCCCTCTTCCGGCTGCGCGGCCGGCGGCCTCCCGTCCCTCCGGAGCAGCTCGCGAGCTTGGCCCGGCACTGGGCGTTCGACGACACCCGCGCCCGCACCGAGCTCTCCTGGCGCCCCCGGACGCTCGCCGAGGGGCTCCCCGCGACGGTGGAATATCTTCAAAGGACGTGAGACGATCCGCTCCGATGCACACGATCTTCAAGGACTTCAGCTTCGCGGCGGCGCACGCCATCCGGGGACACACCCGCGGGTGCCAGAACCTGCATGGGCACAACTACCGGGTGCGCGTCCACCTGCGGGCCGCCGAGCTCGACGCGCTCGGGATGGTGCTCGACTTCGCCGACCTGAAGGCGATGATGCGCGAGATCCTGGACCCCTTCGACCACCACGTGATCAACGAAATCCCGCCGTTCGACGTGCGCAACACCACCGCCGAGCTGATCAGCCGGTACGTCTTCGAAGAGGTCGAGCGGCGGTTGGCGGCGCAGGAACGGGTGCGGGTGGTGCGGGTGGAGATCTGGGAGACGGACACCTCCTGCGCGATCTACGAGCCTTAGCGTAGAATTCCGCCTGGTTCACGGCGCGGGAAACCTTTGCCCCGCCGGATCGTAGATGGTTTCTTCAGTAGCGACCCAGGAAAAACCCGACCATGGCATCTGAAAAGTCGACTCTCGACGGCCTCCGTATCGACCGCACCGCAGCCCCCGAAGCCGGCAAGGGGCGCCTCGGCTGGATTCTGGGCTTCATCCTCCTGCTCGTCGCAGCAGGTGGTGTGTTCGCCTGGCTGCGCATGCCGCGCGCCGCCGAAGTGCGCGTCGCCTCCGTGCGCGAACGGCCCGGCTCGACCGCCGGCACCGTGCTCAACGCCTCCGGCTACGTCACCGCCCGCCGCCAGGCCACCGTCTCCTCGAAGACCACCGGCAAGGTGACCGAGATCTTCGTGGAAGAAGGGATGGTGGTGCGCGAAGGGCAGATCCTCGCCCGCCTGGACGACTCGATCCTCGCCAAGGAGCTCTCCCTCGGCGAGGCGCGCCTCGCGGCGCAGCGCGGCTCTCTGGAAGAGACGGAGGTCCGCCTGCGCGAAGCCGAGATCAACCTGCGGCGCGCCCGCAGCTTGCGGGAGCAAGGCGTCGCTCCGCAGGCCGATCTGGACACCGCCGAGGCGCAGGTGAATTCACTGAAGGCCCGGCTCGACCTCGGCCGGCAGGAGATCGCCGTCGCCGAGCGGGAGCTGGCGCTCAACCGCCAGTATCTGGACGACACGGTGATCCGCGCTCCGTTCTCCGGGGTCGCGATCTCCAAGGACGCGCAGCCGGGCGAGATGATCTCGCCGGTCTCGGCGGGAGGCGGTTTCACCCGCACCGGCATCTGCACGATCGTCGACATGGCCTCGCTGGAGATCGAGGTCGACGTCAACGAGGCCTACATCCAGCGGGTGCAGCCGGGGCAGCGCACGATGGCGACGCTGGATGCCTACCCGGACTGGCAGATCCCGTCGCGGGTGATCATGCCGGTGCCCACCGCCGACCGGCAGAAGGCCACGGTGCGGGTGCGCATCGGATTCGAGGCGCTCGATCCGCGCATCCTCCCGGACATGGGCGTGAAGGTCGCCTTCCTGGACAAAGAGGGCGAAGCGGCGGCGGCCGAGCGGCCGAAGGCGGCGCTGGTGGTGCCGCGCAAGGCGCTGCGCAAGGACGGCGACCGCGACGTGGTGTTCGTGGTGAAGGACGGGCTGGTGGAGCGGCGCGCGGTGGGGGTCGGCCCCACGCCCGGCGAGGAGGCGGTGGTCACCTCCGGCCTCACGTCCGGCGAGCAGGTGGTCGTCGAAGGACCCGCAGATCTGGCGGACGGGGCCAAGGTCGCCGTCCAGAGCAAATAGGAGACGAAGATGGAGACAGGCACGTTGGTCCGCGTCCGCGGCGTTCACAAGGTCTATCACCGCGGCAGCGAGCGGCTGGACATCCTCAATGGGATCGACCTGGAGATCCCGCGCGGCGACTTCCTCGCCCTGATGGGTCCCTCGGGCTCGGGGAAGACGACCCTGCTCAACCTGCTCGGTGGGCTCGACCGCCCTTCCACGGGGAGCATCGAGGTCGAAGGGCAGCCCATCGAGCAGCTCTCCGACGCGAAGCTGACCGAGTGGCGCGCCCGCCACGTCGGCTTCGTGTTCCAGTTCTACAACCTGCTGCCGGTGCTCACCGCCGAGCGCAACGTCGAGCTGCCCCTGTTGCTCACCCACCTGAACAAGGCGCAGCGGCGCAGCCACGTGGCCACGGCCCTCCAGGTCGTCGGACTGTCCGACCGCGCCCACCACTATCCGCGGCAGCTCTCGGGCGGCCAGGAGCAGCGGGTGGGCATCGCGCGCGCCATCGTGACCGACCCCACCCTGCTGCTCTGCGACGAGCCGACCGGCGACCTGGACCGCAAGTCGGGCGACGAGATCCTCGACCTTCTGCAGGCGCTCAACCGGGACCAGGGCAAAACGATCATCATGGTGACCCATGACCCGCACGCGGCGGCGCGCGCCCGGCGGACGCTGCATCTGGACAAGGGCAACCTCGTCCTGGAGCCGGCGGCATGAAATACGCCCACCTGATCTGGAAGAACCTCTGGCGGCGCAAGGCGCGCACCTTCTTCACGCTGCTCTCGATCCTCGCCAGCTTCGCCACCTACGCCGTTCTGTCGGCGGTCAACGTCGGCTTCTCCGCCGGTGTCGACGTGGCGGGGGCGGATCGCCTGCTCACCATCCACAAGGTGTCCTTGATCCAGCCGCTGCCGATCTCCTACCTCGAGCGCATCCGCAACACGCAGGGCATCGAGGCGGTGACCTACGCCAGCTGGTTCGGCGGCATCTACCAGGACCCGAAGAACTTCTTCGGCCAGATGGCGGTCGATCCGGAGTCCTTCCTCGATCTCTATCCGGAGTACCGGTTGCCGGAGGATGAGAAGAAGGACTGGTTGGCCAACCGCTCCGGCGCCATCGTCGGGCGGCAGCTGGCGAACCGCTTCGGCTTCAAGGTGGGGGACAAGATCCCCATCCAGGCCACCATCTACCGCAAGCGGAACGGGGCGAACCCCACCCTGTGGGAGTTCACCGTCTCCGGCATCTTCGACGGGGCCGAGAAAGGAACCGACACCTCCAGCCTCTACTTCCGCTACGACTACCTGAACGAAGGGATGGGGGGCAACCTCGGCTTCGTCGGCTGGTACATCCTGCGGATCACCGATCCGGCACAAGCGGGCGCGGTCGCCGAGCGCATCGACGGCCTGTTCGCCAACTCACCGGCGGAAACCAAGACGCAGACCGAGAAGGCGTTCGCCCAGTCGTTCGCCGACCAGGTGGGCAACATCGGGGCGATCGTCCGCGCGGTCCTGGTGGCGGTCTTCTTCACCATGCTGCTGGTGGCGGGCAACACGATGGCGCAGGCGGTGCGCGAGCGCACGAGTGAGCTCGCCGTGCTCAAGACGCTCGGCTTCTCGCATGGCAAGGTGCTGGCGCTGGTGCTCGCCGAGTCGTGCTTCATCGCGGTGCTCGGTGGCGGCCTCGGCCTGCTCGGCGCCGCTGTCGTCATCATCCCGGTGGTGGGCAAGGCGCTGGGTGGATTCCTGCCCGTCTTCTTCCTCCCCGCCAAGGACCTCGCCCTCGGCGTGGCGCTGGTCCTCGTGTTCGGAATCGTCGCCGGGCTGCCGCCGGCGACCCAGGCGATGCGGTTGCGCATCGTCGATGCGCTACGGAGGGTCTGATCATGCTGAGGTGGCTTTCACAGGTGGCGACGGTGACCTGGGTCAATCTGCGCACGATCACGGAGCGTCGCGGCGCGTCGCTCGCCACCGTCGTCGGTGTGGCGGGGGTCGTGATTGTCTTCGTGGCCGTGTTCTCCATCGCCGAGGGTGTTCGGCACGCCCTGACCTCGCAGGCGACGGGCGACACCGCCATCGTCCTGCGCTCGGGGAGCGACAGCGAGATGATGAGCGGTCTGGGGCGCGACGACACGCGGATCATCGCCGAGGCACCGGGCGTGCGCCGCTCGGCGTCCGGCCCGATGGCCTCGGCGGAGCTGTACGTGATCGTCGACGTGCCCAAGCGGTCCACCGGCACGGATGCCAACGTCCCGTTGCGCGGCGTGCAACCGGCGGCCTTCGAGGTCCGCGACGAGATCGAGATCCTCGACGGCCGGCGGTTCGAGCCGGGCAAGAACGAGATCCTGGTGGGACGTGCGGCGGCTTCCCAGTTCGCCGGGCTCGACGTGGGCAACCGCCTGCGCTGGGGCCAGAACGAGTGGACGGTGGTGGGTGTCTTCGCGGCCGGCGGCGGCCTCGCGGAGTCGGAGATCTGGTGCGATGCCGGCGTCCTTCAGCCCGCCTACCGGCGCGGCGATTCCTTCCAGTCGGTGTACGCGCGGCTCGAATCGCCGGAGGCCTTCCAGCCGTTCAAGGACGCGCTGACCTCCGACCCCCGCCTGGACGTCAAGGTGATCCGCGAGTCCGAGTACTACGCTGCGCAGTCGGAAGGGCTCACCACCCTCATCCGCGCGCTCGGCATCGTCATCACGTTTCTGATGGGGCTGGGGGCGGTCTTCGGCTCCCTCAACACCATGTATGCGGCGGTGGCCACCCGCACCCGTGAGATCGCCACCCTGCGCGCCCTCGGCTTCCGCGCCGGGCCGGTGGTCCTGTCGGTGCTGGCGGAGTCGCTGGTGCTCGCCCTCATCGGCGGTGTGGTCGGCGCGGCGGTCGCCTATGTCGGGTTCAACGGCTTCCAGACCTCGACGCTCAACTGGTCGACGTTCAGCCAGATCTCCTTCTCGTTCACCGTCACCCCCCTGCTGATGGCGGTCGGGCTCGGCTGCGCCGTGGTGATGGGGTGGATCGGCGGATTCTTCCCGGCGGTTCGTGCCGCCCGGCTTCCGGTGGCGACGGCGTTGCGGGAGCTTTGACCACAGAGATACAATCACAGCGGCGTTCCAGCCCCTGGGGGGCTCGGTTCGACCTCCCAGGAGACCCAGAATGTCTCAACAGACGACCAACGGGGCGGCGCCGTCCGCCCCCACCGGGCCCAGAGTGGCCCGGCTCATCCTCGACGGCCGCGAGCTGGAGCTTCCGGTCGTGATCGGCTCCGAGGGTGAAACAGGCCTCGACATCATGCAGCTCCGGGCCAAGACCGGAGCCATCACGCTCGATCAGGGCTACGGCAACACCGGCGCCTGCGAAAGCAGCATCACGTTCATCGACGGCGAGCGCGGCATTCTGCGCTACCGCGGATACCCCATTGAAGAGCTGGCGGAGAAGGCGGACTTCGTCGAGGTCTGCCATCTCCTCATCTATGGCGAGCTGCCCAACGCCAAGGAGCTGGCGGACTTCACCTCCCGCCTGACCCGCCACACCCTGCTCCATGAAGACATGAAGAAGTTCTTCGAGGGGTATCCGGGCGGCGCCCACCCCATGGCCATGCTGTCCGCCATGGTGGCCTCGCTCTCGGCCTACTACTCGGAAGACGACGAGCTGGATCTGAACATCGTCCGCCTGCTCGCCAAGGCGATCACCATCGCGGCGTTCTCGTACAAGAAGAACATCGGCCAGCCGTTCATGTACCCGCGCAACGAGCTGTCCTACTGCGCGAACTTCCTGCACATGATGCACGCGGTGCCGGCGGAGCCGTTCACGGTCAACCCGGTCTTCGCCCGGGTGCTCAATCTGCTTCTCATCCTGCATGCCGACCACGAGCAGAACTGCAGCACGTCGACCGTGCGCATGGTGGGCAGCAGCCAGGCGAACCTGTTCGCCTCGATCGCCGCCGGCATCTGTGCCCTCTGGGGTCCGCTCCACGGCGGTGCCAACCAGGCGGTCATCGAGATGCTGGAGACGATCCGCCAGGACGGCAGCAACTACAAGAAGTACGTGGAGATGGCGAAGGACAAGGACTCGGGCTTCCGCCTCATGGGCTTCGGGCACCGCGTCTACAAGAACTTCGACCCGCGGGCGAGCATCCTCAAGAAGGCGGCCGCGGAGGTGTTGGGGCAGCTCGGCATCCAGGACCCGCTCCTGGACATCGCGAAGGCGCTCGAAGAGGTGGCGCTCCACGACGAGTTCTTCGTCTCCCGCAAGCTCTACCCCAACGTCGATTTCTACAGCGGCGTGATCTACCGCGCGATGGGCATCCCGACCAACATGTTCACCGTGATGTTCGCGCTCGGCCGCCTGCCGGGCTGGATCGCCCACTGGCGCGAGATGCGGGACGACCCCAAGACCCGCATCAACCGGCCGCGCCAGATCTACACCGGCGCCACCGAACGGGCGTACAAGCCGGTCTCCGAGCGGTAGGGGCGCCGCTCACTCGCGGTGCACCATCCGGTGCAGCTTGTCGTGGATCTTGTCGCGGATCCGGTCAATTCGGCACCAGACCTTGGGCCAGCGGTGCAAGGTCTGGCGCATCCACCGATGCGCCTGCTCGCTGGCCACAGAGAGGATGGCCGCCCCCAGGCCGATGAAGAACCACCCCTGAAGAATGGGGAGCGCCAAGCCCGCCACCCCCACGAGCAGCACGATCCAGCCCACCAGCAGCACCACGACCCGCAGCCAGAAAGGGAGGGGGAGGCGGCGGCGCTTGGCCGTCACCACGATCTCTTCCGACGTTCCTGACACCTTTGGCAAGCTCCCGCGCCGGGGAACGGCCCGTGGGCCTCCGGCGTGCCGACTCCATCCCTGCAGGAGCCATACCCGGTGTGATGAACCTGCCGGTTGACAAACCGAACCAGGGGAGTCCAGAATATCTCCAGCTTCTTGAGATCAGATCTCAACAAGAGGTCGACGCTCCGGAAGCGAGGACTGGAGACCATGTCAGACGCCCGCGAGAGACAGAAGTTCCTGCAATGGCTGCGGGACCGTGGCCACCGGGTCACCGCGGAGCGTCTCGCCCTCTTTGAGGAGATTTTCGCACAGCACCGGCACATCGATGCCGAGGAGCTGCTGGACTCCATGAAGGCCCGCGCCCTCAAGATCTCCCGCGCCACGGTCTACCGCAACCTCGACCTTCTGGTGGAGTGCGGCCTCGCCCGCAAACAGCGGCTCGGGCAGAACCGATTCCTCTATGAGCACGTTCATCCGGGGCAGCGGCACGACCACCTGGTCTGCACCGGCTGTGGCCGGGTGGTGGAGTTCGTCAGCCCGGGAATCGCCGCCCTGCAGGGCGAGATCTGCCGCGCCCACGGGTTTTCGCCGACCTCGCACACCCTGCAGATCAGCGGCTTGTGCAATGCCTGCGTCCAGAAGCGCGACGAGGCGCAGCGACCGCCGGAGCGGGCACTACCCTCCCCGGCTCACGTTGAGACCGCGCGGACTTTATCGGGACCACCGCCATGAAAACCGTGTCCTCCCCTTCGCGTCCTTCTCCGGGGCTCGCCCCCATCCACCTCACCGAGCTCACCGCGGGTGTAGAAGCGAGGCTCCATGCGGTGCAGCTCGGTGACGAGGACTTCGCCCTGCTGGAGGCGCTCGGCATGACCCGCAGCTGCCGCTTCCGCGTCTGCAAGGCCGGCGATCCCTGGATCGTGCAGGTCCGGGAGACGCGCATCGGTTTGGCGGATTCGGTGGCCCGCCGTCTGCTCGTCGTACCGCAGGCTTGACCGCGAGCCGTCCGCCCATGTCGCTCGCCTCCCCGTCGTCCGACCGGATGCCCGCCTCTCCTCCGGGAGTGCCTCCTGCTCCCGAGAGCCCCCGGGTGGCTCTGCTGGGCAATCCGAATACCGGCAAGACGACCCTGTTCAACCGTCTCTGCGGCGTGATGAGCAAGACGGCGAATTTTCCGGGAACCACCACCCGCTCGCGAATCGGCCGCTGCGTGGCGGGTGAGCGCACGCTCGAGGTGGTCGACCTGCCCGGAGCCTACCGGCTCTCGCTGGGGCTGCCGGAGTCGAAGGTCTGCCGCGCCGCTCTTCTCGGAGAAGCGGGACGCCGGCCGGATCTCGCCGTGGTGGTGCTCGACGCCACCAATCTGGCGCGCAACCTGATCCTGCTCGCCGAGCTGGCCGAGCTGGGAGTGCCCGCGATCGCCGCCCTCAACATGGTGGATCTGGCGCAGCAGCGCGGTCTCACGTTCGACCGCGCCCGGCTGAGCGAGCTGCTCGGGTGCCCGGTCGTCCCGGTGGTCGCGCGGCGTGGCGACGGGGTGCCGGAGCTGCGCGAGGCGATCCTGGAGATGCTGGATCGCGGATCGGCCCCGGCGCCGGACCAGGGCCGGCTCGATCCGCAGAGCTTCCCGTCCCTGGAGGATTGGACCGAGCACGTGGTGGCGCAGGGAGTCGGCGGACGGCGGGCGGTGGGCGCAGCGCTCGACACGGTGACCGAGCGCCTCGACCAGGCGTTCACCCATCCGCTGCTCGGCACGCTGGTGTTTCTCGGCGTGATGGCGGGCCTGTTCTGGACCCTCTTCGTGCTCGCCTCGGTGCCGATGGACCTGATCGAGGCCACCTTCCGCCACCTGGGAGACTGGACCGCGGCACGGATTCCCCCGGGCGCGGTGCGCGATCTGCTGGTCCAGGGGGTGATCGGCGGCATCGCCGGCTCGGTGGTGTTCCTGCCCCAGATCTGCCTCCTGTTTTTCCTGCTCAGCCTGTTGGAGGACACCGGGTATCTGGCCCGTGCCGCCTTCGTCATGGACCGCCTGCTCTGCCGCTTCGGCCTGCCCGGGCACGCCTTCGTGCCTCTCCTGTCGAGCCACGCCTGCGCCGTACCGGGGATCTTGTCGACGCCGCTCATCCCCGACCGGCAGGACCGGCTGACCACGATTCTGGTGGCGCCGCTGATGAGCTGCTCGGCGCGGGTGCCGGTCTACGTGTTCCTGACCAGCCTGTTGTTCGCGGACAGCCCGCTGCTCGCCGGGCTCGCCTTCTCCGGTTGCTATCTTCTCGGCGCCACCGCGGCGCTCGTCACCGCCGCGATCACCCGCCGCACGATTCTGCGCGGGCCGTCCCGTCCGATGGTGCTCGAGCTCCCCTCCTACAAAGCGCCGTCGCTGCGCAACGCTCTCTTGATCGCGTTTCATCAAGGGGTCTCGTTCCTGCGCACCGCGGGCACGGTGATCATGGCGATCTGCCTGGTCATGTGGTGGCTGAGCGCCTACCCGCGCACCGAGCCACCGGCGGCGGCCGTCGCCCTGCAGCGGCAGGCGGTGGCTCTGGAAGGGCTGGGGCAGCCGGAGCGGGCCGCCGAGCTGAGCCGCCAGGCGGACCTGCTGACCTCCCGCCACGCGCAGGCCCAGAGCTTCGCCGGCCGCCTCGGCCGCACCATCGAGCCGGTGTTCGCACCCCTCGGCTATGACTGGCAGCTCACCGTCGGCGTGCTCACCAGCTTCCTCGCCCGCGAGGTCTTCGTCTCCACCATGGCGGTGCTGCTCCAGGCGGGATCGGACGACGTGGAGAGCGCCGGGGTGCTCTCGCGCATCCGCACCGCCCGGCGCGACGACGGCCGTCCGATCTTCACCCGCGCCACCTCCGCCAGCCTGCTCGTCTTTTTCGTCCTCGCCATGCAATGCCTGTCCACCCTGGTGGTGACCCGCCGGGAGAGTGGCTCCTGGCGCTGGGCGGCCCTCCAGCTGGGGTACATGACGACGCTCGCCTACCTGCTCGCGTTCGCGACCTTCCAGGGGTTGCAGAAGCTGGGGATTGCGTGAGCGGCTTCGCGATCGACGCCCAGTTCGTGGTGGTCACGCTCGCCGCCGCCTGGGGAGGCTGGATCCTCCTGCGCCCCCTCCTGCGTTGGCGCAGTGCAAAGAAGAACGTCGGCGGCTGTGGGCGTTGCGCGTCACCGGACTGCACGGGAAAGACGACCGGGCGGCTGCTGCCGGTCTTCCTCGCCGGGGCGGCCGCCGCCTCCGCCGCCGCCCCCGCCTCCAACGCACCTGGGGAACGGGTGGAGCGCCGGCTGTCGCTCATGGGGACGTCCCTCGAGCTCTCCATCGAAGCGGCCGACCGTGCCGCGGCGTTGGCGGCGAGCGAGCGGGCCGTCGCCGCCCTGGAGGCCGCCGCCGTCCGCCTCTCGACCTGGGGCGACGACTCGGAGCTGGCGCGCTTCAACCGGGCGCCGGTCGGGGAGCCGCTCACGCTGTCGCCCGAGCTGGCCGCGGAGCTGGCCGCAGTACGCCATTGGTGGGAGGAGACCGGAGGCGCGTTCGATCCTGCGGTGGGCCCTCTGGTGCGCGCCTGGGGCCTGCGCACCGGCGGCCGGCGGCCGCCGGAGGACGAGCTGCGCACCGCGGTTGCCGCCGGCGGGCTGCATGGCTTGCGCCTCGACGGCCGCACCGCCGCACGCGAACGGGCCGATCTCCTGCTGGAAGAGGGAGGCTGGGGCAAGGGGGCCGGCCTGGCGGCCGCGGTCGCCGCCCTGGAGGACGCACCCGGCGTGTCGCGTGCCACCCTCGACCTCGGCGGGCAGATCGTTCTGTTCTCCCACGGTGGAGCGCCCTGGCGGGTGCCGGTGGCCGATCCCCGGCGCCGCGGCCGGGCGGTGGTGGCGCTCACCCTCGGGCCGGGCTCGGTCTCCACCTCGGGCAACAGCGAACGGGGGATCGTCGTCGAGGGGCGCCGGCTGGGCCACATCCTGGACCCGCGCGCCGGCCGGCCGGCCCCCGACTTCGGCAGCCTGACGGTGTGGGCCGCCGATCCGTTGACCGCGGATTGTCTCTCGACCGGCCTCTACGTGATGGGACCGGAAGCCGCGCTCACCTGGGCGCTCGCCCACCCGGGCATCGAGGTGGTGGCGCTGCGCGTGCGCGGCGAGACCCTGGAGGCGCTGGTGACGCCGGGCCTGGAAGGCCGGATCGAGACACTGGTGGAAGGAGTGACCCTCCGCGTCTGGAAGGGTTGAAAGGAGAACCGAGGACGACGGGTCGCGGTGCCACCCGGATGGCCCGCCGTCCTCTCAACCGCGCAGCCGAGGCTGCGCCGTCAAGGAGACTTTACATGAGATTGACTCGATGGAGGACCTTGGGGCTCTTTGCCCTCCTGCTCAGCCTGGCCGTGGCGACGGCTCCGGCCCTGGCGCAAGCGCCCGACGACCGGATCGACCGGTTGGAACAGGAGGTCGCGACCCTCAAAGCCGCGATCGCCGCGATGAAGGAGGGCGGGGAGGCCCCTGCCGCCGGCGGGGACCGCGTCGCCGAGCTGGAGCGCCAGGTCGAGGTCCTCGCCCAGGAGATCGAGAAGCTCCGGGTGGGCGAGGCCGCCGCATCGGCCGACACCTCTTCCCATGGCTTCGGACCGGCGGCGTCGAAGATCTACCGCACCGAGCGAGGGCTGTCGATCGGCGGCTACGGCGAGCTGCTCTATCAGAACTTCGACCGCGAGCGGGACAACGGCACCACCTCCGGCAAGACCGACACGGTCGACGTGCTGCGCGGGGTGGTCTACTTCGGCTACAAGTTCAGCGACCGCTGGCTGCTCAACACGGAGATCGAATATGAGCACGCCGGCAGCGAGGTGGCGGTCGAGTTCGCCTATGTGGATCACCTGTGGCGTCCCGCGGCGAATGTCCGCGGCGGCCTGGTGCTGATCCCGATGGGTTTCCTCAACGAGCTGCACGAGCCCACGGTGTTCCTGGGCGCGCGGCGGCCGGACGTGGAGCAGGTCCTCCTTCCCTCCACCTGGCGGGAGGTGGGCGCCGGTCTGTTCGGCGACCTGGGACCGTTCACCTACCGGACCTATCTCGTCACCGGCCTGCGCGGTGCCGGCTTCACCGCCGCCGGGTTGCGGGGAGGCCGGCAGAAAGGCAATCAGGCCAAGGCCGAGGACTTCGCCTGGACCGGCCGTCTCGATTTCACCGGCGTGCCCGGCCTCGTGGTGGGTGCATCCGGTTATCTGGGCGACTCCGGGCAGGACCTGGGACCGGCGGTCGGCACGCAGATCGTCGAAGGCCACCTGGAGTGGCGCTGGCGGGGCCTCGAAGCCCGTGCCCTGGCGGTGCAGGCGCGGCTGGACGACGTGGCCGCGCTCAACCGGGCGCTCAACCTCACCGGCACCCAGTCGGTGGGCGAAAAGCTCCGCGGCGGCTACCTGCAGCTCGGCTATGACGTGCTGGCCGGCCGTGGCGCGCAATCGCTGACCCCCTATGCACGCTGGGAGTCCTACAACACGCAGGACGAGGTGCCGGCGGGATTCCGCGCCAATCCCGCCAACGACGTCGAGAGCCTCACCTTGGGCGTCGCCTGGAAGCCGATCGATCAGCTCACCCTCAAGGTCGATCATCAGAACTACGACAACGCCGCGGGGACGGGAGTCGATCAGCTCAATGTCGTGCTGGGTTGGATTTTCTAGGAAGGCCCTGGCCGGCCTCCTGGCGTTGACCTTGGCGGCTCCTGCCGCCGCCAAGGTCTTTCTCACCGTCGACGAGGCGCTGAAGCTGGCGTTTCCGGACAGCCGGGTGGAGCGCAAGACCGCCTACCTGACCGCGGACCAGGTGCGCCGCGCCCGCGAGCTGTCCGGCGTCGAGGTCCCGAGCGCCCTGGTCACCCGCTGGGTGGCGCGGCGCGGCGCCCAGCCGGCCGGGTTCGCCTATCTCGACACCCACCGCGTGCGCACCCTGCCCGAGACGCTCCTGGTGGTGCTCGATCCGCAAGGGAAGGTGGCCCGCGTCGAGGTGATCGCCTTTCGCGAGCCGGAGGAGTATCTGCCGCGCGGCGCCTGGTACGAGCAGTTCCGCGGCCATGGGCTCGATCGGGAGCTGCAGCTCAAGCAGGGCATCCATCCGGTCACCGGCGCCTCGCTGACCGCGCGGGCCACCACCGATGCGGTGCGCCGGGTGCTCGCGCTGCATCAGGTCCTCGGCGGTGCGCCATGAGCCGTTTCGAGCGCTGGCTCCTGCACGTGGCGACCCTGCTGGTGGCGGGGACCGGGCTGGTCTATGCCTGGATGATCTACTTCGCCCGGCCGGCGGACCCGTATGCCGTGGTGAACCATCCCTGGCAGCCGGCGACGCAGCACCTGCACGTGCTGGTGGCGCCGCTCCTGGTGTTCGGCGCCGGAGTGATCTGGCGCCGGCACGTCTGGGCGCAGTGGCAGCGGCGCGTCCCCCAGGGGCTCGCCAGCGGCGTGGCTCTCGGGCTGACGCTGATTCCGATGATCGTCTCCGGCTATCTCCTGCAGACCGCCACCGGCGACACCTGGCGCAAGGTGTGGGTCTGGGTGCACATCGCCACCTCGGTGCTCTGGCTCGCCGGGTATCTGGCCCATCAGGCGGTGCGGCTGCGGCGCCGGTCGCTGCGGCGCGCGCCGTCTACTTCTTCGCCACCATTCCCCACCGGTACTCGATCGCCAGGGGCTCGCCGCTTCCCGACCCCGACAGCCAGAGGACGGACGGACGCGGGGTGAGGGAGCCCAGGCGGTACTGGCCTTCGCCAGGACCGGCGATGAACAGGGTCACCGCCAGCGCCTGCGCGTCGAGAGCCAGCTCGGTGACCACCGCGGCGGCGACGGTTCCCTGGGCGGGCCGTGCCGTCCGCTGATTCAGATAGGGTGGCAGCGCTTCGCCCGCAGTCTCCACGCGCAGAGGCCGATCCGCGACGGAGGCGAGGCCGAGCGCCTGCCCGTGCAGAAAGACCCGGGCCATGGGTTGCGTCATCCCGGGCAGAACCGGCAGCAGCACGTGCCATCCCCGTTGGTCGAGCCCTTGTCCGAAACCACGGTAGACGCCGCCGATCTGGACGAATCCGTTGGCGACGCCGCGCTGTTGCAGAACGTCCACCGCCCGATCCACCGCCAGCCCTTCCACGAAACCCCAGAGGTCGACGGCACCACCCGCGGCGAGGGTGGCGGTGCCCGCCTGAAGGTCGATGGAGAGGTTGCGGCAGGAGGCGGCATTGAGGGCGGCCTGCATCGCCTCCCGGTCGGCGCCCGGCCGCGCGGTGGCGGGTGCGCGCAGGCCCCACAGGCGGTAGAGGTCCCGCGCCAGCGGACCATGCGCCCGCTCGGACCAGAAGCAGACCTCGAGACCCCGCTTCAAGGCGGGCATCAGACGCGGATCGACGGCGACGGCGCCGCCTCCGGCGCGGGCGTTCAACGCAGCGATGCTCCCCGGCCGGCCCTCCGGAGATGCGTCCGGATCGCACAGCTTCTCCATCTCGGCCACTTCCGCCAGCGCCGTCTGGATCGCCGCCCACGCCGCGTCGCGCGGCTGATCGCGCACCTCGATCTCGACCGCCTGGCCGAAGGCGGCGCCGGCGAGGCGCAGAGGTGCGAGTGGGGGCGGAGGAGCGGAGACCGGTGCGGCGGTCAGGAGGGCGAGAAGGAAAGGAAGCATGGAGCCATGATAGCCCCTACGCCTCCGCTCCCGGCAGGAGCTGCCCCTGCGCCACGACCCGGGCGTCGCCGCTCAAGAGCCAGCGTCCGCTCTTCGGGTCGGTCGCGACGCCCAGCTCGAAGCCGCCGCGGGTCTGTACGCACAGCGGCAGCCGCGCCTGGCCGAGGGAAAGGCCGACGGCGGTGCCGGCGAGGACTCCGGTGCCGCAGGAGAGGGTCTCGTCCTCCACGCCGCGCTCGTAGGTGCGGATCTCCATCCGGTCCAGGGTGGGGAAACGCACGAAGTTGACGTTGGCGCCTTCAGGAAAGGATGGATGGTGGCGCAGCGCGGCGCCCAGGGTCACGACCGGCGCGGTCTCCAGGCTCTCCGGCCAGACCAGGACGAAGTGGGGAACGCCGATCTTCAGGAACATCCCCGTCCGGGCGTGGCCGTCCACCACCGGCGCCATTTCGCGCGGCGCTTCGGGTGCCGGGACCTCGATCGTGATGCGTGCGTCGTCGATCCGGTGGGCGGCGAAGCGCCCGGCGCCGGTGACCACCGGCAGCTCACCATCCCCCCAGCCCAGGTGAAACGCGAGCTGCGCGGCGCAGCGGGTGCCGTTCAGGCAGAGCGCCGCCGGGTGGCCGTCGGCGTTGAAGTAGTCCATCCCCACCCCGGTCTCCCCACGGCGCAGAATGAACAAACCGTCGGCGCCGAGGGAGATCCCCCGCCGGCACCAGGCGCGGATGCGCTCCGGCGGGGGGGTGGCGGCGGGCTCGGCCAAGGCCAGAAAGTCGTTCCCGCTGCCGGAGAGCTTGTAGAAGGTGGTCATGGGACGACCGCGCGCACCTCCGGGCCGGGACCGCTCTCGTTCCCCGCCTGGTCGACCGCGGAGACGCGGTAGCCATAGGTCGAGCCGGAGGCGACGGTGGTGTCCACGTACTCCGGGGTCGGCAGGGCCTGCTCGGAGAGGCGCCGCCAGGCGCCGCCCTCGTCCCGGCGATAGACGACATAGCCGGCGAAGTCCTCGGCCTCGCTGGCCCGCCAGACGAGGCGGACGCGGCCGGCATCGGTCAGGGCGACGAGATCGGCCGGCACCGGCGGTGCGAAGCGGTCGGTGTAGCGCTCTTCGTCCGTGCCGGAGATGGCGCTCTCGATGATCGGGTTCGGCTGGATGATCGCCGTCACCGCATAGATGTAGTCCTGGCCGAAGCGGGCCGAGGCGTCGAGCCAGCTCCGCTGCGCGGCCCCCGGCACCAGTTGCACCGGCGCGCCGAACGCCCGCTCCTGGGCGCCGCGGCGGTAGACGCCATAGCCGAGCACGCCTTCGACCGGAGTCCACTCGACGAAGATGCCGTCGGCGCGGGCGGTGGCGGTGACGTTGGTCGGTGGCGCAGGGGGTACCTTGGGAAGCACCGCAGCGACGTTCGAGAGGTCGGAGCGGTCGCCGCTCTTGCCGACCGTGCGCACCGCGTAGTAGCGCGCCCGCACCGGATCCTCCAACGGCTCGGGGAGCGGCAGGGAGAGGATCAGGCGGTCGCCGAACGTCGCCCCTCCCACGTCGCCCTCGGCCAGCGTCTGCTGGAGCTGGGCGGAGGCGGTGAAGAGCTTCGCATCGAGAGCCGGCGGTGCCCCCTCCCGCGGTGCGGGCTGGAGCGATTCGTAGACCTCGATGGCGCGCAGGCCGTCGAGAGCCGTGCCGGCCGCGGTCGTCTTCGGATAGCCGAAGTCGAGCAGGAGACGGGGCCCTTGCTGGTGGGCCTTCAGATCCTGGGTGGTGGCCGGAACGGCGCGCAGCGGGGGTTGGGGATTGCCCTGCTTGCCGCAGCCGGCGAGCAGCGCGAGAACGCACAGGGCGAAGGCAGACGGGAGCCGCCGCAGATCAAAGGACATAGCGCGAAAGATCCTGGTTCTTGACCGTGTCGGAGAGCGTGCGGAGCACGTAGGCGGCATCGACCGTCACCGAGACGCCGGACATGTCCGGTGCCTCGTAGGAGACCTCGTCGAGCAGGCGCTCCATGAGCGTCGAGAGCCGGCGTGCGCCGATGTTCTCGGTGGTGGAATTGACCTCGACCGCCAGACGGGCGAGCTCGGCCACGGCATCCGCAGTGAACTTCAGCTGGACCTGCTCGGTGGAGAGAAGGGCCGAGTACTGCTTGGTGAGAGCGGTTTCGGGCTCCGTCAGGATGCGCACGAAGTCCTGCTCGGTCAGTGAGGCGAGCTCGACCCGGATCGGAAAACGGCCCTGCAGCTCGGGGATCAGGTCGGACGGCTTGCTGACGTGGAACGCGCCGGCGGCGATGAACAGGATGTGGTCCGTCTTCACCATGCCGTACTTGGTGGACACGTTCGTGCCCTCGACGATGGGCAGCAGGTCGCGCTGCACGCCTTCGCGCGAGACATCGGGTCCGCGGCTGCCCTCGCGGCCGGCGATCTTGTCGATCTCGTCGAGGAAGATCATGCCGCCCTGCTCGACCTTGTGCCGCGCCTCGCGGGACACCTGGGTGCGGTCGATCAGCTTCTCGGCTTCCTGCTGCAACAGGATCTCGCGTGCCTCGGCGACGGTGAACTGCTGTTTCTTCTTGCGGCCGAACAGCCCGGGGAGCATTTCCTTGATGTTGAGCCCGACCTCCTCGACCCCCTGCGGGGTGAACATCTCCATGCTCGGATAGCTCGACTCCTCGACCTCGATCTCGACCCGCCGGTTGTCCAGGGCGCCGGTGCGCAGCTTGGCGCGGAACTTCTCGCGCGTGGCCTGGAGGTCGTCCTCTTCCTCCTGCTCCTCCTTGCGCAGGTAGCTGGAGATGGGGCGCGGCGGCACCAGCAGCTGCAGCAGGCGATCCTCGGCGCGCTGGATGGCCGCTTCGCGCACCGCGTCACGCTTCTCCTCCTTGACCATGACGACGGCGATCTCCACCAGATCGCGCACCATCGACTCGACGTCGCGGCCGACATAGCCGACCTCGGTGA
>DIHE01000194.1:0-1269 GCA_002420005.1 Holophagales bacterium UBA5704 | reverse complement strand
CATAGCCGACCTCGGTGAACTTGCTGGCCTCCACCTTGAGGAACGGCGCCCTGGCGAGGCGGGCGAGGCGGCGGGCGATCTCGGTCTTGCCGACGCCGGTCGAGCCGATCATCAGGATGTTCTTCGGTGCGATGTCCTCGGCGAGCTCGGGCGGCAGCTGCTGGCGCCGCCAGCGGTTGCGCAAGGCGATCGCCACCGCCCGCTTGGCCTGCTGCTGGCCGACGACGTACTTGTCCAGCTCCGCGACGATCTCGCGCGGCGTCATGTTTTCGAGCGGAGGGCCGGCCGGCGGGAGCGGAGCGGGTGCCTCAACCTTGGCCGGAGCCACTTTCTTGGTCGCCATAACGATTCAAAGCTCCTCGATGGTCAGCCGGTCGTTCGTAAAGATGCAGATCTCGGAGGCGATCCGCATCGACTCGCGCACGATCTCCCCGGCCGTCATGTCGGTGTGGCGGATCAGGGCACGGGCCGCCGCCAGGGCGAAGTGGGCGCCGGACCCGATGGCGAGAATGGGCTCATCGTCGTCCGGCTGCATCAGCTCGCCGCCCCCGGACACGAAGAAGCTCTTGGTCTTGTCGGAGACGATGATCATCGCCTGGAGCTGGCGCAGAGCGCGGTCGGTGCGCCAATCCTTGGCGAGCTCGACGACGGCTCGCTCCAGGTTGTCGTTGAACTCTTCGAGCTTGGCTTCCAGGCGCGTGAAGAGAGCCAGGGCATCGGCACCGCCGCCGGCAAAGCCGACCAGGATGTTGCCCTTGGCCGCCCGACGCACCTTGCGGGCGCCGTTCTTCACGATGGTGGTCTGGTTCATGGTGATCTGGCCGTCGCTCGCCATGCAGACGGAACCATTGCGGCGGACGAGCAGAACCGTGGTCGAAGCGAATCTATCCATGGGACCGCGATTGTAGCAGGCCCCCGGGAATCGGGGGGGTGAGGTCTTGCGCGCTACAATCAAAACCGCGAAACCACCGCACACCACCATGAACGACCTCCGCATCCTCTTCACTCCCGTCACCCCCGGAGGAGCCGCGGGCTACCACGCCCAGCTCGCCGATGCCAAGGGCCGCCGCCTCGGCGTCGAGGTCCCGTTCACGCCCTTCCTCAGCGAGAAGGACTACGAAGAGCTGCGCTGGTATCTGGAGGACTACATGGACCTCCCCGATGGCGGGGCGGTCGTTCGCGCCACGCGCATCGAGCGAGATCTCGAGCGCTGGGGCCACCGTCTCTGCGAGGCCCTGTTCACGCTGCCGGACAACCGCGCGTTTCTGC
>DIHE01000138.1:73765-98959 GCA_002420005.1 Holophagales bacterium UBA5704 | reverse complement strand
GCTCGACCTGCGCTGACCGCGCAGCGCCTTCGCTCCTGAAGGCCCGGCCCCCCTTCCCTCGCGGGGAGGGGGGCTTTTTCGTCGGCGCACTCCTGACCCCGCGGGTCGATCACCGTGCCGAAGAAGTCCCCCGCGCCTCGGCCGCCTCGGCGCCCGGGGTGGCGCATGGATCCCCCAGGGCGCCTCGCTCGAGGATCTGTTCAAGGAGGTGGAGAAACGGCTCGCATGACCCGAAGCCCCCCTCCCGCCGGCGGGAGGGGGGGCGCCCGGTCTCAAGGGACCTCGATGCTCTTCCAGAACGGCATCTCGCGGATGCGGGGTCCGCCCGCGGCGACGATCGCGTTGGCCAGCGCAGGGGCGACCACCGGAGTCGGAGGCTCGCCGACGCCGGTCGGCGGCGCCGGCTCGCCGCCGCCTTCCACAATCTGGAGGGTGAATTTCTTCGGCGCCTGCTGGATGCGCAGCACCGGGTAGTCGTCGAAGTTGTTCTGCTCGACGGCCCCGCCTTTGACCGTGATCTCGCCCAGCAGAGCCATGCTCAGGCCGTAGATGATGCCGCCCTCGATCTGCGCCCGGACGCGGTCCAGGTTGACGGCCAGGCCACAGTCGATGGCGCAGAACGCTTCGTGGATGGTGAGCTGGCGGTCCTCCGTCAGCGAGACGTCGAAGACGAGGGCGACGTAGCTCAGGAAGCTGCGGTGGGCCGCGAGACCCAGTCCACGGCCTTTGGGCAAGGTGCCCTTCTTCGCATCCCAGCCCGACAGCCGCGCCACCTCCTCCACCACCCTGCGCAGACGCCGCGTGTCGGGCGGAAAGCCGGGGATGATCTCAAAGATCTTGCCGCCGCCGAACGGCACCTCGACCTTCTCGGTCGGGAACTCGTTGTTGTAGCTCTGCTCCACGTGCTCGCCCGCGAGGTCGAGGATCTTGCCCGTCCCGATCAAGTCGAGCAGGTAGTCCTTGGGATCGCGGCCGGCCGCCCGCGCCAGCTCGTCGGCGAAGGAGCCGAGGGCGAAGGCATGGTAGACGTTCGCCACGGAGCGCATCCAGCCGACGCGGATGTAGTTGGGTGCTTCGCAGTTTTCGAGGCGCAGGCTCGGCACGTCGAAGGGCATGTCTTCGAGACCCTGCGACCGCTCGATGCTGGAGGCGTAGGGGTACCGGCCGCCACGGCGCGTCTTGCTCCGCTTTTCGGCGAACTGCTCGTTGCGCTCGGCCGGGAAATCCTTCCGGGGCGGTGGGAACAGCGTCGCGAAGAGCGACGTGAAGGCACTGCGCTGCAGGAACGCCACCGGACGGCCGTCGGCGTCGAGACCGGCCTTCAGGTATTGGTGGCTGACGGCGTTGTAGTAGGCGAACTGGATGTCGTCCTCGCGGGTCCACTGCACGCGGATCGGCACACCGGGATGATCCTTGGCCAGCTCCTTGGCCAACCAGGCCGCTTCGGCGACGTAGTCCGGCTTCGATTTGCGCCCGAAACCGCCGCCCAGGAGCGGCATGTGCAGGGTGACCTTCTCGCGCATTTTGGCCTTGGTCGTCTCCTCCTCCCATTTCTCGAACGAGATGCCGAACGCGACCAGGCCGGCCAGGACCTGCGCCGCGTCCGGATTCTGCGTCGTGGTCCACACCTCGAGATGGTTCCCCTGGAGACGGGCGATGGCCACCGGCGGCTCCATCGGCGCCTGCGCGAGGTGCGGGACGTAGTAACCCGCCTCGACCACCGTGGCGGCCGTGGCGAAGCCGCTCTCGACGTCCCCGCGGGAACGTGCTTCGAGGCCCGGCTGCGCGGTCGACGCTTCGAGCGTGCCGCGGAACGCTCTGGAGTCATAGCGGGCGTTGTCCGCCGCGACGGGTGAGCTCAGGTTCCAGCGCAGGGTCGGCTTGAGCTTGCGCCGCCCTTCCCAGGCGGCCCAGGTGTTGCGCGCCACAACGGCCACGCCCGCGTGCGGCAGGAAGGCGGTGCCGACGCCACCCGGCCCGAGCGGGCAGGGGATGGAAACCTTCATCACGCTCACCACGCCCGGCACCTGGAGCGCCTCGGTGGCGTCGAAGCTTTCGACGTCGCCATTGGCCACCGGGCAGCGCTCGATCATCGCCGTCAGCATCCCGGGAAGCTCGACGTCGGCGGCGTATTCGAGCTTGCCGGTGACCATCGCGGTCGCGTCGTTGAACGTCTCCCGCATCGTCTCCTGGTTGATGTACCGCCATTCGGCAG
Source organism: Holophagales bacterium UBA5704 (assembly GCA_002420005.1). Taxonomy (GTDB): domain Bacteria; phylum Acidobacteriota; class Thermoanaerobaculia; order Multivoradales; family UBA5704; genus UBA5704. The sequence continues at coordinate 96,744 of DIHE01000138.1, read as the reverse complement.
GTTTCTTGAGCGCCTTCTGCAGCTCCTCGTACGTCGGCACCGGCACTTTCTGGGCACCGAGCAGAAGGCGGCGGTAGTCGAGGGGCCGGTGGTGGCGGCCCCTGTGCTTGACCTTGTGCTGCTCCGCGTAGCATTCGCTCGTGGGGACCCCCCACTTCCTGGCGGCCGCGGTGACCATCGCGAGCCGGAGCGCCGCGCCGAACAGACGCATCGGCATGAAGTACGCGGCCATGCTGCGCGAGCTGTCGGTGAACTGGGAGAATTCGGGATCGAGGATGAACGGCTCCTTGGCGGGATCGAGCTGTTCATACGGATAGGGAAGCCTGGTTCCGGCCGGGATGGGATACGGAAACGGCACGCCGAATTGCATCGAGTCGGCGGGCGCCTGGCGCAGCGTGACCCGCTTCCAGTCGGCTTCCATCTCATCGGCCAGCACCGCCGCGAGGCTCGAGCGGATGCCCTGCCCCATCTCGGCGCGGTGGGTGATGATGACGACGTCGCCGTTGAGCTTCAGGGCGACGAAAGGCACGTCCTTGACGGGAATCCCGTGGGCCAGCTCGTCGAGCGAGGGAAGATCGAGGCCGGACGCCTCGCGCGAGATCGCGCAGCCGAGGACCAGCGCTCCGGTGCCCACGCCGGCCTGGCGCAGAAAATCGCGGCGGGTGACCTTGAACAGGACGCTCATGACGAGCTCCCGGCCGCCTTGTGGATCGCGGCCCGGATGCGCGGATAGGTGCCACAGCGGCAGATGTTGCCGCTCATCGCGCGGTCGATCTGTGCATCGTCGGGATTCGGATGGGCGGCGAGCAGCGCCGCGGCGGTCATGATCTGGCCCGGCTGGCAGAAACCGCACTGCGGCACGCCGAGCTCGACCCAGGCCTTCTGGCACGCATGGCTGCCGTCCGCCGAGAGGCCTTCGATCGTGGTGATCCGGGAGAGGCAGGCGACTCCCACATCGGTGATGCAGGAGCGGGCGGCCCGGCCGTCGAGGTGGACGGTGCAAGCCCCGCACTGCGCCACGCCGCAACCGAACTTGGTGCCCTTGAGGCCCAGGACGTCGCGCAGCACCCACAGCAAAGGCATGTTGCCGTCCACGTCCACCACGTACTGGGAGCCGTTGACGTTGAGTTGGAACACGGACATCGAAAACCTCCTCTCAAAGTTTGCGACGGATCTCCACGCGCGCCCCGTAGACGTCGTCCAGGTCTTCGCGCCAGCCGCGCATGGCGTCGAGGCGCAAGATCCAGGCTTTCGAGAACGCCTGCTGAAAGCGGACCCCGAGGGCGTATTCGGACCCGGCCGGGCTGTCCTCCATGCGCTCGACCACCGCCCCTTCGACGACGATCTGGCGGCTCAGATCGAACAGGTATTCCACCCCCAGGGCTCCGCCGTAGGACTCGTGCCCGCGGGCGTCGAGCGTCGGGTATTTCGTCAGGCCGTCGGACTCGAAGTTGATGCCGGTGTTGCGCAACACGCCGCCGGAATCGGCACCCCGCGCCAGGGATTGGGGGGAATCGAACCCGGCAAAAAGGTTGAGATAGGGAACCAGGGTCAACGGGTTGCGGCGGAAGAACGAGCTCTCCACCAGGACCAGCAGCCCGTCGGCCGTCTTCTGCCCGCCGATCCCGCGCTGCCCGAGGTTGCCGATCAGCCGGACGCTGTTCGCCACCCGGCCACGGTAGCGCCGGGTGAACGCGGCGGAGACGTTGTGGTAGCTCAGGTCGTCGTCGTCCGCCTGGATGTAGCCGTAGCCCACCTCCACGTAGCCCTTGAGGACGTCGGCGAAACCGGCGAGCCCGAACACCTTGGCCTGGTCGTCACCGAACACGGCGGCGGTGCTCACCTTGTTGAAGCCGGCGAAGACGGTGAGATCCATGTTGCTGATGTCGAGCTTCGGGCTGTTCCTGGCCGTGATGCCGAACGCCAGGCCGTCGAAGGTGTCCTCGATCCAGATGCCGTTCTGGGTGAGCAGCGGCACGCGGCCGAAGGTGATCGGCAGGTCCAGATGATTGTTCTTGCCGGTCCACCCCTGGAGCATGGCGCCGAGGTCGCCTTCGAAAAACAGGGTGTCGAGCTCGAAGTCGAATTCGTCGACGAATTCGTCCTCGACTCCGCCGCTGATCTGATAGCGCGTAAAGGAGCCGTTCTTGTCGAGCGGCCGCACGAAGGCGTGGATGCGCTCGGTGGCGGTGAGCGCGAGATCGAGGTCGAGGTTGAGACGGGTGGCGATGGTCGACTGCTCGCTTTTGCCGTTGGCGGCGGGGACGCCGTTGTCGTACGCCGCCGCGGCCACCCGCACGTCGCCATACCCCATGAAGTGGAAACCGATGGGATTCTTCGCACCGAGCCAGGTGGGGCGGGGCTCATAGGCGCCACGGTCGTACAGCCGGCGGCCCAGCTCGATGGGCGGGCGCGCCGTCTCGTTCATTTTCTTGTCGCCGTAGATGTCCAGCTCGGCCTGGGCGTCGTACGGCTCCCCGTCCGCCACCGGGTCGGGGCCGAAGGAGCCCTCGGCCGGCGGGTCGGGGTGGTTGGGATCGCCGAGGAGGGTCGCCTCGGGGGACATCTCGGGACCTTTTTTTTCGTCGGCGGCGAAGCCGCACACGACCGCCGGGCCGAAGAGGAGCAAGCCGGCGAGCACAGGGGTCGCTGTCCAGGTGGTTCTGTTCATGTCCGGCCTCCCTCAGCGCACCTCGAAGGTGACGGCGTAGGCATGCGTGTCGGTGATCCACTCGTTTTCGGTGCGGATCATCTCCTTCGTGGCGCCGACGAACTTCATGAAGTAGATCGGCTCCGTGCGGCCGCGCAAGCGCACGGCGAGGCGGTAGGTGCCGCGCTGGGTCAACAGCTTCGCCGGCACTTTGTAGCGGGCGGAGCGGGTGCCCAAGGGCGGGATGCTGCGTTTCTCCATCCGCGCGTTGGGAGGATGGTTGAGCAGCGAGACCGGCAGGCCGCCGGGCCGGATGAACGGAAGCTGGTCGAAATCGAGGTTGATCGGCAGATACATCTCCCGATCCGTCCCCTTCAGATTGGTGGTGATGAACTTGGCCTGCATGCAGAAGAGCTGGGAGTCATAGGCGAGCTTGCCGGCGCGGACGTCGAAGGATTGGAAATCGGCGAAGTCGCCATGGCTGTCGACGTAACCGGATTCCCAGATCCGCTTCCCGTCGGGCGCGATCAGCGCAACGTTCAGCCACAGCTCGGGCTGCGCGCCCAACGAGCCGGAGGGCAGGTTGTGCCCGCGGTTGAGATTGGTGAGCTCATATCTGAACGCAAGCGGTTGACCGGCCTCGGGACGCCGGTCGAAGAAAGGTCCGTCGAGGCGGGAGCCGTTCTCCAGCAGCTTCACGCGCTGCTCCTTGCGCTCGTACCACCGCTCCAGATTCTCCTCCACCGTGACCCGGGCCGCCTTGCGGTCGGCGGCGTTCTGCCACTCGGGGGGGAAGCGGAACGCGCCGGGGTCGGCGGCCACCCTGGCCTCGAAGTCCTCCTTCCCCCACCCCGCCCGATGGTCGAACTTCAGCCATTGCTGCGGAGTGAAGGGCGACTCGTAGCGGCTGATCGGGAAGAGGCCGGGATGGCTGATCGGGTACCCCGGGCCGACGAACGTGTGATCGGTCAACGGCCGGTCTTCGTTGACGAACTGTCCGTTGGCGATCGCGGCCCAGCCGCGCGCGAACCCGCTGGGCAGCCCCGGATTGGTGCTCATGTGGCAGTCCTGGCAGGTGGTGCCGTCGGCGGCGGCAGGCGAGGCCCGGTACTCTTCCCAGACGGTCTCCAGCTTGATGCCGGGGTGGACCTGGACCTGGTGGCAGGAGGCGCAGAGCTCCGATTCCTTGATCATGCTGGACTGGATGCCCTGTTGATGAATCCGCACCCAGTTGGGCCGATCCGCCTGATCGGAGCTGACCAGGAGCTGATATTTCCGCGCATTGCCGATCGCCTGGAGCACGCCTTCGGCGTCGAAGGGGCCGAACACCGGCTCGTGGACGTCACCCGGCGTGATCCGCCGCGCGGCGTTGGTCTTGCCGTACGCCTCGCCGACGCGGTGGCAGGTGACGCAGGTGATGCCTTCGCGGGCGGTCTGGCTGCGCTCCCACCAGGGGATGTCGCGCCTCTCGCCCAGGGCCGTGCCGACGCTGGCATGGCAGCGGACACAGAACGAGCCGATGGTGCCTTTCGACAGATCGTTGATCTTCTGCTCGAACTTGTTGAACATCGGAGACAGGCTGGCGTAGGCATGCGAGGAGACGCTCCACTGCCGGAACTGATTGGGGTGGCACTCGCCGCACACCCGGGCGGACGGATACAGCTTGTCGGCCCGGGCCCTGGCTGCCGCGGGGTTGTCCTCGGGTGGCGGTTGCGGGATTTTCTGTCCGATCGCGGACCCCGACACCACCAGCAGGAGGACGCTGAAGACGAAACCGGCTTTGCTCATAGGTCGACTCCTTTCGCCGACGGCTGGCCGCGCGCGGCCTCGGCCAGAATGACGTCGGCCGCCTTCTCTCCGATCATGTAGACGGCACTGACGATGAAAAGCCCCGGAATGCGCGGGAACACCGAGGCGTCCACCACCCGCAGGCCGCTCGTTCCATGGACGCGAAAGTCGCTGCTCAGGCAGCCGCCCTGCTCCTTGGCACCGATCGGGCAACTGCACGAGGCGTGGTGGCCCCAGGCCTCTCTGCGCACGAAATCGCGCAGCTCGTCGTCCGACTGCACGTGCTCTCCCGGCAGCTCCTCGGCGACGATCAGCTTCTGTTTCTTGAGCTCGGCCGTCAGCGTGCGCACGAAGCGGATACCCGCGACGACCGAGTCCAGGTCCTCTCCTTGCCGGTCGCTTCCTTCCTCGAAATAGTGGAAGTTGATCTCCGGCACGTCGCGCGGGTCCGCGGAGCGCAGCGTCACCTCGCCCGCCCGGTTGACGGTGTGCGCCTTGAGGACCGCCCAGGTCAGGTAATTGAGGTGCTCCGCGAAGAGCCGGGAGTAGTTGGGGAAGTAGCCCTTGAACAAGCCGAGCAACGCGAAGCAGAAGAGGTCCGGCAGCGGACGTTCCGGCGCCGAGCGCTTGATCGCGGCAAGCATCGCGCCGTTCGTGGCATAGACGCCGGAGCGGGAGCGTGCCCACTCTTCATATTGCGGGTCTCCCTTGGCGAACCGGGCGCACGCGAGCATCTCCCAGTCGCTCTTCATCCGGTGGACGACGCCGACTTCGTAGCGGTCTTGCAGATTGCGGCCGACGCCCGGCAGGTCGACCCGCACCGGGATGCCGTGGCGCTCCAGCGTCGCGCGCGGCCCGATGCCGGAGAGCATCAGGAGCTGCGGCGTATTGAACGCGCCGCCGGCGAGAATCACCTCGCGCGAAGCGCGGATCTCGCGCCGCTCGCCGTTCTCCGGATGCGGCCCGGCGGCGGCGCGGTAGAGGCGCTCACCGTGCAGATATTCGACCCCGACGGCGCGGTTGCCGTCGTCGAACAGCACGCGCGTCACCAGGGCATGGAGCACGATCTTCAGCCGATCCGGGTATTTGCGGGCGGTTTCGACCACGCGCTCGCGGGCTCCCATCCGCTGGTGGCCGCGGGTGGAGAGCGGTGTATAACAGACGCCGGTCGCATTCTTCCGCACCAGGCGCCAGTCATTGGGATCCCCCTGGCCCTGGAGAGTCCAGAGGTCGCGCTCGCCTCGCGTGGCGGTGGCACGAAAGGCGACCTTCAACGAGTCCTGGAGCACCTCCACCAGCTTCTTGTCCCGCAAAGCCGAGAGGGGGAGCGCCTTTTCGGTCTGCAGCCAGCCGTTGAAGCCGTGGCGGGTGGGATTGATGCCGAGCTTGCTCAGCCAGCGGTACCGCGGCATCCGGTGGTGGCAGTTTTCCAACCGTTCGAAGTACGTGCGCATCCGGTCGGCGCGCCAGGAGGGATCGCCGGTCAGCTCGGCGATCCCGTCCCAGTCCGCGTTGTGCGGAGCGATGAAGATCATGGCGTTGTGGGCGGTGCACCCGCCGAGCGTTCCGGCGCGCGGATAGAGCACCCCGTCGACCGGCCGGCCCTCCCACTCCGCGCAGTACTTCGGGTCGCGCTCCTGCTGCTCCCGGCTCGCATAGTGGCGGACGAAGAAGTCCCACTTCATCCCCGGGTTCTCCGCCGCGAGGCCATGAAACACCGGCACGTCGTAGTCCTCGGGCAACCGGTCGCCCGCGATTTCGCGCGGGTCCCCGCCGGCTTCGAGCAGCACCACGCGCCGGCCTTCTTCCGCCAGCCGGGCCGCCAGGGTGCCCCCGCCGGCGCCGGAGCCCACGACGATGTATTCGCAGTCCGCCTCCGCCGGGGCCACCGAGGCTGCCTCGCGCGGAGCATCGCCCGTGTCCCGCGGCAGGCCGGCGGCGAGGCGCGGCAACACCCCGAGCGCCGGCACGGTCAGCGCGGCCTGCTGCAGAAAGGTACGGCGCGTAGATCCGGGCCCGGAGCCCGCTGGATCACCCATGGTGGCCACCTCTAGCGCCGTCAGAACGTTTTCAGAAACTCGATCAGTGCCCGCTTGTCGGCATCGCTGAGCGCCGGCTCCTCCTTGAACCGGTCGGTACCGAAGTAGTGACCCCGGTTGACCACGAAATCCGGGCATTTGCTCAGCTCCAGCAGCCGGCGGGCCAGGTCATGGTCCTTGAACACCGCCCGCGCCTCTTCTTCCGTGGCGTTGGCCGGCAAGTCCTTGAGGGCGGCCTTCACCTCCACCAGGAGACCGAGGAGCTTGCGGTCGTGCTTCAGCTTCTCCCGCCCGGTCTGGTGGTCGGGCAGGACGTTGACGTTGGTCAGCAGATTGACCGGCGTCCCCTTGGGGATCGGACCGATCTCGATGCCCCCCTTCCCCACCACCGCCGGGGCCAGCTTCTTGACCAGCGGTGCCAGCTTCGGCGCGAACGTCGGCAGGTAGCCGACCGGCACCCGGAGATAGCTCGCGACGGTCGTCCGATCGATCAGACCGGGGACCTTGTCGCCGAGCACGGAGTCCTTGTCCCGCTTCTCCGGCCACAGCATCTGCTCGATCCCGTTCTGGAAGGCGGCCATCCGTCCGGCGACTGAAGGATCGCCGTTGAACAACCCCACCGAGTTGTTGAGCAGAAACGGCGCGGTGGACCACAAGCTGATCAGCGAGGCCGGGCGGGTGTAGCCACGGCCGCCGGCCGGCATCTTGTAGGGCCGCGGCTCGCCGGTGAACGGATCGTGCACCGTGATCGTGCCCACCGACGGCAGGCTCTTGTAGGACTGCGAAGAGTAATTGTCCCAGATGTTCCCGGCGATCGCATTGGTGGCGAGCGGACTGCAGGCGTTCGTCTCCAGCAGCGTCACCGGGACGCGCGCCTCGGTCGACAGGAAGTTGTCGGTGAGGAAGTCGTCCCGGAGGACGATCTCCCGCATCTGCTTCTTGAAGTCGTCCGTCTTCGTCCAGGCCCAATACTTGTTCCAGCAGTCGAGGTAGCCGGGGCCTGCGCAGCCGCCGGGGTCGAGACCCGGCGCCGCGGCAGGCAGCTTGGAGGAGTGGCAGCGCGCGCAGGTCTCGGCAAACACCACCTTGCCGCGCGTGAGCTGCGCCGAATCCTTGGTCAGGTACGTCGCGCCGCCGGGCGCGTCGCGCAGCAGATGCGGCGCCGTGGTGGCCAGGAAGAAATCGGCGAGGTGCGGCGTCTGGGACTCGTTGGCCTGCCAGAAGCTCGAATTCGCGCGCCCGACCTTCACCTGGATCGGCGTGATCGGCTTGCCGCCGACCAGCGGATTGAAGTGGGTCAGCCACTCTTCGCTGAACAATCCGATGTTGACGTAGACCCGGTTGAGCGCGCCGAGAGCTCCGACCGAGTCGGCGCCGTCCTTGAGCACGCGCGGCGTGCGGACCAGATTCGGCTTGACGAAGAACTCGGAGAGCGGCCCGGTGGGGAAATAGTCGTTCAATTGCTTGTTGTCCAGCTCGCCCCCGGCCAGCGTCTCGGAACCCCAGCGCTTGCCCTGTGCCAGGCGGGCGCCGAGGTTGTAGACGGCATTCATCGTGCGCGGATTGTTGATGTAATCGGTGGACACCAGGGAGGTGTCGAGGGCGCCGGGGCGCGAGGTATGGAAGAGCTGGAACGGGAAGCTGGTTTCATCCGCCTCCCAACTGAAAATGCGATCGATCCAGAAGTACTGGGCGCCGACGTTGGACGACAGGTCCGCCCACTGCGGGTTTTCCGGATCGGCCGGCGGATGGACCGGGTTCGGCCCGACGTGGCAGAAACCGCAGGACATGCCGACGCGGTAGGGCCGGATGAGACCCTTGCGCAGGTAGTAGCTGGGATCGGTGTAATAGCGCACCGGATCCCAGGCCTTGGCGGCCTTCTCGTCGAAGGCAGGATTCGGGAACAATCGCAGGCCCACGATGCCGGTCCCCCAGCCGTAGAAGGACCCGGCCGGCAGGTTCTTGCCGCGGGCGCCGATCTTCAGGCCCGGGTAGTTGGCCTCGTTCTCGAACGGATCGGGAGGACAGGCGGCGCTGCGCTTGTCGAGCCACAAGCCATGGCGTTCCGGGTCCGGCCCCTTGGCCTCCTCGAAACAGGGCTCGTTGACCAGGCCCTGCCACTTCCACCGGTTGTGGCGGCCGTACTGCGGGAGATTCGAGCCCGCCGGGTACGGATAGGAGGAGATCGTCTTCAGCAGATCGAACGTCCCGGCACTCTTGTCGGTGAGGACGTCCCACAGGCGGTCGTTCCCCGCGGTCCACACGATCCAGTTGTTGCGCCCGATGACCTGGGAGGGCGTCAGGGGCACACCGCCGTCCATGTCGTGATAGTAGTCCTCGTCCGCGGCGGGCAACGATGCCGCATCCCGGCCGGCCAGGCGAGCTTCGTCGAGCACCTTGCCGGACTGCGACTCCCCGCCCGCCCCCCCCTTGGGGCAGCCGGCAAGAAGGATGAGACTGCAAACCAACAGCATTGTCTGCGCGAAGTGTCGGTTCATCTGCGTCGCTCCTCCAGAGATCCTGGTTGAGGTGATGCCGGTACAGCTCTTTCGTTTGGTCAACCATACCGCATGTTCGTGACGCAGCGCAACACTGGACACAGATAACACGAATACATGGGCGCAAGAAATATGAAGGGCGCTCCGGCATGGCACAACGCCGAGCTGCCTGCGGGGGGCTTTGACGGTCAGCGGGCCTACCAGCCCGACTTGCCGCTGCCCGAGCCGGTGTGGCCCCAGCTCGAATGGCTCGACCCGGAGCTCGTCGAGCCCCCGGAGCCGAAGCTGGAGCTGGAGCTGGAGCGGCTGATGCTGGCGGCGGCCGCCGCGCGGCGGCTTCTCTCTTCGGCGGCGCGGCGCCGTGCGGCTTCCCGCCGTTCCTCTTCTTCCTGGAGCGCCCGCACCCGGGCCTGGGCGGCGGCCACCGCGGCGGCGGCGCTGTCGAGGGCTCTCCCGGCTTCTCCGGCGGCTTCCAGGTAGCGGCCCTGGGCGAGCAGGCCTTTCGCCGCGTAGAGGGCGTCGGCACCCGCGTCTCCCGAGGTGGTGACGCCATAGGCCCCCCGCCAGGTCTGGGCATCGCGCACGCCGCGCGCCGCGCTCTCCACCGCGGCGACGGCCCTCTCCCCCGCCGCGATCTCGTTGTGCAGCACGGCGGCGACCCGGGCGCCTTCCAGGGCGATGCGGTCGGTGTCCGCATCCAGCGCCGGCCAGTCTCCATGGGCGGCCTGGAGCGCCGCACGGGCATGGTCCCGGTCCCGCTCCAGAGCGTCCAGGGTGGACCGGGCCTGGTGAATGGCGGCGCTGTCCGGAATGGTGTCGCCGGAGGCCCGCCGTTCCAGGGCCCGGGTGGCGGCGAGCTGGTCCTCGGCCGCCTGCAGGCCGCGGCCCGCTTCGGCGTGGAGCCGGCGGTCGTGCGGGGCCAGGTCGTCATGGACGCGGTCGAGCGTCGCCTGCGCCGCTTGCAGGTCCGCCTCCGCCAGGAACGGATCGCCCGGCACCACCGCCAGGGTCTGCCGCGCTTTTTGGAGCAGGCGCTTTCCTTCTTCGAAGGCGACGAGGGTCGGCCGCATGCTGCGCGGATCGCCGGCCACCGCGATCTCGTCCTCCCGCTCCCGGCTCTCCAGCGCCTCCAGGAGGCTCCGGTTGGTCTCCACGGTGCGGGCGAGGCGGTCCCGCTTCTCGGCGATCTCGGTGAGGCGGTGGACGGCCAGCTCCTGATGGCGCCCCACCTCCTCCAGGAGATCGGCGGCGGTGAGCACGGCCCCGCCGCGGTGCGCGCCGGCCGCCCGCTCCCGCTTGTCGTGGGCGCTGCGGACATGGGTCCGGGCCTCTTCCAGGTTGTCGGTCAAGGTTCCGTTCGCGTCCGGGTGGTCGGGATCTCCCGCGCGCAGAAACAGGACGCTCGGGGCATACCTCCCTTGAAGGCCGGCGAGGATCGCCGCGTGCTCCGGGAGGAGCGCCTCGATGCGTGCGGTCTCGGCCTGCCGCGCGGCGTCGGTCGCCGCATAGGACCCGCAGGCCTGCCGCGCGGCGTCCACGATCGCGACGGCTTCGGCCGCCAGCCGGGCCGCCTCCGCGAGCGCGGCCTCGGCCGCGTCGAGATCGCCGCGGCCGAGGGCCTGGTGCGCCGCGTCCGCCTGCGCGGCCGAGCCGGCGAGGCGGAGGGAAGGATCGGCCCCCTCCTCGTGCAGGAGCTGCTCCGGTGTGAGGCCGAGCGCCGCGGCGAGATCCACCCGGGCCGCCGCGACGAGGGCCGTGACGCGGCCGATCTCGGGCCGGGCCGTGTCCTGGAGGACCCGGCACAGCGCCGCGGCGCGGGCGGTGCGGGTCCCCAGGGCGGCGAGGCCCTGGGCCAGCGCCTCGGTCTCCGCGGCGACCGTCTCCGCGGCGAGCTGCTCCGCCAGGCGATCCGCCGTGTCTCCCAGCTCCCGCCGCGCGGCCTCGATCCAGGCGGTCTCGATCGCGGCCTCGCGCAGCTCCGCCTGGTCTTGCGCCACCGCCGCGAGCGCGCCGCTGCGGGCGTCGAGGACGAGCCGGGCGACCTGCGCGGCCTCCACGGCGATCCGCCGCGCGCGGGCGCCGTCGCCGCTCTGTGCCGTCACCGGGTCGGTCGCGGCGAGCTCGTCGGCGCGCGCCCGTGCCGCCTCCGCCGCGGGGAGGGCCAGGGTGAAGAGCCCGGGGAGCCGGAACAGGCCGTCCGCAGCCCCGCCGCTCTCGATCGGCTCGCGCAGGGCGGCCACGGCCCCGAGCCGCGCGCCGGTCTCCGCCCGCTCCGCCGGACCTTGCACGATCGCCGCCTCGATCCGGTCGAGCGCCGCGGCGGCGCGGCCGGCCCGCAGGTTCAGCTCGCCGACGATCTCTGCGAACGACTTGCGGAAGGGCGCGTAGCTTTCCAGGTCGCCGAGCAGGTCCTGGCGCCAGGTGCGCTCGGAGCCGAAGAGCCGCGGCAGGCCGTCCGCCGGATCGAACGGGACGGGCTCGTCGTGCAGCAGGGCGATCGCCCGCCGGTAGTGACGGGGCGAGAAGAAGCTCACCAGCGCGGCGAGCCCGCGGGCGCGCACCAGCGCCTCCGCCGTCTGGAGCACGCTGTTGGCGCTCACCCAGAGGATCGAGAGGGAGCCGACGTCGGCACGGATCTCGCCGGCCAGCCGCAGCGTCTCGCCGGCATGCGGCCGCCGGCCTTCGCCGTCCGCCGGGCCGACGAAGCGGGCGACGCGCTGCTCCAGCTCGTCATAGACGATCTCCAGCTTGCGGTCGAGCGCCGTGCGCCAATCGGCGAGGAGGCGCTCGGCCTCGCTCTTCGCACCGCGACGCCGCCGGTTGAGGAAGACGCCGAGCCCCAGCAGGCCGAGGACGAGCGCGGTGAGCAGGCTCCGGCGCAGCCGCTTGCCGCGCGCCACCGCCTCCTCGGCGGCGGAGATCTGCCGCTCCGCGGTGTCGAGGGCGGCGCGCGCCTCCTCGATCTTCTTGCCATAGCCGAACGTGCCGGTGGCGTACAGCTCGCGCGCCGCGCGCAGACCCTGGCGGGCGGCGAGCAGGCTCTCCCGCGCGGCCCCCGCCAGCTCCTTGCGGTCGAGGCCGGCGAGACGGGTCTCGGCCGCGGCCAGCGCCTGGCCCTGGGCCGGATACTCGTCGATCGCCCGCACCCGCACCCCGGCTTCCTGCCCGACCACCTCCGCCGCCTTGGAGGCCTCTTCGGGGTCCACCGGGAGCAGCCAGCGGGCTTGGGTGAGCCGCTGCCGGAAGGTCTCCAGGTCCGGCCGGGCCAGCGCACCGGTCAGCTCGGGATGGGAGGCGCGCAAGCCCGCCGCCTTTTGATCGAGCGCGGCGAGCGTCTCCTCGGTGGCCGCGAGATCCCGCCGCGCACGGTCGACGGCGGTGGCCAGGGTGTCCAGCGCCGCAAGGGCCGGGGCGGTCTTCGCGAGGATCGGCTCCACCAGCGGCTGGACCTGGGCGCTACGGCCCTGCGCCGCCGCGGCCTGGGCCGCCTTGAGCTGCCCGCGCAGAGCGCCGAGGTCCGGCATCTTCACCCGGCGCAAGCCGCCCGGACAGACCTGTGCCAGCTCCCGCGACCGGCTCTCCAGCCGGTCCAGCTGCTCCACCGCCCGGGCGAGCGAGCCCGCCGCCGCGCCGATCTCCGCCTCGATCGCTTCGTCCAGCCGGCGGTCGATCTGCGCGACCGTCTCGCGCACGGCCCCGGCGACATCGCCGCCGCCGCGCAGGGCCGCGATGGCCCACTGGTCGAGGTTTCCGGCAAACCGGTCCTCCCCCAGGCCACGGGTGTCCTGCGCCGTGGAGGCGGTGTAGTAGAGGGCGCGCTGGGCGAGGACGATGGAGAAGATGGCGCCGTCGCTCTCCCGCGTGCGGGGATGGACCTGTGCCGCGAAGCCGGGACGTTGCGGCAGGCCCTGGCCGGTGCCGTATTCGATGGCATCGACGCCTTCGCGCACGACGCCGTCCGCGTCCTTGTAGGTCTGGCCGGTCGCATCCTGGATCAGCAGGACGGTCCAGTGCGTCTCGGACAGCTCCGCAGCCAGCTCGCGCAGGGCTTCGTCGGAGAGCCCGACATCGCCGAGGACGAAGAGGCGGGTGCCGGGCCGCCACCGGCTGAGGACCTCGCCGATCGTCGCCGCCCGCACCACCGGGCCGGTGGCGGAGACCGACGCCTGCGGCCGGGCATCGGCCGGGCGGCCGGCGGCCAAGAGAAAGGCACAGGCGAGGAGAGCCCGGCGCAGCCCGGTGGTGGTCATCGTGATCCGGCGGCTATTCGATCTCGAAGGTGATCCGGCCCCAGCGCAGGCCGCCCTTCATGTTGTAGTCCCCATAGACCTCGTACTGGAGCTGGGCATTGCCGCCGCTGCCGCCCTTGACCCGGACACTCACCCAATTGTCCCCGGAGCCGATGATCTGGATGTTGCCCCGGCCCGCCGCCACGGAGAAGCTGGCATTGACCGGCACGTCTTCCTCGCCGCCGGTCTCGCCCCAGAGGCTCACCTGGACCTCCTCCCCCACCTCGACGTCGATCCACTCCTCCGGCTTGACGTTGTAGGCATCGGCCTCGCGGTCGGTGTTGATGCCCTCGACCCAGGTGTAAAGATTCTGCACATTCTGAGCATAGAGAACGGACGACACGAGAACGGTACACAACGCGAAGGCGGCGATCCCGAGAGTCTTGCGAGACATGGACGAGCTCCCTGTGTCTACCGGAGCGGGGCATCCGCGCCGGGACGGCTGTGCTGCCAGAGTCACCGATGATAGCGCAAAGCAGACGGCCGGCGGCACGTCAAGGCCGCGCGGCGCCGAGCCCCGGGCCGCGGAGCCCTCGGTGCAGGATGGCGGCCGGACAGGCCGCGAGAGGGAGCACGCGGTCGACCGCTCCGCGGGCGATCGCTTCTTTCGGCATGCCGAAGACCACACAGCTCGCCTCGTCCTGCGCCAGCGTCGTCGCCCCCGACCGCTTCAGGGCCACCATCCCGTCGGCTCCGTCGCTCCCCATCCCGGTGAGCAGGAGGGCCAGGGCTTCCGCCCCGGCGGCACGGGCCAGGGAGTGGAAGAGCACGTCGACGCTCGGCCGGTGCCGCGAGACCAGCGGCCCGTCCGAGACCCGCGCCCGGAATCCGGCCTGCCGGCGTTCCACGGTGAGATGCCGGTTCCCCGGCGCGATCAGCACGAGGCCCTGCTCACAGGCGTCGCCGTCGCGGGCCTCGCGCACCCGCATCCGGCAGTCCTGGTCGAGATGCCGGGCGAAGGCGTCGGTGAATCCCTCCGGCATGTGCTGCACCACCACCATCGGCGGCGCGTCGTCCGGCAGGGCGCCGAGCAGGAAGCGGAGGGCCTCCGTCCCCCCGGTGGAGGCACCGACCCCCACCAGGGCCAGGCGGGGCGCGGGTGAGGCAGCCGTCGCCGCGGCCGACCACGGCCGCGCCGGACGGATGGGCCGCCGGACGCGGGCGCGCGCCGCGCCGCGCAGGGCGTCCACGAGCTGGACCGCCGATTCGTTGAGGAACTCCCGCACGCCGATCCGCGGCTTGGCGATCACCTCCACCGCGCCCTCCCGCAACGCGCGCAGCGCGGCCTCCGAGCCGTGGCCGGTGTGGCCGGAGCAGATCACCACCGGCAAGGGGCGCTCGGCCATCACCTTGCGCAGGAAGGTCAGGCCGTCCATGCGCGGCATCTCGAGATCGAGCACCAGGACGTCGGGCGGGCTGCGCTCCATCTTCGGCAGCGCGAGGAGGGGATCCGCGGCGGTCTCGACCTCGAAGCCCGGCTCCTGCGACAGAAGCTGGCGCAGCGTCTCGCGCACCACCGCGGAGTCGTCCACCACGAGGACGCGCAGGGACCCGGGCGCGGCGCCGGTTCGGGTCATCGCGGCGCCTCGCCGAGGCCGTAGACGGCCGGGCCGACCTGGTGCACCCGGTTGCCGAAGCCGCTCAAGCTCTCGGCATGCCCCAGAAACAAAAGGCCGGCCGCCGGCTCCAGCCGGCCGAGCAGGCGGTCCAGGGCGCGGCGCCGGGCGTCCGGCTCGAAGTAGATGAGCACGTTGCGGCAGAAGATCAGGTCGAAAGGACCGGGCGGATAGACGTCCGCATGCAGGTTGACGAGCGCGAAGCGCAGGATGCGGCGCAGCTCCGGGCCGGCGGCCATCACGCCCTCCTGCGAACGCCGGCCTTTGAGCATGAACCGTTTCAGGTACTGCGCGGGAATCTCCGCCGACTTCTGGAGCGGCCAGCAGCCGGCCTCGGCCTGCGCCAGCACCCGGCTCGAAAAGTCGGTCGCCAGGATCTCGTGGCTCCAGCCCTCCTCGGCCGGCAGGTGGGACAGCAGGGTCATGGCCAGGGAGTAGGGCTCCTGCCCGGTCGAGCAGCCGGCGCTCCACACCCGCACCCGGCGGGGGCGGTCTCCTGCACCGCCGGCCTGGCGCAGCGCCGGCAGCACCGTCCGCTCCAGGAGGTCGAACTGGTGGCGCTCGCGGAAAAACTGCGTCTCGTGGGTGCAGATCGCCTCCAGCATCCGCCGCCGCTCCACCGGGTCGTCGAGGAACGGCAGATAGGCGGCGAACGACGACAGCCCCAGGTCGCGCAGCCGGCGCCCCAGGCGATGGATCACCAGAGGCTTCTTGACCGCACCGAGAAAGATCCCGGTCTCCGCCAGGATGAGCGCCTGCAGCCGGCGGAACTCCTGCTCGCGCAGGGTCTGAGCCTCCCGGGGGAGGCTCTCCGCCACGGCGATCACGGGGCTTCCGCCGCGGCGGCGGCCGGGAAGCCCTCGCCGACCCAGGCCGCGGCCTCCGCGGTCTCGGCGGACTCCGCGCCGGCGCCGCCGGCCGGCTCCACCGCCGCGATCTCGGCGGCGGTGAGGAGGCGGTCGAGGTCCAGAAGCATCACGAACTTGGCCTCGGCCCGCGCCATGCCGCGCAGGTAGGAGGGATGGATCTGGGTGCCGAACGACGGCGGCGCCTCGATCGCATCGGCGGTGAGCTCGATCACCTGGTGGACCGCGTCGACCAGGATCCCCAGCACCTTGGTCCCCTCCTCCCAGGCGACCTCGACGATCACCACGCAGGTCCGGCGCGTCACCTGGGTCTCGGCCAGGCCGATCTTGACCGCCAGATCGATCACCGGCACCACGGAGCCGCGGACGTTGATCACGCCGCGCACGTGCGCAGGCGTCGCCGGCAGGCGGGTGATCGGGCACAGCTCCAGGATCTCCCGGACCTGCAGGATGCCCACCGCGTACTCTTCCTCCGCCAGGAAAAACGTGAGGTATTGGTCGGCCATTGCACGCCTCCCTCAGAACCGGGTGAAGTCGCCGTTGCCGGCATGCGGCTCGATGCTCGCCGGAAGCGGCGAGCCGGCCGGCCACCGGGGATTGGCCGGCGCCGGACGGTTGCGGGGCGCCGCCGGGCGGGCCGGGGCCTTCGGCCGCGCCTGCGCCCCCCACCGGCCCGTGCCATTGTCCCTCTCCAGACGGAAGAACGCCACCGCCTGTTGCATGCCTTCCGCCTGGGCCATCAGCGTTTCGGCGGTGCTCGCCAATTCTTCGGCCGCGGAGGCGTTGCGCTGGGTGACCTGGTCCACCTGGCCCATGGCGAGGTTGACCTGGCGGACGCCCGCGCTCTGCTCGCGCGAGGACGCCGCCACCTCCTGCACCAGCTCCGAGGTGCGCCGGATCGACGGCAGCAGGTCCTTGAGCAGCTCGCCGGAACGCTCGGCCTGGCGGACGCTGCCCCCGGCCACGGTGCTGATCTCGCGCGCCGCCGTCTGGCTGCGTTCGGCGAGCTTGCGCACCTCGGTGGCCACGACGGCGAAGCCCCGCCCATGGTCACCGGCGCGCGCCGCCTCGATCGCCGCATTGAGCGCCAGCAGGTTCGTCTGGTAGGCGATCTCCTCGACGATGGTGATGCGCTCGGCGATCGCCTTCATCGCCGCCACCGTCTCGACCACGGCCCGGCCGCTCTCCTCGGCATCGCGCGACCCCTTGACCGCGATCTGCTCCATCGACCGGCTGTTCTCGGCGTTCTGCTCGATCGAGGCGCCCATCTGCTCCAGGCTCGACGTGGTCTCCTCGACGCTCGCCGCCTGCTCGCTCGTCCCCTGGGACACGTTCTGCGCCGCGGCCGACACCTGGGTCGCCGCGGAGACCAGGCCGTAGGACACGCCGCGCACCTCGCCGAGGATCTGGGCGAGCCGCTCCACCATCGCCGCCAGGGCATGCCCGACGGCGTCCACCTCGGAGCGCGGACGCACCTCGACGGTCAAGTCGCCGCCGGCGATGCGTTCCGCGGTCTGCGCCGTGGTGCGCAGCGACTCGATCATCTGCCGGAATCCGGCCATCATCTGGCCGGCCTCGTCGCCGGAGCGGACCTCGACCTGCACCGAGGTGTCGCCCGCGGCGACCTGCTGGGTGACCCGCAGGGCCTCCCGCAGAGGCGGCACCAGGCTGCGCACCAGCAGCAGCGCGATCAGCACCGCCAGCGCCGTGCCGACGAGCGAGCCGCCGAGGATCGTCGCGTTCGTCAGCCGCTCCAGGCGGCTCGACAGCTCCGCCCTCTGGTCGGCCGCTTTCTGCTCGTCCGCCTCCAGCTCGGCCAAGGTGGCCCGCAGCCGGTCGACCATCTCGCCCCCCCTGCCTTGGGCGAAGAAACGGTCCATCTCCTCGACCGTCCGGCGGCCTGCGGTGACCTCGCGCCGCAGGGCGATCGCGCTGGCCGATACGGTGAACGGCCAGTCCGGCTATGCCCTGACCGGCGAGGAGCATTTTCTGGCGACTTCCAACCAGGGGCGCAGCGCGGTGCGCGAGCACCTCGGGCTCGTCCGCGAGCTGACGGCGGACAGCCCGCATCCAGGTCCTCGCGGACCCAGAGCTCGATCTGCCGCTCCAGCTCGCGCAGGAGCTCCTGCCGTCGTCACCTCCGTCGGCTCCGCCGCCGCATGGAGCTGGCCGGGATGCAGGTAGACCCGCCGCCGGAGAACCGAGGGCGCCGGCTCCGGGATGACCGCCGGCGCCGGCTGCATCCGCAGCGGGCGCACCGGCCGCGGCGGGTGCGGCGCCAGGAAGCTGGTGAAAGGATGCCAGCCGGAGGGCACCGGAACGGCCACCCTCCGGGGTGGGGAAAGGCGGCGTCGGCAGGTGGCGGTAAAAGCCTGACAAACGCAAGTACGGGAAATGCCCGATGCGCCCCCGAAGAGTCGGGGGCGCGCGATCCGGCCGGTTGGAGAAAGGTTTTTTCAGAGCGAGGGGACGGTCATGTGCAGCTCGAACGACTCGCCATGGACCTCGGCCTCCCAGCGGGAGACCTCCAGCCCGTCGGGCAGCGGCAGGTGCAGGTCGTGGTCGACCGTGCCGTCGCGCAGGCTCTCGCTGCGGACGAGGACCTCGCCCCCGTTCCAGTCGGCGGCGAAGCGATGCTCGGAGACTTCGGGCAGATGGTCGAGCTTGACGATCAGCTCATCGTCGTGGACGACGACCTCGACATCGGGATTCCAGGGCTGTGTGATCATGGCGTTCCCCCCTTGGATGAACAGCCGCAGGATACGCAGGCCCCACGCCCCCGCCAACGGCCTGCGGGGTGGCGCCCCACGCCCGGCCGGAGGGCGGTCGCCCCGTGCGAAGGGGTGGGGAGCGACACACCTCACACCCGGGCCGTGCAGCGGCCCACAGCGAGCCCCGGGCGGCGCCGCTATCCTTCCTTCGACTGCAACTCTTTTTCGAAGGGAGACCGGTACCGTGAGCGCCCTGATCCGGGGCACCGGGCTGAAGGACGTCGATCTCACCAGCATCGAGCTGGTCGGCACCGACCCGGACGCCGATCCTCTCCCGGCCCTGCGCGCCACCCGCACCGGCAACCACATCCGGGCCTTCTTCGCCAAGGACGACGCCTTCGCGACCCTGGACACCCCGAAGCCCGGAGAGGTCCACGTGATCACCATCCGCATCGCCGGCACCGACAAGGAGCTGACCGACCGCATCCGCGTCGTCGGCCGCCGCTGAATGTTGGTGGGGGGGAGGCCTCTCCCCCTCCCCCCCACCGGCATTTGATGCGAAAATACCCTGCATGTCCGAGCCCCCCGGTGCCTCCGCGTCGTTCGACGTGTTCCTCTCCTATGCCCACGTGGACGCCGAGCAGGTCCACCGGCTCGCCGAGAATCTCCACCAGGCCGGGCTGACGGTCTTCCTCGACGCCTGGGAGATCGCGCCGGGGGACGTGCTCGTCCACCAGCTCGAACGGGGGATTCTGCACAGCCGCAACGGCATCCTCGCCGTCACGCCGGCCGCGCTGTCCCGGCCCTGGGTGCTGGAGGAGTACGCCGCCCTGCTCACCCGGGCGGTGGCCGGCACGCAACAGCTCATCCCGGTCCTTTTCGCCGATGCGGACCTTCCTCCCTTCCTCGCCGGCCGGGTGTACACCGACCTGCGCCGCGTCGACGGCCCGGAGTACGACCGCGAGGTCCGGAAGCTCATCGACGTCCTCCAAGGCAAACGGCCCGGCCCGCCGCCGCGCACCGGGGAGCTGCTGCCCC
Organism: Holophagales bacterium UBA5704; assembly: GCA_002420005.1. Lineage (GTDB taxonomy): Bacteria > Acidobacteriota > Thermoanaerobaculia > Multivoradales > UBA5704 > UBA5704. The sequence goes on along the minus strand of DIHE01000138.1, from coordinate 77,249 downwards.
GCGCGGGCTCGGCCGTCCGGCGCGAGGAGGTGGTCGCGCGCCGGCTCCGGATCCGCCGCTCCGAGGTGGCGCTTCTCCGCGAGGACACCGTCGAGGCGGCGCACGTGCCGCAAGGGCTGAGCTTCCGCACGGAACATGATCTGGTCTGGAACCTCGAACGCCTCCGCCAGGGCCAGCTTCCGGAGCCCTCCACAACCGAGCCCCTCTACCGCGCGGCCGGCGCGGAGGCGGGCCCGGCGTCCCAACGCCAAGGGCTTCTGCTGGCGGTGGGCGCTGCGCTCGGGGCGGAGTTTCTGGCCGGCGCGGCGGGGGTGGCGCTCGGGCAGGCTCTGGCGGAGGCCGTGCGGCTCGGGGCGCCGTTCGAGCTGGCTCTGGAGCCAGAGGACGATCTCGCCCCCTTGCCGTGGGAGACGCTGCGCCTGCCCAGCCCCGGGGGTCTGCCGGAGGCACCCCTCGCGCTCCACCCGAACGTCCGCCTGTTCCGCGCGGTCACCGGTCTCGGTCCCACGCCGCACCGGCCGGTGCCGGGACCGCTGCGCATTCTGGTCGCGATCGGCAGTCCCGAGGAGCAGAACGACCGCGGCGAGCTGCTCGACATGGAAGAGGAGCTGTCCCGCCTCCTCGACGCCGTCGAGCCCGCCCGCAAGCAGAGCCGGCCCGCGTACGTCCGGGTGCTCGAACGCGGCACGGTGCAGGCGATCCGCGACGCTCTCGCGGCGGAGCGCTATCACGTGCTCCACGTCACCTGCCACGCCGGCCCCGGCGTGCTGGTGCTCGAAGCGGAGGATGGTCGCCCGGACACGGTCGAGGCCGGCCGCTTCTGCGCCCAGGCCTTTCTCCCCGGCCGCGGCGTGCCGGTGGTGGTCCTCGCCGGCTGTGCCACGGCGCTCGGTGGCCCGGAAGCGGCCGACGGCACCGCCGCGGCTCTTCCGGCGGCCCTTCCCGGCTTCGCCCGCGAGCTGCTCGCAAAGGGCGTTCCGGCGGTCGTGGCGATGCAGGCGCCGGTGAGCGATCCCTATGCCACGGAGCTGGGCGCCCGCTTCTATCGCAGCCTCGCCGTCGCCGAACGGCCCGACCCCCTCACCGCCCTCGTCGAGGCCCGCCGCTCGGTCGAGATCGACCGCCAGAACGGAACGCTCGCCGGCCGCGGCGATCTCGCCGAGTGGGCCACGCCGGCCCTCTGGCTGCGCGGGCCGTCGTTGCCGCTCTACGATCCGGATCTCCCGTTCGAGGAGATCCAGCCGCCGCCGGAGCCACATCTGGCGGAAGGCGTCGTCGTCCGCCCGGTCGGCGAGTTCGTCGGCCGCCGCCGCGAGAAGCGCCTGGTCCTTCAGACACTCACCGGCACCGGCCGCGACGGCCGCGCGGGCGTCCTCCTCCACGGTCTCGGCGGCGTCGGCAAGAGCAGCCTCTCCGCCGAGGTGCTCCGCACGCTCCTCGAAGACCGCCGGCTGGTCGCCTCCGTCCACGGCGAGACCTCGCCCGATGACGTGCTCGCCGAGGTGGGCCGCTGCTACCTCGCCGCCTTTCAAGAGGAAGGCCTGAGCGAGGCGGACCCCCGCCGGCAGCTCGCCGTCCACCTGGGCCGGCCGGACGTCGACTGGGAGGAGCGCTTCGATCTCCTCACCCGGCATTTCCTCGACGGCCGGCCGCTCCTCCTCCTGCTCGACAATTTCGAGGACAACCTGGTGGATGGAGGCCCCGGGCCGGCCCTCCGGAGCGAAGATCTCGCAGCCCTGCTCGCCCGCTGGGGCCGCCAACCCGGCCGCAGCCGGCTCCTCCTCACCTGCCGGTATCCCATCGAGCTGCCCGACCGCGCCCACAAGCGGCTCGAAGCCCTCCACCTCGGTCCCCTCTCCTTCGCCGAGACCCGCAAGCTCCTCTGGCGCCTGCCGGGCCTGGACGCCCTCGCACCGGCCGATCAGCTCCGCGCCTACACCGACGTCGGCGGCCATCCGCGGGCGCTGGAATACCTGGACGTCCTCCTCCGCGGCGGCACCGGCCGCTTCCCGGACGTCGCGGAACGGATGGAAGCGGCCCTGGAAAAGAAAGGCATCCGCCAGCCGGAAGCCTGGCTGCGCCGGGCCGCCAAGGGAAACCTCGATCAAGCCCTGGCCGAGGCCGTGACGTTCGCCGTGAACGACGTGCTCCTCGACCGCCTGCTCGAAAAGCTGGACGGCGTGGACCTGGCCCACGAGCTGCTCCTCGGCGCTTCGGTCTACCGGGTTCCGGTGGATGCCTACGGCCTCGCCTGGCAGGTGGGAGAGGAGATCGAGGAACCCGGAGAGGGAATGCCGCTCGTCGTGCCGGAAGGCTTTGCGGAGGCCGTGGCCGCGCTGGGGTCTCTCGGGCTGCTGGCCCCGGTGGCCTGGAGCGGAAGCCCGGAAGACACCCGCTTCGCCACCCACCGCTGGACCGCCGACGCCGTGCTGCGCCGCAGCCCGGCCGACGCGGTGCGCGAAGCCCACCGCCGGGCCGCCCGGTACTGGCGCTGGCGGGTCCAGCGCATGCCCCAGAGCCGGCAGGACGACATCGCGCAGCTCTTCGAAGCCCGCCACCACCACCGCGCGGCGGGGGACGTCGATTCGGCCGTTGAGGTGACGGAGTGGATCTGCTCGCAGCTCGACACCTGGGGGGCCTGGCGCCGGGCAGAGCAGCTCTGCCGAGAGGTTCTGACCTGGCTGCCGGAACGCTCCGGGAAGACCGCCGTTTTTCTGCATCAGCTCGGGATTCTGGCGCAGAAACGCGGCGCCTACGACGAGGCGCTGGAGTGGTACAAGAAGGTCCTCCAGATTGACGAAGAGCTGGGCAACCGCGCGGGCATGGCGAACTCGTACCATCAGCTCGGGATGGTGGCTCAGCAACGCGGCGCTCACGACGAGGCGCTGGAGTGGTACAAAAAATCGCTCCTGATCAACGAAGAGCTGGGCGACCGCAAAGGCATGGCGGGCTCATACCATCAGCTCGGGAGGATCGCTGAGGAACGCGGTGCCTACGGCGAGGCGCTGGAGTGGTACAAAAAATCGCTGCCGATCCTCGAAGAGCTGGGCAACCGCGCGGGTATGGCGAGCTCATACCATCAGCTCGGGAGGATCGCTGAGGAACGCGGTGCCTACGGCGAGGCGCTGGAGTGGTACAAAAAATCGCTCCTGATCGAAGAAGAGCTGGGCAACCGCGCGGGCATGGCGCGCTCGTACAGCCAAATGGGCGTGCTCGCGACGGAGCAGGGGCACCCGGAAGAAGGGCTGCCGCTGAACCTGCGGAGTCTGGCGATTCGCCTGGAGCTGCGGGTGCCGCAGGTGCGCATTGACCTCCACTGGCTCCGCCGCCAGCGGGAGCTGCTCGGCGAGGAGCGTTTCGGCGCGCTGCTGCGGGAGCACGTGGGGGATGAGGGGGCGGAAATGGTTCTCGGCTTGATGGAGCAGAGGCCGCCGGGGGGCGGGGGGGCGTAGGCCCGGAAACGCCACGAGCGCGCACGGTGGGA
>DIHE01000138.1:0-73491 GCA_002420005.1 Holophagales bacterium UBA5704 | reverse complement strand
TCCCTGGGTCCTCAGCCCCCACCAACCTGCGGCCTGAAGGGCCGCGAGAGCAGGGCGGCCCCAACGACCACGGCAACCTCTCTCGCGGCCCTTCAGGCCGCGGTGAGGGATCGCCTTCTTTTCCCAGGGCATCGGCCTTTGGCCGAAGCCCTGGGCTCCAATCTGCCGGCCTTTCAGGCCGAGAGAAGAGGCGCGTCGCCCTTGATGAGGACCGACACCGCGGTCGTGGCGGGGAAGGTGGCGGCGGGGGGCGGGGGGGCGTAGGCCCGGAATCGCCACGAGCGCGCACGGTGGGACCGGCCCGACGGGCCGGGAGAGTGGAGCCCAGGGATGAGGCCGAAGGCCGATTCCCTGGGTCCTCAGCCCCCACCGACCTGCGGCCTGAAGGGCCGCGAGAGCAGGGCGGCCCCGACGACCACGGCAACCTCTCTCGCGGCCCTTCAGGCCGCGGTGAGGGATCGCCTTCTTTCCCCAGGGCATCGGCCTTTGGCCGAAGCCCTGGGCTCCAATCTCCCGGCCTTTCAGGCCGCGAGAAGAGGCGCGGCGCCCTTGATGAGGGCCGACACCGCGTTCGTGTCGGGGAAGGTGGCTCGGGGGCGCCGCCACCACCCACCCGGCATGGCGGCAACTGCGTGGCGGGCCGCACCCTTCGCCGGGCATGAATGCCCGGGCTATCAGCAGCGCCGTCTGAAGACGGCTTCAAGCCCCGTTCACGGGGCGCCGTTGATAGCCCGGCGATTCATCGCCGGGCGAACGCGCCGCGGCGCAGATGACCCACGCCGCGGCGTGAGTCATCCCCCACCACCAAACACCCCCTCCCGCCACCACGGCAGCCATCCACGCCGCGGCGCACAAGACCTGCGCCGGGGCGTGGGTCTCTCACGCCGGGGCGCAGATCATCCACGCCGCGGCGTGGGTCATCCCACACCCCCGGTGATCATCTGCGCCGCGGCGCAGGTGGTGTACGCCGCGGCGTGGGTGGCTCACGCCTTGGCGCGGGTCCCTCACGCAACGGCGTGGGAGCGCCCGGTGCCCGCGCGCAACACCGCGGCCCGGGCTGGCGGGGCTGCGGTCGGCTTTGCCGTTGGGCGGCGCCCGACTTGGCTGGAAGGTCGGGCCTTCGGCCCGTTCTATTTGAAGGCCGGCGAGACGCCAGCGCTCCCAGGGGGCGTGCACGGGAAGGCTGGAGAAAGCCGGACGCTCAGACCTCCTCCGGGGTTGCGGTAAGATGGAAGTCCGACGACTTCTCAGCGCTCCGTTCCGGACCCGCTGCTCGCTGGACCCCGGGGGTGGACCTTGCACCGCAGCTCCTTGCCGCGCCGTCTCATGCTTCTGGTGGTTCTTCTTCTCGCGACAACGGCGGCTTCCGCCGGCCCTTTGCCGCGCCAGCGGGTGCCGGCTCCGCTGCAGCCTTGGACCGACTGGGCGTTGCGTGGCCAGGAGGGGGAGCTGTGCGCTCGGTTCCTCGGCGGCGATGCCAAGCGGTGCGCGTGGCCCGGCCGGCTCTCTCTCGATCTCGGGGAGACGGCGGGGAGCTTCCGCCAGGAGTGGACGCTCGAAACGGCCGGCTTTGTGCCCCTGCCCGGCGAGGCGCGCCGGTGGCCTCTCGATCTCACGGTGGACGGCCAGAGCGCCGCGGCGGTGGTGCGCCAGGGGGTGCCGGGGCTGTGGCTGGGCACCGGGACGCATGCGGTCTCCGGCTCGTTCCGGTGGGACAGCCTGCCGGAATCGCTGGCGGTTCCTCCCGAGGTCGGCCTGGTGGGCTTGACCGTGCGCGGCACGGCGGTGTTGCTGCCGGAGCGCGACGACGCCGGGCGCGTTTTCCTGCGCGGCGGCCGGGCGGTGAAGACCGAGGAGGACCGGCTCGACGTGCGGGTGCAGCGCAAGATGATCGACGGCGTGCCGTTCGTCCTGGTGACGCGCATCGAGCTCTCGGTGGCCGGCAAGGCGCGCGAGGTGCGGCTCGGGCGGGCGCTGCCGGATGCCTTCGTCCCCCTCTCGCTCGACGGCCCGCTGCCGGCTCGCCTCGAAAAGGACGGCCATCTGCGCGTGCAGGTCCGCCCCGGCACCTGGGTGGTCGAGCTGGCGGCGCGCCATGACGGCCCGGCTTCCGCGCTGACCCTGCCGGCCCCCGGCGGCCCCTGGGCCGGCGAGGAGGTGTGGGTGCTCGAAGCCCGGCCGGATCTGCGCCTCGCCGACGTCGAAGGAGTGCCCGCGATCGATCCGCAGCAGACCACGCTGCCGGAGGAGTGGAAGACGCTCCCCGCCTGGCGCCTCGCCGCCGGGCAGACGCTGCGCTTCAACGTACGGCGCCGCGGTGCCGCCGATCCGCCCGCGGACCACCTGACGCTCAAGCGCACCCTGTGGCTCGACTTCGACGGCGGTGGCTATACCTGGCAGGACTCGCTCGAAGGCACGCTCAGCCGGAGCTGGCGCCTGGAGATGGCCGCGCCCGCCGAGCTGCAACGGGTCTCGATCGGCGGCCGGGATCAGGTCATCACCAAGAGGAAGGGAGAAGATCGCGCCGGCATCGAGGTGCGCGAGGGCAAGATCGCGCTCGCCGCTGAAGGCCGGCTGCCCGGCTCCTGGTCGCTGCCGGCGGTGGGCTGGGACCACGACGTACAGGAGGTCTCCGGCACGCTCCAGCTGCCTCCCGGCTGGCGCATCCTCGCCGCCACCGGGGTCGATCAGGTGCCCGGCACCTGGATCGACCAATGGACGCTGCTCGACTTCTTCCTCGTCCTCTTGATCGCCCTCACCATCCGCCACCTCTGGGGCAACCGCGCCGGTGCCCTCGCTCTCGCCACCCTGGTGCTCACCTGGCACGAGGCGGACGCTCCGCAATGGATCTGGATCGCCGTGCTGGCCGCGGCGGCGCTGCTCCGCGTCGTGCCGGAGGCGGGACGGGCGCACACCCTGGTGCGCGCCGCGTTCGGGCTGTCGCTCGCCCTGCTCCTCCTGTTCACCGTCGCCTTCCTGGCGCAACAGATCCGGTTCGCGCTCTATCCCGCGCTGGAGAACGAAGGTGGGGGCGGAGCGATGCTCGCCGCAGTGCTCGAAGAAGGGGACGCGCTCCAAGTGGCCTCGGAGGCGGCGGTCGAGTCGATGGACAGGGACATGCCGTCGGCCCCGGAGCCCGTCTCGAAGAGGGCTCCCGAGCGCCCGGAGCTGCAGGAGATGGACCCCAAGGCGGTGGTCTCCACGGGCCCGGGCCTGCCCACCTGGCAATGGCGGGGAGTGGAGCTGCGCTGGAGCGGCCCGGTGGACAAGGAGCAGAGGATGCGCCTGTTCCTGATCCCGCCGGGCGGCAACTTCGCCCTCACCCTGCTGCGCTGCGCGCTGCTCGTCCTGCTCGTCCTGCGCGCCCTCGCCGCCGCCGGCCTGCGGATCGATCCACGCCGCCGGCCCGCTCCGACCGTCGCCGCGGTGTTGCTCCTCGGCCTCCTCACCGCGGGGACTGCGCGCGCCGAGGAGCCGCCCGCGCCACCGCCCGCCCAGATCCTCGACGAGCTGCGCCAGGCCCTGCTGGCTCCGCCCGACTGTCATCCGGAGTGCGCGGCGAGCCCCCGGCTGTATCTGGACGCCACGCCGGGAGCGCTGCGCCTGCGCTTCGAGGTGGGCGCCGCCGCCACCGTGGCCGTGCCGCTGCCGGCCGGTCCCCAGTGGCTGCCGGCCGAGGTGCAGATCGACGGCCGGCCGGCCACGATCGCGCGCACCCCTGACGGCCGCCTGTGGACGCGGGTCGAGGCGGGCCGCCACGAGATCCTCCTCGCCGGCCCGCTGCCGGCGCGCGAGACGGTGCAGATCCCGCTCCCCCTGCGCCCGCACCGGGTCGATGCCACCGCATCCGGTTGGACGGTGGACGGCATCCATGAGGACGGCCAGCCGGACGACTCCCTCCAGCTCTCCCGCCTGCGCGCCGCGGCGGAAGGTGCGCCGGCCGGCGCTTTGCAGCCCGGCGAGCTGCCGCCGTTCCTCCAGGTGGAGCGCGTGCTGCGCCTGGGGCTCACCTGGCACGTCGACACCCGGGTCAGCCGCTTGTCGCCGCCGGGCGTGCCGGCCACGGTGGCCGTGCCGCTGCTGCCCGGCGAGTCGGTGACCACCGCCGGGGTGCGGGTGCAGAAGGGGATGGCCCAGGTGAGCCTGGGGGCACAGGCGCAGGAGGTCACCTGGACCTCCACCCTGGCACCGCGCGACACGCTGCCGCTCGCCGCGGCCCGCACGCTCGCCTGGACCGAGGTCTGGCGCCTCGAAGCGAGCCCGGTGTGGCACGTGGAGCCGCAAGGGATTCCGCCCGTCCTCGGGCCGGAAGATGCCGCCGTGCGGGTGCCGGAGTGGCGGCCATGGCCGGGCGAGACGGTCTCCCTGGCGATCAGCCGGCCGCAGGGGATCGACGGCCAGACGCTCACCTTCGACGGCACCCACCTGACCGTGAAGCCCGGCCTGCGCTCGACCGACGCCCAGCTCGAGATCCGCCTGCGCAGCAGCCGCGGCGGCCGGCACACCATCACCCTGCCGGACGGCGCCGAGCTGCAAAGCGTCGCGATCGACGGACGGACGCAGCCGATCCAGCAGCAGGGCCGGGAGGTGGCGCTGCCCATCGCTCCCGGCGCGCAGACGATCCAGCTCACCTGGCGCGAGCCGCGCGGCGCCTCCCTCCTCTTTCGCACCCCGGCGGTCGATCTCCACGCCGGCGGCGTCAACGCCACGCTCACCGTCGAGCCGCCGCCGAGCCGCTGGATGCTCCTCCTCGGCGGCCCGCGCCTGGGGCCGGCGGTCCTCTTCTGGAGCCTGCTGGTGGTGATCCTGCTCACCGCCGGCCTGCTCGGGCGGGTGACGATCACACCGCTCTCCACCCGCGACTGGATCCTCCTCGGCATCGGCCTCTCCCAGGTCCCGCTGATCGCCGCGGCCCTGGTCGCCGGCTGGCTGCTCGCCCTGGGTCTGCGGCGCATCCGTGGCGAATCCCTGCGCGGCGCCTTCCTGTTCAATCTCGGCCAGCTCGCCCTCGTCGTCTGGACGCTGGTGGCGCTCGGCATCCTGTTCTGGGGCGTGCAGACCGGCCTCCTCGGCACGCCGGACATGCAGATCGCGGGCAACGGCTCCTCGGCCTACCAGCTCAACTGGTACGCCGACCGCACCGGCCCCGTCCTGCCGGGAGCCTGGATCTTCTCCGTGCCGCTGCTCCTCTACCGCCTCGCCATGCTCGCCTGGGCGCTCTGGCTCGCCCTCGCCCTGCTGCGCTGGCTGCGCTGGGGCTGGGACTGCCTCACCACCGGCGACGGCTGGCGGCCGTTGCGGCGGAAGCTGAAGCAGGAGCCGCTGACGGTGCCTCCGGTGGTACCGGCGCCTCCGGTGGTGGAGCCGCCGAAGGCAGCGGACGGATCCGTCGGATCGGACGGATCTGTCGGATCGGGCGGAAAGGGCGGACACGGCGGATGAGCCGGCTGCTCACCTTGCTCACCGACTTCGGCCTCGGCGACTACTACGTCGCCGCGGTCAAGGGGACGGTGTTGCGCCTGGCGCCGGGGACGACGCTGGTGGACGTCTCGCACGACGTACCGGCGGGCGATGTGGAGACCGCCTCGTTCCTGCTGGCGGCGGCGGCCCCGAGCTTTCCGGGGGAGACGGTGCACCTGGCGGTGGTCGATCCCGGCGTCGGCAGCGGCCGGCGGCTGCTCGCCGTGCGCACCGCCGCGGCGACCTTTCTCGCCCCGGACAACGGGCTCCTCGCGCCCTTCTTCGAGACGGCCGAGGAGATCCGCGCGGTCGAGAAGGCGGATCTCTTCCTGCCCAGCCCGGGGCAGACGTTCCATGGCCGCGACCGCTTCGCCCCCACCGCGGCGTGGCTGCTCCGCGGCGGTGCGTTTGCGGCGCTCGGGCCGGTGGTGGACGATCCGGTGCGGCCGGCCTCTCTCCCCCCGCGGCGGGGCACCGGCGAGATCACCGGCCGGGTGGTCCACGTGGACCGCTACGGCAACCTGGTGACCGACGTGCCGGCCTCCTGGGTGGCGGCCGCCTGCCGGGTGGAGGTCGCGGGGCGGTCCACCGTGCGGCGGGTGACCTGTTATGCCGAGATTCCGGAGGGGGAGCCGGCGTTCCTCTGCGGCTCGCTCGGCACGATCGAGCTGTCGTTGCCGGGCGCGAGCCTCGCCGCCCACTGGGGCGTGGCGCGCGGCGCGGCGGTGCGGGTCCTCCCCTTCGAGGAGGCGCGGTGATGCAGGGGACGGGAGACGGCGAGGACGAGGCCGGCCGCGCCGTGCTCGACTTCCAGCGCGGCGGCGACCGGGAGAAGAGCTTCGAGGTGCTCTTCCACCGCTTCCGTCCGCGGATCGAGCGCTTCCTGGCATCGCGGGTCTTTTCCGTCGAAGAGCGGCTCGACCTAACCCAGGCGATCTTTCTGCGGATCTATCGTGGATTGGAGGGCTTTCGCGGCGACGGCTCGCTCGAAGGCTGGGTGTTGCAGATCGCCTGCAACGTGTACCGGAAATGGCGCGATCATCAGCCGGGCGGCCGGCAGGCGGTGCCGGAGGTTCCCTTCGAGGACACCGACGGCGCGCCGGAGCCGGCGGCCGGCCTGGAACCGTCCCCCTCCGCCACGCGCTCGCCGCTCGACGGGATCGTGCAACGGGAGCGGATGGCGGCGCTGCGCGAGGCGATCGGCGCGCTGGCGCCCAAGCAGCGGCTGTGTATGGAGCTGAGGGTCTATCAGGAGCGCAGCGTGCAGGAGATCGCCACGGTTCTCCGGATCTCTCCGGAGACCGTCAAGGCTCACCTGTTCCAGGCGCGCCATCGTTTGCGGGAGAAGCTGCATGATGCATTCGGGACGATCGACGTCTGATCCCTCTGCCTTTCGCGCCGCCCTCCGGGACCTCGTCGAGAGCGCTCCGGAGCCGGAGGACCACCCATCCGCCGATCAATGGCTCGCCTACCAGCGCGGCACCCTCCCCGCCGCGGAGGAGGAACGCCTCCAGGAGCACCTGGTGCGCTGCCGCGACTGCTTCGACCTCGCCGAGGGCGCCGCGGCGTTCGCCGCGGAGGACGCCGCCGACGCCCCGCCGCGCCGCACTTCCTGGCAGAGCCGGCTGCCGCTGGCGCTCGCCGCCTCGCTCTTCGTCGGGATGGTGGGATTGACCGTCTGGAACCTTGCGCTGCAGCGGGAGCTGACCGACCTGCGCGCCCCGCAGCCGAATCCCCTGATCTTCGACTTCGCCGCCGGCGAGCGCCTCCCCACCGCCGACGCCGAAACGGTGCTGCCCGCCACGCCCGGACCCTGGGTGCTGGTGTTCCATCCGGCGTCCGAGCAGCCGGTCTACCGGCTCACCCTCTTCGAGGCGGCGGGAGGCGTCCGGTATTCCGGCGAGCTGCGGCTGGACCAGAACCTCACCCTGACCCTCCACCTCCCCGAAGGACTCCCGCCGGGCCGCTACCGCCTGGAGCTGGCGGACGGCTCCGGCGGCGTGCTCGAAACCCACCGCGTGCGGGTGGAGGCGCGCTGAGACCTCACCCCCTGACCCCCGGCCTCCTCCTCCTCGCCACCCTCGGCTGCCAGGGAGAGAGAGAAGCGGCTGCGCCGCCTGCCCCCTCCTCTCTCTGCGCCGGCTCGCCCGTCTTGAAGCTCACCGCCCGGCCGGGCGACTACCTCCACGCCGTGGCCGGCCAGCAAAACCGGGCCGCCCAACTGACCCTGTTCGACCCGCAGGGCCGAAAGCTCCTGCACGTCGACAGCCTGACCGCCGCCGCCGATCCTCCCTGGCCGGCCGAGGAAGTCCACTGGGTGGCGGCCACTCCCGGCGTGTACCGGATCGAGCTGACCCTGCCTCCCGGCTTTCACGGACCCTGCGATCTGGAGTTGGTGGAGCACCGGCCGGCCACCGCGGCCGACCGGCAGCGCACACAGGCGGAGGCGGACCTGGCCCGGGGCCACGCGCTGCGCCGCACCCGCACCTCGGAGAGCTGCCGCGCCGGCATCGCCCCCTACGAGAGCGCGGAGCGCCGGTTCGCGGACCTCGGCTGGCTGGAGCGCCGGGCCGAGGCGCTTCTCGGCCTCGGCCAGCTCCAACGCCAGTGCCTCCGGGAGAACCAGGCGGCGCTCCAGACGTTTCTCCGCGCCGAGCCTCTGTTCACGGGCAACCCCGCGTTCGAAGCCATCGTCCGGCAGAACCGCGGCAAGCTGCGCGACGCCCTGGGCGATCTCGACGGCGCCATCGCCGAGTATCGCAGGGCGCTGGAGCTCCACCACCGGCTCGGCCAACGCGCCCTCGAAGCCGAGACCGCCAACAATCTGGGGCTTGCGCTCCAGATCCGCGGGCACTATGACGAGTCGGCGTCCCTCTTCGACCGTGCGCTCGCTCTTCAACAGACCGGCGACGATCCCCACGAGCTGGCCAAGACGCTGCTCAATCGGGGCCACCTCCACCGCGAGCTGAGAGAAACCGGCCGCGCACAGGACCGTTTGAGCGACGCGCTCGCACAGTCCCGCCACGTGAAGGATTCCGATCTCGAGGCCCAGGCCCTGACGGCCCTCGGGCTTCTCGCTCTCGATACAGGCCAGCCGAAGCGCGCCTTGCATCCCCTCCAGGAGGCCCTGCGGCTTCGCCCGCCCGGAACCCGTGGACGAGCCGTGACCCTGACCTCGCTCGGTGTCGCCCTGCGCCAGCTCGGCCGGCTGGACGACGCCCGCCAGGCCTACCTGGAGGCCTTGCCCATCTACCAACACCTCGGCGACGTCCGCGAGGAGACGCGCAGCCTCGGCAACCTGGGGCGCCTGGATGCCGCCACCGGCCACCCGGAGGAGGCGATCCACCACTTCGACCGCGCCCAGGAGCTGTTCCACACCCTCTCCGCCCCCCCGGACCTGGCCTGGATTCTGGAAGGGAAACCCTGGGTGCTGCGCCATCGCGGCGACCTCGAAGGGGCACGCCGCCTGATGGAGGAGGCCCTGGCGCTGGCCGAGCAGCATCGCTATCGGCAGACCGACGCCACCACACGCGCGGAATTCCTCGCCACCCGGCAGGACTCCTACGGCTTCCTGATCGACCTGCTGATGGAGATGCACCAGCGGGAGCCGGAAGCCGGATACGCCGCCGCGGCCCTGGACGTGAATGAACGGTCGCTCGCGCGCTCCCTGCTCGACGGGCTCGTGACAGGAGCCGACGTGCCGCGGCCCTGGCGCACCGACGACGTCCGGCGCGAGCTGCTCGACCGCGACACGGTGCTCCTGGAATACCGGCTGGGCACGTCCCGGAGCTTTCTGTGGGCGGTCACGCCCGACGCCGTGCACAGCTTCACGCTGCCCGGCCGCGCCACGATCGAGCAGCCGGCCGGCCACGCCGCGCGGCTTCTGCCGAACAGCCGGAGCCGCCAGGACGAGATCTCCGCCGAGTTGCAGCTCGCCCGGCTGAGCCGGTGGCTCCTCGCTCCAGCCGCTCCGCTCCTCGCCGGCAAACGGCTGCTGGTGGTCGGCGACGGCGCCCTGCTCGCCCTGCCGTTCGCGGTCCTGCCGGAACCGAAGACCTCGCCCCAGGCCGGCGAGCCTTTGATCGCCCACCACGAGATCGTCACCCTGCCCTCGATCTCGGTGCTCGGCGAGCTGCGGCGCGCGACCGCCGGCCGGCCGGCGCCGCCCGGAGCTCTGTGGCTGCTGGCCGATCCCGACTTCGCCGGACGTTTCCCCCAGCTCCCCTTTTCCCGCGAGGAGGCGCAGGCGATTCTGGCCCTCTCCCCACCCTCCGGGCGCCGCGCCGTCCTGGGCCGCGAAGCCCGCCGCGCCACCGTCCTCGACAGCCCGCTGCAGGACTACCGGATTCTCCACTTCGCCACCCACGGCGCGTTCGGCACCGACGAGCCGGGCGGCGGACGGCTGGTGCTCGCCCAGGTCGATCCCCAAGGCCGCCCGGAGGCGGACGGATTCCTCCACCTCGCCGACATCTACAAGCTCGACCTGCGCGCCGACCTCGTCGTGCTGAGCGCCTGCGGATCGGCCCTGGGCCGCCAGGTGAGGGGCGAGGGGATGATGGGAATGACGCGGGGTCTCTTCCAGGCCGGCGCCGAGCGGGTCCTGGCGAGCCTGTGGAACGTCAACGACCGTGCCGCCGTCGAGCTGATGCGCCGCTTCTACCACCACCTCCTGGCCGAAGGCCTCGCGCCCCCCGCAGCCCTGCGGGAGGCGCAGAATGCGATCCGGCGCCAGCCGCACCGAAGGTCGCCCTACTACTGGGCCGGCTTCACCCTCCAGGGCGAATGGCGCCGGGACTGAGTCCTCTCCTCAAGCAAACAGATCGAAATCGGCGACTCCCGGAGGTTTGTTGTCCGAGGCCGCCGGATCTCCGGTCGTGCCGCCTCCCGCGGACGCCACTTCGATCGGCGAGCGCGGGTTGAGAACCGGAGTCTCGTAGGCGGCGTGCTTGGCTTCACTGGACGCGGACGCTTGCAATTCGGCAGATTCGTTGCGGACCATGATGTCCCTCCTTATGACCTGGATAGATCTCCAGCCGAGAGAAAGGTTTAGTCCCAGGCCTCGGCGTTTTCCACGGCGAACAGACAGCCGTCGGTCGCCCGCAGATAGAGCACCGGCGTGCCCCACTCCGGATTGCCTTCGGCGGCGAGCGCGCGGCGCACCTCGCCGACGCAGGCGTCGACCGGCAGGCCGGCGGCGAGCGAGCGGTAGAACTTTTCGGCGAAACGGCAGGCGGTCTCGTCCATCACCTCCGCCTGCATGGCGATCACCGCCGGCACGCCGCGCTGGACGAGCACCTGCGCCGTGCCGGCGAACGTGTTCTCGCTCGACGTGCGGGCGCCATGGCAGGCGTTGAGCAGGGCCAGGCGCAGCGACGGATGGTCCTGGAGGAGATAGGCGAGGCTCGGCCCTCCCAGCGGCAGGCCGTTGCCCTCCTCGTCTTCGAACACCAGCACGCCCTCGTCGCGCAGCTCGCTGAAACCGCCATGGCCGACGAAATGGAGGACGTGCACCGGCTCGCCCGTGCGCAGCCGCGCCTCCAGCGCCGCAGGAGTCGCGCGCGCCAGCCGCTCCACCTCGATCCGGCCGGCGGCACAGAGCGGCGCCAACGCCTCCCCGAGCCGCCGCCACTCCTCGTCCGCCTCGGCGAGCGCGCGGTACCCTCTCGGAGTCGAGATCACCGCCAGCACCCGCAGCGGCGGCTCGACGCGCAGCGTGGAGAGCCCCTGGCTCAGCTCCAGGTAACGCACCACCGGCGTGCGGCCGGAAAGGGCCAGAAAACCGCGGCCTTCGGCGTCATACAGGTATTCCCAAGGCAGCCCCGCCAGATGCGGGACGTCGTTGAGGCGCAGGCGCAGGCGCACACCGGGGCCACCGTGCGCCCGGGCGAGGCAACCCTGGAAAGCCTTCAGCAGCTCGCCCTGAAACACGGTGCGGAACAGCTCCTCCCCCGCCTGCTGCGCGCCGGTGCCGTCCGCCGACCCGGCCCCGCGGGAACCTCCGCGCAGGGCTCCGCCGCCACTCAGACAAAGCCCTCCCTCGGCGAGGACGGCCGGCAATGAGAACAGCTCCGTGGCCTCGAAGCCCGCCCCTCCGCTCCACGCTTTGGCCCGGTAGACCCCCTCGGATTTCTGATCGATCCAGACGTCGAAGTCGAGATACCCCGGCGGCGCCTCCGGCAGGCGGGCCAACAACCCTTGCGGAGCCAGGGAAGGAGGCGCCGGCCGGCGGGCCGCGATCATCAGGAGGCCGGCGACCGACCCGAGGCTGCCCAGCGTCCACAGATAGGCGAGCACCAGCGCCATCTCGACGAGCCAGCGATCCGACCAGCACGGCCGGATCCTGGACGGATCGAGCCCCATCTCCCGAATGCACCCGGCGTTGTCCGCGGCGCACTCGCAGAGCCCCGACCGCGTCGCCCCGACGAGAAACGCAACGCTCCCCGCCCGGCCGGCGAGCGGGACCCGCTCCACGAACCGCAGGTACAGGCCGATCAGCAGGACCATGCCAACCACCAGAGCGGCGACGGCAAAGCGCAGGCGCGTGCGGCGGATCGCATCCCGCGCCATGTCGGAGAGCCCGGCGAAGTGAACCCAGACCCCGAAGGCGGTCAAGCCGCCGGCGAGCGCCGAGACCGGGATCAGGAAGATCCGCAGGGCCTGCAGCTCGCCGTCGAGCAACGTCCCGACGACCTGCCCCAGGGTCCAGCCCAGACCCGCACCGAGCGGAAAGGTCCAGCCACGGCGCAAACGGCACACCGGCTCAGGGGCGGCACTCTTGTTCGTCGGAAACATGTTCGCAGAACTGCTCGGTGAAATGGCAACAGAAAAATTCGCTGCCGTTGACCAGGTCCAGCCGCTCGGTGGGCTTCTGGCTCGCCGCGGCTCCGGTGGGCGGAGGAAACTGAACGATCTCGGTCACCGCACCCTTCTCCCAGGCGGCCCGATAGGCATAGAGGCCGCGCAGGACGTTGTTCTTCTTGCCGTTGGTCCGGATGATCAGCTGCTTCGGCGTGCTTCCCTTGATCTTGCCCTGGGGCCAGAAGCTGAACTCGGCCCGGGAGGAGGGCGTGCTGCCGACCCAGACCTCCACTTCAAGGTCCTCCCGCTCGGCAAGGAAGAGAATGCGGCCGACCACCTCGCCCACCCGGTTCAGCAGCCGGTCGGCGGTCCCCGTGGCCAGCGTCTCCTGCGGCGCGGGAGCGGCGGCGGCGAGCGCCGCCAGCACCGGCCCCGTGCGCCCGGAGAGATCCGCCACCCGGGTGACCGCATACGGAGTGGAGCGCCCGGGAGGCTCGAAGGCGGCCTGAACGGGCACCGCCACCGCCTCCTGCTCGATCCTCCCGATCTCCTCCTCCGCCCAGGCGCTGAGGCCGCCCAATCCCGGCTCTCCGACCCGCTCGACGGCCTGGACGAGATCGGTGCGCGTGTCCTCGATCAGACCGAGAACCTCCGTCCGGGGATAGGCCGGCTCTTGGCCGGTCACCCGGACGACCGGGAGCGCCTCCCGCTTCGCGGCGAACCTCTTCTCCGCCTCTGCCACCTCCCGGGCGAGGGCCGCCGCCAACTTCTTGCCCGGCGACTCGATGGTGACGGCCAACGGGCCGAGGTTGATGCGGAACTGGCCGCCGGCGGCGGACAGTCCCGTCGCCAGAAGAAGCCCGGCCAGCACAGCCGCGACGATCCGGGCGGGAGCTGCCAAGAAACGATCAGTTTTCACAGTGCACCTCCTTGGATGACGGCACGGCGGCGACCCGTACGGCGGGATCGCCGACGATGGCGTAATTGCGGGCGTCGTGGCTGGCGGTCCACAGATCGGCGAGCACCGTCTCGTCGAGCGTCTTGCCGAAGCTCAGGGATTCCACCTCCGCCGCCAGGTCGGAGGCCAGCTCGGCATAGCGCTGATTGAAGATTTCCATCGCCCAGCCCACCGGTTTGCCGTCGAGCAGCCGGCGGACGGTGCTCTCGAACGCGGTGATCTGAGGCCCCGCATCCGGCCACACCAGAGAGAATCCCCACGCCCGCTCCACGTGGCCGACGACCGCCAGCGCGCCGCCCCGCGGGTGGCTGAGCAGCCGTTGCGGCAGGCGGCCCAGAAAGGCGCCGGAGGAGAGGGCGCGCGGTGGCCCCTGGCTCTTGCGCAGGAAATCGTCCCAACGCGGCGTGCCGGCGCCGAAGCAGGCGTAGCAAAACGCGATGAGGCCGTGCACGCGCGCGTCCTCGCCCACGTCCTCCGCGGCAAAGTACTGCGTACGGTCGATGCCCCCCGCCGCCGGGCCGGGCCAGTCCTGGCAGACCAGGGCTCCCTGGCGCTCCCTCTGGAGCGGATCGTCGGCGGCGAACCCCAGGCCATGACAGGCGGCGAAGAGGAACGCCGGAGCCTCGTCGAGCACACCGCCGAGCCGGCCGCGGGTCGCCTCCTCCCCGAGCACGGTCTCGACGCTCCAGCCGGGCTGGCTGCCCCGCACCCCCGCCGCGACCGGCTGCGCCAGATGCACGCTGGTCGACCCGGTCACCGGATCGCCCGCGTTGGCGGGAGCGAAGAAGCAGGCCCGGCGACGCCTCTGCGTGCCCTCCGTCTCCGCCGTCACCACGCTCTCGGCATAGCACCGGTAGTCTTCCAGCGTGTCGAAGCACAACCGGCCGACGGCGTACTGGACGTCGAGCTGATATTGAAAGGAAAACGGAATCGCCTCCGGATCGCCGACCAGAAGAAGGTAATACGGCACCTTCTCCGGATCGGCCGGCCCGGGACCGGCGCCATGGCGGGCGAGAAACGCGACCTTGCTCTCCCCCTCGCGGTAGCCGTCCTCGCCCGTGAATTCGCGGTAAAAGCGCTCCCGCCGGAGCCCGGCCTGCGCCCGCCGCAGGTCCAGCAGCGGGGCGAGAGCCTCGCGCAGGGGCTCGGCGTCCGCCGTGCAGGAAAGGATCACCCCCCAGCCGGCCTCGTCGAGCCGCGCCGGATCGAGCCCTTCCTTGAGCCCCCGCCGCGCCTTGCCCTCCCCCCGCGCGACCCACGCCTGCAGCTCGCGGACCCGCGCCCGGTCCACCGTGGCACCACACGCGAGATCGGCGAGATGCCCCGGCGGCAGAGGGGGCAACAGATAGCTCCCCCGCCGGCCATCGACACCATTGAACCAGAGCTTCGCCTTCTCGGGCATGGACATCCCCTTCCCACTTCGCCGTCGGCGAAGCCGTCATCGATCGTTCACCCCTGCTAGATCCAAGATCCGGTGTGCAGGTGTAGTGCGGCGGTACACCAACACTGGCGAGCCCCGTGGCCGGGTCGTTACAGGGGAATCGCATGCGTGCTGCGCCATATGGCGATGGGTGCCAATGGAAACTTTGTGGGGGAGAGGACTACACCGGCGGGGGCCTTCCGCGATCTAGGGGGGTCAGGACCGAGCCGCCAACTCGCGGCCGATCCGGCCTGTCCCTCAAAGGAGAACGATCATGGAAAAAACGCCTGCCGCCGATGAGAGTGCCACCGAACAAAACCCTGCTCCTCCTCTCGAACGCCCCTTGCCGGCCAAAGTCGAGAATGTCCGGGACATTCACGAGCTGGCGAGACGGCGGCGCCCGTCCTGTGCATCGCTCGAGCAATCGGTCGACCGGTACCTGCGGGACCAGCGGGCAAGAAAACACAACCTGCTGGAACCTTGCGACGACACACATGGCGACTGCCCTTGCAGCAGGTCCGCAGGGGGACCGGCGGCCAAAGTCGTCGACCTGGTCATCCTCCTGGACTCGAGCGGCTCGATGGGCGGTGCGGCAACCGCCGTATCGAGTGCAGCCGCCGAGGCACTGGCCATCGCAGCAAGGGAATGCCCTTCCGACTTGCGCACGGCCTGGCTGGTGGTCGATTCGACGAAGGCCGGAGCCGATCCTGCAGGTTATCTCGGCGACATCACGGCGATCCTCGCCGGAACCCCTTTCAAGCAATCCCACCAACAGTACCTGGCACCGTTGAGTGCAGGTCCCTTCAAGCAGGATGAGCCGCAGCCGCCCGGAGACACCACCTACCCCGGCGAGGAGGGCGCGGACGCCATTGCCGACCTGTGCAATTTCTTTGACTGGCGCCGAAACGCCTGCAAGGCGATCTTCTACATCAGTGATACGAAGCTCGACGGCTACTCCGCGTTCGACGCTGCCGCGGCCGCGAATGCGCAGGCCGCAGCTTCGGCGCAGGGTGTCGTTCTGTTCGCACATCACATCGGTCCGGCAACCCCGATCACGCAGGAGATGCAGAACTACCTCGACATGTGCAACCCGACCGGAGGGAACGTCTACTTCGGCCCGGTCGATATCGAGCAATACAAGGTTCTTCTCCGCAACGCGATCTGCAACGCCTGCGGCGCCGAGTGCAAGGCGCTCGACCTGCCGAAGATCGAGCCCTGCATCTCCATCGCCTGGGGCGAAAGCGACTGCGACTGTTTCGAGACCGACGACGTCGAGACGGCCATCGTCACGATCTGCAATTGTTACTCGAACGTCTCGTTCGCGAACGTCCACGTGGCATATTTCAACATCACGCTCGCCGACGGCTCGCCCGTTCCTCTGTTGCCCGACGGAACTCCGTCCGTCTCGATCCACCCCGTGGGTCCGGTCTGCTTCGGCGACCTCGGCCCGTGCCGGCCCGGCGCCGAGAACTGCGTTTCGCGAGAGATCGTGATCCGGACGCGCGGCGCGAAGAGCGGCAAGTACAAGGTTCTCGTCAGCGGGATCTGCTATCAGGTCGTGCTCGCCCAGCTGCACGAGGAGTGTTTTGTCTTGGCGCTCTGTGCGGACTGAAAAAAAGGCCGGTTCCCCGAGGAGCCGACTATCGCGGGGCCCGCCACTGCACCCGTGGGTGCAGTCGTTCCTACCGGGGGTGCAGCCACTGCACCCGTGGGTGCAGGCGTTCCTACCGAGGGTGCAGCCACTGCACCCGCGGGTGCAGTCGTTCCTACCGAGGGTGCAGGGGGACCGCAGCACCAGCGGGCGGGCCTTCGGCCCATTCTACTTGAATGCCGGCGAGACGCCAGCGCTCCCAGGGGGCGCGAGGCGACACTCTGAGGGGCGCCGGTGTTCAAAACCCCTGCCCGTTGTCCACCGGATTCCGATCGATCCGGGTGATCCAAGGATCGACCGTCACCTCCGACGGCCGCGTCTCGAGAGTCACCCGGATCACGTTCATCCCCTGCCGGAGAACGTGCTTGCGGGAATCCAGCACCTTCCCCTCCGCGGTCAGGGCGATCTCGATCGGCTCGTTCAAGGGGAGAGGCTGCTCGGTGCCGCGGGCGTCCACGCGGCTCCGGCCGGCGGCGATGCGCAGCGTCACGTCGAAACGGCCATCGGTGCGGCGGTGGGCGGTGGTGGCGGCGACGCGCAGGTCATAGAGCACCACCTCGCGCAGCCAGGAGGCGACGAGGGGGCGTTGCTCGGGCTTCGCCACCGCCAGCAGGTGCCGGACGAGGGCGAGGCTGGTCGGCCGCGGCTCCTGCATCAACCCACGGATCGCGTGGTCCACCGCCGCTTCCCCGAGGAGGTCGCGGAGCCCGAAGAGCACGATGGCGGCCTTGTTGTAATAGAGGTACGCCTGCCGGTCGGCCTGGTAGAGCGCCACCTCGGGGTAGCTGTCCGCGGCGCGGCCGGCGAGGTACCGGTCCAGCTCGATCTCCAACAGCTGCCGGACGTGCTCTCTCCCCCGCAGGCGCTCCACCACCAGCAGCTCCGCGTACTTGGTCAGCGACTCGACGATCACCGCCGCCCCTTCCTGATCCACGACGTGGACGCGATGGCCGAACCATTGATGCGCCACCTCGTGGGCGACGCGGCGCGCCACGAGATCCGGCCGGCCCGGGTCCCGGGTGTCGGTCAGAAAGCCGCGGTCCTCGCGGAGATAAATCGCTTCCGGGAGGGCGAAGCCGGCCATCGGCCAATAGGAGGGGATCTCGACGATCCGCAACTGGCGGTGCGGATACCGCCCGAATCGGCGTTCCATCAGATCGACCGCCGCCGCCGCGCCGTCCAGCATGTGGGCCACGTTCGCGGCATGCGCCGGGTGGTGGTACAGCTCCAGGGCGACGTGACCCTGTTGCCGCCGCGCCACCGCATACCGGCCGGAGGAGATCGCAAAACGGTTGAGGATCGGCGCGCCGGTGCGATAACGGAACCAGCGGCGCCCGCCGCGCTCCCACGTGCGTTCGAGGTTTCCCGGGGCGAGGGCGATCTGATCGGCGGAGGTGGAGACGGTCAACGCCGTCTCCACCCACTCGTCGAGCGTGGAGTCGACGGCCCCGTGCGCATCGGCTCCCTCCAGAGCGGCGGCGCTCCCGCCGGGCAGGCCTCGCTTGCGCCGCTCGCGCGGATCGGAAAGCTCATAGCTGCCGCGATAACCGAGCGTCGGAAACCCGCGCGTGCTGAGCAGGAACGTTCCGTTCGCGATCACCGAGTCCTCCTGCTGCCGCGCGACGAACCCCCGGGGGGAAAACGTGAGATCGAAGCGCAGCTCGGTGCGCGCGCCGGGAGCGAGCGGCGGCTGGAGGTCGAAGCGGGTCATGCCGAATCGCTCATCCTGTGCCACCAGCCGCCCCCCCGGCATGGACAGGGCCACACGCCCGGCCTCGCGCCGTGTGGCGACGTACACGGTTGTGATCGGTTGCGGCGATGCATTGGCCAGCGCATAGCGGCCCGCCACACGATAGCGCCCCGTGGCCGGAAAGAGATCGACGTTGCCCTCGACCGCGAGGACCCGCGGGCGCGGCAGCGCCTCGATGGATCGATAGGTTTTCTCGTAGTCCGATTTCCAGTCGTTGAGATCGCTCGCCGTGACGTAGGCGGTCGCGACGTTGGTGTTGTAAAAGATCCAGCCGCCGGTCACCAGAGACAGAACGGCGAGCCCGCCGGCCGTGCGGCCCGGCCGCAGCAGAAGTGGCAGACGGTCGCGCAGCGGTGCCCCCACCCGCCGCCAGAGCCCGGCGGCCGACACGGCCAGGAGGAGCGCCACCACCGCCCAATGCAGCAGGAAAGCGTGAAAAGGCGTCGCATCCTGGGCGAAGCCGTTCAGGGCCGAGTAGCGAACCGGCGGCGTGCCGGCAAAACGCCACAGATCGTGCTCCAGCCCGAACGCCGCGGCCCGGCGGGACAGGATGAGAAAGGCTGCCGAGAGGATCATCCCCGCGTACTTGCCCGGCGACAGCGCATGGAGGAACAGCGCCGCCGCGGCGTAGAGCAGCAGCGGCGCGCCCGTGAAATAGAAGAAGGCGAGGTAGAGGCCCGGCTCGATCTGGAAAAACCCGCGGCCGAGCTGAATCGCCAGGCCGGCCGCGGCTCCCGTGAGCAGCACCGCGCCGAGAAGGGCCGCCAGCGCGGTCCCCTTGGCGGCCAGGAGCACGGCTCCGGAGACCGGCGTGCTGTCGACGAGCGGCGCCATGCGGACCCGCTGCTCGCGCCAGAACAGCTCGGCGGCGAAGTAGAGGAGGAGCAAGGAGCCGGCGATCGACGCGGGCGTCTGGAGCGCGGCCAGAAGGAGGCTCGTCGCAGGGTTAGAGACCGACCGGTAGTCGCCGGCCAGGCCTCCGTAGATCTCGGAGAACGCCCAGGCGATCCAGACGAGCAGCAGGAACCATGTGCTCTTCGTCCCGAGGGATCGCAGCTCGACCTGCACGCAGGACCGGTACGCCGCAAGCCCGGACGCCGGCACGGGATGGAGCTTCGGCAACGCCGACCAGGGGCGGGCCGCGGGCCCGGAGGCGGGCGCCTCCTCGCCCTGCCGGTCGGTCTTCGCCGCCGGCTCGTTGCGCATCCGGAAGCTGAACCGGCGATGGACGAGCGCCAGAATCCCCAGGGCCGCGGCGACCCAGAGCCCGCGGTTGAGCAGCAGCACACCCTCCAGGGGGAGGAGCCGCGCGTTTTTCTCCGCCGCCGTCCAGTAGCGCGTCACGTCGAAGACACCGGTCAGCCCGAAAGGATCGAGAAGCGCCGCGAGCGCTCCTCCCCCGCCGCCGGGCCGTGCTCCGGCCAGAAGCGGCGAATCGGTCAGTGCGGCGCCGACGAAATACAGTGCGTAGAGGGACACCGCCGCAGCATGGGTTGCGATCGCGCTGCGGGTCAGGACCGCCACGGCGAACAGCACCACGGAGACGAACAGAACGTTGGGAATCGTGATCGTCCCGAACGCCGCCAGAAACGGGCGCACATCCCAGGCCACGAGACGCTCCGCCGGCACCCAGGGCATGAGCGCCCCGACGGCCGTGCCCAGGCTGGCGCAGGCCAACAGCGCGAGGGTCGCCAGAAACGCTCCTCCCCAGCGGCCGATCAGATAGGGAAACGAGCCCACGGGCGTCGCATGGATGATCTCCCGCATCCGGTGATCGTCGTCGCGCAGCACCGCCTGCGCGGCGAACACCCCCGCGGCGAAGAGCGCGGCGAGCGACTGCAGGGCGAACGCCTGCAGAATCAGATAGGGTCCGTTGACCGCCACGTTGTCGGCCCCGAACCGGCCGGATGCCAGCGCGAATCCAAACAGGACGAAGAGCGCCACCGCGGCGAGAAACGCCGGTTGCCGCGCGTGGTAGCGCACCTCGAAGCGCAGGACCTCGCTCAACATACGGGCCTCAGCGCGGAGAAATAGACGTCTTCGAGATCCGGCGGCGCCGGCTCGAAGCCCGCCTCCGGCGGCGCGTCCGCCAGCACGTAGACCTGGGCCTGACCAGCGAACAGGCGTGCGGCGAGGACGTCGTGCGCCGCGCGATACCCGGCGACGGCCGGCTTCGGCACCGTCTTGCGCCACAGCCGGCCGTAGAGCTCCGCGATCAGCCCGGCCGGCTCCCCCTGGCGCACGACCCGTCCCCCGGCGAGGATCGCCATCCGCGGACAGAGATCGCTCACATCTTCGACGATGTGGGTGGAGAGGAGCACCACGGCGTTCTCGCCGATTTCGCTGAGCAGATTGTGAAAGCGGCTGCGCTCCTCAGGATCGAGCCCCGCCGTCGGCTCGTCGACCACGATCAGGCTTGGTGCCCCGAGCAGCGCCTGGGCGATGCCGAACCGCTGCTTCATGCCGCCGGAGAACGTGCTCACCGCCTTGTCGCGCACGGCGTAGAGGTTGGTCAGATCGAGCAGCGCAAGCACCTGCTCGCGGCGCGCCTTCTTGTCGAGCAGCCCCTTGAGCACCGCGAGATGATCGAGCAGGAGCAGCGCCGAGATCCCCGGGTAGACCCCGAAGTCCTGCGGCAGATAACCCAGCCGGCGCCGCAGCTCCTGCGGCGCGGCCAGGACGTCCAGCCCGTCGAGAACGATCGTCCCCTCGTCCGGCTCCTGCAACGCCGCGAGAGTGCGCATCAACGTCGACTTGCCCGCCCCATTGGGTCCGAGCAGCCCGAACAAGCCGCGCCCGATCGAGAGGTCCACCCGATCCAGCGCGCGCACGCCATTTCTGTAGGTTTTGGAAAGTCCTGTGATGGTCAGCAAGCCGGGAACCTCCTTCTCCTGTCCCCTTCCAGGACGAGAGAACCGGACGCAAGGTTCCGCGGCAGCAGACGTGATCAGGTAACGGCGGCCGTCATTCGAAATAGCCGGTGACGTCGATGACCAGGTGGACGGTCCCCGCACCGGTGACGAGCGGGGTGAACGACAGGCGGCCGGAGCCGTCGGCGGCGAGGCCCAGAACGGCGTTGTTGGAGCGCAAGGCACCGGCCGCGAAGGTGACCAGGCTGGCCAGCGGGGCCGGGCCGTCGCCGGGATGCGCCGTCACGTAGCCCGCACCGGTCGGCTGCACCACGGTCGCGTTGACCGCGAGAGCGCGGGCGGTGAAAGGGACTCCGCAGCGTTCGGTGACGGTGAACGTGCGCACGGTTCCGGACCCGAGGGCGGGGCCTTGGCCGGGTTGGCGGGTGTCGAGCAGCCGGCACGAGGGGACGGTGAAGAAATCCCGCGGCGGCAGCAGGCCGGCCACGAGGAAGGCGTCGGCGAC
This sequence comes from Holophagales bacterium UBA5704, assembly GCA_002420005.1. Classification (GTDB taxonomy): domain Bacteria; phylum Acidobacteriota; class Thermoanaerobaculia; order Multivoradales; family UBA5704; genus UBA5704. The sequence continues at coordinate 52,079 of DIHE01000138.1, read as the reverse complement.
GCCGTCGTGATCGGCCGCGACCAGGTCCGGAGACGAGCTGGTGAAGGCGACCCAGGCACCGTCGCCGCTGAGCCGTGCCACTTGGAGAGCGTCGGCGGGGAGCCGGCCGGCCGTCACCGTCGAGTCGGGGCGGTGCGTCAGAAGCTTGACGGTGCCGGTCTCGCGGTCGAACAGGAAGAGATCGTCGCCACCGTTGGTATCGACCTGGCCGGCGACGAAATTGCCGCCGCTGCTGCGAAACACGGCGAAACGGCCATCCGCGCTCAAGGCCGGCTCGCTCGATCCATGGTCGGCGGTCGCCACCGCCGACCCGGCGGCGCGGCTCACCAACGTCACGGACGCCGTCTCGCGATCGAAGAGGAAGACGTCGAGGGCCGCGTTGGTGTCGGTCTGCCCCGGCACGAGATCGGTGGCGGCGCTGAGGAAGAGGAGCCGGCGTCCGTCGGCGCTCAGCGCCGGGGCTCCCGGCGAGGCCGAGGTGAGGATCGAAAACCCGTTGCCGGTGGTCGTGGCGGAAGCGCTGGAACGGCTCGCGAGGGTGAACGTGCCGGCGACCCGGTCCCAGAGAAAGACGTCCGACGTTGCGTTCGTGTCCACCTGCCCCGGCACGAGATTGCCGGCACTGCTGGTGAACGCCAAGTACCGGCCGTCGGCGCTCAACGCCAGCGGGTTGCCGGCCGGGCGGGCGATGCGCACGTTCGTCCCCGTCAGGCGGTCCCACAGGAAGAGCCCCCCGGCGCCGACCTGGGAGGGGACGAGATCCAGCGCCGTGCTGGTGTACGCGACCCAGCGGCCGTCCCCACTGATCACCGGGTACCTGGAGAAGCCGTTCGCGGTCTGGGTGGGCGATCCGCTGGCGTGGCTCACCAGGGTGATGGAGCCGTCCATCCGGTCGTACAGGAAGATGTCCGGACCGGCATTGCCTTCGCTCTCCCCGGGGACCATGGAGGTTGCGGAGCTGGCGAAAGCCACGAAGCGCCCCTCGCTGCTCACCGCATATTGGCCGTCCCCCAGCGTGCCGTAGTCGCTGCCGGCCTCCGGGAAACCTGCGGTGTGACTCACCAGGACGGACGACGCGCTCCCCCGGCTCCAGAGAAAGAGCTGCAGCTGGGAGGAAACCGACTGCTGATTCACCAGATTGTCGGCGTAGCTCTCAAAGACCACGGTGCCACCATCCGCACTGACCAACGGAGCGCGCGAAGCGCCGGACGCGGTCACCGGCAGAAGGTCCGCATGACTCACCGGAAGCAGGGTGCCGAGCATCCGGTCGTAGAGGAAGACGTCCTCGGCGTTGTTCAGGTCCACCAGGCCCGGCATCAGGTTCGGAGCGGAGCTGGTGAAGGCGATCCAGCGGCCGTCGTTGCTCAAGGACGCCGAGGTCGTGGCCGAGACGGCACCACCCGCCGTGGCCGAGGCCGCTCCTTGGCGCACGGAGAGCAGAGAGATCTCTGCGGCCGACCGGTCGAACAGAAAGGCGTCGGTCGCACCGTTGGCGTCGTCCACCGTGGCATCCAGCCGCTCGGAGGTGCCGGAAAACGCGACCCACGCGCCATCGCCGCTCACCCAGGCATCGCTCACCGGCGCGTTCGTCGCCCTCAAGGGCACGCCGTCCTCCTGCGTGAGGAGGGTCACCGTGTCGCTCGCGCGCGTCCATTGAAACAGGTCATAGCCGAGGACGGAGACGACGTCGTCCTGGCCGGAGACCAGGTTGTAGGCGGAGCTGCGAAAGACGACGCCGGAGGCATCCGCGGCAAAGACCGGGACCTCCGAGTCTCCCGCGGCAGGGGCCGAGGTGGAGACGGCATGGCTGATCAGCGTGTTCGTCCCGGTCGCGGTGGTATGGAGGAAGACGTCCGAGGCCTGGTTCGTGTCACCCGCCACCAGGTCCGAGGCGCGGCTGGCGAACACGACGAGCTGGCCGTCGGCGCTCACGCCGAGGTCCCGGGCCGCGAAGTTGCCGGCCACCGTCGGTGCACCCGGCGTGTGGCTGATGAGCGTGCTCGCGCCGGTCGTCCGGTCATAGAGAAACGCATCTTCCAGGGAGTTCGTGTCGAGCTGACCGGCCACCAGATCGGTGGCTTCGGAGAGATAGGCGACCCACCGGCCGTCCGGGCTGATCACGGCGGACAACGAGAACCGGTTGGCGACGGTCAGCGGTGCGCCGGCGGCGTGGCTCACCAGGGTGGCCGTGCCGGTGGCGCGCTGGTGCAGAAAGACGTGGGGGGAGACCCCGGCCGGGCCGGTCTGCCCGGCCACGAGGTTGGTGGCGGCGCTCAGGAAGGCGATCCAGCCGCCATCGGCGCTGATCACCGCCTGCGACCCGCCGGCCGCGGTGGCCGGCGCACCCGCCGCATGAGAGACCAGGCTGTTGGAGCCGGCGGCGCGGTTGTACAGGAACACGTCGGCCGAGACCGCCGGCGTCTCGCTCTGGCCGGCCATCAGGCCCGCCGCTTCGCTGGTGAAGACGATCCAGGCGCCGTCGGCGCTCAAGCCGGGTTTCCCCAGGCAACCGCCGGCCGCGGTGACCGGCTGCGCCACGAGATGGCTGACCAGCGTGCTCGCACCGGTGAGGCGATCCCAGAGGAACACGTCCGCGGAGCCCGCGGTGTCCACCTGGCCGGAGACGAGATCCGTGGCGCGGCTCAGAAAGGCTGCAAAGCGGCCGTCGGTGCTCAACGCGGCGGCCTCGACGACCCCGTTCGAGGCGGTGGTGGGATCACCCGCCGCATGGCTGACCAGAGTGGTCATGCCGGAGAGGCGATCGTAGAGGAAGACGTCCATGCCGTCGTTCGCATCGACGATCCCCGCCAGCAGGTTGGAGGCGCCGCTCAGGAAGAGGGTCCAGCGGCCGTCGGAGCTGATCCCGGCCGGGACGCTCAGGCCACCCGCAGAGCCGGAAAGCCGGCCGGGATCGGCCGCGGAGAGCAGCGTGACCGGATCGGCGAACGCCGGAGCGGCCAGCAGGAGAACGACGGCGACGAAGGAGGACCGAACGCGAGGTCGAGCCATGTGTGCCTCCGGCAAGCTGTGAACGCGCGAATCCCTACAGCAACCACCGATCCAGCACCGCCGCGAGGTCGGAGATCTGGAAGGGTTTCGACAGATAGTCGGTCATGCCGGCGGCGAGGCACCGCTCGGCGTCTTCCTTGAGGGCGAAGGCGGTGACCGCGATGATCGGGATGTCGCGGCCCGCCAGCTGGAGACGCAGCCGGCGGGTCGCTTCATACCCGTCCATCACCGGCATGCGGCAATCCATCAGCACCGCATCAAAGCGGCCTGCGGCGAAGGCGTGGACCGCCTGCTCGCCGTTTTCCACCGCGGCGAATCGGTAGCCGAGAAGCTCGAGCTGTCGTGCGGCGACCAGCCGGTTGACCTCGTTGTCGTCCGCCAGGAGGATGCGGAACCGGGAGCGCTGCGCCTCCTGCGGACCCTTCAGGTCGGCGTCCGGTGCGGCCTGGGGGAGATCCCGGTCGCGGTCGAACGGCAGCACGAGCTCGAAGGTCGATCCTTCCCCCGGCGTGCTGGAGAGGGCGATCCGCCCGCCCATCAGCTCGATCAACCGGCGGGTGATCGCGAGCCCCAGGCCGGTGCCGCCATAGCGCCGGGTGATCGAGGAGTCCGCCTGGGTGAAGGGCTGGAAGAGCTGCGCCTGGGCCTCCGGGGCGATGCCGATGCCGGTGTCCCGGATGAGGAAGCGCAGCGCGGCGTCGCGGCCGGCGGGATCGGCCGGCTCGACCTGCAGGAGGACCGTGCCCGCGGCGGTGAACTTGACGCCGTTGCCCAGCAGGTTGACCAGGATCTGGCGCAGGCGGGCGGCGTCGCCGGTGTACCGCCCGAGAGCCCCCGCAGCGATCTCCCGCCGCAGCTCGATGCCTTTCTCCTGCGCCGGCAGCGCAAGGAGGCGGACCACCTGGTCGAGGACATCGGTGAGGTCGAAACCCACCCGTTCGAGCGAGAGCTGGCCCGCTTCGATCTTGGACAGGTCGAGGACGTTGTCGATCAGGCCGCGCAGGGTCTGCGCGGAGGTTTTGATGACCTCCAGGGGCTCGCGAAAGTCGGCGGGCAGATCGGCGGTGACCAGGATCTCCGACATGCCGATCACCCCGTTCAAAGGGGTGCGGATCTCATGGCTCACGTTGGCCAGAAACTCGCTCTTGGCGCGGCTGGCCGCCTGCGCCGCCACCAGGCTCCGCCGGGTCTCCTCCTGCAAGGAGGCGTTCTCGACGACGAGCGCCACCTGGCTCGCGATGGTGGTGGCCATCTCCACCTGGAGCGCCTTGACGGGACGGAGCTGGGGTCCCACGTTGTCGAGCGCCATCACACCGATCACCTCATCCTGCCGGATCAACGGCACCATCAGCACCTCGCGCAGGCCGAGGGGCCGCAGCTCGACGGGAAGCCGCTCGGAATCCGGCTCGTTGATGACGATCGGGGTACGCACCCGGACGGTCTCGGCGAAGGCCGGGAACTCCTCCACCCTGAGCGCGCCGAGACCCTTGAACAGCCGCCAGAGCCCTTCGTCGGCCCTCCCGTCACGAAACTGCGAGGTGACCGGGTTCAATCGCCCCTCGCGCCAGCGGTAGATCGAGCAGCGGTCCATGGCGCACGCTCCGGCGGCCAGTTGCGCGATCTCGTTGAGAGTCGCCTTGAGCTCGCGGGCCGAGCCGAGGGCGCGGGCGATCTCCAGGCTCGCCTGCGTCCGCTTCAAGCGCAGCCCGGTCTCTTCGAGCAGGAGGGCCCGCTCCAGGCCGCTCGCCACATAGTCGGAGGCCGACGACGCCAGCTCGACGGCCTCGGGCGAGAACGGCCTCCCATCGGACGGATTGTCCAGGACCAGCACACCGAACACCTCGCCGCCGGAGATGAGCGGCACGCCGAGGACGGACTTCAAACCGAACGCCACGACCCATTCCTGATCGACGTGGTCCGAGCCCCGGGCGTCGGTGAGGGTCAGCGGCCGGCGGGCGCGGGCGACGGAGTCGACGAAGGGCATCTTGCCGATGCGCCGCCGCCCCATGCGCTTGAATTTCTGCCACTCCTCCGGATCCACGTGGTGGCGGACCATCTGCGACGTCGCCGGCGTGACCTCGCCGGTGTCGGCATTCCACAGGAAGACGGCGCAGCGATCCGCGTCGCACAGGAGCGCCGTTTTGCGGCAGACTTCGTTGAGAAGCGTCCGTGCGTCGCCCCCGGAGCCGACGATGCGGGCGATCTCGGACAGCTGTTCGAGACGCGAGCGGACGGGGTCGTCCTGGCGGCCGAGAGAAGCCACCAGCGGGGCTCCCAGAGCGGCATAGGCCCGGAGAATCGCGCGGTCCTCGCCGGAGGGCTCCGCTCCGCCGGCCGGGTGGGCGACGAGGGCGCCCAGCACGGCGCCATGGACGCGGACGGGGATCGCCACCCCGGGCGCGGCCGACAGCGTCTCGTGGGCGCCGCGATCCCAGAGCTCCAGCAGCGGTGCGACCAGAGCCACCACCTCCGCCTCCGAAGGTGGGACGGTCCCGGGCCGCCAGGCCCGGGTGGCACGGGTGAGCCGACGCCCGTCCGCCCGGTCGCGGACGAGGGCGCAGAGCTCGTCGAGGTCGAGGAGGGCACGGGCGTGCTCGAGCAGCAGAGAGAGCTGACGCCACACCGGCTGCGAGCCGGTCAAGATCTCGGCGGCTTCCGCCAGAGCTTCGATTCTCCTCACGGAGCCCACTGGGCGCACCTCTCTTCCCGGCCCGTCTCTCTGGATCAAGGCATTGTACAACTTCCTCCCGCACCGCGGCATCGAAGCCTTGCACCGCGCGGAGACGCGGCATAAGATCGGCACCTTCAACAACCGGTGGACCAGCTCATCCGGGCAACGGGAGGTCTATGGCCACAATCTCACTCCGCGTCAATGGAACACAGCACGTCGTCGACGTCGAGCCGCGCACGCTCCTGGTGGAGCTTTTGCGCGAGCATCTGCGACTGACCGGCACTCATGTCGGCTGCGACACCAGCCAATGCGGTGCCTGCACGGTCCACGTCGACGGCAAATCGGTCAAGAGCTGCACCCTGCTGGCCGTCGAGGCCGATGGCGCGGCGGTGACCACGATCGAAGGTCTGGCGACGGACGGCAAGCTCCATCCGATGCAGGAGGCCTTCCACCAGTGCCACGGCCTGCAGTGCGGTTTCTGCACCCCCGGCATGGTGATGAGCGCCTGCGAGCTGGTGGCGCGCCATCCGGAGCCGAGCGAGGGCGAGGTGCGGCATTGGCTGGAGGGCAACCTCTGCCGCTGCACCGGTTACCACAACATCGTCCAGGCCGTGCTCGGCGCGGCGGCCACGATGCGGCAGGGAGGTGGACAATGACCGGCCAGGGAATGGGCGCCTCCGTCAAGCGCCGCGAAGACCGCCGCTTCCTCCTCGGCAAGGGCCGCTACACCGACGATCTCAGCCTCCCCGGCCAGACCTGGGCCGTCCTCGTCCGCTCCCCCTACGCCCATGCGGCGATCCGCTCGATCGACGCGGCGCGCGCCCGGCAGGCACCCGGCGTGATCGCGGTGCTCACCGGCGAGGACGTCGCCGCCGACGGGCTCGGCGGCATCCCCTGCGGCTGGCAGCTCAAGAACAAAGACGACTCCCCGATGGTCGAGCCGCCCCACCCGGCGCTCGCGCTCGGCAAGGTGCGGCACGTCGGCGATCCGGTCGTGATGGTCATCGCCGACTCCAAGGCCCGGGCCAAGGACGCGGCGCAGCTCGTCGAGATCGACTACGACCCGCTGCCCGCCGTGGCCCACCTGAAGGACGCGGTGGCCGCCGGCGCGCCGCTCGTGTGGGAGGAGGCCGCGGGCAATCTCTGCTTCGACTGGCACATCGGAGACGCCGCGGCGACCGACGGCCAGTTCTCCGGCGCCGCCCACGTGGTCTCGATCGACCTGGTGAACAACCGGATCATCCCCAACGCCATCGAGCCGCGCGCCGCCAACGGCCACTATGAGACGGCGGACGACCGCTACACGCTCTACACCACGTCGCAGAACCCGCATCTCACCCGGCTCCTGCTCGGCGCCTTCACCCTCAAGGTGCCGGAGCACAAGCTGCGCGTGGTGGCGCCGGACGTCGGCGGCGGCTTCGGCTCGAAAATCTTCCACTATGCCGAGGAGCTGCTGGTGCTCTGGGCCTCCAAGCGGATCGGCCGGCCGGTCAAGTGGACCGCCGAGCGCAGCGAGTCCTTCCTCTCCGACGCCCATGGCCGCGACCACGTGAGCCGTGCGGAGCTCGCGCTCAACGCCGACGGCACCTTCCGCGGCTTGCGCGTGCACACCCTGGCCAACATGGGAGCCTACCTCTCGACATTCGCGCCCGCGGTGCCGACCTACCTGTATGCCACCCTGCTCTCCGGCCCGTACGTCATCCCCGCCATCTACGCCGAGGTGAAGGCGGTCTTCACCCACACCGTGGCGGTGGACGCCGTGCGCGGCGCCGGACGCCCGGAGGCCACCTACCTGCTGGAGCGGCTGGTCGACAAGGCCGCCCGCGAGCTGGGGATGGACCGGGTGGAGATCCGGCGCAAAAACCTGATCCAGCCCAACCAGTTCCCCTACCAGACGCCGGTCGCCTTGCAGTACGACATCGGCGACTATCCGGCGACGCTCGACCTCGCGCTCCAATCGATCGACTATCCGCACCTCGCCGAGCGCAAGGCGGCCGCCGCGGCACGCGGGAAGCTCCGCGGCTTCGGCCTTTCCACCTACATCGAGGCGTGCGGCATCGCGCCGTCCGCCCTGGTCGGTGCCCTGGGCGCGCGGGCCGGGCTGTATGAAGCGGCCACGGTGCGCGTCCATCCCACCGGCAGCGTCACCGTGTTCACCGGCACCCACAGCCACGGGCAGGGCCACGAGACCACCTTCGCCCAGCTCGTCGTCGAAAAGCTCGGTGTCTCGTTCGACAACGTCGAGGTCGTGCACGGCGACACCGATCGCATTCCGTTCGGCATGGGCACCTACGGCTCGCGTTCCGCCTCGGTCGGCGGCTCGGCGATCGTCAAGGCGATCGACAAGATCGTCGAGAAGGGCAAGAAGATCGCCGCCCATCTGCTGGAGGCGAACGTCGCCGACATCGAGTTCTCCGACGGCACATACCGGGTGGTCGGCACCGATCGGGAAAAAGCGTTCGGCGAGGTGGCCTTCACCGCCTACGTGCCGCACAACTACCCGATCGACACGGTCGAGCCGGGGCTCGAAGACTCCGCCTTCTACGATCCGAAAAACTTCACCTTCCCCGGCGGCTGCCACTGCGTCGAGGTGGAGATCGATCCGGAGACCGGCGTGGTCGAGGTCGCCGACGTGGCGATCGCCGACGACGTCGGCGTGGTGATCAATCCGATGATCGTCGACGGCCAGGCGCACGGCGGCCTGGCGCAGGGCATCGGCCAGGCGCTTCTCGAAGAGGCGGTCTACGATGCCGGCGGCCAGCTCCTCTCCGGCAGTTACATGAGCTATTGCATGCCGCGCGCCTCGGACCTGCCGCTGTTCAAGGTGGGCAACCACGTCACCGCCTGCACGCACAATCCGATCGGCATCAAAGGCGTCGGCGAGGTCGGAGCGATCGGTGTGCCGCCCGCGGTGATCAATGCCGTCCTCGACGCCCTGGCCCCGCTGGGCGTCACCCACATCGACATGCCGGCGACCCCGGAGAAGGTCTGGCGGGCGATCCAGGCAGCCAAGGGAGGTGCCGCATGAACCAGTTCGACTTCCACCGTCCGTCCTCCGTGGCCGACGCGGTCGCCCTGCTGCGCGGCCATGGCGGCGCCAAGGTCCTGGCCGGCGGGCAGAGCCTGCTGCCGGTTCTGAAGCTCGACCTGGCGCAGCCCACCGACCTCGTCGCGCTCGCCGGGGTGCCGGCTCTGCGCGACATCCGCGACGGCGATCCGGTGGTGATCGGCGCCCTCGCCACCCACGACGCCGTCGCCACCTCACCCGTGGTGCGGCAGCGCATCCCGGGCCTCGCCCGGCTCGCCGGGGGCATCGGCGATCCGCAGGTCCGGAACCGCGGCACGATCGGCGGCTCGGTGGCCCACGCCGACCCCGCCGCCGACTACCCCGCGGCCCTGCTGGCCCTCGGCGCCACCCTCGAAACCGATCGCCGGAAGATCGCGATCGACTCCTACTTCACCGGCTTCTTCACCACCGCCCTGGCACCGGACGAGATCCTCACCGCCGTCCATGTGCCGGTGCCGCAGGCCGCCGCCTATGCCAAGTTCGCCAGCCCGGCCTCGAAATACGCCATCGTCGGCGTCTTCGTGGCAAGGACCGGCGGCGGGGTGCGGGTGGCGGTCACCGGAGCGGGGACCCACGTGTTCCGCGTCCCGGCCCTGGAGGCGGCCCTCAACGCGAGCTTCTCCGCCGCCGCGGTCCTCCCCGGGTCCGTGGCGCCGGACGACCTGCGTTCCGACGGCGAAGCGAGCGCGGAGTACCGGGCGCATCTGATCACCGTGATGGCCCGGCGCGCCGTGGAGGCTTGCGGTTAACTTGCGGCCGGAGCTGCCGCAGACGGTCGAGGCGACGCGCGAGCTGCTCGCGTCGGGCCGGTACGTGGCCGACGCGAGCCTCGCCACCTCGATCTTTCTGATGCTCCGGCTCGGACGCCCGCTTCTCCTCGAAGGGGAGGCGGGCGTCGGCAAGACCGAGGTGGCCAAGGTCCTCGCGGCCACCCTGGGCCGCAAGCTCATCCGCCTGCAATGCTACGAAGGCCTCGACGCCGCGGCGGCGCTCCACGAGTGGAACTATCCGCGCCAGATGCTGGAGATCCGCCTCGCCGAGCTGGCCGGCACCACCGGAGCCGAGGGCCGCGAGCGCGTCGCCCACGACATCTTCGCCGAGCGCTTCCTCCTGAAGCGCCCTCTCCTGCTCGCCCTGGAGCCGGACCCGGCGGGGCCGCCGGTCCTCCTGGTCGACGAGATCGACCGCACCGACGAGCCGTTCGAAGCCTTCCTCCTGGAGATCCTGAGCGACTTCCAGGTCACCATCCCCGAGATCGGCACCGTCACCGCCCCGGAGCCCCCGCTCGTCGTCCTCACCTCCAACCGCACCCGCGAGATCCACGACGCCCTGAAAAGGCGCTGCCTCTACCACTGGATCCATTATCCCGACCTGCCCCGCGAGCTGGAGATCCTCCGCCTGCGCACCCCCGAGCTGGCCGCCACCCTCGCCGAGCAGGTCGTCCGCTTCGTCCAGAAGCTCCGCACCGCCGACCTCTTCAAAAACCCCGGCGTCGCCGAAACCCTCGACTGGGCAAGAGCCCTCCTCGCCCTCGACCGGATCGCCCTCGACCCCGACACCGTCAACGCCACCCTGGGCGTGCTCCTCAAGTACCAGGACGACATCGAGAAGATGCGGGGGGAGCCGGTGCGGGAGATGTTGGGGGCGGGATAAGGGCGTTGGGGGATCACCGTTGACCTTCCGTCCGGTATCATGCTGAGTGTCAGGAGGCCTTCCGCGATGTCCACTACCGCCAAAGATCGTCAGATCAGCGTCCGGGTTGCCGGCGATACCGATGCCTGGTTGGAGGTCCGCGCCGGAAACAGGAAGAACAAGGCAGGGTTCATCCGCCGGCTCATCGAGCGCGAGAGAACCCGCGATCGGGAACAGGAGCTCTTCAAGATGTTCAACGAAGCGGCAAAGGATGTCACAGAGGAAGACCTCGCGGAGAGAGAATCCCTTCTCGGAGCCTTTTCCGGCGCGACGGCGGACTGATGCCATGGAGGGTCGCCCGAAGCCGCTCCGCGGGGAGATCTGGATGTTCGACCTGAACCCGAAGAAAGGCCGCGAGCAGAAGGGCGTGCGGCCTTGTCTGGTTGTTTCCACCGATGCGCTGAATCAGTCGGAATTCGGGACCGTGATCATTTGCCCGATCACCACCACCGAGCGCCCCCGCTTCAAATGGCGGATCGCCGTGACACCCGGCGACTTGCGGCTGACCGACACCGGCTGGCAGCCTCAGCCTCACTGGGTGGAAACCGACCAGATCGCCACCGTGGATACGGCGCACCGGGCTCTGCGGCACCTCGCGACGGTGGTCGACGAGGAGAAGCTCCAGATGGTCGACGATTCCCTGCGGATGATGCTCCATCTGTAGGTGCGAAGACCGTGTGCCTGGTAATGACCTCCAAAATCCCCGAGAACGTCGTCCACTTCACAAGCCTCATGCGCGACGCCGGGTTGCGAATGGGGCTGGCGAGCAGGCTCGATGCCGCTGCCGCGGCGCAGCGAGGTGGCTGAAGAGGTGCCTGCCAACGGCCGCGAGGGTTGGGCGCCGATTGGCGCTCGGCTCGCGGCGTCTGCGTGATGCCTGCGCTTGACCCTGGCACCTTGGGGCGGCTGGCGCCCTCGACCCCGACACCGTCAACGCCACCCTGGGCGTGCTCCTCAAGTACCAGGACGACATCGAGAAGATGCGGGGGGAGCCGGTGCGGGAGATGTTGGGGGGGATGTTGCGGGGGAGCTGAGGCAAGACGCCGGCCGAGCGCGGCGAGGACGACCCGGCGGCACGAGGTATACTCGCACCATGAAAGCTGCGGTCTCTCTTCCCGATCCCTTGTTCCAAGCTGCCGATGAGCTGGCCAAGCGGCTTGGCATGTCGCGCAGCGAGCTCTTCGTCGCAGCAATCCGGGCTTTCCTCAGAGGCCATCCACAGCAGGCCAGGCCGGTCGAGGCTCCACCGCAAGGCCGCGGAAGTCTGGCAGCTCTCGCCGCCGAGTTGGCCCGGGAGCCGAAGCCCTTTCGGGATCTGACACCGGAAGAGCGCCTGGCGCGGTTGCGGCGCCTGCGGGGGGCCGGCCGCGGCCTCCTCTCAGGAAGCGATGAATTCGCGAGGAGAAAGCAAGAAGAGATCGAGATCGAGGAGCGAAAGTTTGGCCGTTGAGCCGGTCTTCGTCCTTGATGCTTGCGCTGTCATCGCCTTCCTGAAAGACGAGCCCGGCGCTGAAGTGGTCGAGAAGCTTCTGCAGAATTCTGAAAACCGCTGTCTCATCCTTGCCATCAGCGCCTGCGAGGTCTATTACGATCTCCGCCGCCGCGGGAACACGGAAGACGCAGAGAGCCTCGAGTCGCTTTTTGCCGAATACGATCTTCAGCTTCTCGAAAGGCTGCCCTCGGATCTCTGGAAGGCGGCTGGCACGCTCAAAGCCGAGTGGCGTCGGGTTTCGCTCGCCGACTGCTTCGCGCTGGCCCTGGCGATTCAAGAGAACGGCACCCTGGTGACCAGCGACCATCATGAGCTCGATCCGATTTCCACGGCCGGCGTCTGCCCGATCCTCTTCATTCGATAGTACTTCACCCGCCTCCTGCGCGGTGCCGGGTTGCGCCTGAGACCGGCGAGCGGGCTGGAGGCCATCGCCGCGGCGGCCAGCGTGGACATCCTCCACCGCGACGAGCTGTTCTGGGCGCTCCACGCCGTCCTGGTCAAGCGTCCCGAGGACTTCGCCCTCTACGAGCAGGCCTTCGGGCTGTTCTGCTTTCCCGGCCTGAAAGGCCTGGAGAGCATAGCCCTGGGCTGAGGCCGAAGGCCGATGCCCTGGGTTCACAGGCGCCACCTCCCGGCGGCCTGAAAGGCCGCGAGAATCCCTGCATCGAGGCCGGATCGATCCCGCCAGCCTTTCGCGGTCGGCTTCGACCGAACGCTGAGCTACTCGCTCTCGTCAAGGGGGCGTATGCGGCGATGCAGGTGGTTGGAGGGATCCGCTTCCTCCCGATCTTCGGCGATAGGCGCCTTGCGGAGGCACTTACGTGCCTGGGTCTTGCTGCCAAGCATGAACAGACCATCGCATCAACCCATAGTAAGATTAGAGCTGATGTTCTCGTTCAGAGACCTTTGCTACCTCAGGTAAACGTCATTGTTGAACTCAAAGCTTTCAATGCGGCGAATACGATACCGTGGGGCTCGACCATGACCTCCAAGCTCCCCGAAAACGTCGTCCACTTCACCCGCCTCCTGCGCGGTGCCGGGTTGCGCCTGGGGCCGGCGAGCGGGCTGGAGGCCATCGCCGCGGCGGCCAGCGTGGACGTCCTTCGCCGCGACGAGCTGTTCTGGGCGCTCCACGCCGTCCTGGTCAAGCGTCCCGAGGACTTCGAGCTCTACGAACAGGCCTTCGGGCTGTTCTGGCGCGATCCGACGCGGGTTCAGCCGTTCCTCGACGAGCTTCTCCAGAAGGTGCGCGTGCCCCCGGCGCCTCCCCTCTCACGGCGCCTCACCGAGGCCTGGCGTCAGCCTCCGGCGAGCGGCAAGCCTCCGGCCGAACGCAGCGAGGTGGATGCCGTTCTCACCTTCTCGGCCGACGAGGTCCTGCGCAGCCGCGATTTCGACCAGATGAGCACCGAGGAGCTGGCCCGCGCCCGCAAGGTCGTCAATCAGATGGCGGTGGCGCTCTGCCCGGTGCGCACCCGCCGTTTCGTCGCCGATCCGCACGGCGACCGTCTCGACCTCGCCCGTACGGTGCGCGACAGCCGCAAGACCTTCGGCGACCTGGCGCCGCTGCGCTACCGCTCGCGGATTCTCCTTCCCCCGCCGCTGGTGGTGCTGCTGGACGTCTCGGGCTCCATGGGCCGGTACTCGGAGATGATGCTTCAGTTCCTTCACGCCCTGCTGAACGCCCGCACCCGCGTTCATGCCTTCCTTTTCGCCACCCGGTTGACCAACGTGACCCGCCTTTTGCGCCGCCGCGACGCCGACGAGGCGCTTGCCAGGGTCGGCCGCGAGGTGCAGGATTGGGCGGGCGGGACCCGCCTGCGCACCTGCCTGCACGACTTCAACCGCACCTGGTCGCGCCGCGTCCTCGGCCAGGGGGCGGTCGTCCTCCTGGTCACCGACGGCCTCGACCGCGATCCCGACCCCGGTCTCCCCGCCGAGGCCGACCGCCTCCACCGCTCCTGCCGCCGCCTGATCTGGCTCAATCCGCTCCTGCGCTGGGAAGGCTTCCAGCCCCGCGCCCAAGGCGTGCGCGCGCTCCTCCCCCATGTGGACGAGCACCGGCCGGTGCACAGCCTGGACAGCCTGGAGGCGCTGGGGCGGGCGCTGGGGGGCCTATAACCTATAATAGGACCGTCGCCCCCCCCAAAGCACAGCCGGACCAACACGGCTCTCCCTCGGAAAGGACGCGCCTATGAAGCCTTGCCGCCTCGCCTCCCTTGCCCTTCTCCTCTCCCTCGCCCCGGCCCTCCCCGCCACCGCGCAGAGCGTGGGTCCCGAGATCGTTCCGGATTTCCTCGCCACCGCCGTCGAGCCGGCGGCGCCGCCTCTGCGGCTGGCCGAGGCTCTCTCCCCACGGCCGGAGACCTCGCTGCGCCCGGTGGAGGTGGGTGCGCCGGATGCCCTGGAGAGCCTCCGCTCCTGGAACCGGGCCGGCCACCTGCCGCGGCGCGCGGGTGTGCTGCGCACCCTCCCCTCCCGGGTGCAGGCCCGCCTGGCCTCCTCCGTGGTGCCGGACGACCTGCTGGCGCCGCGCCTCGGTGCTTTCAGCGTCACGGCGTCGGGAAGCCGCGTCTGGGGGCTGCGGGTGGACGTCGAGGGAGCGCTGCGCCTGCGCCTCCACCTCACGGGCATCGACCTCCCCGCCGGCAGCCGGCTGTGGGTCTGGGCTCCGGGGGAGGAGCCGCATGCCTTCGGCCTCGACCTCGCCGGCCCGGCCGGCGATCTCTGGACGCCGAGCGTCACCGGGGGCATCGCCTTCCTGGAGGTGGAAGCGCCCGCCGGCCCGGAGACCGCCCGCTTCCTCGTGGAAGAAGTGATGCAAGGGGTCCTGCGCGTGGACGACAACAAGATCGGCGAATGCCTGATCGACGGCACCTGCGTCAACTCCGGCACGCTGGGGGTCATCGCCGACTATCGCAAGGCCGTGGGCCAGCTCGCTTTCGTGGATGGTGGATTCGAGTCCCTGTGCTCGGGAGCGCTGATCAACGACACGGTCACCTCCTCCACGATCCCCTACCTGCTCACCGCCAACCACTGCATCGCCGCCCAGGGGGTCGCCTCCTCCCTCGAGGTCTTCTGGGACTACAAGACCTCGTCCTGCGACGGCAACGCGCCCTCCCTGGGCTCGCTCCCCCGCAGCAACGGCTCCACCCTGACGGCGACCGGCGAGAGCTCGGACTTCACCCTGCTGCGGCTCAATGCGATCCCCTCCGGCCGCGTCCTGCTCGGCTGGACCTCCACCGCTCCGGCCAACGGAACCGCGCTCTACCGCCTGTCGCACCCGGCGCCCTTCGACGACGAGTACGCCCTGCCGCAGCAATTCTCCCGCGGCACCGTGCGAACCTCCGGCGTCGAATTCTGCACCGATGCGCCGCGCCCCAGCTTCCTGTACTCCGAGCTCAACCAGGGAGCCACCTTCGGCGGCAGCTCCGGCTCGCCGGTGATCCTCGGCAACGGCCAGATCGTCGGCCAGCTTTCGGGCGGGTGCGGACCCAACCCGGACGACGGCTGCGACTATGACAACTCCGAGATCGACGGCGCCTTCTCCGCCAGCTACCCGTCCCTCCAGGCCTTCCTGAACCCGGGGGGCGGCAACACCGGAGGCTCGTGCACCGCCGATGCCGACACCCTGTGCCTCAACGGCGGCCGGTTCAAGGTGGAAGCCACCTACAACACCGGCACCGGCCAGTCCGGTGGTGCCAAGGTGGTGAAGCTGACCGACGAGACCGGCTACCTCTGGTTCTTCAGCTCCTCGAACGTCGAAGCCGTGGTCAAGATCATCAACGGCTGCTCCCTCAACAACCGCTACTGGGTGTTCGCCGGCGGCCTGACCAACGTGCGCGTGGTGATCACCGTCACCGACACCAAGAACAACACGATGAAGACCTATACGAACCCGCAAGGCGCGCCCTTCCAGCCGGTCCAGGACACGTCGGCGTTCGCCACCTGCCCGTGAAGGAGGGAAACGGCGGGACGCAGGAGAGGGATCGGCCGGTTTCCTCTCCCGCCTCTCCCGTGTCTATCCAGAGCAAGGAGGGTCACCCGATGCCACGCCAACCCCGGACCCCGCTGTCGCAAAAGCTCGCCGCCACGCTCCCGGCCACCGCGCTTCTCCTGCTCTTCGCCTTCGCCTGCCACTCGGCGAAGAAGGAAGCCGCGCTGGAAATGGTTCCGCCGCCACCTCCTCCACCGCCGAGCGCCGCACCGGCGCCGGCCCAGATGGCACGCCTCCAATCCCTCAGCTACACGGCCGGTGGCGCGCAGGAATCCGGCGCCCTCATCGCCTCCGACCAGGAGATGAACACCGAGGAATACGGACGCATCACGGACAATCCGTTCCATGAAACGCTGCGCGATCCGCTCTCCACCTTCTCGATCGACGTGGACCGCGCCTCCTACAGCAATGTCCGCCGCTTCCTCAACGACCGTCAGAAGCCCCCGCGCGATGCGGTGCGCATTGAGGAGATGGTCAACTACTTCTCCTATGACTATCCCGATCCCACGGGCGAGCACCCGTTCTCGATCACCACGGAGATCGCAACCTGCCCGTGGAACGCGAAGAACCGGATTCTGCTGATCGGCCTGCAGGGAGAGCGGATCGACACCTCCGAGCTGCCACCCGCCAATCTCGTCTTCCTCCTCGACGTCTCGGGCTCGATGCTCGACGCCAACAAGCTGCCGCTGGTCAAGAGCGCTCTGCGCCTGCTCGTCGATCAGCTCCGCCCGCAGGACCGGGTGGCGATCGTCGCCTATGCCGGCAGTGCCGGACTGGTGCTGCCCTCGACCCCCGGCAAGGAAAAAGGACGCATCGCCGAGGCGATCGACCGGCTCGAAGGCGGCGGCTCGACCGCGGGCGGCGAGGGCATCCTGCTCGCCTACAAGATCGCCCGCGAGAGCTTCGTCGAAGGCGGCAACAACCGCGTCATCCTGGCCACCGATGGCGATTTCAACGTCGGTGTGTCGAGCGACGGCGAGCTGGAACGGTTGATCGAGGCCAAGCGCCAGGAGCGGATCTTCCTGACCGTCCTCGGTTTCGGCACCGGCAATGTGAAGGATTCCAAGATGGAGCTGCTGGCCGACAAGGGCAACGGCAACTATGCCTACATCGACACGATCCAGGAGGCGCGCAAGGTCCTCGTGCAGGAGATCGGTGCGACGCTCACCACCATTGCCAAGGACGTGAAGCTGCAGATCGAGTTCAACCCCGCCAAGGTGCGTGCCTATCGCTTGATCGGCTACGAAAACCGGCTGCTGCGCGCCGAGGATTTCCACGACGACGCCAAGGACGCGGGCGAGATGGGCGCGGGCCGTTCCGTCACTGCGCTCTACGAGCTGGTGCCGCCGGACGGCGACCTGGAGATCGCCAAGGTCGATCCGCTCAAGTATCAGACCAGCGCCGTGGCTGCCACCGCGGCGGCGAGCCCGGAGCTGCTGACCCTCAAGCTCCGCTACAAGGAGCCGGACGCGGACACAAGCCGGCTGCTCACCCAGACCGTCCTCGACGCGACGACGCCGATCGCGGCGGCGTCCGAAAACCTCCGCTTCGCCGCCGCGGTGGCCGAGCTCGGCCTGCTGCTGCGCGAATCACCCTACCGCAGCGCCGCGAGCTACGACCAGGTGGAAACGATGGCCTCCGGCGCGCTCGGTGGAGACCCCGACGGCTACCGCGCCGAGTTCCTCCGGCTGGTCCAGGCCGCGGAGAAGCTGGACTGAGCCCTCCGGCCCTTGTTCGCGACGGCTTCCAACGTTGTCGGTTGTAGAATGCCGGCCCATGTCAGGCCGACAGACTGCGTCTTCGGCTTTCTTAAAATCGGCAACGCTGACGCCAAAGTGAACCCAAAGAGGGCAAACGTATGAATTCTCCTGTCGCTTCGAGTCCTTCTCCTGTGTGCTCGCACAATGAGTGGGACCCCCTCGAGGAGGTGATCGTGGGCGTCGTCGATGGCGCCGCCGTCCCTCCCTGGTCGGACGCGCTCGAAGCCACGGTGCCGTCCGACCAGAAAGCGTTCTTCCAAACGAATGCGGGACGCCCTTTCCCCGCCGAACGCATCGCAGCCGCCCGCCGCGACCTCGATGAATTCGTTCACATCCTTCAGGGCGAAGGAGTCACCGTCCAGCGGCCCGAAGGCCACGACTTCACCCGGCGCTATGGCACTCCGCAATGGGAAAGCACCGGACTGTATGCAGCCATGCCCCGCGACCTGCTGCTCGTCGTGGGGGATGAAATCATCGAAACCCCCCTGGCCTGGCGAAGCCGTCACTTCGAGGTCCATTCCTTCCGCCCCCTGCTCAAGGAGTACTTCCGGCGCGGTGCACGCTGGACCGCCGCTCCCTCCCCCGAACTGAGCGATGCCCTCTACACACAGCCCTCCGAAGACATCGAGGACCCTGACAGGTTCGAGTCGATCATCACCGAATACGAGCCCACCTTCGACGCCGCCGACTTCCTGCGCTTCGGCTACGACCTGGTCGTGCAGCGCAGCCATGTGACCAACGCCTTCGGCATCGAGTGGCTCCGCCGCCATCTCGGCGCCCCCTACCGTATTCACGAGATCACCCTGCGGGACTCTCATCCCATGCACATCGATGCCTCGCTGATGCCGCTCGCACCGGGCAAGCTCCTCATCAATCCGGAGCGTGTGCCCACGGTGCCCGACATCTTTCGCACCTGGGACGTCCTCGCCGCACCGCCTCCCGCCTTCTCCGTCACCCACCCGCTCTACATGAGCAGCCGCTGGGTGAGCATGAATCTCCTGATGCTCGACGAGGAGCGGGTCATCGTCGAGCGCCAGGAGCACGAGCTGATCCAGAAGCTCCGCGACTGGGGGTTCAAACCCATCTCCTGCAACTTCACCAACTTCTATGCGTTCGGCGGTTCCTTCCACTGCGCCACGCTCGATGTGCGGCGGCGGGGAGACGCGGCGTCCTATTTTTGACCAACCAGCGAAAACCGCTCGCGCGCCGGGACGAGCTGCACGTGGCGGTTGAGCCGCACGAGGAGGTCGAGCAGGCGGATACGCCAACGCAGGGCGAAGGGTGGCCGCGGGAAGACGTGGCCGGCGAGGATCGACATGGTGGCGCGGTGGACCTTGAGCG
This sequence comes from Holophagales bacterium UBA5704, assembly GCA_002420005.1. Lineage (GTDB taxonomy): Bacteria > Acidobacteriota > Thermoanaerobaculia > Multivoradales > UBA5704 > UBA5704. Next base: position 33,050 of record DIHE01000138.1, on the reverse strand, counting down.
GGCCTTGCCCGTTCAGGAACAGCTCGCGGAAGGAATGGTGATAGTACAGGCGGATCAGGCGAAAGAAGATGCCCGTGCTGTCGTCCACATACCGCCGGTACCGCCGCCGCACCCGCGCCGGGCTCTCCTCTCCCCGCAGGAGGGAGAGGATGCCCCGGGCGGCTTCGGCGGCGGTCATCATGCCCATGCAGACACCGGTGGAAAAGATCGGATCGACGAACGCGGCGGCATCGCCCACCAGGAAGTACCCGGGGCCTGCGTACGGCGCACAGCGGTAGCTGAAGTCGGCGATCACGTGGGTCTCGGCGGGAAAGACGGCGGCGGCCGTGCGCTCCCGTAGCGTGGGACACCGCTCGATCGCCCAGGCGAGGATCTGGTCCGGTGGAATCCCCAGGCTCTTCGCCTGATCCATCCCCATCACCAGGCCGATGCTGGTCTTCGTCTCATTGAGCGGGATCGACCAGAACCAGCCCTCGTCCGCCATGACGATGACGATGTAGCCCCCCTCGTCGCCCGGCCGGCGCCGGACGTTCTCGAAGTGGCCGAAGTAGGCGACCTTCTTGAGGTCCGGCAGGGTCCGGCGCAGTCCGAGGTGTTTGCCGAGGAGGGTCGACTGGCCGCTCGCATCGACGAGAACGCGGCCGCTCAGAGTCGCACCCGTCTCGGTGAGGATCTCGACGCGCCCTTCTTCAAGGCGGAGGATCTTCTTGAGGACGGTCCCCTCCGCCACCTCCACACCGGCCTTGCGGGCTTCGTCGAGCAGCATGGTGTCGAACGGCCCACGTTCGAGGTTGAAGGACTCGGAAGGGCCGGGCAGCATCCCCATGGTGAAGGGAAAGAGCCCCGGGTCCTGCCCATGGCCCAGAACGAATTCGGCCCCCAGCTTGCGCACCCGCGGCACGCCGGCGAGCGCATCGAGCAGCCCGAGCTCCTGGAACAAGGCCATGTTGCGCGGCAGAAGCGATTCCCCGACGTGGAAGCGCGGAAACGGTTCCCGTTCGAGTAGCCGGACCCGCAGCCCCGCCCGCGCCAGAACGAGAGCGGCGGTCGCCCCGGCAGGGCCACCGCCGATCACGAGAACGTCGGCGTCCGGAGAGAAGGAGGCGGCGGTCATGGCGGGGGGAGTCTATCAAGGCGGCTCCTGCCAGGGGGCCTCCGCCGGGATGCCCGCCAGGTGAGTGAACCGCGCCCTCCAGTACGTTCTGGGTCAAGTGGAAGCAGAAGCGCGTATCAACAGCGAGCACGGAAAGACCAAGGAGGAGAGGATCGCAATGCGTCCAAAACATTCTACCCGTCGTTGGATGGTGTCGCTCATGGCCTTCGCGGCCCTTACATTCCTGCCAGTGCTCTTTTTCGTTCCCGGCGCGGGCCGTCCTTCCGAGGCGTCGGCGGAACCGGTGGCCGGCCTCCGATCCCACCGCTCCGCCGCGACCTCGCCCTCGTACACGCTCTTCGAGAGCGGGCAGGTGCGTCCGCTCGCCCTGTCTCCGGACAAACGGCACCTGTTCGCCGTCAACACGCCCGACAACCGGCTCGAAATCTTCCGCATCCAGGGGAGGCGGCTCACCCACACCGCCTCCATCCCGGTGGGCCTCGAGCCGGTCGCCGTCGCGGCACGGACGAATCGCGAGATCTGGGTGGTCAACCACCTCTCCGACAGCGTGAGCATCGTGGAGCTCGATGACGACGACGAGACGGGCGGGCGGGTCGAGCGGACGCTCCTCGTCGGCGACGAGCCGCGCGACATCGTGTTTGCCGGACCAGGGCGCAGGCGGGCCTTCATCACCACGGCCCATCGCGGCCAGAACCTCCCGTTCGATCCACAGCTCACGACGCCGGGCGTGGGGCGCGCGGATGTCTGGGTGTTCGACGCGAACGGGCTGGGCAACGGGCTGGGCGGCACGCCGCTGACGATCGTGACCCTCTTCACGGATACGCCGCGCGCCCTCGCGGTGACGCCGGACGGCTCCCGGGTGTACGCCGCCGGCTTCCACACCGGCAACCGGACCACCATCGTCGGCGAGGCGGCGCTCCCGGACGGCTTCGGGCCGGATGGCGCCCCGGGGCCGGTGACCAATTACGCAGGCCGCCCGGCGCCCGAGATCGGGGCCATCGTCCAGTGGAACGGCTCGCACTGGGTCGACGCGCTCGGCCGCACCCGCGACCCGTACGTGAGGTTCTCGCTGCCCGACAAGGACGTGTTCGTGCTCGACGCCATGGCCAACCCGCCGCGCCAGATGCCGGGAGCAGGCGGCTTCTTCCAGGGTGTCGGCACCGTCCTGTACACGATGGCCGTCAATCCCGTGAACGGAAAGGTTTATGTCGCCAACACCGAGGCGAACAACACCGCGCGGTTCGAAGGCCCCGGCACCTTCGCCGGGCACAGCCTGCGCGGCCATCTGCACGAGAGCCGGATCACCGTGCTCGCGCCAGGTGGCGGCGTCGCGGCGCGGCACCTGAACAAGCACATCGACTACAGCAGCTGCTGCGCGCCGCTCCCGAACGCCGAGAACGATCGCTCCCTCGCATTGCCCCAGGGCATGGCGGTGAGCGGCAATGGCGCGACCCTCTACGTCGCAGCCCTGGGATCCGGCAAAGTGGGGGTCTTCTCCACGGCGCAGCTCGAAACGAACACCTTCGTGCCGAGCGCCGCGAGCCACATCCCGGTGAGCGGCGGCGGCCCCACCGGCCTGATCCTCGACGAGGAGCGCGGGCAGCTCTATGTGATGACCCGGTTCGACAACGGGATCTCGGTTCTCGACACCAGCCGGCGGGAGGAGACGGAGCACGTCCTGATGCACAACCCGGAGCCGCCGAGTATCGTCACCGGCCGCCGGTTCCTCTACGACGCCAGATTCTCGTCGAGCCACGGCGACTCCTCTTGCGCGAGCTGTCACGCATTCGGCGATTTCGACAGCCTGACGTGGGATCTCGGCAACCCCGACGAGGAGGTGATCGACAACCCCGGTCCCTTCATCAGCCTCCTGCTCAATCTGGTCACGGGTCAGCCCATGGAGCCCATCTTCCACCCGATGAAAGGCCCGATGTCGACGCAGAGCCTGCGCGGCATGGCCAGCCATGGCTCGATGCACTGGCGCGGCGACCGCACCGGCGGCAACGCCGCGCCGAGCGAGCAGCCGGATGGCGGGACCTTCGACGAGCGTGCGGCGTTCGGCCAGTTCAATGGAGCCTTCCCCGCTCTGCTCGGGCGCCATGCGACCATCCCGCCTGAGGACATGGAGGCGTTCACCGACTTCATCCTGCAGCTCACCTATCCACCGAATCCGAATCGGCGGATCGACAACGTGTTGACGGCGGACCAGGAGGCCGGCCGCCGGCTCTTCGACACGGTCAATTGCGGGATCCCGACGGCGGCGGGAGAGGTCAACGTCCTCTCCTGCAGCAGTTGCCACACGATCGACCCGACGGCCAACCCGGGCACCGCGAAACCTGGATTCTTCGGCACCTCCGGCCTGTCGAGCTTCGACTTCAATCCGCAGCTCTTCAAGACCCCCCACCTGCGGAACCTCTATCAAAAAGTCGGAATGTTCGGGAATCCCGAGAACCCCGGGTTTCCCGGCAGTGACACCAGCTTCAAGGGAGAGCAGGTCCGCGGATTCGGCATGCTCCACGATGGGAGCGTCGATTCGGTGTTCCGGTTCACCCATGGGATCAGCTTCTCGGAGAGCTTCAACGGGCCCGGCAACAACGGGATCCCGGATGGCCCCGCCGGGGACGTTCAGCGGCGGCAGATCGAGGCGTTCCTCCTGGCGTTTCCCACCAACCTGGCACCGGTCGTGGGCCAACAGGTCACCCACAAGGCAGGGAGCCCCGCGGCGGTGAGCGCCCGCATCGACCTCCTGCGCCAACGCGCGGAGGCCGGAGAGTGTGATCTCGTCGCCAAGTCCAGGGTCTTCGGCGACGAGGCCGGCTTCCTGTACCTGGGATCGGGTCTGTTCGCGAGAGACCGGCAAGCGCAGGCGCCGGTCACCGCCGCGGCCCTGCGCTCTCTGGCCACGGACTACGGCCGCCCCGTGACCTACACCTGCCAGCCACCCGGCTCCGGAGAGCGCGCCGGCGTAGACCGCGACGGGGACGGCGCCTGGGACGGAGACGAGCGAGACGCCCACACAGATCCGGCGGACCCGGACAGCCGGCCTTGAGGCAGGCAGGAGCAAGGAGAGGTTGAGGTGTGGCCCGCGAGGTTGGCTGCCTGCTGGGCGCAGCAGGCAGCCAAGGGCCGGCCCCCCCCGGGGCTGGCGACCGGCTCCCGGGGCCTACGCCTCCTCTCCCCTCCTCTGCTCGCCCCAGTGCGCCGGCCAGACGATGCCGGTGGGGGTGGTGCCCAGAGTCTCCATGACCCGGATGAGCTTCTGGTGCAGCCGCTCGCGCTCGGCGGCGATCTCGGGGGAGACCGGAGTGCTCGGGTGGGCCAGGTTCACCACCTCCCGCTGGTCGCGCGGCACCGCCATGTCGTACATCTCGTATTCGAACGGCGCGTTCGTGTGGACGTCGTAATAGACCGCGTATTTCCAGCGCTTTTCCACGATCGCCCGGATATGGCTCGCGGCGGGGACGAAAAAGTAGAGGTCCTCGTAGGTGAAGTGCAGGTAATCCTGCACCTCGGCGCGCGGATTGGCGAGGATCGGCGTCAGGTCCCGCCCCTTGAACGTCCAGCGGCTCGCGTCCGGCACTCCGGCGAGGTTGGAGAGCGTCGGCAAGACGTCGATCAGGCTCACCAGCGCATCGGTCTCCTCCCCCTTCGCGATCAGCGGATGGTTCGCGATGATGAACGGAACGTTCAGGGTCTCTTCGTAGACGTTGAACATTTTTTGCCGCTGCAGGCCGTGCGCCATCGCCATGTCGCCATGATCGCTCAGGCGGACGATGACGGTGTCCTCGAAGTGTTTCGTTCCCTGGAGAGTCTTGATCACTTCCATGATCTGGTGGTCGACGTGCTTGCAGAGGTAGGCGTAGAAACGGCAATAGGCGAGCTGGGATTTCTCGTCGTCGGCGGCGATCATGCCGCCGCCCTGGTTGCTCACCACGCGGAACTGCGTCTGCGCCTGCGGCTTGGTCGACAGGTCCTCGTTCCAGGTGGGCGGCCGGTTGATCGGCAGGTGCATGAAGTCCTCGTCGCGGTAGCCCGCAGCCTGGTAGAGCGGCGTACCGTCCGGCAACATGCCCGCGGCCGTGCCGGGATAGGCCAGCACGTCGTGCGGGTTGACCAGGGAGACGACGAGACAGAAAGGCTTGTCGTCGTCATAGGTGGTCAGGAAGTGGCGCACGCTGTCGTGCTCCCGCTTCTCCAGGGGAATGCTGTCGCCGTACTTGGCCGCCTGGCCGTGCCCGTCGATGAAGCGCTGGTCGTTGCGCACCTCGCCGCCGCCCATGTTTTCGACCGCCAGGTTGTCGCCCGCATCGGGCATCGTCCAGCCGTCGAAGCCCCAGCGCTCGGCCAGCTGGTCGACGTCGGCGTCGGTCCAGTACTTCTGGCCCAGGCTGCCGACGTAGTTGGCCGGCTTGGAGAGGTGCCACTTGCCCTTGAACACCACGTTGTAGCCCGCGGTCTTCAGGATCTTGCCCAGGTTCTGCAGATTCGGAGACAGGCCCTGCTGCCGGCGCTCCTTGATGTTCAGCGAAAGCGCCTGGGTGACCTGCTGCGGCGTCGGCTTTTCGGTGGCGTCCGGCCCGCCCGTCACGTCTTCGACGATGCGCGTGATGTTGTCGAACTCCAGGACCTCGGTCACGCCATGCTGCGCAGGATACAGGCCGGTGAGCATGGTGACGCGGGCCGGCGAACAGGTGCAGGAATTCGTGATGGCGCGGTTGAAGCTCATGCCGTTGGCGCGGAGCCACTGCATGGCCGGGAGGTTTTCTTTCTCCCAATGCTCCGGCCAGTAAGGTCTTGCACTCTGCTGGTCGGTGATGATGATCATGAAATTCGGTTTCCTTGACATGGCGACCTCCCGTAAAGGCCGTGCAGTCTATACCAGAGACCGGACGATCTCTTGTCACCGCGATGTCCAGGAGGTATCGTTGTCCGGCGTCCTGGGGGAGGACATGAATCATTGGAAAGAGACAGCGGAGGTGCTGGTGCGGCTCGCCGCGCTGACGGCGGCGGGGCGTAGCGCCGCGCTGGCCACGGTGGTGCGGGTCGTGGGCTCTGCTTATCGCCGGCCCGGCGCCAAGTTCCTCATCGAAGACTCGGGGGACACCCTCGGAAGCGTCAGCGGTGGCTGTCTGGAGGCCGACGTGCGCGAGGTGGCCCGGCAGCAGGTGCTCCCCTCCAAGGTCCCGAGCCTGCGCCACTACAGCACCGGCTCCGACGAGGACATGGTCTGGGGCCTCGGGCTCGGGTGCAACGGAACGATCGACATCTTCATCCAACCGGCGACCGCCGGCCCGCTCGCCGGTCTCGCCCCGACCCTGCGCGAGCTGGTCGCCGGAGACGCCCCCTTTGTCCTGGCAACCGTGGTCGAGGGCGACGGCCTCGGCGGGATGCTTCTCGCCGCGCCGGAGGGCAGGCACCACGGCTCCCTCGGCTCCCCTGCCCTGGACGATGAAGCCGCCGAGCGGGCGCGCGTCCTTCTCGCCGCCGGAAAACCGGTGACCGAAACGGTGGGTGGCCGCACCGTCTTCTTCGAGGTCCTCCCGCCGCCGCCGCATCTCCTCGTCTGCGGTGCCGGGGAGGACGCCCGGCCGCTCGTCGCCTATGCCGCGGACGTGGGGTTTCGCGTCACCCTGGTGGATCACCGGCCGGCGCTGCTCGATCCGGCCGGCTTCCCGCAGGCAGTCGCGTTGCTCACCGCCCGGCCGGACAGCCAGGAGATCGCCCTGCCGCCGGCCGCGCGCACGCTCGCCGTGGTGAAATCCCACTCCCTGGCGATCGACCGCGCCTGGGTGCGGCGCCTGCTCGCCGCCGACATCCCCTACGTCGGCGTGCTCGGACCCCGCGCCCGGACGGAGTCCATGTTGCACGAGATCGGCGCCACCGCCGCAGAGCAGGAACGGGTCTTCGGCCCGGTGGGGCTCGACCTCGGGGCGGACGGTCCCCGCCAGGTGGCGCTCAGCATCGTCGCCGAGATGCTCGCCTTCACCACCCGGCGCACGCCGGGCCATCTCGCCGCACGCCGGGAGGCCATCCATGTCTGACCACCGCACCGGCCCCGTCGCCGGCATCCTCCTCGCCGCCGGCTTGTCGAGCCGGATGGGGAGCAACAAGCTGCTTTTCGATCTCGGCGGCGAGAGCGTGCTGCGCGGCGCCGCCCGGCGCCTCCTCGCCGGTGGCCTCGATCCGCTCCTGGTGGTGCTCGGCCATGAGGCGGAACGGACCCGCCGCGAGCTCGACGGGCTCCCCTGCCGGGTGGTGCTCAATCCGGACTACGCGAGCGGCATCAACTCCTCGCTCAAGGCCGGCGTCGCCGCCCTTCCCGCCGACGTGCGCGCGGCCCTGGTGATGCTGGCCGACATGCCGTTCGTGACGGCGGACATGCTCGCCGCCCTGGTCGACCGCTACCGCGCGACCACGGCCCCGCTCGTCATCTCGGACTATGCGGGAGTGAACGCCCCTCCCATGCTTTATGATCGATCCCTGTTCGGCGAGCTGCTCACGATGACTGGAGAGGGGTGCGGCCGGCAGGTCGTCAAGAAGCACCGTCACGCCGCGGAAGTCCTCCCCTGGCCCGAGGCGGCGCTCGCCGACCTGGACGTGCCGGAAGATTACGCGCGGCTCCAATCCCGAACGATTCCCGAGTGAGGCGTCACCACCCATGGGCATGCAGATCGAAAAGAGCTTCGTCGTCCAAGCCCCCTTCCAAGCCGTCTGGGACTTCCTCATCGACCCGAAACGTGTCGCCGGCTGCTTGCCGGGCGCCGCGATCACCGACCAGATCGACGAGACGGCCTGGGCCGGCACGATGAACGTGAAAGTCGGCCCGGTCACCGCCGCCTACCGCGGCAAGCTGCGCTTCGAGCGGCTCGACCCCGCCGCGGGCGAGGCGGACATCGCCGCCTCCGGCCAGGAGACGCGCGGCAAGGGCGGCGCCGACATGAAGATGAAGAGCAAGGTCGTCGAGCGCTCCCCCGGGGTGACCGAAGTGACGGTCACCTCCGACGTCAACGTGATGGGCGTCCTCGCCCAGTTCGGCCGCGGCATGATCCAGGACGTCTCCGACCAGCTGTTCCAGAAATTTTCCGACGCCATGCGGCGCGAGCTCGAGGTCCCCTCGGTCGAGCCTGCGGCAGCCCCCGCCGGCACACCGGAAAAGGCTGAGGAAGAGGCTCCCGCCGCCCCGGCTCCGGCGCCGCCGCGCGAAGAGGTGCTGGACGTCGGAGCCCTGGGCGCCGCCGCCGCCGGACGCGCCGCCGAGCGCCTGTTCCAGAATCCCGCCTTCTGGATCGCCCTCGCCGTCCTGCTGCTGCTTCTTTATTGGTTCCTCGCCTGACGCTCCTGCTCGCGGAATGGAGATCGTCTGATCCCGGCACCGTTCGACTACCACGCACCGCGCACTGTGGACGAGGCGATCGGCCTCCTCCAGCGCCATGGCGACGAGGCCAAGGTCCTCTCGGGGGGGGCAGAGCCTCCACGTCGCCTCGATCGAGACCAGATCGTGGAAATCTTCACCGGCGGCCGTCCAAACGAAGAGGGTACTGCCGCCCGATCCGTTTCTCCGAGGAGGTCTTCCATGCGCCTACACCTTACCGGGATGGTTGCAGCCGTTCTTCTTGCCGCCTGCCAGCCGACCGCTCGCCATTCTTTGGAGAATGCCGCCCACATCTCGCCGATGCACCCGGACTGCGCCGCAATCCGCTCGGCCGGCGCGGAAGACCCACCGGCGACAGATCCTGTTCCCGTCCCATTCGAGGGCTCACGGCTTCGTGTTCTCGCTCTGGGAGACTTCGGAGATGGGTCTGCCGACCAAGAGGCCGTTGCCGATGCGATGGCTGCGTACCAAACCCTGCATCGGGACACGCCGATCAGTTTCGGCCTCACGCTCGGGGACAATTTCTACTCGGAGGGCCTGCAAGACCGGCAGATCCCCTGGAAAGAGCTCTGGGAAGACAAATACGCGCAGCTTGGGTTCCTGTTTTTCGCCAGCCTGGGGAACCACGACTATTCGGACGCCACTCCCGAGCAGGAGCTCGCGTACAGCAGCCAGAGCTGGTGCCTGCCCAGGCACTTTTATACGTTTACAGCCGGGCCCGTTCAGTTCTTCGCTCTCGACACACAGCCTCTCGTGAACAGCCGGGGTGACGAACAGCAGCTCGCATGGCTTGACAAGGCACTGGGGCAAAGCCAAGCCCGCTGGAAAGTGGTTTATGGGCACCATCCCATCCTCTCGAATGGTTCTCACGGCGACGATCCTGAAATCGAGCGCCTCAGAAACCGCCTTCTCCCCAGGCTCCGGGGCCGCGCGACGCTCTATCTCACAGGACACGATCATGACTTGCAGAGGCTAATGCTGGATGGAGTCCACCTGGTCATTGCAGGAGCTGGTGGGCATGACGTGCGGCCTCTGCGCCTCACGCCATCCGCCGGCCAATGGGGAGTGGGGAAGACACCAGGCTTCGCCGTCCTCGAAGCGTCAGATCAACAGCTGACCATCCAGCTGATCGACAAGAACCAGAACGCTTTGTGCACCCTCAACATCCATCAGGACGGCGGGTTCGATAATACGGGTTGCCGATCGAACTAGAAGGCACGAAGGCCTTCCGACGTCGTTGGGTGGGCAGTTCCCCGCCTTCGACCGTATACCTCCTGGAGGTGCAACCCATGCGATCTGGACATCGACACCTGCTGGCTCTCGCCGTGCTCTGCACACCCCTCTTCGCGGCAGAGCCCGCGCCGGGTGACCGCACCGCGGCGACGGCGCCCCCCGCCGCCACACCCGCGCGGCCCAACGTCATTCTCTTCCTCACCGACGATCAAGACCTCCTGCTCGGCTCGCTCGACTCCATGCCGCATCTGCGCGAGCTCCTGGTCGAGCAGGGCACGACCTTCACCCACGCTTTCGTCCCGCTGTCCCTCTGCTGTCCTTCGCGGGCCACCCTCCTGACCGGACGCTATACGCACAACCTGCGCGTCTACAGCAACTTCCCGCCCGACGGCGGCTATCTTCGCTTTCAAGCCCTCGGGCATGAGGAAACCACCCTCGGCGTCGCCTTGCAGCGCATCGGCTATCGCACGGCCTTGATGGGCAAATACCTCAATGGATATCCTACCCCCGGGGATCGCACCCGGGTCCCGCCGGGTTGGAGCGCGTGGGTCGTGCCGGCCGCCGGCAAGCCGTACAACCAGTATGGCTATACGCTCAACGTGAACGGCACCCTCGTTCCGCATGGGCAGACGCCGGCCGACTACCTGACCGACGTCCTGGCCGGGCATGCAGAGGCTTTCGTGACGCGGGCGGCGGCGGACGGCGTCCCCTTCTTCCTCTACCTGGCGCCCTATGCGCCGCACAAGCCCTGCCCTCCCGCCCCCCGGGACGCGGGGCTCTTTCCGGACGCCCGTGCGCCACGCACTCCTTCCTTCAACGAGGCCGATGTGAGCGACAAACCGGAGGCCGTCCGTAAGAAGCCGCTCCTGACGCCGGGAGAGATCCGTACGATGGATGCCCTCTATCGCCGTCGCCTGCAGAGCCTGCAAGCGGTCGACGCCGCCATCGCCGCTCTGATCGCAACGTTGGAACGCACCGGCCAGCTCGCCAACACCTACGTCTTCTTCACCTCGGACAACGGCTTCCACATGGGCCAGCACCGCTACCGGGCGGGCAAGTACAGCTCGTATGAAGAAGACATCCGCGTGCCGCTCATCGTCCGCGGCCCGCGCATTCCGGCGGGAGCCCGCACCGATGCGCTCGTCGAGAGCGTCGACCTGGCGCCCACCATCGCCCAGCTCGCCGGCACCCAAACCCGGATCTCTCCCGACGGCCGCTCACTCCTCCCCCTGCTGCGTGCTCCGGGTCAGACGCCCGCCGGTTGGAGGCAGATGGTGTTCCTCGAGCAATACCATTTCAAGGACGCCGGCGAGGAGGAAGACGGGCTTCTCGAGCCCCTGGACGGGCCGGCCGCCGATGAGCACACCACCCACCTCGGCTTGCGCACCGCCACCTTCAAATACGTGGAATACGGGACCGGCGAGCAGGAGTATTACGACCTCGTCCAAGACCCCGGCGAGCTGGACAACCAGGCCGGCCTCCTGGACCCCCAGCGGCTGCGCCAACTGAGCGCCCGCGTCCGCGCCCTCGGCGCCTGCCGCCGCAGCGCCTGCCGGAGCCTGGAAGCTGCACCGCTCGCGGGAACTGGAGCGACGCTCAGCCCAGCCCCCATTTGATCCGCGTGTAGGCGATCCGGAAGCCCTGCCGTTCGGCGTTGCGCTGCGATCCGCTGCCCGGCAGGGCACACATCATGGCGAGATCACAGCCCTGCTCGGCGGCGTAGGCGAGGCGGCTCTCCAGCAGGGCGGCCTGGGCGCCTTGCCGCCGGGCCTCCGGAATCGTGCTCGCTCCTCCCAGGAGGGCCACGCCTTCGTGCAGGATGAGCACGCCCGTGCCAATCGCATGGCCGCCCAGCTCGGCCAGAAAGCACAGCCCCCCTTCGCGCCGGGCATTGATCTCCGAAAGCTCAAACATCATCTCGGCCAGCTCGGGCGTCTCGCACCAGCCCTGCGTGGCGGTCTCCGCCCAGAGCCGCCATTCCCCGGGCTCCATGCGCCGGACCCGCAGGTCTTCAGGGCGCCGGATCGCCGCGGGCAGCTCCTCGCGCACCGGTCGCACCATCACGCTGGTGAGCTCGATGGGCCGATACCCCTTCCCACCGAGGAGCGGCAGGAGCCCGGGGTCCGCCAGCGGGCTGACCTCGTGAAAGACCGGCGCTCCGCGGTGGTGGAAGAGCTCCTCGACCCGCTCCAGCTCGGCGGCGGTGACCGGCTCGAAAAGGCCGAGCCCGAAGGTCTGGGTCAGAGGCGAGGTGGGGCCGTCGTACATCGCCCACGCGCCCGCGACGTCGATCCAGCAGGCACCACTGTCCGGGTACAGATGCGCCCTCGCCTCGACGAAGGACGCATTGCCGAATGCCTCTGCTCGTTCGAGCCGGCGGGACAAGGCAAGGTCGGAGAAGATCATGGGTGGTGGCGAGGGCCGCGGCCGACATTGATGCCGCGCAGCAAGGCGACGAAGCCGGTCATAGGGAGGCCTGCTCCCGGTCGATCACCCTTGTCATGAAAACACAGTTCGGGTCCTCGACGTAGTCCGCGAAGGGTCCACAGAAGGTGAAGCCGAAGCTCGCGTAGAGCCGGCGGGCGGGCTCGAAGGCCGGCTGGGACCCGGTTTCCAGGCTCAGGCGGGTGTAGGAACGACGCCGGGCTTCCTCCAGGATGTGGCGGAGCAGGGCACGCGCGACGCCCTTGTTCCGGTGGGCCTGGGCGGTGCGCATCGACTTGATCTCGCCGTGCGCCGGGCTCAGCTCCTTGAGGGCACCGCAGCCGGCCAGCTCGTCGCCGTCCCAGAGGGTCCAGAAGGTGACGTCCGGCCGGCGCAGCCCCTCAAGGTCCAGCGCGTGCACACTCTCGGGGGGCGAGAGCTCATACATGCTCTGGAGGTGCTCCTCCAGAAGGGCGCGCACCTGCGGCCCGGAGAGATCGTCGCGTCGAATGTGCATCGGGTGTCCTCGGCGTCTGCGCCAGAGCTGCCCGCAGCCTATGCAGAGGGGGGGACGGCGTCAAGCGGCCGGCGGGACATCGGGCCTGCGCTATGCTCCCCGCCGGTGAAACGCTACGTCCTTTACGGCCTGACCGGCGGGGTGCTCCTCGCGCTGCTCAAGATCCTCGAGTACAAGCACTTCGTCCACGCCTACCCCGGCGAGATCTATGGCGGCTTGGTGGCGGTGATCTTCTCCGCCCTGGGGATCTACCTCGGCCGACGGTGGGCGCGGACCCGCGAGGTCGTGGTGATCCGGGAGGTCCCGGCGCAGCCCTCTCCGGAGAGCGGACCCTTCGCGGTCGATGCCGCATCGCTCAAGGAAGTCGGTCTCACCCGGCGCGAGCAGGAGATCCTCGGCTTGATCGCAGAAGGACTCAGCAACCGCGAGATCGCCGAACGCCTCTTCGTCTCCGAGAACACGGTCAAGACCCACTCCTCCCGCCTGTTCGACAAGCTGGGCGTCAACCGCCGGGTTCAGGCCGTCGTCAAGGCGAGGGAGCTCGGCCTGATCCCCTGAGAGGCAAGCCGCCAGGCGGGTCAACGAAAGGGTGATTTCGGGCGATCCGGCGGAAAATCACCCGAACGGGGGATGCCCGGCGCAACCCCGGGGCGCTACGGTACGGGCCAACAAGGGAGGACAACGGCAATGCAGAAAATCGTGATGCGGTACGGTCTTGTGGCGGGCACCATTCTGGCGGCGTTCGTGGCGTCGATGGTACCCCTGAGCAAACGTCCCGGCTTCGAGCACAGCGAGGTCGTCGGCTACAGCGCCATGGTGCTGGCGTTCCTGCTGGTCTTCTTCGGTGTCCGCTCGTACCGCGACACCGTGGCCAACGGCGCGGTCGGCTTCGGCAAGGCGTTCCAGGTCGGCCTGCTGATCACCCTGGTCGCCTGCGCGATGTACGTGATCACCTGGGAGATCGTCTACTTCAACTTCCTGCCCGACTTCCTCGACCACTACAACGCACAGGCGCTGGACAAGCTGCGCGCGTCCGGTGCCGACGAGGCGGCCCTCACGAAGGCGGCCGCGGACATGGAGGCTCTGGCGAAGCTCTATGCCAACCCTCTGTTCAACGCCGGCATCACGTTCCTGGAGGTCTTCCCGGTCGGGCTCCTCATGACGCTGATCTCGGCGGCGATCCTGCGCCGGAAGGCCGCCCCGGAGGCACCGGGGACGATTGACACCGCCGCCCGGCCGGCATAACCATGGGCGCCTTCGAGAAAGGAAGGTGAGCATGCCCCCAGCAGCCGCGCAGGTGAAAGTTCGGGTTCAGGCGCGCGACGGAAAGATCCTCGGACCGGCGCCGACGGTGCGCCAGCCGCTCCTCTCGGTGCGCAACGTCCTCACCCGGGTGACTCTGATCAAGGACTGCCCGATGAACAACGGTTCCTCGGGCACCGTCGTGCCGGTGTCGAAGTTCAGCGAAGGTGTGTCTCGCAACGCGATCGTCGTCCAGCCGCCGGGAGGCACCGCAGCGCCCGGTCCCTACTGGTTGCAACCGCCGGCCGGTCTGGGGGAGCTGATCGTCGAGCTGCACCTCACCGAGCCGTCGCTGCTGGAGTTCACGGCCACCGCCTTCGCCCCCGATCCGGTCTGCGCCTCGGCGACGATGTGGGTGCTGCCGTCCATGCAGCTCCTCGCCGATCCCGGCTTGGTGCTCACCATCGCCGGGTTGTACACCACGGTGACGGCCTCCGTGGCGAACCAGACGGTCACGATCCAGGCGAACGTGACGATGATGTGCGGCTGCCCGATCACCTTGCAGCCGCCTCCCGCGCCACCGCCACCGGGGGAAGCGCCGCCCGAGCCGTACTGGCCGTCAGGCGAGTTCGAGGTGACGGCCCAGATCCGTGCGAACGGCGGGCTGGACGTCCTGTCGTTCCCGCTGACCTGTTCCGGCACCAGCACGTTCAAGGGCTCGCTGGACCTGAAACCCGGAACCTATGACCTGTGGGTGGTGGCGGTGCAGCCGGCGGAGACAAACGTCGGTTTCGCCCGCGCGACGGTGGTGGTTCCCTGAAGCCCGGCCGGTCTGTCGGTGGGCGCCGGCGGCATGTCGGCGACGCCCACCGACAGGTCGGCGCCCCCTCTCCAGCCGATCCGCTCCCCTGTGCCCGGGCTGGCAGGCTCCTTGCTCAAGTGCCGGAGCGTCAGCCTGTCATGCCGATTCGGTTGACTGCAGAAGGAGCGAAGAACATGCCGAAATATCACCCCGTCGTGGAAGAGCTGGTCGGATTGATCCACGTGAACCATTGGGAGGAAGCGTTCAACGAGGCGATCCGCCGCGCGCAGCAGGCCCGCATCCCGGACCTCGCCGACATCCGGAGCCTGGACGACTATCTCGGATGGATCAACGACCTCCTTTATTGGGTTCCCTCCGAGAACCATGCCGGCCGGGAGGTTTACAACCACCTCTGCAAGTTCCACTTCATTCTCGACCAGCCGCCGGTCCTCGGGCTGCAAAACCGTATCGTCCCGCACCCCGAGGCGCCGCCGCTGACCGAGCTGTCGGCCTGGATGGTGCGCTATGCCAACGCCATGGGGCAGTTCCTCGACACGCCGGAGTCCTTGACGCCCGCCTCGCTGCAGTCGTTCTACGATTCGCCCACCTACAACATGAACGACTACATCGTGCCGCACGGCGGCTGGAAGACGTTCAACCAGTTCTTCGCCCGCGACTTCAAGCCGGGCTACCGGCCGGTGGCCGCGGTGTCCGACCCTTCGGTGATCGTGTCACCCGCCGATTCGACCTTCGCCGGTCAGTGGGAGATCCGCACCGATTCCCACGTCACGGTCAAGAACCTCCACTGGTCGATCGGTGAGCTGATGGAAGGCAGCCCGTACAAGGACCGCTTTGTGAACGGGCTCTTCATGCACGCCTTCCTCGGCCCCAACGACTATCACCGGCAGCATGCCCCGGTGGGCGGGACGGTCCTGGAAGCGCGCGTGGTGCCGGGCCAGGTCTACCTCGAAGTCGTCGCCGAGCCGATCGCGGGAGACCCGGACGGACGGCACCGCCTGAAGCCGGTGCGGACGTTCGACGCCCCCGACAATGCGGGCTATCAGTTCGCCCAGGCCCGCGGCCTCGTCGTGCTCGATACGCCGATCGGCCTGGTGGCCGTGCTCCCCATCGGGATGTGTCAGGTTTCCTCGGTGATCCTCACCGCCGAGGTCGGCGTCACCCTGCGCAAGGGGGAGGAGATCTCCTACTTCCAGTTCGGCGGCTCGGACATCATCGTGCTCTTCGAGGCGAAGAGCAACGTGAGCTTCACGGCGCAGCCGAACGTGCACTACAAGATGGGGACGCGCATCGCCCAGGCCTTCCCCGTCATCTGAACGGCGTCACCGCGGGCTCCCCTCCCGGCGCAGCACCCGGCCGGGCCGGAGCCCGCTCGTGGCACCGCCCGCGTAGACCGTCTGGCCGTTCACCCAGACGCGCTCGATGCCCGCCGAGAGCGCGTGCGGATCGGTCGTCGTGGCCCGATCGATCACCGTGGCAGGATCGAAGAGCACGAGATCGGCGAAAGCTCCAGGCACCAGGCGGCCGCGGTCCTTGATCCCGACGTGGTCGGCGGCGAGCGCGGTCATCTTGTGGACGGCCTCCTCCAGGTCGAGCACACCCCGCTCCCGGACGTAACGGCCGAGCACGCGCGGATAGGACCCGAAGCCGCGCGGATGGCGGCCGTCGAGCTCGCCGTCGGTGCAGAGGTTGGTGTGCGGCCAGGCGAGGAGCTGGTCGAGATCTCCGTCGATCATGCTGGTGGCGATGACGCTCTCGACGCCTTCCTTGCCCTGGCGGCGCAACGCTTCGGCGTCGCGGATCAGCGCGACGAGCGTCACCTCGGGGGCCTCGCCGCGCTCCTTCGCGATGTCGGCCACGGTCCTCCCCGGGTAGGCGGGATTCGGCAGATAGCGACCGAGCAGCAAGCCCTCCGGCGGCGCGATCTCGGCGAGCACCTGGCGGGCGACGTCCAGGTTCTCGAAGTCGCGGTTCGGGAAGAGCACGGTGAGCGACGAGTGCCAATAGAGATAGGGGTAGATGTCGGCCGTGACGTCGATCCCCTGCGCCCGCGCCGCATCGAGCAGCGCGATCAGCCGGGGCGCCTGGCCCCAGAGGTTGCGCATCGCCAGCTTGACGTGCGAGATCTGGACCGGGAGCTTCGCCTCGCGGCCGATCGCCAGGATCTCGTCGATCGCCTCCCAGAACGTCCGGTCCTCGCTGCGGATGTGGCTGATGTACCGGCCGCCATGGCGCGCCGCAACCCGGGCGAGGTCGATCAGCTCGCCGCGGGCCGAATAGATCCCCGGGTCGTATTCGAGACCGCTCGACAAACCCAGCGCCCCCGCCTCCATGTCGCGTTCGAGCAGGCGCGACATCGCTGCGATCTCGTCCGCCGTGGCGGTGCGCCGGAAGTCGTTGCCCAGCACCTTCTCGCGTAGCGTGCCGTGCCCCGCATAGGAGGCCACGTTGACCGCCGCCGGCGCCTTCTCCAGGCTGGCGAAAAAGTCGCTCAAGGGATGGGACGAGCCGCCGTCCTGCCCGCCGACGACGGTGGTGATGCCCTGGCTCACCGCGCCGAGCGCCTCCGGGATCTCCAGCAGGTCGGAGGCGGCGTGCGAGTGGGTGTCGATGAATCCGGGGGCGAGGACGAGACCCTTGGCGTCGAAGACCGCCTCCCCCGGAAGCGGCTCCAGGTCGCCCACCGCCACGATGCGGTCTCCGGCGATCCGCAGGCTCCCCGGGCGGGCCGGCGCCCCGGTGCCGTCGATCA
This sequence comes from Holophagales bacterium UBA5704, assembly GCA_002420005.1. GTDB lineage: Bacteria > Acidobacteriota > Thermoanaerobaculia > Multivoradales > UBA5704 > UBA5704. The sequence goes on along the minus strand of DIHE01000138.1, from coordinate 15,576 downwards.
ACCGGGCGTTGACGATGCGCAGCGTGGCCGCGGGGTCGTCGATGCGGCGAAACCCGATACCTTGGCTCTCTCCGACGTCGAGCTGGAATCCGTCGACGGTACCCTGCGGCCCCGGCGTGAAGCGCAACTGCAGACCGTCCGGGGAGGCGAACGTGTGCGGCGCGCGCTGCGGGTCGAGCGGATGCGGCAGGGCGTCGATCCCGATCCACACGAGGCGGCCGTCACGCACCGCCAGCTCGCAGGCGGCGGCGAGCTCGTCGCTCCAATACCGGCCCGCCAAGGGTTCGAGCCGCGCGGCCGGAAGCGGCGCCGGGGCCGCTGCTCCCTCCTGGGATGCCGGTGGCCGGGGACGGGGTGTCTCCACCTCCGGTGCCTCTCCCAGCGCCGCCGCGGCGACGGCATCCGCCTTGAATCCGAGGCCCCGGGCCTCGGCGAAGTTGCAAAGGATGGCGACCGCGAGGCGCTCCTCGGGCACATGCAGAAGGTGGGCGCGATAGCCGGCCCATGCGCCTCCGTGGCGCCAGACGTCGCGCCCGCGCCAGGTGGTGACGAACTGTGCGAAGCCGTAGGTCCCGCTCTCCACGTCGTCGACCGGCAGACCACGGCTCGCCATCAGCTCGACGAAGCGTGCACCGCCGACCTTGCCGCTTTTGAGGTTCTCCACCCAGCGCGCGAGATCCTCGAGCGTTGTGAAGACGCTGCCGTCGCCGACCTGTTCCCAATCGGACATCGCGAGCTGGAAGCCTCCCCCCTCCCGCGCCTCGTACCCCTGCGCCCGTCGCGGCACAATCAAGGTGGAATCGTCGTGGAAGTGGGAGGACGTCATCCCCAGCGGCTCGAAGAACCGCTCCCGGGCGAACCGGGAGAGCGGCATCCCCGAAGCGCGCGCGACGATCTCGCCGAGCAGGAAGTAGCCGGTGTTCGAGTAGGTGAAGCGCTCCCCCGCCGGAAAATCGACGCCGCGCTGGCGGGTGACCAGCGCGAGCGCCTCGGCGGTCGTCGTGCGGTCGGCCAGGTCGGCCCCCGCCACGGTGAGGAGCAGCGTATAGTCCCGCAGGCCGCCGCGGTGGTGCAGCAGATGGCGGATCGTCACCGGCGGGACCGTCACCGCCAGCTCGGGCAGAAAACGCCGGATGTCGTCGTCCAGACCGAGCCGCCCCTCGATCGCCAGCAGGGCGATGGCCCCCGCTGTGAGCTGCTTCGAGACCGACCCCACGTCGAGCACCGACCGCGCATCGAGCGGCACGCCCAGCTCGAGGTTCGCCATCCCGTAGCCCCGGCCGAACACGAGCGCACCGTCGCGCACGACGCCGACGGAGCAGCCCGGGTGGTCCGGGCCGCTCCACTCCGCGAAGAGGGAGCCGATCCGCTCGGCCGCTCCGGAAGGCAGGGAGGATTCCGCAGCCCCGCAGAGGGCGGTGGGGAGGAAGAACGCGCAGAGAAGGGGGACGGCTCGGCGTAAGTGGCTCACGAGGGCCGATCCTACTACTCCAGCGGCACCCGCCGGTACTGGAAGCCGTCCAGATAGGCACAGTCGAACGTGGTGACCGGCACCGCCCCCGGAGCGAACGGATCCACGCCGGTCGGATAGATCTTGCCCTGGCAGCTCGCGGTGAACGTGCGGAACGTCGGGGCGAACTGGAGGACGTAGTCCACAACGGCGGCGCCGGAGTAGGTGGCGGCCGGGCCGGTCACGTCGAAGTTCAGGTTCACGAAGCGCGCCTCCAGTCTCCGCGCTCCGGCGACCTTCCAGGACCCGAAGCTGTCGCTGAAGGTAAAGCCGCCAGCCCCGAAGGTGACCTGGTCCGACAAGGTGATCTCGGCGGTCCCGTCGCGGTGCAACTGCATGATCTCGGCCCGTTCGGGCAGCGTCGCGATGTAGGTCCCGGTGAACCCGGAGCCGTCACCCGGCGCGTCCGCGGCGGCGGCGTGGGCACAGAGAGCGAGAGGGGCGAGAATCGACAGCAGACGGCGAAGCTTCATAGGGGAATCTCTCCTTGCGAGGTGCCGGCTCGCCGGAAGGGCGGCCGGAGTTGCCTGCGTTTCGACACAGGATAGCGCGAGCGCCAAACCGCCGGCGGCCGAGTCATGCTATCTTACCTGGGTCTTACTTCTTGCCCGGAGATCGCGCCATGAAGCCCACTCCGCCGAAACCCGCCGATCTTACGGTTCTGGTACCGTCAAGCCCATAGGCGCCGCCCGGAGGTAGAGGGTCTGGCCGACCGCGACGAGCCCGGTGCGGGTGACCGTGCCGTAGATACCCGCGTTGTTGTCGTTGGCACGAACGACCGCCCGCATCACCTCCGGCGCCGAGACGGCCGAGTCGGGATCGAGGCACAGCATCGAGCAACGCACGTCGCGCATCGTGACGGTGATGGCGGGTGCGTCATCTCCCTCGCCAAAGGAGAGCACACCGCCCACCCACTCGTCCTCCTGAAAGGGAGCCGGCCGCAGGAGGCGAACGACGACGTTCGGGCGGAACTGGCGCACGTCCAGGCTCCGCCCGGCAAGCCGTCCGATCTCTTGGATCGTGTCCAGGGCGATCACGGAGAGGCTCGCCTCATCGAAGATGCCATGCTTCAGCTGCATCATCTGCACGGGAGCCCCGAACCGCCGCCCGACCTCCGCGGCCAGCTCTTCCCCATCCACAGGCAATTCCTCCCCCTCCGGCGTACGCACATGCGTCGGAAGGTCGGTCGGAGCACTCTCGCCGCGGCGCAACGGAGCGAACCGGATCAGGTCGGGAAGCCTGCCGGCGGAAAGCCACGGGAACCCGCTGCGGTCCTCCACCCGCCGGAAAGCAAGCCGCCGGTCTCCCTCGAAGCCATGCCAGCCCAGCGTTGCGGATTCGAGCTGTTCGCCGGCCATGGACTTCACGGGATACCGGTAGAGCGCTTCGATGTGGCCGATGGCTTTCAGCATGGTTGCTCGCTCCAGCTCAGGGCAAGAGTTTTCCCCCGGAAAGCCGGAGGATCGTATTCACCAGTGCCTTGAGCTCCGGGCAAGCTTCGATCGCAACCGACAGGTCGTTGTCTCGCAGGATGCGCAGGGCGTCCCGAGGTTTGACGTAGCTGTCGCGGCACTTCCCCCGTTCGAAGATCTCCTTGATTCGCCTCGCCGGAGGGTTACCGTGATTGACCTGTTCGGGTGGACCCGAGGGAGCCCGCAGATTGTGCTTGGCAAGTTTTTGGATCGTCGGCCAGAACGGCAGGAGCCAGGCCTCGAAGTCATGCTGGGCGACGTGGGGATGGAAACGCTTGTTGCCGCCGACCCATTCGTTCATCTTCGCCTTCGCGTCTGCGGCGTCGGCGAAATCGGAGGTGCCGGTATAGACGTCCGTGAGTGCGATGACGGCATCGGATGTCGGCCGCTTCGTCAGCAGGTCCTCGACGATCCGGCGCAGCTTGTCCCCTTTCGGGATGCGGCCGTCATAGGGTCGCACGGAAAGGCTCGGCATCTGGGTGAGATGCCGCTTGAGGAAATCCCGCAGGGGCGGCAGAAAGACGCGCTCGGTGGCCCCTTCGACGAGGATGGTGATCTTCAAGGGACCGCCCCAAGCCGCCGCGTGCGCCAGAGCTCATCCAGGCTGTAGTCCGCCAGCCAATCCTCGATCTCCATCTCATTCGCCCAGGTGAGCCTGGCCTCTCCGTTCTCCGTCTCCACGACCAGAAGCTCCTCGGGCTGGAGAAAACGCACGAGTCGATCCGAGTGCGTCGCCACGATGATCTGGCTGCGCGCCGAGGCTTCCCGCATCAGCTCCACAAGAAGGCTCTGCAGCTCTGGATGCAGGCTCACCTCGGGCTCGTCCAGCAAGGTGATGGGCGGGAGGTCACGGCTGCCCAGCAACGTCGCGAGCCACAGGAAGCGTAGAGTGCCCTCGGAAAGCTGATGCATGTACATCGGCTTGGAGTAGTTCCTGTCCTTCCAGGTCATGGAGAGCATGCCGGCCGCAGCGGGCGGAAACGCCAGACGCTCGAAGTCCGGAAAAGCGGCAGCAAGGGTATCCTCCAGAATCTCAAAGCGATCCGGATCGGTCTCGCGCAGCGAGTAGAGGCAAGAGACCAGGTCCTCGCCTTGAGAGCCCGGCAGGCTCGCCGGCCGCATCTGCTGGGGCAGCCGGACAGGCGATCTGGGGCCGACGTCCAGCGAGGCATAGAACGCGGTCCCGGCCAGCGTCTGGCGGAGCTCCTCCGGCTCACGAAACATCTTGGGAACCTGAGCGAGCGCTGTCTCGATTGCGTTGAACGCCCATTCCGGCCGCAGGAGCTTTGATTCCCCCGTGTCGAAATATCGAACGTCGCCGTTTTCCGCCTCGATGTGTTTGAAGGGCTTCAGCTGGTTGCGTTCCTGCGTCAACGCCTCTCGCTGAAGCCAGTAACCCTGCCCCCGTGGTTCGAGGCGAAAACCATAGTGAAGGGGTTTCTGGTTCTTCACCGGAGAGGACAGGTCGACCTCGATCGCCTCCGCCTTGTCGCGCGTGAGGATGTCGCCGATGCCGCCAAGCTCGGAGAGCCTGGCGGACAACTGCGCATTGCACGACGCGGAGAGGAGAGACAGCACCTCCAAGAAAGAGGTCTTCCCTGAACCGTTCGTGCCGATGAGCACGCTGAACGGCTTCATGGCCAGGTCCACGTCGTACAAGCGGCGGTAACCGCGGACCCGGAGGCGGTCGAGAGTCGTCATCCCCCTACCCCCGCCCCGGAAAGCTCTCCAGGATCGCGAGGGTCGCGTCGATGTCGTAGGGCGTGTGGTCGGCGGAGACCTGGAAGCGGATCTCTTCGTCGCCGCGGGGGACGACGGGGAACTTGAGGCCGGTGGCGAGGATGCCGTGGTCTTTGAGGTGGCGCACCAGGGCGTTCGTCTTCGGGGTGTCGCGCACCATCAGCGGCACGACCGGATGCTCGCCGGGGATGGTCTCGTAGCCCAGGGCGAGGAGGCCTTTCTCGAAACGGGCGGTCATCGCGCGCAGGTGCTCCAGGAGGCGCAGGCCTTCCGGGCTGTCGAGGATCGACAGGGCCTTCGCCGCCGCGGCGGCCTCGCCGGGGGTGATCGGGTTCGAATAGATGTAGGTGGCCGCGGTCTCCCGCAGGTAGTCGATGAGCGCCCGGCCGCCGGTGACATAGCCGCCATTGACGCCCAGGGCCTTGCCGAGGGTGCCGACGAGGATGTCGGACGGCTTCGCTCCCGTGAACTCCTCGGTGCCCCGGCCGGTCGCTCCGAAGGCGCCGACGCCGTGCGAGTCGTCGACCATGAGGACGGCGTTCTCCGGGAAGGCGGCGTCGTGGCGGTCGACGATCGCCTGGATCTGCGGCAGCGGCGCATGGTCGCCCCGCATGCTGAAGATGCCGTCGGTGACGATGATCGCGCGCCGGAACTGCCCGGAGGCGGCCGCGGCGGCGAGCTTGGCTTCCAGATCGGCCAGATCGTTGTGGCGGTAGATTTGCTTGTCCTTGGGACGCGCCAGCCGCATGGCGTTGATGATGCAGTTGTGGTTCAGCTCGTCGCTCACGATCACCGTTTCGGCGGTGATGAGCGGCACCAGAACCCCCAGGGTGGTGGCATAGGCGGAGCTGAAGATCATCGCCGCCTCGCGGCCGTGGAAGGCGGCGAGCTGCCGCTCCAGCTCCACGTGCTGGCGGTAGGTGCCGCTGATGAAGCGCACCGCGCCCGGACCCGCACCGTAGGCGGCCGTCGTGGTCTCTTCCGCTTCGATCACCTCGCGGCGCAGACCCATCCCGAGATAGTTGTTGGAGTTCATCTTGAGGAAGGGCTTGTCCCCATGCCCTTCCAACAGGTAGCGCGGACCCCGCTCGCCTTCGGCGGGGAGCACACGGACGATGACCGACTCGTCCCCCTTGACGGTGCCCTTCTCGCGCAAGGCGTCGACGTCGGCGGACAGGGTCTGCAGGAAGCGATCATGCGGCATGACGGCGCATCTCCTAGAAATGAGGGGGGCCTACCCCACGGGCTTGAGCTTCTTCCCCAGGTTTTCGAGCATGTCCTGGACCATGGCCGCGAGGCCGTACTCGGGATTCCACCCCCACTCCTCCCGCGCCGCGCGGTCGTCGAGCGAGTTGGGCCAGGAGTCGGCGATGGCCTGCCGCACCGGATCGACGTTGTAGTCGATCTTGAAGTCCGGGATGTGCTTGCGGATCTCGGCGGCCAGCTCTTCCGGGGTGAAGTTCATCGCCGTGACGTTGAAGGCGTTGCGGTGCACGAGGCGGGACGGATCGACCTCCATGACCTCGATGGCGGCCTTCATGGCGTCCGGCATGTACATCATGTCGAGCCGGGTGTCCGGACCCAGGAAACAGGTGTAGTGCCGGTGCCGGATCGCCTCGTGGAAGATCTCGACCGCGTAGTCGGTCGTGCCGCCGCCCGGCGGGGCACCGTGGGAGATCAGACCCGGAAAGCGGACGCCGCGGGTGTCGACCCGGAAGCGGTGGTGGTAGTAGTCGCAGAGCAGCTCGCCGGCCACCTTGGTGACGCCGTACATGGTGACCGGACGCTGCACGGTGTCCTGCGGCGTGTGGTCGGGCGGGGTGTCCGGGCCGAAGGCGCCGATGGAGCTCGGGAAGAAGACGGCGCAGCGGGTTTCGCGCGCCACTTCCAGGACCCGGTAGAGGCCCCCCATGTTGACGTCCCAGGCGACCTGCGGCTTGCTCTCGGCGACCGCCGAGAGGAGGGCGGCCAGGTGGTAGATGGTGCGGACGTCGTGCCGGCGGATCACTTCCTGGAGCGACCGCTGGTTGGTGCAATCGACGAAGTCGAAGGGGCCGTCGGTCCCCCGCGGGGGCATCCGGATGTCGGAGGCGACGACCGCCTCTTCGCCATACCGGGCGCGCAGGGCGTTGACCAGCTCGGAGCCGATCTGGCCGAGGGCTCCGGTGACCAGGATCTTGGTGTTCATTCTCCTCCCTCCCCTTCCGGTGCCCGCCCGAAGTCTCCCGGCATCTCGGCGGCCACATAGGCCGCAGCGGCCCAGGCGGCGACGTTCTGGTCGAGGTCTTTCGGGTCGATCTTGTCGAGGGTGTCGTTGGCGGTGTGGTGCCAGTCGAAGTAATAGGTCCCGTCCTGGCCCAGGGAGATCATCGGGACCCGCGCCGGAGCCATCGGGATCAGATCGGCGCCACCGCCGGAATCGTTGCCGCCGCGCTCGGTGACGCCGAGCGGGGCGAGCAAGGCGGCGATCTCGTCGACGAACGGCAGAGCTTCCGGCGCAACCCGGGAGCTCACCCGCCAGACGCGGCCGGAGCCGAAGTCGCTCTCCCCCGCCAGCACGTGCCGCGGCAGCTCCGCAGCGTGGGCCTCCGCATACGCGCGGGCACCGGAAAGGCCGAACTCCTCGTTGGCGAAGAGGACGACGCGGATCGTCCGCCGCGGTTTCTGCGGCAAGGCGCCGATGCGCCGGGCGGCTTCGAGCACGATGGCACACCCGGCGCCATCGTCCACCGCGCCGGTGCCGGGAAACCAGGAATCGAGATGACAGCCGAGGAGCACGATCTCCTCCGGCTTCTCCCGGCCGGGGATCTCGCCGATGACGTTCGCGGACTCCTCGTCCGGCAACCGGCGGCTCCCCAGCTTGAGACGCACGCGCACCGGTTTGCCGCTCGCGAGCTGGGCTTCCAGCAGGTCGGCATCCGGATTGGACAAGGCAGCCGCCGGAATCTTCGGCTGTCCCTCCTCGTAGCGCATGGCGCCGGTGTGCGGCGTGCGATTGTTGTCGGTGCCGACGGAGCGCAGGAGAAGCGCAGCGGCGCCGAGCTTGCCGGCCACGAGCGCGCCCCGGCCGCGGCCGCCGACCGCGGCACCGTAGCCCGAGCCGTCGCGCGCCCGCTCCATCCGCTTGTTGAGAAAGACGATCTTGCCGCGCACCTGATCCGCGGCGGCCTTCTCCAGGTCCTGGACCGAGGGGAAGACCACGACGTCGGCCTCGACGCCGGCCTCCGGCGTGCCGACGCTGCCGCCGAGCGGGAGGATGACCAGCGGCTGCGGCCAGGGGGCGGTGATCGCCGCCTCCGCAACCCCGGGCTCCCAATGAGGCACTGTGACCGGCTCGGCGCGGACGTTGGAGAGCCCCAGCTCACGCATCGTGCGCACACCCCAGGCAATGGCCAGCTTGTCGCCCGGGGAGCCGGCGGGCCGCGGTCCCACCTCGATGGTGAGAGACCGGACGATCTCGAAAGCCCCCGTCCCACGAACCGCCTCGTCCCGCAAGGACGCGGCGGTCGTGCGCAGGGGCTCGGGGAGAGAAGAGGACGCCGGTGCCGCGAGGCAGGCACCGGCGGTCAGAGGACAGACGGCGACGAGCGTCGCAACGACAAACCGGCGCATGGGGGGCCTCCTCCGGTTCGCTCAGGCGGTGGCCGCGAGCGGCAAACGGTTCATCTGCCGCAGGGTCTGCTTCCACTCGTCGAGCGCCTTCTCGACCGCGTGGTAGCACTGGCCCAGCCGGGCCTCGAACGGTACATGGTTGTCCTCGGCCTTCTTCGCCGGGCGCCGCTGCAAGGTGGTCAGCTCGTGGAGCGCGGTCTGCAGCCGCTCGTAGGCCTCCTGGAGGCGCGGCTCGTGCACCTCGCGCAGGTGGGCCACCGCCTTCTGCATCCGCTCGCGCGCCGCGGCGAACTGGAGCTCGACCTTGGCCTTGAGCACCGCCGCCTCGGGGGCCCGGCGCAGATCCGTGGCGAGGCCGACCTTGGAGAGCACGTAGATGATCCACTTGGCGGGATCGAAGTGCCAGGCCTTCACTCCGTTGCGGTAGTCGAACGGAAAGCTGTGGTGGTAGTTATGGTAGCCCTCACCGAAGGCCAGGACGGCCATCACGGCGCTGTCGCGGGCGCTGTGCTCGCGGCTGTAGGTCTGCTTGCCGATCATGTGGCACAGGCTGTTGATGAAAAACGTCGAGTGGTGGCTGACCACGACGCGGAGCACGCCGCCGATGAGCAGGCAGCCCAGGACGTTGCCGGTCGCCAGACCCACGATCAGCGGAATGCCGAAGGAGACGAAGAGGCCGAGCGGGATGTACCAGCGGGCCTGCCAGGCGACCAGCGGATCCTCTTCGAGGTCGCGGACGACCGTGCCGGCCGGCGGCCGGTCACCCTCGACGAAGATCCACAGCATGTGTGCCCACCAGAAGCCCTTGGTGATGTTGTACGGGTCGCGCTCCTCGTCCACGTGGGCATGGTGGATGCGGTGGTCGGCACACCAGGCGAGAACGGAGTTCTCCAGCGCACCGGCGCCGAAGATCAAGTAGAACAGACGCACCGGCCAGGCGGCCTGATAGGTCTTGTGGGAGAACAGGCGGTGATACCCGCCCGTGATCGACAGCCCCACGGCGAGCCAGATGGTCACGAACGTCAAGGTCTCCGGAAGGCCGAGCCCGTGGGTGAGGATGTACCAGGGAGTTCCGACGAGGGCGACCAGGAGGGTTCCAAGGAGGAAGATGATGCTGACGACATTGAGGCGGGGCTTGGTTTCGGACACAATGCTCTCCGTGAAGTTCGGCGCGCCTGCCGATGTTGCCTGTTCGGCCCTCGCGAGGGCCGCGCTTCCTGGACCAGCCGAAGGCGCAAGGAGGATACCAGATTCCCGGCGGGCCAGGAGATGTGCTACGACAACACGAGAAGGAGAGACTCTATGCCCACCCCGTCCACCCGCCGTTTCGCCATCCTCGGCCTCGCCCTCCTGCTCACCGTCGGGCTGGCCGGCGTCGCCGTCGCCGCCGACTCCACGCCGGCTCTCCGCCGGGTCGAGACCCAAAAGGTCTGCATGATCAACAACCAGGTCTTCGAGAAGGACCAGATCCCGGTCGCCGTCCAGGGCCGCACCTACTACGGCTGCTGCGAGATGTGCAAGGAGAAGCTCGCCAACGACGCGGCCTCCCGCCAGGCCGTCGATCCGGTCACCGGCAAGAAGGTCGACAAGGCCACGGCGGTCATCGCCGCCAAGCCGGACGGCTCCGTCCTCTACTTCGAGAGCGAAGAGACCCTGAAGAAGTACCAGGCCCCCGCGGGCTCGTAGGGCGCCATGAAGAAGCTGAAGCGATACCGGATCGAGCCGGGCGAGAAGGTCGATCTGTCGCGCCACCCTCCCGGCGACACGGCCGGGGCGAAGGACGGCCGGGAGGCGGCCGAAGAGAAGGCCCTGGAGCTCAACGAGCGGCTGGAGGTCTTGCAGGAGCGCCTGTGGGCGGAGCAGAAGCACGCCGTGCTCGTCGTCCTCCAGGGGATGGACACCAGCGGCAAGGACGGCGTCATCCGCAAGGTCTTCGAAGGCGTCAATCCGCTGGGCGTCCGGGTCGCCGCCTTCAAGGCACCCACCGAGGAGGAGCTCGCCCACGACTTCCTCTGGCGCGTCCACAGCCGGGTCCCCGGCCGCGGCGAGATCGTCATCTTCAACCGCAGCCATTATGAAGACGTCCTCGTGCCACGGGTCCGCCAGCTCGTGCCCGAGAAGGTCTGGAAGGCCCGCTACGGCCAGATCAACGACTTCGAGAAACTGCTGGCGGAAACCGGCACCACCATCCTCAAGTTCTTCCTCCACATCAGCAAGGACGAGCAGAAGGAGCGTCTCCAGGAGCGCCTCGACGACCCGGAGAAGCGCTGGAAGTTCCGCAAGGGCGACCTCGACGACCGCGCCCTCTGGGACGACTACACGAAGGCCTACGAGGCCCTGCTCAGCCGCACCAGCACCCGTCACGCCCCGTGGTGGGTCATCCCCGCCGACAAGAAGTGGTACCGCGACCTGGTGATCGGGTCCGTGCTCGTCGAAGCCCTCGAAAAGCTCGACATCCGCCGGCCCGAGCCACGCGAGGACCTGACCGGGGTCGTGGTCGAGTAAGAACCCGCCGCGGCGCCGGGACGCCCACCCCGGCGCCGCCTCCTCTCCCAAGGCCCCTGCCGGGCCGCCTTCCTCCACCTCTCGCGCGAAGATGGATTGAATCCGCCCCTTCATCATGGTAGGGTGGTCCCATACTACACAGCAGCGATGCTGGAATGCCTTGGCGTGGATCATCCTCCGGGTTGCCAGGGATCGGAGCGTTCACTTGGAAGAAGGAAGTGGCCAAGAGTCACTAAAGATCGAGCAGGAGAACAGGATCGAGCAGGAGCTCGCCCGGGCGCGCAACGAGTGGCGCGCGACGGTCGATGCGGTCTGCGACCTGATCATCCTCGAGGATCCCCAGGGCCGCATCGTCCGCTGCAACAAGGCGGTGTCCGCCCTCCTGCGCCTCGATTTCTCCCAGCTCGTGGGGGCCGACCTCAGCCGGCTCTTCTTCGGCCCGGAGCAGACCTCGCCGCATCCGGCCTTTCGCAGCCCGCGGTCGGGGGCGATCCGCTTTCCCGGCAGCGACCACTGGTACGAGGTGACCAGCTACCTCCTGGATCCATCCGCCGAAACCAGCGGCTGGGTCCATGTCGTCACCGACGTCACCCAGCGCCGCCTCGCCGAGGAGCAGGCCCGCCAGCTCACCGCGGCGGTCGACCAGTCGGCCGAGGCCATGCTGCTGCTCGACCGGTTCGGGCGCATCGAGTACGCCAACCCGGCGTTCTCCCAGCTCACCGGGCGCTCCCCCGCGGCCGTTCTGGGGCGATGCCCGCGCATCCTCCGGCTCGGTCCCCAGGACCGGGAGGTGTGGCGCGAGATCCGCCGGGCCCTGGCACAGGGAGGCGGCTGGCAGGGGCGGTATACCACCCTCCGCGAAGACGGCGCACCGGCCCGGGAGGAGGCTTCGGTGTCGCCGGTGCGCGATCCGTCCGGAGCCATCTGCAACTATGTGGTCGTCGGCCGCGACGTCACCGAGCGGGAACGCCTCGAAGCCGTCGCCTCGGCGGTGAACATGATGGACAACGTGGGCTTCATCTTCTCCTCCATCCGCCACGAGCTGGGCAACCCGGTCAACTCGATCAAGACGGCGCTCAGCGTGCTGCGCGAGCAGATCGACGCCTTTCCGCGCGACACGGTGACCGACTATCTCGACCGCACCCTGACCGAGATCGGGCGCGTCGAATACCTCCTCAAGGTGTTCAAGACGTTCAACCTGTTCGAGCACCCGCGGATCGAGCCGGTCGACTTGAACCGCTTCCTGGAGGATTTCTCCCGCCTCCTCGGCGAGGACTTTGCCCGCCGCGGCCTCACGGTGACCCTCCACGCCAACGCCGGCCTCGGCGCGGCACTGATCGATCCGCGTGCGCTCCACCAGGCCTTGCTCAACCTGGTGGCCAACGCCGGCGATGCGGCCGAGGCGAGCCCGGAGCCGCGGATCACGCTGAGCGCCTGGCGCCGCGAGCCCCGGATCTACCTGGTGGTCGGAGACAACGGCCACGGCATGGGACCCGAGCAGCTCGCCAAGCTCTTCCGGCCCTTCTTCACCACCAAGCCGCACGGCAACGGCCTCGGCCTGGCGATTGTCAAAAAACTCGTCACCAAGATGGGCGGGACCGTCGAGGTGAGCAGCACCCGGGGCACCGGCACCGCGGTCACCCTCACCCTGATCGCCGCCGCGGGGCACCCATGAGCCCGCCGGCCCAGGTGCTGATCCTCGACGACGACCGGTTCTTCTGTCACCTGGTGCGCGACGAGCTCGGCCGCGCGGGGCTGGACGCCGTGGCCGAGCACACGCTCGCCGGAGCCCGCGAGACCGCCCGCAAGCTCCATCCCGACGTGGTCCTGCTCGACAACCAGCTCCCGGATGGCGACGGCCTGACGCTGATCCCGGACCTGCTGCGCGCCAACGAGGACGCCAAGGTGATCCTGATCACCGGCTTCCCCAGCTTCGACAACGCGGTGGACGCCCTGCGCGACGGCGTCCATGACTACCTGACCAAGCCGGTCGACCTGGAGAAGCTGCGCACCGTGATCCGCCGCGCCCTGCGCACCGGCGAGCTCGAACGCATCGAGCAGGTCGCGCGGCGCCGCAGTGCCGAGGAGCGGGACAGCTCGGCCCTGGTGGGCGTCTCCGCCGCCTGGCGCGAGGTGGAGGCACTGGTGCAGCGCTTCGCCGCGGCGGGCTCCCCGGTGTTGATCACCGGCGAGTCCGGGACCGGCAAGAGCCTGCTCGCCCGCTCGATCCACTATGCCGGTCCGCGCGCCGCCAGCCCGCTGCTCGCCGCCAACTGTGCGGCGCTCCCCGAGGGCTTGATCGAGGCCGAGCTGTTCGGCGTCGAGAAGGGCGCCTTCACCGGCGCGGTGGCCACCCGCAAGGGACTCTTCGAGATCGCCGACGGCGGCACCCTCTTCCTCGACGAGGTCGCCGAGATGCCGCCGCCGCTCCAGGCCAAGCTGCTGAGCGTCCTGGAGGACGGCGAGGTGCGGCGGCTCGGCTCGGCCACCTGCCACCCGGTACGCACGCGCGTGCTCGCCGCCACCAACCTGCCGCCGGAGGAGGCCGTGGCCTCCGGCCGTCTGCGGCGCGATCTCTACTACCGCCTCAACGTGCTGCGCATCCACCTGCCCCCCTTGCGCGACCGGCCGGACGACATCCCCCCTCTCTGCCGCCATCTGCTGATGCGGCTCGCCCCCGGCCGCGGCGCCCGCCTGGGTCCCGGCGAGGAACGCCTGCTCAGGCTCTATCCCTGGCCGGGCAACGTGCGGGAGCTCAAGAACGTCCTCGAACGCAGCCTGATGCTCCAGGACGGCGCCGAGATCCACCCCTCGCGCCTCCTCGAGGCCTTCGCCCTCCCGGCGGCGGATCTCCCTGCCGGCGGCGACGAGACCCTGCTCCCGCTCGACGAGCTGGAACGCCTCCACATCCACCGCATCCTGCGGGCCTGCGACGGCAACCTGACGCACACCGCCCAGAAACTCGGCATCTCGCTCTCCACCCTGCGCCGCAAGCTGCGCGACGAGCCCACTGCGGCAACCTGAAGCAGCACCTCTTCATTCTGCCGCTCCATTTTGAAGCGGCGCGTTCCGCTTCCACTGGGGCGCCTCCCTGGCACGGCATTGGCAGAAGGGAGCTGCGTGCAAACCGCCACTCCGCGCAAATCGGTCCTGATCGTCGACGATGAGCCGCTCTTCCTGTCGAGCGTCCGGGAGGGCTTGAGCCGGCGCCGCCGCGATCTCGACATTCTCGGCGCCACCCAGGGCCAGGAGGCCCTCGACCTCCTGCGCTCCCGCCCGATCGACCTGGTGGTGACCGACCTTCAGATGCCCGTCCTCGACGGCTTCGGGCTGATCCGCCACATGCTGAACGAGCGGTTGGAGACGCCGGTCATCGTGATGACCGCCTTCGGCACGCCGGAGATGGAAGACAGCGTCCGCGGGCTCGGCGCCGTGGCCTACGTCGAGAAACCGATCGACCTGAAAGCCCTGGACACCACGATCGACCGCGAGCTGCGGCGAACCGCCAAGGGCCACATCCAGGGGATCACCCTGTTCGGCTTCCTGCAGCTCCTGCAACTGGAACGGAAGACCTGCACCCTGCGGGTCACTGCAGGGGGAGAAAGCGGCCAGCTCTGTTTTCAGGACGGCGAGATCGTCCATGCCGAGGTCGGCTCGACCACCGGCCCCGACGCGGTCTACCTGCTGGAAGGCTGGGCGGCACCGGAGATCGACATCGAGCATGTCTGCCGGGCGCGGCAACGCACGGTGTTCGCCTCGATCACCGAGCTGCTTCTGGAGGGAGCCCGCCGCGCCGACGAGGAGAAGCGCGGCCCCGGCACACCGGACGACGACGAGCTGCCGATGGACGCCGCCGGGGCCTGGGACACGCAGGACCTGCAACCCGTTCTGGACCGGATCAAGGGCCTTGCGCCGGCGCCCTGGAACGGCAAGCCCGCGGCTTCGTGGTGGCAGGAAGCGCACGCTCAGTTCGGCGACGACGGCTTGCCGGGCTGCGCCGTCGCCGTGCGGCTGAGCGATGGCGCAGCGATCGTGCTCCGCGGAACGGACGAGCTGCGGGACATGGCACGACCCGTGGCGGAGCTGGTCGCCGGCGGCTGCGTGGTCGCCGGGGAAAACGGGCGGGGCACCCTGGAGTGGGTCGATGAGCACGCGGGGATCGGCATCCTCTGGGAGACGGCCTCGGACACCGCCCTGGTCGTCGCCGCAGTGCTCGCCGACCGCCGCTCCGCCCCCTGGTTTCGTTCACAATTTTCCTCCCTCATCCGGCAGGCGACAGAAACTGTTTCTCAACCAAAGGAGTGAATCATGGGCAAGATCGACGATGCGTGCAAAGAGGTGGTCAACCAGGTCGACGGTGCCGTGGCGTGCGGAGTCGTCGACCTCGACACCGGCATGCTGCTCGGCATCCACAACGCCTCGCAGTACACCCAGACGATGAATGAAGTGGTGGCGGCGGCCACCATGGACATGTTCCGTGGCCCGAACATCGGACGCATCGAAAAGATGGTGCGCTCCCACCGCGGTGTGCCGGAGAACAGCGAGCACTACTTCCAGGAGCTGCACGTCACCTCGACCCACAACTTCCATTTCGCCAAGACCATCCGGGGCGGCAAGGCGGTGATGATGCTGGTGACCAAGAAGACGACCAACATCGGCATGGGATGGGCACAGCTCAAGGCGGCCATCCCCATCGTGGAGCCGCTGGTTCCGTGAGCCGCGGACAGGCGGGTCGGG
>DIHE01000142.1 GCA_002420005.1 Holophagales bacterium UBA5704 | reverse complement strand
TCAAGGCCCGCGACCTCGCCTCGGCGGACACCGGCACCCTGCCCTCCTGGGAGCTCGCCCTGCGCTGACCGCGCAACGCCTTCGCTGTTGAAGGCCCGGCCCCCCTTCCCTCGCGGGGAGGGGGGCTTTTTCGTGTTCGGTCGTCGACCCACTCGAAGGGTATAGACTCACCGTCGGAACCAAGAAAGACCGAAGAGGAGGTGGCGCACATGGCGGACAAACGGGAACGGCGGCTTGCGGACGCGGTGTGGGCCGGCGATCGGGCCAAGGCCGAAGAGCTGCTGGCCGAAGGGGTCTCGGCGAACAGCCGCAATGCCGTCAGCTCGGCTCTGCGCGCGGCGGTCTGCACCCGACGGCCGGACCTGGTGGAGCTCCTGCTCCGCCACGGTGCCGACGTGGAGGACAGGGGCGATCCGCGGGACCGGGGCTCCCTGCTGCTCCGCGCTGTGGGCGAGGAGCCGCGGTCTGAGACGCTCGCGACCGTGCGCCTCCTCGTTCAACATGGAGCCGCCCTGGACGCCCGCGACGACGAGGGGGCGACTCCTCTCCTGGTCGCGGTGCGCGAGGCGGCACGCCGGTCGCCTGCGGTCCTGGGCAAAATGACGGCCGACCTGACCGAGCTCCTGGCGGCGCTGGGGGGCGGCCTGCTGGACGTCCCGGTCGAGGCACCTCCGGAAGAACAGAAGGCGCCGGAGACGGACCGATTCGCCATGGTCGATACGCTCCTCTCCCTGGGGGCCAGGCTCGACGACCGCGACGCCGCCGGCAATACGGCCGCCGTGATCGCCTGCCTGGAGCAGGACGAGGAGCTCCTGGCGGGTCTGCGGGAGCGCGGCGCGGACGACGCCGAGGTGGCGGTGGCGCAGCTCCTGGAGGCGGCGTCCGAGGGGCGGGAGGCCGAGGTGGCGGCGCTTCTGGCACGCGGCGTGGATTCCAATCGGCGCTTCACGCGCCGGGGCACCCCCCTGTCAGAAGCCGCCCGGGATGGCCATCTGGCGGTGGTCGAGCTTCTGCTCCAGGCCGGTGCCGACCCGAACCTGTCCGAGAGCGAAGGGCCGGAGGGGGATTTCAATCCGCTCTTCCGCGCCGTGTACTCCGGGCATCTGGAGATCGTGCGCCGCCTGCTCGCCGCCGGCGCCGATCCGCTGCGCAAGGGCCCCGGGGGAGCGCGCGTCCTCGACTCTGCCAAGTCGGGCGCGAAGGGAGGCCACAAGAAGGATGCCCCGTGGAACGAGATCCTGACGATGCTCCGGGAGGCTCTGCGCCAAGGACCGGCGCGGATCGGGCTCGCTCCGCCGGACGCGGAGCCTCCCGTGGCCGTCGAGCTGCGGGCGGTGCTGCCGGAGCTGGCCGGGCTCGCCTGGAGCCGGACGCGGGCCGGAGGCATCGAGATCCTCGAATGCGCCCCGTTCCCGGGCAAGCTCACGCCGGACTGGGACCGCCTGCGGGAGATCGCCCGGCGCCACGGCTACGCGCCGTTCTTCGCCCCTTGGAGCCTCCAGGACCTGGAGCCCGAGGTGGAGGAGACCGAGCGGAATCTGGCCGCGATCGACGCGGATACCGGGCGGGCCTCGATCGCGGGGGAGATCGAGAGGTGGCTCCAGGCGGTGCGCGCCGAGGCGGAGGAGATGGCCGACCGGGGAGAGGAGGAGGAGGACGACGACGAGGAGGACGAAAGCCTGCCGAAGAGGCTCGAAACGCTCGAGAACGGCCCGATTCCCCGCAAGCCGCGCGAGCTGCGGCTGCGGCTCGACGGGCATCATCTCGTCCTTCTCGGTGGAGATCCGGAGGCGGCGATCGTCCTCTATGGTCTCGGCCAGCCGGGCCTGGAGCCCGTGCTCCTCGCCTCGATCCTCAAGTCCTGGCGGGAGACCACGGGCGCCGAGCTCGCCGCCTCGAAGGGAGCAACCCTGGATCTGGTGCTCCTGAAGCCGATTGAGGACGAAGCCATGATCCGCCGTTGCGCTCTGGAGATCCACGTGGTGGACCCAGACCTCGAAGGCGCCCGCCACCTCCTCGGCATGACGGCCTCGCGGCACTGGTCGTTCTGGTGGGATTGAGCGGGAGCGTGGCGCCACAGGCGCCCGGGAGTAGGCCCCTGGGGGTGAGGTTTCCAGGCACTTATTCTGGAGGGCTGCCTGGCAGCTAAGGGACGCTGCCCCGCGCGACGACCCACTCGACGGCTTGGCCGGTCACTTGCGCGATCACGTCGTAGTCGCGGTCGTAGTGCAGGATCGTGAGCTGGGCCGATTCCGCGACCGCCGCGATGGTCAGGTCCGGGATGGCGACACGATGGTGGCCGATCCGGGCGAGAAGACCCTGGACGTCGAGTGCCCGGCGCACCATGGCAGGGGTGATTGGAATCGAGGGATAGGCCAGCTCACGCCTCATCGGCCAGATCGAGACCCTGGGGGGGAGACCTCACCGTCATCCGCACCCCCGGCACCCACCGCACGATGATCGATCCCCCGCAGGTGGAGGCGATCGCAGAGCGGCTGCGGTCGCTGCCGTCCCGTTGCTGGGCGAGCCGCCTCCCAGAAACGCCGGGCACTCTCGACTTGAACTGGCATCTGGTGGGACAATTCCCACATGGCGATGACGACGGCTGATGCCAAGCGGCGCGTAGTTCTTCCTGCGGCAAGCCCAGGGGATGTTTTCGACATCCAGAGCCAGGGGGAAGGCCGCTTGCTCCTGGTGCGCCTGGAGCGACCCCAACCCAACCTCGGGATGAGCCAGGAGCGCTGTCTGGCGGCCATCGCCGCCGCCCCGCTTCAGCCGACCATGACCTGGGACGCTCTGAAGGCCGCGACCCGGGAACCATGATCCTTCTCGACACGAACGTCCTCATCTACGCTTCGACCGGCGGGTCTCCATTCCTCGAATGGGCGCGGCGTACGATCGCGGCAGGAGTCTCTGAAGGGGGTGCGGCCGTCAATGCCGTGAGCCTCGCGGAGGTTTGTGTCGGCGACGCCGAGCCTGAAACAGTTGCCGATCGGATTCGGAGTTGGGGGATCATCCTCCAGACCTCGAAGGCGCCCGCCACCTCCTCGGCATGACGGCCTCGCGGCACTGGTCGTTCTGGTGGGATTGAGCGGGAGCGTGGCGCCCCAGGCGCCCGGGAGTAGGCCCCTGGGGGTGAGGTTTCCAGGCACTTATTCTGGAGGGCTGCCTGGCAGCTAAGGGACGCTGCCCCGCGCGGCGACCCACTCGACGGCTTGGCCGGTCACTTGCGCGATCACGTCGTAGTCGCGGTCGTAGTGCAGAATCGTGAGCTGGGCCGATTCCGCGACCGCCGCGATGATCAGGTCCGGGATGGCGACACGATGGTGGCCGGCCCGGGCGAGAAGCCCCTGAACGTCGAGTGCCCGGCGCAAGATGGCAGGGGTGATCGGAATCGAGGGATAAGCCAGCTCCCGCCTCAGCCGGGTTCTCTCATAGTCTTCTCGACTGCGGGCACCGTAGAGAACCTCCAGCTCGATGATGTCGCAGGTCGCCACCTCACCCTCCTCAATGAGGGGACTCAGGCGTCTGCGAACCGACTCCTGCGGCATCCGGACCAGGGCGCTCTTGTCGATCAGGTACCGCGGCCTCACGGCCGCCAAGCTCCGGCCATCACGCCGGGGTCGGCCAGATCGAGACCCTGCATCTGAGCGAGAGCCGCCACCTCCTCCCGCCGCGCCGCAGCCCGAAGGACCTCCCGAAACGCCTCCTCGATCGTCTCCTTGATCGTTCTCGTGGCGAGAATGTGCTGGACGGCGGTCAGCAATCCTTCATTGATCTCGACGCTGGTCTTGCGGGTGCTCATGCAACCACCTCCTGGGCGCAGGATATCACGGGGTGCGGCAGGGAGATATCCAGGCGGGGAAGCTCGTCAGGATATAGACTCATCGGCCAAACCCAAGCAGGACCGAAAAGGGGGAGCGCACGATGGCGGACCAACGGGAACGGCGGCTTGCGGATGCGGTGTGGGCCGGCGATCGGGCCAAGGCCGAGAAGCTTCTGGCCGAAGGGGCGCCCGCCACCTCCTCGGCATGCCGGCCTCGCGGCACTGGTCGTTCTGGTGGGATTGAGCCGGTCGGTCAGGCGGCCGGCGCCATCGGGTGGACCTCACGGGCGATGTCGGCCGCGAGCTTCCGCTTCGCCTCTTCGAGGTCGAAGTCCAACTGAAGGCCGAGCCAGAAACGATCGGAGGTTCCGAAGTACCGAGCCAGACGAAGAGCCGTCTCGGGCGTCACTGACCTCTTTTCAAGAACGATCTCGTTGACCCGGCGCGGCGAGACCTTGATCTCCCGGGCCAGCCGGTTCTGGCTGATGCCCAAAGGCTTCAGAAACTCCTCCAGAAGGATCTCACCAGGATGGATGTTCGGGAGTGGCTCGCTCATCGGTCCCCCGTCTCAGTGGTAGTCCACGATCTCGACCTCGAAGGCATCACCCTCGCTCCAGGAGAAGCAGATCCTCCACTGGTCGTTGATACGGATACTGTAGGTGCCCGCCCGGTCTCCTCGGAGAGCTTCCAGCCGGTTA
Source organism: Holophagales bacterium UBA5704 (assembly GCA_002420005.1). Lineage (GTDB taxonomy): Bacteria > Acidobacteriota > Thermoanaerobaculia > Multivoradales > UBA5704 > UBA5704. The sequence goes on along the minus strand of DIHE01000142.1, from coordinate 19,045 downwards.
CCCGGAGGCACCCGGAGATCCGCAAGACCTTGGGCGTTGTTGAGCATTCTCAACTTCCGCCTCGCCAGCCGCTGCAACTCAAGAGGCAACCGCCGAACGGATTCACCCAACCAGATCTCTTCGGCCACGCGGCTCTTGAAGGACCTGATCACGATGCGTGACGATAACGCGGAGCGTACTATGACGTCAACCGTCATGCCGACTCGGCGGCGCTGATCGATCGATCCGGCCCCCGATCGCCGCGCAGCGCTCCGCGATCAGCCCGAACCCTTTGGCCCGCGCTTCCGCCGCGAGGTCTGCGGCGAGCTCGCGGGCTTCGGAGCGCCGGCCGCGGGCCAGGGTGAGCCGGGCGCGCAGGAGCCGGCCGTCGAGCTCATAGGCCACGAAGCCGCCGGCGCGCGCGAGGCGCAGGCCTTCTTCGATCAGGGCTTCGGCGGCGTCGAGCTTGCCGCGCGCGAGAAGCACCCGGGCGCGCACCCGCCAGACGGGGAAGGAGGCGATGGGGAGGCGGGGTGGGGCCAGGAGGGCGAGCGCCCGTGCGCTCTCCCGGTCGGCGGCGGCGAGGTCTCCGAGGCCGAGGTGGGCGGAGGCGAGGCCGGTGCGCGCGAAGGCTTCAAGGCTGATCTCTCCTTGCTTTTGCGCGAGGGCCACGGCGCGGCGGGCCTCCTCGCGCGCTTCGGCTCCGTGCCCGGCTTCGGCCAACCAGAAGGCGGTGTCGCTGTGCGCCCACGCGATCCCTTCCGGCAGGCCGATCTCCTGGCGCAGGGCGAGCACCTGGTGTTGCAGCTCCACGGCGCGCGTCAGATCACCGCTCCACGCGGCGATGTCGGGCAGGAAGCTCATGGCTTCGGCCATCCGCCGCCGATTGCCCTTCTCGCGGTTGCGCAGGAGGCCCTCCTCGATCAACCGGCGTGCTTCGCCGAGCTCGCCGCGGTGCAGGCGGTTGACGCCGAGGGGGTGGAGAAAGCGCTCTTCGCAGGCGAGCCCATGCGCGCGGCAGGTCTCGAAGGCTTCCCGCATCAGCCGGTCGGCTCCGAGGAGGTCGCCTTCGTCGAGCCGGATGCCCCCGAGGTTGTAGAGCAAGGGGGCCGTCTTTCCCAGGGCGCCGAGGTCGCGGTAGATGGCGACGGCTTCCTGCTCGACCTTCTCCTGCTCGGCGGTGCCGGGGCGGCATTCGGAAAGGAGGTTGCCCTGGGTCTGCAGCGCCCGCGCGAGGAGGAACCGGTGGCCGAGGCCTTCGGCGCGCCGCCGGGCCACCGCCACGTCGTCGGCGGAACGGCCGCAGGCCGCGGTGGTTCCGGCACGGATGCGGGAGATCGCCAACAGGCCGAGCGCCCGGATCTCGATCTCCGCCATGCCTTGCCGGCGGGCCGCGGCGAGAGCTTTCTCGGCGGCGGGGAGGCTCCCGGCGTAGTCTTCCTGGAGCTCGAAGATGAGCGCGTCGGACAGGAGGAGCCGGGCATCTGTGGCGGCGGCCTGTTCGCGGCGTAGCTCGATGAGGAGCGCCCGGGCCTCGGACGCCTGGCGGGCCTGGATCAGCGTCTCGAGGAGGGTGAGACCGTCGTCGAGCCGGTGGTGCGACAGCTCGTAGGCACGGCGCAGAAGCCGCGCCGCTTCGCCATGGCGCCGGGTGATGCTCAGGTAGGCGGCTTCGATGGCCAGCTTCTGCCCCTCCGGCAGTCCCTGCGAGCGCTCGCGGGCCTGCAGGGCGGCGTCTTCCGCCAGGCGCGAGGAGCCCAGCAGGTCATAGGCGCGGGCCAGGGCGAGCCAGCCGCCGGGCAGGTCGGGATCGGCCGCCACCGCGGCGCGCAGGCTTTCAACGGCCCCCATCACCTCCATCCGCTGCATCCTCTCCAGGCCCTCGGCGTACAGCTTCTGGGCTTGTGGCCCCCCCGGCTTCGCCGCCGCCAAGGAGAGCAGAACCAGCGCCGCCGCGGCTGCGGTGGGCCACCGGAAAGCCACGCGCGGCCGGTGCGGCGCCGGGGGCACCACAGGCTCCGGCCCCGGACTCGCCGGCGCCGGGTCTCTTGCGACGGCCTCGACCGGCGCCAGGAAGCGGTAGCCGCGTCCGCGGACGGTCTCGATCCAGGACTCGCCCGCACCCTGGCTCCCCTGGCCCAGGGCGCGACGGACGAGGCTGATCGTCCAGTGGAGGTTTCCTTCTTCGACGATCGTCTCGCCCCAGACGGCGGTGAGGAGCTCGTCCCGGGTGACCAGCCGCCCCGGATTGCGGACGAGGACGAGAAGGGTGTCGAGGGCACGGCCGGTGAGCGCGACCGGCTGGCCGCCGGAGGTCAGGCGCAGCTCGGCTGCATCGAGCTCGAACGAACCGAAGAGATAGAGATCGGGCATGGAATCCTCCAACGTTCACCCGGAGATGCGGAGAACGCGGGAGAAAAGGGACACGGCCTGCGGGGGCACGGGCCCCCGCAGGCCGTCGATGGGCGTCGGCGAGCCTGTCAGTTCATCTCGGGGGTCAGGAAACCACCGATCTCCAGGCTCACGGCCGACCATGGGCTGTAGGCGAAGCTCTCCCCGTTGCCTCCCCAGAGGAGGCCGACCACGGTCGCTCCGTTGCTCAGGCTCCGGAAGACGGGTGAGCCGCTGTCTCCGCCCTGCGAGAGAGCGGCGACCTGGTTTTGGCAGAGCATCGTGATGTCGGTCTTCAAAGAAACGCCGGGGAACACCGAGGGGTTCAGGACGTTGCTGTCCGCACAAGTGTTCTTCAGGACGCCCCGGGTGCAGCCGGTGGTGCGGCCCACCTTCGTCAGGGAGGTGCCGGAGACCGGGTTGCTGAGCATGAAGCCCTTGACCGGCAGCCGCGGATCGATCGGGTTCGTCGCCAGCGGCCCGGGGACCGACCCCATCCCGCACAGGAGCGGGTTGGCGATCTCTCCTCCCGCCGTCAAGCCGTTGGTGTCATAGGTGAAGAAGGCGGCGTCGGACGTGCGGCAGCGCCGGTTCGACGGGCACGAGCCGCCGGTGAAGAACGCCGGGTCCACCGTCTCGACGCCGATCTGGTTGCCCAGGGCGACGGTGGGCTGAAAGGCCACCGTCCCGTCGACGATCCCGCGGGTGGCGGTGCAGTGGGAATTGGTGACGAAGCCGCGGCTGCCCAGCCGGGTCGCGTTGACACCCAGGGTGCAGGTGGATCCCACCCGGCTGATCTGGACGCCCCCGGGAACGGGGCGGATGTTGTCGGTGAGCTGCTCGTGAGCCACGATGGGCTCGGCCCCTTCGACGATCACCGCCTCCTGGGGAACCCGGGTGTTGCGCAGGTAGACGGCGAGCGCCGTGGAGAACGCGGCAAGGTCCTCCCGCTGCACACCGAAGAGGAGCCGGTTGCGCTGCTCGTCGATATCGAGGAAGAGAGCTCCCTGCTCATCGAGCAGATCGCGCACCTCGGCCTTCCAGGCCAGGAGGTCGCGGAAATCGTAGTCCGCTTGCCGGACGACCACCTGCTCCCCGAGGTCCTGCACCTCGCGGGCACGGGACAGGTCCGTCAGATAGACGTGTGTCACGCCTCCGTCATCCAGAAAGAGACCCCCGAAGCCGGGGACCCGCTCGGCGAGCAAGGCAAACTCCTCATCCAGGGTCAGGTAGGTCTCGGGCTCCTGCGCGGGCGCCGCCGTTCCGGTGGTGACCAGCGTACCCAGCAGCAGCATTCCGCTCCAGAAAGACTTCATGGACATGATCGGGCTCCTTTCAAGGCCGGCGGCGGAAGGGCCGCCGGTGGCCTCAATCTCGCTCTCCCGGGGATCGCAGAGCCTGTGAGGCGTCTTGGAGCTGTCTGAGAGGAGTCTGGGAGGTTCTCTTGGTGAGCCTCCTTCGGCGTGTGTGGAAACTCTCTGGCGTGTCCGTCTACAATCGTGGGACGTCATCCTCCCCGGCCGGAGGGTGCGGAAAGGACCTGGACATGCCGACCTTCGCAGATGCGGTGCAACAGGCGGAGGCGACCGGCCAGCCGGTCGTCGAAGGGTTCGCCGTCGAGACCGGAGCCGGAGCCGGCGCCGCCGAGGTGGTGGCGCTTCTCGCAGCCCGGTTCCCGGGATTCGGCTGGACGGCCGAGGAGCCCACGGAGGGCTGGCTGGTCTGCCGCGCCACCACGGCGCCCGACCCGAAGAAGCCGTCCGAGACGCCGTCTCTCGGCGGCGCCTGGGAGGCCGTTCGTGCGCTCAAGGCGCTCGGTGCGAAGAGCGCCGAGCCGCTGCTGCTGACCCGGCTGGCCTCGGAGGCGGACGCGCGCGACCGCTTTCCGCTCTGGGGCCGGGTGAGCTCCGACCGCCGCCGCGAGATCGAGGCGGCGAGCGGTGCAGGGAACCGGCATTGGCCTCTGGTACAGCTGGAGGTCTGCACGGCCGGCGGCCAGGGGGGGGCCTGGGCGCGGTGGACGGCGAAGCATCCGGGCCAGGAGCCGGGGGCGGGGGTTCTCGTCGCCCATCCGGACACCGGATACACCCGCCATCCGCGCCTCGTCGCCCATCTCGCCACCCGGCCCGGCGATCCCCAGGGCCACCATGGCCGCAATTTCGTCGAGCGCGACCGGCCCGATGCCGCGACCAACGGTCTGGATCCCCTGAAAGACCGGACGCTCGGCACGAATCCCGGGCATGGCACGGCCACGGCGAGCGTCATCGCGGCCGGCCACGTCAAGCCCGATCACCCCTGGGGAGTGGCTCCGGGAGCGCGGATCATTCCCCTGCGGGTCTCGTCGTCGGTGATCCACCTGAGCTTCGGAAACCTCTGCGACGCGCTCCGCGAAGCGATGGCGCGCGGCGCCCATGTCATCTCGATGTCGCTCGGCGGGCCGCTGTCGTCGGGGCTGCTCAACGCGCTGCTGCGCCGCGCGCTCGACGAGGGGATCATCATCGTCTCGGCGGCGGGCAACAATGCGCCGACCGTGGTCTTCCCGGCCCTCGTTCCCGGCGTCCTCGCCTGCGCGGCGAGCAATGCCCTGGCGGCGCCATGGCGGTTCTCCGGCCTGGGGCCGGCGGTGGCCATCACCGCGCCGGGCGAGCTGGTCTGGCACGACCAGGCCGGCTCGGAGGCGGAGATGCGCAGCGAGCCGCAGGACCGTGGCAGCGGCACCTCGTACGCCACCGCCCATGTCGCCGGTCTCGCCGCCCTCTGGCTCTCCTACCACGGGCGCGACGCGCTCCTCGCCCACTGCAAGGGCCGCAAGGAGCTCTTGCCGTTCCTGTTCCGCCTCTGTCTTCAGAAGACCGCGAGCTCGGCGCCGCATTTCATCCGCCGGGGAGAGGGCGGGTTCGGCGCCGGCATCGCCCACGCGGATCGGCTGCTCGCCGTCAAGCTGCCGCCGATCGCCGAGGTGAAACAGTTCCGCGAGCGGATCCTCGCGGCGCCGGTCCCCACCATCGTCGGCTTTCCGGCCGCCTCCTGGCACAACATCCTCACCCTGCCGACGCTCGCCGAGGGCATCCCGCAGATTCCGGATGCCACGGAAGCCGCGGAGCGCGAACGGCGCCTCGTGAAGCTCCTGGAGGAGACCGTCGGGAAGCAGCAGGCGACGGGCGACGACTACGCCGAGATCGGTGCGCTCGCCGCCACCGACCGGGCGCTGCAGGCGGCCCTGGAGCGGGCGGCGGGAAGCCCTTATGCAACGGTGTCCGCCCGCTCGATCCGGCGCTATCTGCTGCGTGAAGGCCGGCCTCTCTCCGCTTCTCTCCGCCAGAAACTGGACGCGGAGCGCGCCGCGGCACAGGCCCTGTGGCTCGCATCCCATCCCGACCTGGCCACCTTGCAGGAGAAGAAAAAGGAAAAGGAGGAGGGCAAGGACAAGGAGGCGAAGGGCGCCTACGCCATCGCGCCCCCGCCGGCGCGCCGGCTCCGCGCGTACGCCTTCGATCCCAGCCGGGCCACCCGCAGCGCCGATGCCGCGATCAACGAGATCACCATCTCCGTCGGCTTCGAGCGGGAGCTGGAGCCGGGGCCGGTCGGCGACTACCTCGAAGTGGTGGATGTCGATCCGGCCTCCGACTGTGCCTATGCGCCGGTCGACCTGAACCATCCGTATCTGCTCGCCCAGGACGGCCTGCCGCGCTCCGAGGGCAACCCGCAGTTTCATCAGCAGATGGTCTACGCCGTCGCGATGAAGACCATCGGCCATTTCGAGGACGCCCTGGGGCGGCCGCTGTTCTGGTCCTCGGTGCGGCCCTGGGACTGGCGCCGCGGCGATGATGAGATCGTGGCCGACGACGAGGGCTACGCCACCCGTTTTGTGCAGCGCCTGCGCCTCTATCCGCACGCCTTGCGCGAGAGCAACGCCTACTACTCGCCGCAGAAGCGCGCCATCCTGTTCGGCTACTTCCCGGCGGGCGACTCCGACCCGGGAGCCGAATATCCCGGCGGCGTCGTCTTCACCTGCCTGTCGCACGACATCATCGCGCACGAGATGACTCACGCCATCCTGGACGGGATGCACGCCGATTTCATCGAGCCGACCAATCCGGACGTCCTGGCCTTCCACGAAGCCTTCGCCGACCTCGTCGCGTTGTTCCAGCGCTTCACGTATCCGGACCTGCTGCGTAGCCAGATCGCCCGGGTGCGCGGCCGTCTGGATGCCGGCGGCCTCCTGTTCCAACTCGCCGGGCAGTTCGGCGCGGCCGTCGGCCGGCATCAAGCGTTGCGCGACGCCCTCGGCCATGTCGTGATCCAGGCGCGCCGCAAGGGCGAGGGCGCCTGGCGCGACCGGCCGGACCCCGCCGACATGGACGGGGGAGGTGCACCGCGCCGCACCCTGGCCGATGCGGCGCGCGATCTCTCGGACGTAGAGCAGCGCGAGATGTGGAAGCGGTTCAAGGCCGATCCCTCGCTGCTGCAAGAGGTCCTCGAGCCGCACGACCGCGGCTCCATCCTGGTCGCCGCCGTGTTCGACGCCTACCTGACCATCTATGAGAACCGGGTGGCCGACTTGAAGCGCATCGCCACCGGCGGCACGGGCGTCCTGCCGGACGGCGATCTGCACCCCGACCTGGTGGGCCGTCTGGCGGAGGAAGCGGCGCAGACGGCGAAGCACGTGCTGCGCATGTGCCTGCGCGCGATGGATTACGTGCCGCCGCTCGACGTCACGTTCGGCGACTTCCTGCGTGCGCTGATCACCGCCGATTCCGACCTGATCCCGGACGACGACCGGCGCTATCGGGTCGCCTTCATCGAAGCCTTCCGCAAATGGGGCATCTACCCGCTCGACGTGCGCACGCTCTCCGAAGAGACCTTGCGCTGGTCGCCTCCGCGTGAATTGAAAGACGTCCCCCTCTTTCCGGATCTCGAAGAGAGCAGCCCGGACGAGGTGGGGAAAGACCGGCTCAAGGCCATCCGCAAGGTACGGCGCGCCCTTCTCAGGTGGCAGCCGGGCGCTTCCCGGGAAGACATCTTCCAGCAGCTGGGGGAGGCCCAGAGAGAGATCTGGCACTTTCTGCACAGCGAAGGGCTCCCTCCGGCCGCCAAGCACGCCCTGCTCGGCGGCATCGACACCCGGCGCAGCTTCCAGGTGACCAACCTGCGCCCCGCCCGCCGCATCGGCCCGCGCGGCGAGCTGCTCACCGAGATGGTGGTCGAGATCCTGCAGAGCGACAACGCCCTGCCCATCGATCCGGAGGAACGCAAAGCGGAGCAGAAGCGGCGCCGCGAGGCGAGCCGGGCGCGCAAGGCGCGCGGAGACAACGGCGAGGACCGTTTCACCTTCCGCGGCGGCGTCACCCTGATCGTCAGCCTCGACGACTTCACCGTGCGCTACGCCATCGAGAAGCGGGTGGACAGCGCCTCCCGGCTGGAGCGCCAGCGCCAGTTCCGCGCCGCCGGAAGCGGTGGCGGCGGGGCCGCCGAGTACTCCTCGGATGGATTGCCACCGGGCTGGTTCAGCGACGAAACCCGGCGCGAAGCATGGCTCCAGGGTCGCCACACCGACGCGGAGGACATGCGTGCCTCCTCCTGCGCCTGCCGCCGGCGCTCCATGAAACCGCCTTCCGCGAATGAACCCTTCGCCCTGCTGCATCGGGGCTGACGGAGAAAGGACGCCCACCATGCCGGCCCCATCTCAGACCAGGCTTTTTCCGCGCGCGGGAGAGATCAAGATGCGGCTCTACGGGCAGGGCCTGGGGGATTGCTTCCTGCTCGCTTTTCCCCGCCGGGGAAAGCCCAAGGATCCCTGCTACCTGGTGATCGACTGCGGCGCCGCGATCAGCACGCCCGACAAGGATGAACGCATCCGCCGCGTGGTCGAAGACATCCACGCCGCCACCGGCGGGCACATCGACGCCCTGGCGATCACCCACCAGCATTACGACCACATCAGCGGTTTCCAGGACGCCTGGCTGGAATGGCAGAAGATCACCGTGGACGCCGTCTATCTTCCCTGGACGGAGAGAGCGGCCGAAGCCGGAGATCACAAAGGGACGAAAGCCTTTCGCGAAGCTCTCGAGCGCGCGGCGATGAAGGCGCTCGAAGAGGCCGCCAGGGCGGGCCTCCTCGACCAGCCCGGCTTTCGCGCCCAGGCCGATTTCCTCGGCGTCGCCATCCGCGGCGAAGCCGAGGCCGCGACGGTCCAGCCGACCGACATGGATGGCGCGATGGCGTTCGCGCGTGGCCTCTGCCCACCCGAGAACATCCGGTATTTCGAGCCCGGCGACGTCTTCCGTCTGCCGGGCACCGAGGCCCACGGTTACGTCCTCGGGCCGCCGCTCAAGGACAAGGCGAACGAGAAGGGAAAGCGCTACATCGAGCTCCTGGTGGATGAAAAGGAAATGTACTCCTATGGTCCGCTCGGTCTCAAGGTGGATGACGGCCTGCCCGGGGGCGACAAGGCGTTCGCCTTGAGCGACGACCACAGCCTGCCGGCGTTGGCCTCGGCCTTGCGGGTGGCCGGGGCGGTCGACCGTGCAGGCGACGAAGGTTTTTCGCCTTTTCCCCCGGAGGTCCGGCTCGATTGGGACCTGGCCACCGGCTCGCCGTTTTTCAAGAACCATTATGGTGAGGCCAAGGACTCGATCGGCAACGGAGCCTTTCGGCGCATCGACTTCGATTGGCTCGGTCAAGCCGCCCAACTCGCCCTGCGCGCCGGGGACTTCACGAACAACGTCAGCCTGGTGCTCGCCTTCGATCACCCGAAGTCCGACAAGATGCTGCTCTTCCCCGGCGACGCCCAGGTGGGCAACTGGCTCTCCTGGCACACCATCAAGGAATGGCGCCTCTGCGAAGGCGCCGACCCCGCCCGGCCGCCCGCTCCGACCGAAAAGCAGACCCTGATGGAGAACCTGCTGAGCCGCATCGCCTTCTACAAGGTGGGCCACCACGGCAGCCACAACGCCACCATCAAGGACAAGGGCCTGGAGGCGATGACACGGCCCGATCTCGTGGCCTACGTCCCGGTCAGCATCCCGGTCGCCCAGGATCTGATGGGGTATTGCCCGATGCCCTTCTATCCCGTCCTGCGCGCCCTCCACCGCAAGACGCAAGGCCGCGTCTTCTTCCCCAACGGCCGGCCGCTGATCTCGCGCCGCGACGGGCCGGAAAAAAGCCCCGAGACGCTGCAGGAGGAAGCGCGGATCAAGCCCTCCTCCGAGATGCTGAAGGAGAAGAAAGACAAGAACGGCACGGTCCTGGAAGGGCCGGTCCCTCTCTACCTGGAGATGACCGTCGGCGCCTGAGCCTGCGGCTTCCCGCAGAGGAAAAAGCGCGATGCGGCCTATCGGCGGGCCGGACGGCTCGGCGCGTGCCAGCGGCGGCGGAAGAAGTCTTCGATCTCGTTGACCACGTCGTGCCGTTGGGCGAGCGCATCCTGGAGATTCGCCCACATGCCGAGGAGGTCGTTGCGCAGGCCGAGGCTCGCCAGCTCCGGCGTCAGGCACACGGCGATGTTCACCGCCGATTTCCAACGCCCCGTCTCGGCCTTGATGCGGATCCTCTCCAGGTGTTGGATCAGCATCGCGAGAATGTCGCCCTCCTCCCGGAATCCATGCGCCACCAAGCGCAACAGGACGTCGGCGTCGTCCACCTGCCCCTTGGCTTTCAGGATGAGGGCTTCGATGTACTTGAACCACAGATCGATCTCGACCGTGGCCGCTTGGCGGATCAACTCGCGCTGGGAGGCGAGAAGAGCTGCGGCCTCGCGGGTTTGGCCGAGCTTGGCGAGGCAGTACCCTTTGGTCAGAGCGGCGAGGAGAAGCGATTTGGGCTCGGTAACCAGGAGGGGTATGGCGGCTTCGGCCAGGGCCAGGGCGCTTTGGGGTTCAAAGAGTGAAACTGCGAGCGCTTCCTGGCCGGAGGCTTTGCCTCTGTTCGGTAGGTCCAGCATCCCTGCATAGATACTGGCGGCATGGCCGGCGGATTTCGCCGCCTCCTCGAACTCGCCGAGGTCGGTCAAAAGGCTGGCCCTGTCGCGGAAGTACCGCGCCCGTTCTGCGGGATCAACCCCTCGGTCGCGGAAGTGCTCGGCCTTGGCGAGAGCTTCGAGCGCTCCCACAAAGTCGAGAGCGCGCCGCTTGATGGTAGCGAGCAGGGTGTGCTGGCGCAGGCGCAGGTCGGCCAGCGGGCCGGCGCCGTAGAGGCGGGTGGGCAGGCTGGCGCCGATCGCGTCGGCGAGCCGTACGAGCTCGGTGGCTTTCTCTCCTTTGCCGCGGGCCGCCAGGGCTTCCGCTTCGTCCAGCACATAGGCGGCGAGGCCGTAGTTCCGCACACCGCGCCGCTTTTCGACGGAGGCCAGCCGCTTCTTCTCGTCCAGCTCGGCGATCCGTGCCCAACGGGCTGCCGCCTTCGCGCGCTCCTCTTGGAGGAGCCCCGCCTGATCGTGGAGGATGAGGGAGAGATCCCGGGTGGAGGGAGGCGGGAGCGGCACTCCCTGGTCCAGCAGCACCTGGCGGGCCTCGGCAAGGCAGGCGGAACAGCCGCCGAGCAAGTGCCCGGCGATCCGCGCGTGCAGCGTGCGCTGGGGCCAGGAGAAGAAGGCCAGGAAGTCGGTCGTCGCGATGTGTTCCATGCCACCTCCGTCCAACGGCGATTTTTCTCATTCTCGGAGAAGGGGAGGGCACCCGTCAAGGGCACCCTCCCAGAGCCGGCCCTAACCCCAGGGGTCCCACCCGTACCCGAGGTCTCCCTCCTGCTTGGTGTCCTCCGGCGGAACGGTGGTCAGCCCCAGAGGGTCCCAACCGATCGCAAGCTCACCATCCTGTCTGGTGTCCTCCGGCGGAAGCGTGCTGCGCCCCCAGGGGTCCCAGAAGGGACCGATGTCCCCGTCCAGCCCGAGCCAGTGGCTCAGCATCTCGATGAGTGTCGGGGCGTGGCTTGCGGAGGCGCCGGGAGACGCGACCGCGCTGCCGGGGAGGAGCGACAAGAGCAGCGCCAGGGCGAGGCCGATCCGTTGTTTACGCGCGAACATGGGCAGTTCCTTTCAAGGGAGCGCCAAAACCGGGCCTCTCTGGCGCGGTTTTCTGTGATCTCCCTGGAAAGAAGATAGCTCCGCCCCGGCCGCACCACCCGGGCATGGGTGTAAAAGTTCCGGCCGGTAACGCCGCCGGACGCGCAGGCCGGGGTGCGTCGGCGACTTGCGGAAAAAGACCCGACAACGCGAAACCCGTCATTGTATGACTCAGGCGTTTCCACGCTCACTGGACGGCGCAAGCTCCCGGGCCATGAACGACGGCTCGAATCCACCCCAACGTTCGAATCCTCCTCCCGGCGGGAGCGCCGCCGCCTGGCGGGATCTCGGGTTTCATTGGTTGACCGCGGAGGTGCTCGCGGCGCGCGGCTGGACGCTGGAGGAGCTCGGCGCGATGACGCGGGCTCAGCTCCTGGCCCTTCCGGGCGTGGGGTTGCGCGCCGTCCGGCATTGCGAGCGGGTGCTCGGGCGGCCGCTTCCCAAGGACGAGCGCGTGCCGGGCCTGGCCGCCTGGGCCGCGCGCGGCGTCCGCGGGCGGGTGGCGCGGGCGCTTCTGGCGGCGGGCCTGCGGACGGTCGAGGATCTGCAAGCTTGTGAGCCGGAGCGGCTGCGGGACCTGCTGGGAAGCCTGCCGGCGAAGGCGTGCGGCGCGGTCGAGCGTCTGCTCGGCCCGGGAGTCTCGCTGCGCCGGGTGGCGCCGTGGACGCGGGAAGGCCTCTCACCGGTTTCGGCGCATGCCCTCGTGCGCGCCGGATGGTTCCGGATCGAGGATCTGGCGCCGGTGAGTCGCGAGGAGTTTCTGGCCCGACCGGGGTTGGGACTCGGTGCGCTGGAGCGCTGCGAGACGCTGCTCGGGCGGCCCCTCGTCTCATCCCTGCAGTTCTGGATGGAAGGCGGCCTTCCCCAACGCACGGCGCGGCTGCTCTCGCGGGCGCGGATTCACTCCCTGGAGCAGCTGGAACGCCATGCTCCCGAAGCGCTGCATGACCTGGGCCTCGGGTTGCCGGAGGTCGCCGCGTTGGCGGGTCTGATGCGCCGGGTCGCGCTGGGAGGCGGCGCCGGGGGGGATGCCGAGGTGTTGTTCTGGTGCCGCCAGGGCGTGCCGCCGGCCAAGGCACAGATCCTCGCCGGTTTCGCACGGGACGAGATCGCGGCGATGAGCCGCGAGGATCTCCTGGAGGTGCCGGGGATCGGTCCTCATACCCTGCGGCTCTGCGAGAAGGCGCTCGGCCGCAAGTTTCCCAAGCGGGAGGAGAGCAACCCCGCCTGGGCCTATTGGCGGAGGCTCGGCGTCAGCGGGCCGGCGCTGGCGGCGCTGGTCGCCCGCGGCCTGCGCTCGGTCGAGGACCTGCGCCGGCTCGATCGCCGGGAGATCCGCCGTCTTCCGGGCTGCGGGACGCGGACGCTGCGGCGGATCGAGGCTCTTCTGGGGACCGCCCTGTCGAGCGCCGGTTCCTGGAAGGCGCTCGGCTTGCCCGGGCGGCTCGCCAACGGCCTGGATCGCGCAGGGATCGATACGCTTGAAGAGCTCGCCAAGGTCACCCGCGAGGAGCTCCTCGCGCAGGGCGGTCTGGACCGGGGCTCGCTGGAGCGCTGCGAGGCGCTGCTCGGCCGCCGGCTGCCCTCCGCGGTGAAGGACTGGCGGGCCCGCGGATTGCCACAGCGTCTGGCCTGGACCCTGTCCCGCCGCCGGGTGCTCACCGTCGAGGACCTGCGCCGGCTCACCGGGGCGGATCTCCTCCGCTTCGGCTTCGATCGCGAGGAGGCCGAGCTTCTCCTGGATCTTGCGCGGGGGGCGCATCCAGAGGAGGCCCGGCCGGCTCCCTTCACGGGACGGCGACCTGGAGCGGCGGCGGCTCGCTCGCGATGAGGCCGCCGAATTCGTCGCGGAATTCTTCGAGCGACAAACCGGCGGTGGCGGCGAATTTCGCCAATTCGTGCGGATCGTCGAAGTCGTCGCGCCGCAGCCGGATCATGTAGCGCCGGGCGATGGCATAGCGCGTCGAGTGGAGGTCCACCATGCGGATGCGCGCGCGGCCCGTCGTGGGATCGAGCATCTCCCGGAAGGGGATGGGGACGAAATGCCCGCCCTGCATCGACACCATGACCGCATTGCCGCCGGAGATCAGATATTTGGCCGCGCAATAGCCGAGGTCGCGGGTGTATTCCATGTCGAGGGGGATCGGATCGGCGCAGCGCAGCTCGTACCCGATGTTCTTGGCCACGACCGTGGTCTTGAGACCGAAGCTGCGCAGCCGCGCCTGCACCTGGGCTTTCAGGATCTCGCCGAGATTCACCTCGGCGATGCGCACGTTGCCGTGGCTGTCGCGTTCGACATCGTCGAGCTGGGCGAGGTCGGCGGGATCGATCGACAGGACGAGCCCTTCGGCGAGCACCGCGACGCCGTCCGGCCGGTTGTAGCTGAGCCGCTTGATGATGGCGCCGACCAGGGTGTCGACGAGCGCCTTGAGCTTGACCTTGGCGCCGGGGAATTCCTCGGGGATCAAGGTGAGCGTGGCGCCCGCGGACTTGCCGATGCCGAGCGCCAGGTGCCCCGCCTTGCGGCCCATGGCGATGACGAAATACCAGCGGGAGGTGGTCTTGGCGTCCACCATCAGGTTCTTGACGATGTCGACGCCGATGTGGCGCGCGGTCTGGAAGCCGAAGGTGTCGATGTGCGGCGGCAGGTCGAGGTCGTTGTCGATGGTCTTCGGCACGTGCACGACGCGGATGCGCCCGGCGGCCTTTTCTTCCAGCTTCATCGCCGAGAACGCGGTGTCGTCGCCGCCGATGGTGATGAGGGTGGAGACGTTGAGGCGCAGCAGGGAGAGGACGGTGTTTTCGAGGTGCTCCGGGTTGCCGGTGGGGTTGGCGCGCGAGATGCCGAGATGGGAGCCGCCGCGGAAGTGAATGCGGCTCACCTCGTCGATTTCGAGCGGCGTCACGTGGTCGATGTCGCCTTGCATGACCCACTGGAAACCGTCGCGGATGCCGAGGACCTCGATTCCTTCCAGGGCGCTGCGGATGGTGGCGGCACTGATGACGCTGTTGATCCCCGGCGCGGGGCCGCCGCCGACGAGGATCGCCATTTTGTGATGGAGCATGGGGATGACCTCCGTTTCTCTCTTCTCGCCATCCTAGCCGATGTCCGGGGGGCGTCAGTCCCACCGGAACGACCAGCGCCGCGAGGCGGCCATGCCGAGGATGTGGCGGGCGTCTTCGAGGGCTGGATTCACGGCGTAGATCTCCAGGGCCGAACGGCGGACCCCGGCGTCGTCTTCGAGCGGCTGCGGGAGGATCAGGGTCAGGGTGTCTGCCGTGCATTCCGCGAGCTCCGCGCCGGCGGCTTCCCGCCAGCGCTTCAAGATCGAGGCGAGGAGCACGGGCTCCAGATCCAGCTGACCGACGCGATAGAGCACCACCGCCACCTCGGGAGCCGCTCCGCTGCAGAGAACCAGCCGGTGCCGCGCGAGCGGCACGCGAGGCCCCTGCACGCTGCGGACGATCGGGCCGCTTTCGAAAGCGCGGAGCTTTGCGGGCAGGCAGTCGTCGTCCTCCTCCACTCCCAGCTCGGCCAGCGTCTCCGCCTCGTCTAGCGCCCTTTGCCGCCACTCCTCGACCTCCCGGTCGCCCGCAGCAGTGCGCGAGCCGCCCAACGGCTCTCGTCCGCAACGGCGGTGGCGCGCGATATGTTGCCGGCAACCTGAGCACGAACAATGCGCGCAACACAAGAGCCGGCTCGACGAACAGCTCCGTGCCGGCTTCCAATGGCGGGAGGCGGCGCGCCAGGCGCAGGTCTGCGCCCTCGTCTTCGTCTGGATGCGCCAGTCCGGGGAGGGCTTCGCCGCGCCGGCTGCGCCGGTGCAGGCCTCAGCTCTTTGCGAGGCGGTCCCGCCTCCGGCTCGCTCCCGGCCCCGGGAGTTTCTGATCCATCTCGAGGCAGACGTGCGCGAAGCCCTTCCCGATCTGCCCGAGCGGTTCACCGGCGCGAAAGCCGGCGCAGCGCTCGGCCGGCGGCCGGAGCGCGCTTCTCTCCGCCGCGCTCTGCACCGGCTTCTCGTCGACGGGGACGTGGTCCTCAAAACCCGGGAGGGCGGCCGGCATCCTTCGCTCGGCCGTCAAACGGAAGCCTGAGCGCAACACCCGCACCGCGACGTGCATCACCCGCGCCGCGAAAGTGGTGAGGACCCAAGGGAAGATGGCGTTGCACATCGCGCTCGTCGTGTTGCGCGGCGCGGGAATCGTGTTGCGCGTTGTGGAAGTGGTGTTGCGCGCCGCGAGAGTGGTGTTGCCCGGCCATCCCGCGGTGTGGCCCACCGGGAGGATCGTGATGGGCGCCGGTTGGGGGGTGTTGCCCATGCCGGCGGTGGTGTCGGCCCTCGCGGCGGCGGTGTTGCGCTTCGGCCGGCTCGCGATGCACCGGAAGATACGGGCGAACCGGCCCCCCTCGGTCGGCTTCGGGACCTCGGCGGGGTCGTCCCCGGTTCGAGGGCTCTCCGGCCGCCAAGCGGCTGGTAAGGATAGCAGAAGGGCGGGGGAGGGCCAAGGGGGGGAGGGC
The DNA here is from genome assembly GCA_002420005.1 of Holophagales bacterium UBA5704. GTDB lineage: Bacteria > Acidobacteriota > Thermoanaerobaculia > Multivoradales > UBA5704 > UBA5704. The sequence goes on along the minus strand of DIHE01000142.1, from coordinate 3,095 downwards.
CTCGGGCGCACGGGCCTTTTCTGCCGCGGCACAAGGCGCTCTGCTAGACTCTTTCGTGGTGAACCCCACCCCATGGCCGACCGCTACACCGCCTTCCTCAGCTACGCCCACCGCGACCAGGTGTGGGTGAAGGCTCTCCAGGAGAACCTGGAACGCTGCCTGGCCGCGGCCGGCCGGCCGGGGAAGGTCTTTCTCGACGAAGTGGATCTCGCAAGCGGGCGCTCCTGGGTGGGCCAGCTCCAAACCGGCCTCGACCGCAGCGAGCAGCTGATCCTGGTCGCCACCCCGGAAGCCCTCGCCTCGCCGCGCGTCGCGGACGAGTGGCGGAGCTTCATCGCCGGCCGCTCCGACTGGCACGACGGCCGGCTCCATCTCGTCCATCTCGTCGATGTCCCCCTCCCTCCGTTCCTCGGCCAGATCCAGTATCTGGACTTCCGGCAAGCGGACGAGGACCGCTACCGGAAGGAGCTGCAGAAGCTCGTCGCCGGTCTCCAGGGCCACCCCGACGGCCGCGCTCTGCCGGTCTTGCCGGCCGGGATCGAGATCCCCTCGCCACCGGCCGGGAGGCTCGATCGCGCCCTGCGCTCCCAACTCGTCGAGTGGCTCACGCCGGTCCTGGCGAAGAAGGTGACGCGGCTCGCCGTGGCGCAAGGTCTTCGCCTCGAGCCCGGCCGCTTCGAAGGCCAGGACTCCTGGGCCTGTGCCGCCTCGGCCGCCCTGGTCTGGGCGAGCGGCCAGGAGGAGCCGGTCACCGCGGCGTTGCGCATCCTCGACACTCTCGAAGAGGTCTTCGGAGAGGACGAGTCGGAGCGCGTCGCGGCGCTCGCTCCGCTGCGCGCCGAGCTGGCGGCCCGCCACGCCGAGAGCCCCGACCGCAGCCTGCTCTCCACCTGGCTCGGCTGCGTCGCCACCGACCATGAGCATCTGGTGCCTCTGCAGGAGCAGGTGGCGCTCACCCTGCTCGACCGCGTCTACGTCCCGCTCGCCCTGCGTCCCGAGCTGCGCCGGACGGCCGATCTCGCTCCGGCCCGCCTCGACCAGGCACCGACGCTCGGCGACCTTCTGGCTCTCGACCGCACCGCGCACCCGTGGACCACCGGCCGCTGGGTGGTGCTCGGCGACCCGGGCGCCGGCAAGACCACCCTGCTGCGGCACCTGGCGTCCACCCTGGCGCGGCAGGACGACCGGCCCTGGATTCCCCTCTTCGAGTCGCTGCCCCGGCTCCTGCGCGACCGCGCCTCTCTGCTCGACCGGGTGGTCCGCCGCCTCGAACGGGCCGGGCATCCGGCGCAGGGCCTGGCGGAAGCCCTGGACCGCGCCGGGCGGGCCGGCCGGCTCCTCCTGCTCCTCGACGGCCTGGACGAGGTGTCCAAGGAGACCCGGGACGAGGCCGAGCAGCTCCTGCGCGATCTCGCCGTCCGCTGGCCCGAGACCCCGCTCGTCGTGACCAGCCGGCCGATCGGCTACCGTGCCCCGGGGAGCGGCTTTCGCGAGGTGGAGCTTCTCCCCCTGGACCATCTGCGCCGCCGCGAGCTCCTCGCCCGCTGGTTCGGCCGCGCCACGGGCACGCCGGACCCGGCCCGCGCCGACCGTGCCCTCCAGGCCCTCGACGCCCCGGAGCTCGAAGAGCTGGCTGGCAACCCTCTCTATCTCACCTTGATGGCCCTCCTCTTCGAGCAGGACGTCGCGCCGGATCGCAACCGCACCCGCCTCTACGACCAGGTCTTCGACCTCCTCCTCGAAGGCAAGCACCGCGACCTCGAGGCGGTGCCGATGGATCGCAAGGACACCGTCCGGCCCCTGCTCTCCCGCCTCGCCTTCGGAATGACCGAGGACAACCGTGACGCCGAGCCCGTCTCCAGTCTGGAAGACCGCCTCTACCGGCCCGAGATGGACGCCCTGCGCGACAAGCTCGAGCGGGTGGGCCGGTGGCGGGACCACCTGCGAGTCTTCCTGGAGGAGCTTGCCAAGAAGACCGGCATCCTCGGTCCCCACGACGGGCCGGACGCCGACTGGCGCTTCTGGCACCGCACGTTCCGCGAGGCCTTGACCGCCGAAAGCCTGCACGGCCAGCTCCAAGGAACCGGGGGCCGCGCCGCCGTGCTCGCCCGGGCGAAGGCGATCACCGCGGAGGAGGACCTGAGCCGCTGGGCCGAGCCCTTCGCCCTCCTCGCCGGCCGAGTCGAAGACCCGGACGATCTGGTGAAGGCCCTGGTCCAGGAGAACCGTCCCCTGGGTCTCCGTGCCCTCGCGACCGCCCAGAGCTTGCGCGCCGAGACCGTCCGCGAGGTCCTCGCCCTCAGCGAGAAATGGGAAGAGAGAGCCGAGGTCTACCGCCGCCTGCCGGAGCTGATCGGCGAGCCTCGCCGCGCCCTCGCCGTGATCGACCAGCTCCGCCGCCGGACCCGCAACGGCAACGACCTCTACTTTCTCGACTCCGCCACCCGAGACGTCGGCCGCCGGTCTCCCGAGCATACCGCCGAGTCCGCGGCTCTCCTGGCCCGGTTCTTCGATCACATCCCGCCGCCGCCGGAGGAGCTGTTCCAGTGGATCGAGACGCCTCTGGATGGCCGGGTCCCTCTTTGGCGCGAGATCCCGGCCGGGAGGTTCCGGGTGGGGAGCCCGGAGGGTGAGGGGTACGACGACGAACGTCCCCGCCATGAAGTGGCCCTTGCGTCGCCGTTCCGGTGTGGCGCGGTGACCGTGACCCGCGCGCAGTACGCGGCGTTCGACCCGGAGCATGAGCCTGGTTGGAAGAAGGAGGCTCACCACCCCGTGGTGGGTGTCACATGGTTCGCGGCGGTCACCTTCTGCCGGTGGCTGGCCGCCTCCTTCCCCTGGGCCCGCGGCGCCCGACTGCCCACCGAGGAGGAATGGGAGTACGCCTGCCGTGCTGGAACGCAGAGCAGGTACTGGAGCGGCGGCAAGGAGGAAGATCTGGCGGCGGTGGGCTGGTACGACGCCAATTCAGACAACCGAACCCACCGGGTGGGCGAGAAGCCGGCCAACCCCTGGGGTCTGTATGACGTGCACGGCAACGTCTGGGAGTGGACGTTGAGCCCCTGGACAGCCAACTACGGAGGGCGGGAGGGTGG
>DIHE01000019.1 GCA_002420005.1 Holophagales bacterium UBA5704 | reverse complement strand
CTCGCCACGGTGCTCCTCGTCCGCCTCGCCCCGGAACGCCACCGCTTCCTGCTGAACCTCCACCACACGATCGCCGACGGCTGGTCGTTCGGCGTCCTGCTGCGCGAGTTGGGCGTCCTCTACGGCGCCGGCCGCGCGGGGCGCCCGTCGCCGCTGCCGGAGCCGGCGGTCCAATATGCCGACTTCGCCGCCTGGCAGCGCGCCGAGCTCGCCGGCAAGATCGAGGCGGAGCTCGCCTACTGGGAGAGCCGGCTGGGCGGCGAGATCTCGGTCGCCGAGCTGCCGGCCGACCGGCCGCGGCCGGCGGTTCAGACCTTCCGGGGCGGGCGGCGGCAGCTCGTCCTGGCGCCGGAGCTCACCGCGCGCCTCCACCGCTTCGGCCGCGGCGCGGGGGCGACGCTGTTCATGACCCTCCTCGCGGCGGTGCAGGCGCTGCTCTCGCGCCACAGCGGCGAGCCGGACGTGATCGTGGGCGCTCCCGTCGCCGGCCGCTCGCGGGTCGAGACCGAGGGGCTGATCGGCTGCTTCCTGAACACCCTGGCCCTGCGCACCGATCTGTCGGGCACGCCGGGCTTCCGGGAGCTGGTGGCGCGGGTGCGCACGGTCACCCTCGAAGCCTATGCGCACCAGAACGTTCCCTTCGAGGCCGTGCTGGCCCGCCTGCGCCTCGATCGCGACCTCTCCCGGCCGCCGCTGTTCCAGGTGTTGGTCAACCTGCTGAGCCTGCCGCCGGCCGATCTCTCCCTGCCGGGGCTCGACGTGCGGATGCGGACGCCGGCCGAGGCGCCGTCGAAATTCGACCTCACCTTCTACCTCGCCGAAGAAGGCGGCTGCGTGCGCTGCAACCTGGTCTACAACGCGGACCTCTTCGCCGAGGCGCGCATCGCCGACCTGCTGGCGCAGCTCGAGAGCCTGCTGGAGCAGGCCGTCGAACGGCCGGACGACGCGGTCGAAGGCTTGTCGCTGGTGACCGCCGCGGCAGCCGCGGTGCTGCCCGATCCCACGGTGCCCCTCGACGCCGGTTGGATCGGGGGCGTTCACGAGCTGTTCGCGGCGCAGGCCGGGCGCGCGCCCGGGCGGCCCGCGGTCCTCGGCACCGACGGAGCCTGGAGCTACGGCGACCTTCTCGCGGGCAGCCGGGGAGTGGCGGGCTGGCTCGCGGCCCAGGGGGTGCGGCCGGGAGATCCGGTGGCGATCTACGCCCACCGCAGCGCGCCGCTCGTGCAGGCCGTCCTCGGCGTGCTGGCGGCCGGCGGGGTCTTCGCGATCCTCGATCCGGCCTATCCGGCGCCGCGGCTGGCCGAGATGCTGCGGCTCGCCGCGCCGCGGGCCTGGATCGCCCTCCAGGCGGCCGGAGCGCCGCCCGAGGCGATCTGTTCCGCGTTGGACGCGGCCGGCTGCCCCTGCCTGGAGTTGCCCGCCGGAGGCGGCGCCTCCCTGGAGTGTGTCGCGGCGTTCGCAGCGGACGCGCCGCGGGTGGCCGTCGGTCCCCACGACGCGGCCTGCATCGGCTTCACCTCCGGCTCGACCGGCGGACCCAAGGGCATCCTGGGGCTCCATGGCGCGCTGTCCCATTTCCTCCCGGTCTACTGCCGGGAGCTCGGCCTGGGAGCGTCCGACCGCTTCTCCCTGCTCTCCGGGCTGGCGCACGACCCGCTCCAGCGCGACATCTTCACGCCGCTCTTCCTGGGCGCCACGATCGCCGTGCCGGACCCGGCCGACTTCGGGATCGCCGGGCGGCTGGCGCAATGGCTGCTCCGCGAGGGGGTGACGGTCGCCCACCTGACCCCCGCCCTCAGCCAGCTCCTCGCCGCGGCAGGGACCGGGGTGGTGGTCCCCGGCCTGCGCCGCGCGATCCTGATCGGCGAGGCGCTGACGTACCAGGACGTGGCCCGTCTGCGCGCCCTGGCTCCCGCGGTGACCTGCTTCAACCTCTATGGCGCGACGGAGACCCAGCGGGCGCTGGCCTTCCACCGGGTGTCGCAGGACGGGGCCGCGGTCTCGGCGGAGCGGGCGCGCCAGGTGCTGCCGCTGGGGCGGGGCTTCGCGGGATCGCAGTTCCTGGTGATCAACCGCCAAGGGCGGCCGGCGGGGATCGGCGAGCTCGGCGAGATCGTGGTGCGCAGCCCGCACCTCGCCCGCGGATACCTCGGCGATGCGGCGTTGACCGCGGAGCGGTTCCGGCACAATCCCTTCACCGCAGAGGAGGGGGACCGGATCTACCGCACGGGAGACCTGGGACGCCACCTGCCGGATGGCGAGGTGGCGTTCGCCGGCCGGTCGGATCTTCAGGTCAAGCTGCGGGGCTTCCGGATCGAGCTGGACGAGATCGAGGCGGAGCTGGCGCGCCATCCGGCGGTGCGGGAGGCCGCGGTGCTGCTGCGCCAGGACCTGCCGGGCGGCGCCGGGCTGGTGGCCCACGTCGTGCCGGCGGCGGCCGGCCCTGCCGAGCCGGCCCCTTTGCACGACCATCTCTGGCAGCGCCTTCCCGCCTACATGGTCCCGGCGGTGTTCGACTTCCTGGAGGCTCTGCCACGCACCCCGAACGGCAAGATCGACCGCCGGGAGCTGGCCCGGCGCGCGCCGGCGCTCCCCGCCACGGCCGGGGAGGCGCGCGCCCTGCGCACGCCGGTCGAGGAGATCGTGGCGGGTCTCTGGTCGGAGGTCCTCGGGACGCCGCGGATCGGGCCGGAAGACAACTTCTTCCAGCTCGGCGGGCACTCGCTCTCGGGAGCCCAGGTGGTCTCGCGCCTGCGCGAGGTGTTCCGCATCGAGCTTCCCTTGCGGACCCTCTTCGAGGCGCCCACCCTCGCCTCCCTGGCGGCCGAGGTCGAGCGGCGGCGGCGTCCGGAGGGTGCCCCGGAGCCCCTCACCCTCACCTCCTTCCGGCAGGAGAGGAGCGAGCCGCCTCCCCTCTCCTTCGCCCAGGAGAGGTTCTGGGCCGGGCGCGAGGCCGAGGCGCGCTCCGTGGCGTCGACGATCCCGATGCTGTTCCTCCTCCGCGGCCCGCTCGATCGCGACTGCCT
>DIHE01000178.1:2157-2579 GCA_002420005.1 Holophagales bacterium UBA5704 | reverse complement strand
TCCCGCTGCCAGCACGCATAGTCGGCGTACTGCACGGGGAGCGGCGGCAACGGATTCTCCGCGCCGGCCCGGTACGCCGCGTAGAGCGCTCCCAGCTCCCGCCGCAGCAGGCCCATCGACCAGCCGTCCGAGGCGATGTGATGCATGTTGAGAAGCACGACGTGCTCGTCGTCCGCCAGCTTGAGCAGGCTCGCCCGCAGCATCCGGTCGCGGCTCAGGTCGAACGGCCGGCGCGCGTCCGCCAGGGCCCGGCGGCGCACCTCCCGCTCCCGTTCCTCCGGCGGCAGGCCGCTCAGATCCTCCTCGCCGAGAGAAAAACCCGAGCTCTCCTGGATCACCTGCACCACCCGCCCCTCCACCTCCCGGAAGACCGTCCGCAAAGACTCATGGCGCGCCACGATCGTCCCCAGCGCGCGCGAGAA
>DIHE01000178.1:0-1870 GCA_002420005.1 Holophagales bacterium UBA5704 | reverse complement strand
GCCTGCACGGCGATCGGCGGCAGCACCCAGCCGCCGCTCAGCTCCGGCAACCGCTCGCACAGCTCACCCACCGTCGGGTGCTCGAACAGCGCCCGCAAGGGAAGCTCGCGACCCAGCACCGAGCGCACCCGGCTCACCAGGCGGGTCGCCAGCAGGGAATGACCTCCCAGGTCGAAGAAGCTGTCGTCGATCCCCACCCCCTCCACCCCCAGCAGCTCCTCCCAGATCGCGCACAGCCGGCGCTCCAGCTCCGTGCGCGGCGCCACGTACGTTCCCCGCCCATAGCTCCCTTCCTCCGGAGCCGGCAGGGCGCCGCGATCCACCTTCCCGTTCTTCGTCAACGGCAGGGATTCCAGGACCACGAGCGCCGAAGGAACCATGTAGTCCGGCAGGACGCGCCGCAGGAAGCTCCGCAGCTCGGCCACGAACGACGAGGCGTCCACGCTCTGCGACGGCACCACATAGCCCACCAGCCGCTTCTCCAGGCCGCCGCCGCCCCGCACCACCACCACCGCCTCGCGCACCGCCGGCTGCGACAGCAGCTGCGCCTCGATCTCTCCCGGCTCCACCCGGAAACCGCGCAGCTTCAGCTGCGCATCCATGCGCCCCAGAAACTCCAGCGTCCCGTCCGGCCGCAGGCGCCCCAGGTCCCCCGTCCGGTACAGGCGCGAGCCTCCTTCCACCGCATGAGGGTCCGCCACGAACTTCTCCGCCGTCAGGTCCGGACGCCCCAGATAGCCGCGCGACAACCCTTCCCCCAGGGCGTGGATCTCGCCCACCGCGCCGGGAGGCGCCGGCTCCCCTCCCGGCTGCAGCAGGTACACCCCCGTGCCCCGGATCGGACGGCCCAGCGGCAGGGGACGCCGCGGGTCGTGGTCCCGCGGGATCGCATGGCAGGTGGTGAACGTCGTGTTCTCCGTCGGACCGTACCCGTTGATCACCTCGACCCCGGCGAGACCGGACTGCACACGCGCCACCGCCTGCGGATCGACCACGTCGCCCCCCGTCAACACCCGGCGCAGCGAGCACGACGCCGGCAGCTGATGGCTCCACTGCTCGAACAGGCCCGCGGTCAACCACATCGTGTTGACCCCGTGCTGCGACAGAACCTCGTTCAGCCGCCCCACCTCCGGCACCCGCTCCGGATACAGCACCAGGCGCCCACCGTTGAGCAGCGCGCCCCAGATCTCCAACGTCGCCGCATCGAACGAGGCCGAAGAGGCCTGCAACATCACCGTGCCGCCGTCCAACGGTACGAAGTCGGAGCCCACCACCAGGCGCACCACGCTGCGGTGCTCCACCATCACGCCCTTCGGACGGCCCGTCGAGCCCGAGGTGTAGATGACATACGCCAGATCCCCCGGCCCGACCGGAGGCTCCGCCGACGCGAGATCCGGACCCGCCGCCCCCGCCACCTCCAGATCCAGCGTGCGACGGCCCGCGAAGCAACCCAGGCCCGCCAGGCCGCCCGCCGTCAGAACCACCGCCACCCCGCAGTCGTCCAGCATCGCCGACAAGCGGGCTTCCGGGTATTCCGGGTCCAGCGGCACGTAGGCCCCGCCCGCCTTCAAGATCCCCAGCAGGCCCACCAGCATCTCCGCGGAGCGCTCCGCGCACACACCCACCAGCGTCCCCACCCCGACGCCCTCCGCCCGCAGGACCCGCGCCAGATGGTTCGCCCGCCCGTTCAGCTCCGCGTAGGTCAGCACGCCCTCGCCGAAGACCAGCGCCACCGAGGACGGCGCACGGCGCACCTGTGCCTCGAACCAGGCCGGGATCGAGCGATCCGCGGGCACCCAGCCCTCCCGGCCGCCACAGGCGTGCAGGAGCGCCGCGCGCTGCGCCGCGCGCAGCAACGGCTGGGAATCCG
>DIHE01000016.1:1348-26661 GCA_002420005.1 Holophagales bacterium UBA5704 | reverse complement strand
GCCCGGGCGAGCGCCGCGAGCGCCGGCCGGGCGACGGCCGGGGCCGCCGCGCCTTCGCTCTTCTCCTGAAGAAGCTGCCAGGCGCCGTGCGCCACCACCAGACCGGGCAGCTCCTCCGCCGGGAAGGTGGCCCACCAGTTCACCGCCACCACCGGTGCGCCGCCCCGCGAGGCGAGCTCCCACACCGTGAACGCATCGCGCCGGTTGGCCAGGAGCGGGCGGTACTCGGCGAGCCCGAGCGGTACCTCGACGCCGGCCCACCAGCCGCGCAGCGGGCCGTTGCGGGCGAGCGGCGTCCGCACCCCGAGCGGCCGGAAGCTGTCGAGCGCCGCAACACCGTGGTCCGGGCCGGGCACTCCGGTCGCGATGGTCGTCCAGAACGACGCCGGCGGCTCGTCGCGCCGCCCATAGCTCCACATTCCGCCTCCCTGCACCAGGCTCTCCAGGTGTGGCAGGTCCCCCAGGGCCAGGAGGTAGTCCAGCTCCTCGGGCAGCACGCCGTCGAGGCCGAGCAGCAGCACCCGGTCCCCCGGAGCCACCGGCAGCGAGACCGGCGCCGGCGGCACCTCGCGGCGCGCGGTGAGAACCGCCGGCAAGGTCAGGACCAGCGCCGCCCCGAGGAGCGTCCAGCCGAGCCATCGCCGCGAGAACAGCCGGCCGTGCGGCGCCGCGTCCGTGAAGCGGATGGCGAGGGTCAGCAGACCCTGGTCCACCAGCTTGATCAGCAGATAGATGGCGAACGGCGCCGCGATTCCCAAGGTGAGCAGCAGCGGCAGCCGGCTCTCCGCCAGCAGCTCGCGCAGCCCCCGGATCGCCAGCACCAGCCCGAAAGCCCCGGCGACCAGGGAGACCGCGAACGACAGCCGCTCGATCCGCTTCACATGCGAGACGCGGAGAAGCGCCAAGACGATCCCGCCGAGCGCCAGAAAGCCCAGGCCCACCGCCGCCGACAGCGGCAGAAACAGGTGCAGGAAGAGAACCAGCGTATCGAGGGCGACCGCGAACGGGTCGGGCTCGGCCACCGTATTGCCCATCACCAGCCCGAGGGCGAGCGGCAAGGCGAGCACCAGACCGGCCGGCAGACCCACCTTGAGAGCCAGCCGCAACAACGTCGGCCAGGGCCGCTGCGGACGCAGCGCGTCCTGCAGCAGGTACCGCTCGAACCCATGATGAAGATACCCCAGCCGCCGCAGCTCGGAGCGGACGTCGTCCAGGTCGTGCGCAGAGGTCTCGGGCGTCGCCATCGCGCCTTAGTCTATGGTGGTCCTCTCCCCGCCCGCCAGGGCCGGCCCTTTCCCGCCCTGGGCTATACTCGTAGCGAGTTGTGCATACCTTCAAAGGAGATCGAGATGGCGAACTCTCAGCCGCTCCCGGGGCGGATCATCGCGCTCGTGCTCGCTTGCGCCGCGCTCGCCGGCCTTCCCTCTCCCGGCCTCGCCCAGGCGGTGCGGAATGGCCCGTTGCCGGCGCCGCTGCCGCTGTTTCCGGCGGACAACTGGTGGAACGTCAACGTCAGCGCCGCGCCGCTCGACGCCAACTCCGCCAACTTCATCAGCTTCATCGGCGGCACCACCGGCCTGCATCCGGACTTCGGCGGCGACGACACCGGCAATCCGCCGGGGATCTACGGCATGCCCTACATCAGCGTCTCCTCGACCCAGCCGCTGGTGCCGGTCACCTGGATGGAGTTCGGCGACCAGAGCGACGACGGCTTCCCGGGCCGGCCGCCGGGCTATCCCATCCCGCCGGAGGCGAAGACCCAGACGAAGTGGATCGAAGGGGGCCAGTCGGGGCAGAACGCGAACAGCGGCGACCGGCACATGCTGATCGTGGACCGCGACAACCGCATCCTCTACGAGATCTACCACACCCACTGGAACGCGGCGCTGAACCGCTGGGAAGGGGGATCGGGGGCCATCTTCTCCCTCGACTCGAACGCCCGCCGGCCCGAGACCTGGACCTCCGCCGACGCCGCCGGCCTCGCCATCCTCCCCGGTCTCGTCCGCTACGACGAGGTCTTCGGCCCCGACCCGATCCGCCACGCCTTCCGTTTCACCGTGGATTTCACCCGCGGCTACGTCTTCCCGGCCTCCCACGATGCGACCACCAGCGGCAACGCCAACGCCCTGCCCCTGGGCGCTCGCCTACGGCTCAAGGCGGGCAAGGACATCTCGGGGTACCTGCCCTACATCCAGAAGATCTTCCAGGCGATGAAGACCTACGGCCTCATCGTGGCGGACAACGGCAGCGACATGTACATCCAGGGGGTCTATGACACCCGCTGGAACAACGACGAGCTCAATCCCGCCTTCGCCTCGCTCAAGGCGTCGGACTTCGAGGTCGTCCAGCGCGGCTGGAAGCCCACCGCCGCCGCCGCGGCCGGGCCGCTCGACTTCTACACCCTGGGGCCTTGCCGGCTGCTCGACACCCGCGCCGGCTTCAGTGCCACCGGCGGCCCGGCGCTGCCCGCCACCGTGCCGCGCGTCCTCGCGACGGGCGGCCTCTGCGGGCTGCCGGCGGGAGCCAAGGCACTGGCGGTGAACCTCACCGTGGTGGGCCCGCCCGGCGCGGGCTACGTCCGCCTCTTCCCCGGTGACGGCGAGCCCACCGCCACCGCCTCGATCACCTTCGCCGCCGGCCAGATCCTCTCGAACAACGCGGTCGTCCCCCTCGCCTCCTCGGGCAGCGGCACCCTCGCGCTCCAGAGCTCCACCGCCGGCGTCCACGTCGTGCTCGACGTCATGGGATACTTCCTCTAAGGAGACTCCATGGCCGACCTCGACACCATCGCCCGCCGCGCCCTGATCGCCCGCGACTTCGAGCCCGACTTCCCCGCCAAGGCGCGCGAGGAGGTGCGGCGGATCGTCCAGGGCTTCCCCGGCAACGCCGAAGACGAAGACGGAGCCTACGTCACCGACTTGCGCGACCTCTTCTGGTTCTCGATCGACAACGCGGACACCCGCGATCTGGACCAGCTCTCGGTGGCCGAGGGCGAGCGCGACGGCGACGTCCGCCTGCGGGTGGCGATCGCCGACGTCTCCGCGCTGGTCCGGCCGGACACCTCGATCGACCGGCGGGCCTGGCACAACACGACCTCGATCTACACCGCCGCCGGGACCTTCCCCATGCTCCCACCGGAGCTGTCCGAGGGTCTGACCTCCCTCCACGAAGGCGAAGACCGTCTCGCCGTGGTGGTGGACATGACGGTCGACGAAAACGGCCTGATCAAGGAGTCCCAGATCCTGCGCGCCTGGGTGCGCAACCAGCAGCGGCTCGTCTACCGCGTGGTGGGTGCCTGGCTGGAGGGCTCGGGCGAGATGCCGGGCGGCCGCATCGGCGAGCAGCTGCGGCTGCACGACGCGGTGACCACCCGCCTGCGCAAGCACCGCCACGAGCGCGGCGCGCTCCACCTGGAGACGATCGAGTCCCGCCCGGTCTTCCAGGACGGCGTCTTGACCGACCTCGCCGAAGACGAGAAGGACCGCGCCAAGGAGCTCATCGAAGACGTGATGATCGCCACCAACGGCGTCACCGCCACCTTCCTCGAAGAGCGCGGCCTGCCGTCCCTGCGGCGCATGGTGCAATCCCCCGCGCGCTGGCCGCGCATCGTGGACCTCGCCGCCGCCGCGGGCGAGAAGCTCCCGGCCGAGCCCAGCCCGGCGGCGCTCAACGCCTTCCTGGAGAAGCGCCGCGCCGCCGATCCGAAGGGCTTCCCGGAGCTTTCACTCTCCGTGGTCAAGCTCCTCGGCTCCGGTGAATACACGGTGGACGTCCCCGGCCGCCCGGCCCCCGGGCACTTCGGCCTCGCCGCGTCCGACTACACCCATTCGACCGCCCCGAACCGGCGCTACCCCGACCTCGTGATGCAGCGTCTCCTCAAAGCCGCCCTCGCCGGCCGGCCCTCGCCCTACGATCCCGCCGAGCTGGAAGAGATCGCCCGGCACTGCACCAAGCGGGAAGACGAAGCGAACAAGGTCGAACGGCTGGTCCGCAAATCCGCCGCGGCGATGCTCCTCCAGTCGCGCCGCGGCGACTGGTTCGAAGGCGTCGTCACCGGCGCCTCGGACAAAGGCACCTGGGTGCGCATCTTCCACCCCTCCGTCGAAGGCCGCCTCGAGCGCGGCTTCCACGGGCTCGACGTGGGAGACCGCGTGCGCGTGCGCCTCGACAGCGTGGACATCGGGCGGGGGTTCATCGACTTCGTGCGGTGAGGAACGGCACCGGCGGTATCCGCTCGATGCAGGCGGTGTCCAGCCGCTCCGCCGAGCCGGCCGCGAGAAATTGATCGATCACGTCCACCACGCAGGCCGTGCCCTCGCCACCGAGGACGCCGTGCGAACGGTGGGGCACGACGACCAGGCGGCCTCGTGACAGGTGGCGGACCACCCGCGCGGCGTCCTCCGGCGGCGTGGTCACGTCATGCTCTCCGGCGAGGGCGAGGACCGGCACGTCGGACACGACGTGCTGGCGAAACGCCGGATCGAGCCGCGCCGCCGGCCACTCCTTGCAGGCGTCGATCTGCCGGCGGACGCGGAAGTCTCCCAGGAAGGTCCCGGCGGCCGCCGCGGGGATGTCCTCCGGGCGGATGAACGCCACGTCCTCGGCGCAGGTCACCGAGAGGTAGAGGCCCCGGGAGCCGCCGGTCGCCGTCGCGCCGAAGAGGAGCGCCATCTCTCCCATCGGCCGAAAGTCGCCGCGCGCCGCGCTGTGGAGCACCCAGGGGAGGCGGGCGAGACCGAAATCTCCGTACAGCAGGTAGCGCACGGTCTGCGCCACACCCTCCCGCGTCAGCGTCAAGGCCACCTCCCGCTCGGTGTCCGGATCGGTGGCCGCGACCTCCACCGCCTTCTCCTCCACCTGCCGCAATACCTCGGCCAGATCACCGCGCAGGTCCGGGAAGCCGGAGGCGCAGGCGGCCTCGCGCTCACAGGCGGCCACGAGCGCCTCGAACGCCCTTTGCGCGTTGCGCGCCGCCGGCAGCGGCACCCTGGCGTCGGTGGGCAGGACGCCGACGATCGTCGCCGTACGGGCCTTCCCGGGATGGCGGCGGAGAAAGACGAGGACGGCGCGGGTGCCATAGGAGGTCCCCATCAGGTTCAAGGCGTCGTAGCCCAGAGCCGCCGCCACCTCGGCCTTGTCGTCCACCATCCGCTCGGTCGTGTACTGGGTCAGGTCTGCCCGCCTCTGGAGAAGCTCCCGGCAGGCGCGCACCTGGTCGAGGGGAAGAAAGTCGTCCAGATACCCCTGCAGCTTCGCCGCCGCCGTCTCTGCACAGTCGAGCGCTCCCGAGCCGCCGGTGCCCCGGGCATCGATGAGCACGATGTCCCGCCGCCGGCGCAGCGGCTTGAGGGTCTCCTCATGCCACGCCGCATCGGAGACCGAAGGCTCGCCCGGCCCGCCATCGAAGAACAGGATGGGATCCGGCAGCCGCTCCGGCCCCAGAGCCGGCAGGACCGCCACGCGGAGCGCGATCTTGCGTCCGGCCCGGGTTTCGCGGTTCTCGAAAACCTCGTAGGTGCCGCAGCGGGCCATGTCCGGAACGCCGGGGAGGCGGCAGGGCGTCAGGACGAGGCGGGGCGCCGCTTCACCCGCCTCCGCCAGACCGGGCACGGTGGTCCACAGAGACCCGGCGAGCAGCAGAGCTGCGCGCCACCTCACGGTTGAGGCACCAGAGCCACGATACGCACCGGGCCGCCGGAGCCGCCCGCGATCTTCATCGGCAGGGCGATCACCCAGGCGCCGGTGGGAGGCAGCTCCTCCAGATGGGCGACGTTTTCGAGACCGGGCACGTTCGCACCGTTGGCGATCTGGTGCACGATGAAGTCCTTCGACGGGCCATGATCGATGCTCGCGGTGTCCACCCCGAGCACGCCCACCTTGCGCTCCTCGACCAACAAGCGGGCCGCCTCGGCGCCATAGGACGGAAAGTGGAGGTTCGAGGCGTCGCCCGGCTTGTCATCGCCCAGGTACCGCTTGCGATCCGGCCACCGCGCGCCCCAGCCGGTGCGCAGGAGAACGATCGCTCCACCCGGAATGGCGCCATGCGCCGCCTCCCAGGCCCGCACGTCGTCGAGCGTCAATCGGTAATCCGGATCGGCAGCCGCCTTCGCCGCCACGTCGAGGACCACCGCGGGGGCGATGAGCTGCTCCAGCGGAATCTGGTCGGCCGTCCTTTTTCCCTCGGCGAAATGGATCGGCGCATCCAGGTGGGTGCCGCCGTGCTCCGGTGTGCTGATCGCATTGGAGGAATAGAAGTACCCACCCGGGGTCTTGCCGTAGGCCAGCCGGTCGAGCTGGAACGACGTCGTCGACGTCGGCCAGTAGAGGGTCTTGTCGTCGAAGGGATAGGACAGATCGACCATCCGGACGCCCTGGAGATCGAGGGCCGCGGACGGCACCGGCAGGGTCAGGAAGGCGAGCAGCAGAAGCGCAAGGCTCGTTCTTTTCGGCGGCATGGGATTCTCCTCGGGTCAGGTCGAAGGACGCTGGTACGATGCCCCACAAAGACCTGCGATCGCGCGCACCAGCTTGCAGAAGCTCTGAGACCTTGAAGCCACTCGTTCGATGTCCAGAAGCCGGGTCTGTTGCAGTTGATGGGCCGTCGGTTTGTAGCCGGGCACAAGCTTACCCAGATACCCCTTGGCGTCCCGGATCTCTTCCGGCGACCTCTTCGTCAGCCGGCTCAGCTCCAGGGGGTCCTGGTTGTGCAGCAGCCAGCCCTCGTACTCCCGTACGGCCATGACGCCGGCTCCCGCCATCCGTTCGGAGACCAGCGTCGAGGCCTGCGGCCCCCAGGTGGCGGCACAGTCGTCGTCCGCGTCGCAAAGCACCAGGACGGCATCGGCCGGCCGCCGCACGGCCAGCTCCAGGGCACGACGAAGCCCGTCGCCCACCAGACTGCTCCTCGACTGCCGGATCGGATCGCGGTCGACCACCCAGGCGGTGGAACCGACGTGCTTGAGAATGCGCGCGCAGAGATTGGGAATTGCCGCAACCTCGCCCTTCCCTTCCACAATACACACCAAGCGCTTCATCACAGGGTGCCCGGGTCGATCGTGGCGGGTCGGCTGCCTTCAATCCTCAGTGGCTCGGAACGCATCAGCTCCGAGACCTTGAACAACCCGCTGCGCACCAGCTCTCTCTGCTCCGAGGCCAGAGGGCCGAGGCTCGTCACGCCGTCGCGGTAGTCGCAGACGAGGATCTCTTCGTCGCGGGCGGCGTCGAGAAGCTCCGGGCTATGGGTGGTGACGAGGACGGCGCCCTTCGCAGCCGCGTCTTTCAGGATCTCGAAGATCAGGTTGGCGGCACCCGGGTGGATGTGAACCTCCGGCTCCTCCACGATGAGCAGCTCACCGCGCGCCATCTGATGGGCGGCAACGACGATCCCGAGTGCACGCAGGGCGCCCTCGGACATCTCGGTGGCCAGGAGCTCTGCTTTCTGGCCTCTTTGCATCTGCACGAATTGCAGGGTGAGATAACGGCCGACCTGCACCGTGGAGATGTCGAGCAGACCGGGAATGATCTGGGCCATTGGCTCAACGATGGGCCGGCGCTTCTGCCTCGTTTGCAGACGACTCAACGCGACGGCGATATTCTTTCCCGACTCTTCCAGGCGAAATTCGTTGCTGGACACCTGCGGTTCCCGCATCAGCTCCGGGCTGAGGCGAAGCCTGCGCACTCTGGGTAGAGCCGGGCCGGAGCGAGCGGCCATGAGGTGGCGGGCGAAGACCACAACGCTGGTCGTCGGGATCAGGTCCTCCGGCCCGAACAGATCTTGCGGCGGATCGACCTTGAGTTTCTGGCCCTCCCGAAGGATCGACAACTCCAAGGCACCGTCACGTCGGACTTCGAAGACCTCCTTGTGGAACTGCCAGCTTCCTTCCCTTCCGCTTTTGATGCTCACCTGATGCTTGGAGAAATCGGACTCCAGGCCGGCCCGGGTCCGGCTGGCGGCGAGCGAGAGCGATACGTCATAGGGTTTGGTCCGGCTCCAGCGGCGGACGCCGGTGATGCCGCCCCGGCGCTGCAGCGCGGTCGCCGCGTCCGTCGCCACCTCGCGAACGAAGACAAGCGCATCGGCAAAATTCGACTTCCCGCTGCCGTTCGGCCCGACGAGGACGGTGAAGGGAGCGAGATCGACCGCGACGCTCTCGATGCTCCGGAAGTTTTTCAGCTCAACCCTGTACCACACGTGTCGCCCTCCTCAGAGAAGCTCCGTGAAGCTCTGGTAGACCGCATGCGACCCCGGATCGGCGGGGCGGTTGCCGGGACGCACGAAGAGGCCGGTCTGCATCCCGGCCTCGCGGGCGGCGTCGAGCTCGGCGACGATGTCGCTCAGGAAGAGGATCTCGTGCGGCGGCAGGTCGAAGGCGGCGGCGATGGCGTGGTAGGCGGCCGGGCTCTGCTTGGCGCCGGTCGCGGTGTCGTGGAAGCCCTCGAAGAAGGGCAGCAGATCCCCCTGGTCGCTGTAGCCGAAGAGGAGCTTCTGGGCGAGGACGCTGCCCGAAGAGAAGATGCGCACCCGAATCCCCCGCTCCTTCCAGGCGGCCAGCGCAGCGGCCACGTCGGGGTAGACCTGCCCCTGCAGGTCGCCGGTGCGATAGCCCTCCTCCCAGAGGAGGCCCTGGAGCATCTTGAGCCCGGTCGACTTGCGGTCGCGGTCCATCAAGGCATGGGCATAGGGAGCGCCGTCCCCGAAACCGGCGAGGTCGCCCTTTTCCAGCTGGTGCTCCGCGCGGAGCAGGCCGAGCGCCTCGGCGAAGCGCTCCTCCCCGGAAGCGCAGGCGGCGTCGAGGCGCCGACGGGCATAGGGGAAGAGCACGTCGTGGACGAAGGAGAGCGGCGTCGTGGTCCCTTCGATGTCGGTCAACACCGCGCGGACGCCCACCGGGAGGCCGCTCACAGCGACGCGGCCGGCAGGTAGGACGGTCCGAAGCAGAGCGGCTGGTAGCCGGCGTCCACCCCGCTCTCGGTGTAGTGCGGCGTCCAGCCGGAGACGTCCTGGAACAGCCGGACGGCACGGATGGTGCGATCCGCGCAGAGGTCGAACCAGTGGTGCGTCCCGCGCGGCACGCGGATCATGTCCCCCTTGGCGACCTCGATGCTGAACACCGGCCCTTCCGGAGGATGGATGTGGAACAGGCCGCGGCCGTGGACGATGAAGCGGACCTCGTCCTCGTCGTGATAATGCTCGCGGCTGAACTTGTTCAGCATGGCATCGAGCCCCGGAGTCTCCGGCTTCACGTTGATCACGTCGGCGGTCACATAACCGCCCTCGGCCTTGAGCTGCTCGATGGGCTCGGCGTAGGCGTCCAGGATCTCCTGGTCGGAGGGGTTTTCAGGGAGCGCATCGGTCCCTTCGAAACGGCGGTACCAGATGCCGAAAGGAGCCAGGAAATCCGAGATCTCGGCCGCGTCGGCCAGGACCCGCTGTTCGTCGCGCAGAGTCACCGTCGCCATACGGGAAACCTCCTTCTTTCTACGAAATCACACGCCCGTGAAGGGCTCGAAGCTCGTCCTGCGAGCCGCGCATTCGAAAAGAAACTCGAAGATCTCGACGTGGCGGTGCGCCTGGTCGAGGCTCGCACCCCAAGCATACAGGCCGTGGCCGGCCAGGAGAAAGCCATGCAGCCCGGGCCGGTCCCCGAGCAGGGCGGCCACCTCGGCCGCCAGGGCCGGCATGTCCTGCGAGTTGCGGAGCACCGGCACGAAGATGTCGGTCTCGTGGGTGGTGACTCCCTCCAGCCCCTTGAGCATCTCGTAGCCGCGCAGCAGAAAGCCGCCGTGCGCCGCGAAATGCTCGCCGAGGAGCGTGTTGGCCACGGAATGGACGTGGAGCACGGAGCCCGCCCCGGTCGCCGCGACGATCTCCACATGGAGGAGAGCCTCGGCGGACGGCCGCCCGGTCTCCCCTTCGGCGGGCCGGCCGCCGGGACCGAGGACCATCAGGTGCTCCGGTGCGAGGTGCCGCTTGTGGACGCCGGAACGGGTGATCAGCAGGCGCAACGGCTCGCGGTCCAGGGTGACGCTGAAGTTGCCCCCCGTCCCCTGGCACCACCCCTGCGCCGCCAGCTCCCCCACCACCCGGCAGAGCGCCCGGCGCTCGGCGTGGAGAGCCTCGGATTCGATGAAGGTCTGTGTCGGCATGGTCGTGCGGTCGTCCCTCTCTCCACCAGGGTGCCCCAGGATATCCCAAGCGGGACGTGAAGGAGGGCCTGGGACCACGATGCGACGCTTGTCATCCCGGCTGCGTAAAGGCGAACATGAACCGCATGACACGCCGCCTCGCCGTCCTCCTGGCCCCCCTCCTCCTCGCCGCCTCCGCCGCCGCACAGCCGAACCTCCTCTTCATCACCTCGGACGACCACCGCTGGGATGCCCTGGGGGCCGCGGGCAACCCCGCGATCCTGACCCCGGTGCTCGACCGGCTGGCGGCCGAGGGCGTGTACTTCCGGCAGGCGACGACGCACGTCGCGCAGTGCCATCCGGTGCGCGCGACGCTGCTGACCGGCCTCGCCGTCCACCAACATGGTGCCCTGGCCAACCTGGCCCAGCGGCCCGAGGTGGCGCGGCCGGATGCCTGGTCCGGCCAGCCCACCGTCGCCAACCTGCTGCGCGATGCCGGCTATCGCACCGTCCTGGTCGGCAAATGGCACCTGGACGCCGAGCCCTGGCTCACCGGCTTCACCGATGTGCGCACCTGGCTCCCCGGCGGCGGCGCCGACTATCGCGATCCGGAGCTCGCGCGCGGACGCAGCCGGGAGCTGGCCAGGATCGAAGGCTACGCCCAGCAGATCTTCGCCGACGACGCCATCGCCTTCCTCCGCGACCCGCAGCGCGGCGAGAAACCGTTCTTTCTCTGGCTGGCCTTCACCGCGCCGCACGTTCCCCTGGAGCCCAACTCGCCCGAATCGCAGAAGCTCTACGCCGGGAAAAAGAAAGAGGACCTCCTGCCCCCGGGATTCCCGCGCAACATTCCCTCCGGCGACTGGCTCCACTATGCCGAGGCGGTGAGCGACCTCGACCGCCAGATCGGCCGCGTGCTCGCCGCGCTCACCGAGGCCGGGCTCGCGGAGTCGACCGTCGTCGTGTTCGCCGGGGACAACGGCTTCCTGATGGGACAGAAAGGGATGGGAGCGACGGGAACGCACGGCAAGGTGGTGCCGTACGAGGGCTCGGTGCGCGTCCCGATGATCCTCTGGTCGCCTCGCTTCAAGGACCTCGCCGGGCCGGCGGACCTGGCGGCCTCGACGCTGGATCTGCCGCCGACCCTGGTCCAGCTCGCCGGGATCGCTCCTCCCGCGGCCTGGCCCGGGCGGGACCTGGTGGCCGCCATCCGCCGCGACCGCCACACCGGCCTGGAGGACGCCTTCACCACCTGGGCCGACGAGACGAGCGAGCGCTGGGGCAAGGAGACCTACCGCATGGTCCGCACCCCGCACCACAAGCTGATCGTCTGGAAAGATCCGGCGCGCCGCGCCGAGCTGTACGACCTGGTCGCCGACCCCCTGGAGGAGAAGAACCTGTTCGATGCGCCGCAAGCAGCGGCGATCCGCCGGGACCTGGAGGCGCGGCTGCGGCGGTGGCTGGAGCGCACCGCCGATCCGGCGCTGGGCTGGCGCCCGCCTACTTGATCATCCAGCGGAACGCTTCGCGGATCACGTCCGGGTCGAGCCTGTGCCCACCCGGGAGCTCCCGGAACGTCGCCTCGTACCCCCAGCTCCTGAGTTGGGGGAGGATGCGGTCCCGGGTGCCTGCGAATGACAAAATCTCATCCTGCTTGCCGTGGCTCACGAAAATCTTCGGCTTGCCGGTGCGGCTCGGCGGCGCCATGAAGCCGGGCGAGAACGCCATCACATGCGAGAACAGATCCCCGTTGGCCAGGCCGACGGACAACGCATAGCTGGCGCCGTCCGAGAACCCCGCCAGACCGATCCGCCTGGGATCGATCGCCACGTGGTCGAAGGTGTAGGCCAGTGCCCGTTCGAGGAATTCGATGTCCGGCCCGAAGCCGCCACGGATGAGATCCCA
The DNA here is from genome assembly GCA_002420005.1 of Holophagales bacterium UBA5704. Taxonomy (GTDB): domain Bacteria; phylum Acidobacteriota; class Thermoanaerobaculia; order Multivoradales; family UBA5704; genus UBA5704. Next base: position 14,631 of record DIHE01000016.1, on the reverse strand, counting down.
GGTCTGGTTGCGGGCGTCCGGTGTCACCATCGCGATGCCCTCCTGCGCCGCGATCTTGCAGATCTCGTTGTAGGTGTCGTAGCGGCCGAGAGCGCCATGCAGCATGAAGATCAGGGGCACCGGCTTGCCCGGGGTGTACCCCGGCGGCACCGAGAGCACACCGTCCTTGCCCTTGGCGAGACCGAGCTCGTGCAGCCCGATCTTTGCCGGCTTCGTGGGCTTGCCCGGCCGCGCCTTGAAACGGGCCGTGCCGCCGTCCGCCGCCCACAGGCGGGAAGCCAGCGAGCCCCCCGCCCAGGCCATGGCTGCACCGGCCGCGCCCCAACCGAGAAAACGTCTGCGGGTGATCGACTCCATATGGGCTCCGCCAAGCTCAGCCGGCTTCCGCCAGCTTGCACGACGACGGCCGCTCTTCGCCGGCCGGGTTGAGGTGGATGACGACCTCCCGTTTGGTGCCGACGATGCGGACACCCGGGCAGGTGACCGGCGAGTAGCCGTCGAGAGACACCGTCGCCGTGTAGACGCCCCCTTCGAGGTCGGAAAACCGGGCCTGGCCGGCCTTGTCGGTGACCTCCTGGTGGGTGTTCGGTGAGCCGGCCAGAAGCAGCTTGACCGGCACGTTGGGAGCCGGCTGCGCCGGCGGTGCCATCACCGTCACCAACAGGCTGCCGGTCACCTGCGCCGAGGCAGGAACCGCGGAGATCGCGAGAGCTCCGAGCGAGACGGCGAGCAGGAGACGACGATGCAATGTGCTCTTGACCATGAACGGTCCTCCTGGCGTCGATTGTAGCCGCGCCGAGGGACGGACGGGGACTATCCGCCGAAATCGTAGGCGAAGTCGACCAGCCGTCCCCGCCAGTAGGCCAGCCGCCCCTCGGGCAGGGTCCATTCCACCTCGCCCTCGGTGGGCACCCGCATGCCGTCCACCTCTTCGTAGGACCAGAAGGAGCCCGACCACGGGGTCGGGACCGGTGTGCCGTCCACGTCGCGGAACCTCTCGGGGGTCGAGACGCGCACGATCTCTCCCTTGCGGCTGAACTGGACGTCGAGCCACACCGAGGTGCCCTCGTCGGTGAGCGTGGCCCGCGCCGAGGAGTCGTCGATCGGGCTCCAGCTCACCCCGCGCCCCGGCAGCAGGGCGGTGGGCAGCCAGGCCATCTCGGCCAGCAGGCGGTGGAGCGCGCCGGCCTTCAGCTCCTCGCCTCCGCTCTGCGCGACCACCGGGACGAGCGCCGCGATCTTGCCCTGCATCGCGCCGGTGCCGCCGATGTAGCTGTCGCGCACCCGCACGGTGAGGAGCGGAGCGAGGCGGATCGACGCATCCCACACGAACCCCGGGGGATGCGCGGCGAAGTGCTGGGTCGCCTTGAACGGGCTCCACGGCTCGTCGAGCCCGCCGCGGAACGTCCCCGTCTGCTCGATGCGGGCGCCGCGCAGCAGCCGCTGGCCCGGGGTGAGGACGTGCTCGAAGTAGCGGACGACCGGCTCCGGCAGCCCCTTGAGGAGGTCGCGCGTGAAGATCTCCGGCCCCGCGTCCGCACCATCGGCCGCGAGGCGCCGGACGGCGCGCGCCGTCCCCCGCTTCCACACCAGATTGCCGATCGCCACCGCCGCCACCGTGCTGCCGGCGAGGCCGGCGGTGACCGCGGCGAATCCTTTGATCCAACGAGTGGACATGTCTGTGCTCCTCTAAACCGTCCGTTGCAGGGCGAACGCCGCCGCGAGCCAGCCGCAAAGCTCGGCGTCGACCTCCTCGGGAGCCGAGAGCTTGACCTCGAGATGCCAGCGGTTCGCGGACGCCTGCTCGTGCTTGGTGACGCGGGGGCTCGCGATGTCCCGGGAGGACTTGAGGGTGAGGATCAAGGCCTCCTTCCGCGTCGCGATCCCGGCGAAGGCGGTCGTGTGGACGAGATGGATGGAGGTCTTCTTCGCCTCCTCCTCCACCGTCCCCATCTCGCGCGCCGCGGCGAGAATCCGGTCATAGATCGCCCGTACGGCCGGCGCCTTGCCGGTGAAGTGCCCGGCGACGGTGTGCTCGATGGACGTGCTCATGGAACCTCCTTCGCCTCCCGGCGGCCCCAGGGATCGGGAGGCCCGGAGGGACTCTCGCCACTGGCTGCCGATTATACGGCCAGGCCCGTGTTGTGCCGGGCACCAGCCTTTCAGCGGTCACGCCCCTGAGCTACGCGGTCAACGCGCTCTTTGCAGCGGGCACGCCCCAGAGTTGCGCGGTCAACACGCTCGTTTCAGCGGCCACCCCCCACAGTGACGCGGTGACCGCGCAAGCTTCAGCGGCCACGCCCCAGAGTTGGGGGGCCATGCCCCAGAGTTGCGCGGGGCCTGCGCTCGCTTCGGCGGCCATGCCCCAAGCTTGGGGGGTGATGCCCCAAGGTTGGGGCGTGGCCACTGAAGTCTGGGGGGTGACGCCCCAGAGTTGGGGGGTGACCGCCGAGCTCTGGGGGGTGACCACCGAGCCGTGGGGGTGGCCGCCGAGCTCTGGGGGGTGGCCGCCGAAGTCTGGGGGCTGACCACCGAAGTCTGGGGGGTGGCCGCCGAACTCTGGGGGGTGGCTGCGCGCGCCGATGCGGTGGGCAGTCTGGCTCTCAGCTTCGCTGTCGGGGCGAGCTCTCCAGGTCCTCCGACTCCCACCGGTCCCAGGGATCGGGTGGCCCGACAGGTACCTGGGCCAGCACGCGGTCAAAGGCCGCGCGGTCGGCCTGCCGGGCCAGGGCCTCCAGATAGTCCTCGGTCATCACGGTATCATCCCGGCTCCCTACCATACGAGAGCCTTACCTACAGTATCATGTCATGCTCCGGCCGACCGGGAGTGTCCCAGCTATGCCTCGAACCAGCAGCTTCGACCTCGCAGCCAAGACGGCCCGCCGTTGGCGGCCTGCCCAGGGCATCGTCCTACGCATTTCGGCGGCAATTCTCCTCTTTCTCGTCGCCGCAGCTCCAATGAAACCACGATCCAGGTTCACCGTTATGCCACCCCAGGTCGCTTCCGAGCTCGGCCAGCGGGTCGAGGTTCAGTGGGACGACCTCGTTGGTACCGAAGTCTCCCTGACCAGCCGCGCTACAGGCCTTTCACCGCTCATCCGCGTTGGGTATAGCGTCTGGGGAAATCTCGAATCCGTTCGCCTGCCAGCCGCAATTCCTCCTGGGCGTTACGATCTCTGCGTGAAGTTCCCTGCCGAGTGGCCTGAGAGTGAATGCAGATCACTGGAGGTTCGGGCATTCAAGACATTCGTAGAGGTGAACAAGAAACAGCTTTTCAACAGGCGGAAAGAAAAAATCGAGCTTTCCATCCAAATCTCTGATACCTGGGAATGGGTCGCCCTGCAGAGGCTTGGCACTGGGGAGATGTCTGACAAGTTCAGACTGCGGCAAGTCACTAAAACTGAACACTTATTGAAGCTCGCAGCCGATGTCGCCCCCAACCTGTCCGCCGGCCAGTTCGATCTCCTCCTTTTCCGCCGCGGAGATGCTCAAGGCTACAACGCCGGCACCATCGAGGTAAAAACCCCCCCCGCTGTTTCTATTGTTGCGGTTGAGCCGCCCTGGATCCGCCGCTATCGGGACAAGCCAGCCACCGTCACGATCGTCGGCCAAGGGCTTGCGGAGGTCACTTCCGCAAGCCTCCTGGGTGAAGGTTGTCAGCAACAGAATGGCGTTTCCTGTTCTCTCGCTTCACAAACCGACAGTGAGCTCGTGTTCCAAATAAAGCCTTTTGCTTCCCTGGGGGGCACGAGCGCCCTGGTTCTGACTGACGGCGCGAAGGTTCCTCTACTAAAGGAAATCGGCATCCTTCAACCGATCGTCCCCTGGGACGAAGAGTCCTGGATCGTGTTCGTAGCCCTTCTCCTCGCCGGTTCTCTGATGGTCGCCATCATCCAACTGAAGCTCCGCCCATGCGAGAGGGATCAGCCGGCCCTGGGTCTCCATGGACTGGCCAAACCGCTCTTCCTTGCACTCCTGACCTTTCTTGGAAGCACCCTTCTCGTTACTATTGCCTGGGGGTTGCTCGGGAATGGGCTCAAGACGATCAACTTACCTTTCGTGGGTACCACCGCCCTTCTCGGTCTGAACATCTGGTGGCCCTTCGGGTTCGTGGTGATTCGCCGCAAGCTCGCCCCAAGGCGCCAAGTCTCGTGGTGGCCAGCTATGATCGCTGCGGCGCTGGCCCTTCTGATCCTTGCCGGCCCCTTTGTGCTCGATGCGTTCGACCTCCTCCAGTGGGGATTGCCGGGGGAAGCAGGCCTCCTGGGCCTCATCCTCCTCTCTGGAGGAATGGCAATAGCCAAGGCCCGCGACGGCCGGCAAAGGCCACTGGGATCAAGTACGCTTGAAGGGAACCGCCACGATCTCGTGCACCGCGACTACAGCCAGCCTCAGGAGACCACTATGCAACAGGATCTCACGGGCTCCGCGCCAGAGAGCACCCGGCGCGTCTTCATCAGCTACAGCCACCAGGATTCCCATTTCGTGGAGAAGTTGGCACAGGACCTGGAGCAAGCGGGCATTCGAATCTGGATCGATCGCCTCGAGTTGGCGGTGGGCGACTCCATGATCGAGGGGGTCTCTCGAGGACTGGAAGAGAGCGCTGACGTCGTGGTCGTGCTGTCCCAGGCCTCCATCCAATCTCAATGGGTGCAGACCGAGCTCAGAGCCAAACTGACACAAGTGTTAAGCGAAAAGGGAGGCAGAGTCCTTCCGGTCCTGATCGAACGCGACGTGCGTCTACCATTTCTGATCGGTGACCTCCGGTATGCCGACTTCCGGGTGGATTATAAGCAGGGCCTCAAGGCTCTCCTCGACGCACTGCGGGCACCTCGGTCGGCAGTGGCTCCAGCGGCCCACGCCACCGACCGGCCAGCCCCTCAGCTCCGGCCAACCACCATGGCTCCCAAGTGGAACAGGCAGGACCTGCGGCGACTTATTTTACGCGAATTCAACGAGGCCGAGGCCCGGGTTCTCTGGTTCGACACTCTTGGCGAGTCGGCACCAGTTACCTCGCCCCCTCTCTCCTATTCAGACCTCGTGATCCGCCTTCTCACTGAGACGGTCTCCCGTGGGCTACAGGAGGAACTCCTTCTGAACATCCGCTCCGCGCGGCCTGATCTGCCGCTTTAATTTAAGGGGCACAGAGCGGGCTCTGCTCCCGGGAGCGAGGGAGCGAGGGATCGGGGACCCGCAGGAACTCGACCGAGCAAGGGCCGGCCTTCGGCCCGTTTTCTTGAAAGCCGGCGAGACGCCAGCGCTCCCAGGGGGCGCATACGGCACCTCTGGGGCCAAGGGTGATCCTGCCTGCCACGTTCCGCCGGCAGGTTCCGCGCGCCGACCAGCATTCAGGCCTTCGGCCGCAAGGCGGCCAGCTCGGCGCCCAGGTCCTCGACCGGGTAGTCCACCAAAGGGAATGCCGAGCCTCCGGCACTCCGCGGAGAAGGTGAACCGGTCGTCCTCGGCGAGCTCTGCAGCGGCGCCCGCGGAAAGCTCGCCCGACTGAAACAGCAGGAGTGCCGCGTAGAGAGCGCTCCGATGGGCGATCTCCGCCGGGGCAAGGTTCCGATTGGACATCGGCCTCAGCGCGCCTTCAGCGACCCGCCGCCACCCGTTTTAGCTGCCGCGCCGCCTGACTTGCATAGGCTGGCGAAGCCCGCTGGATCTTCCGCATCGCCTCGGGGGGATAGACTTTCTCGTGGCAATCTGGGCAAGAGTAATACTCCAGTGCTTTCACGGCATAGGTCTCCCCGTGGTACGTACCCGACCATCCTCCGCGCACCTTCTTGATGGCCGGGCTCCCGCAGGTCGGGCACCGCGAAACGACGAAACTCTCTTGGCCCATTGCCCTCCCTACCCCAGCTCGCTGATCTGCCCTTCGATCGCCTCCCACTCGGCCATCAGCTCTTCCACCCGGCCGGAGAGGGTCTTCTGCTCGTTTTCGAGCTTCTTGACCTCGCCCGCTGCGGTGCGGTCGAAGAAGGTGGGATCGCAGAACAGCTCGTTGATGGCGTTGATGCGCGACTCGGCTTTCTCCACCGCCGCGGTGATCTCGTCGCGCTTCTTGGTCAGGTCCTTGAGCTGCTTCTGGCGCTGCTTGTCGTCGACCGCGGGCGCGCCGCCGGTGCCTTTGGCGGCCGCCGCGGCCTTCTTCTTCTGCTCGCGGCGCATGCGCAGGACCGCGTCGGCGTCCAGGTGGTCGTCGCCCAGGCGCTCCAGATACTCCTCGTAGGTGCCCGGGAAGTCGTTGATGCCCCGCGGCGAGATCTCCAGGATGCGGTTGGCGAGCTGGGACACGAACCAGCGGTCGTGGGAGACGAAGATCAGCGTGCCGTCGTAGGCCTTGAGACCTTCCACCAGGGCCTCGATGGCCTCCAGGTCGAGGTGGTTCGTCGGCTCGTCGAGGATGAGGACGTTCGGCTTGGTCACCGAGAGCTTGCAGAAGACCAGCCGGGCCGACTCGCCGCCCGACAGGCTGCCGACCCCCTTCTTCACGTCGTCGCCCGAGAACAGGACCATCCCCAGGTTGCCGCGCACGAAGCCGATGACCTCGGTGGGGACGTACTGCCAGAGCCATGCCTCGACCGACTGCTTGCTCCCCTTCTCGACCTCGGAGTGGTCCTGCGAGAAGTAGCCGCGGTGCGTCTCATACCCCCAGTTGATCGTGCCGGTGTCGGCCTCCACCTCGCCCATGGCGATCTTCAGCAGGGTCGACTTGCCGATGCCGTTGGGGCCGATGATCGCGAGGCGGTCGCCGCGCTGCACCTGGAGCGAGACACCGTTCAGCACCTGCTTGTCGCCGTACGACTTCGAGATCCCCTCGACCTCCAGCACCTGGCGCCCGCTCGGCCGCCCCTGCTTGAACTTGAAGGTCGGGTAGCGGCGCGAGGTCTGCGGCAGCCGCTCGATGACGATCTTCTCCATCATCTTGACCTTGCTCTGAGCCTGGCGCGCCTTGGTGGCCTTGGCCTTGAAGCGGTCGATGAACTCTTTGTGTTTGGCGATCTCCGCCTCGCGCTTCTCGATCTCGGCTTCTTTGCGGTCGCGGTTCGTGCCCTTGGCGGTGATGAAGGCGGTGTAGTTGCCCGGGTAGAGCAGAATCGTCTCGTAGTCCACGTCGACGATGTGGGTGCAGATGTTGTCGAGGAAGCGGTGGTCGTGGGAGATCACCACCGCAAGCCCTTTGAAGCTCTCGGTCATGAACCGTTCGAGCCAGCGGATCGACAGGATGTCCAGGTGGTTCGTCGGCTCGTCGAGGAGCAGGGCGTCCGGCTCGGAGGCGAGGACCTGGGCGAGGAGGACGCGCAGCTTGAAGCCGCCCGAGAGGGTCGACATCGGGTTCCGGTGCACCTCGGTCGGGATGCCGAGGCCTTCCAGGATCTCCCCGGCGCGCGCCTCCAGGGTGTAGCCGTCGTGGCGCAGAATCAGGTCCTCCAGCTCGGCGTAGCGGTCGGCGTCGAACTCCTTGTCCGCGTCGGCGAGCAGGCGGTCCTTCTCGACCATCGCCTCCCAGACGTCGTGGTTGCCCATCATCGCAACTTCCAGGATGGGCATCTGCTCATAGCGGTAGTGATCCTGCTGGAGGACGCCGAGCTTCAGGCGCTTGGGGAGGTTGATCGTCCCCTCGCTGGGCAGCTCGTCGCCGATCAGCATGCGGAGGAACGTGGACTTGCCCGAGCCGTTGGCCCCGACGAGGCCGTAGCGGTTGCCGGGGTTGAACTGGATCGACACCCCCTCGAACAGGGTCTGGGGGCCGAAGGATTTACCGAGGTCGGAGACGGCGATCATAAGGTGGCGGATTTTACCAGGAAAGAGGGACGCCGCTGGACCGCGGCTCCGCCCCTCTCCAACGGCAGAGCGGAGCGGGAGATTCCCGGCCCGCGGCGAGGAATCTCAAGAAAGTTGACGGAGACGTGCAAGAGTTGGGGGTCGGTTTCCGACTTTCTAGGGGAGGGAAGGAGACATCCGGCCCCGCGGCAATGGTGCTTGCGCTCCGTGAGCGTACGTCTTAAACTAGGGACGTACGTCAGCGGGAGGGCCGGACGATGAGAAAACCGATGACACCCACAGAGCTGCGCAACGACATCTACCGGGTGCTGGACGACGTGCTGCGCTCCGGCATCCCCCAGGAGATCATCCGGGGCTCGCAGACCCTTCTGCTGGTCCCCGCCGAGGGGCGGCGGTTGCGACTGGAGGACCTGCCGCGGCGGGAGGCCCTGGCCTGCAGCCCGGACGAGCTGGTCGCCACCCACTGGGACCACGAATGGAGCGCCGAAGGATGAAGGCGTTCCTCGACACCCACGCCGCGGTCTTCCTGTGGGAGGGCCGCGGCGAGCTGTTCGGCACCGCCTCGCGCGAGCTGCTCGAACGGGGCCTTCTCCATCTCTCCCCGCTGGTGCGCCTGGAGCTGGGCTACCTGCGGGAGGTCGGCAAGCTCAAGGTCGAGCCGGAGCAGATCCTGGGCACCCTGACCGGAGACTACGGGGTGACGGTCACCGCCGATCCGCTGGATCGCCTCATCCCGCTGGCGATGCCTCTCGCCTGGACGCGCGATCCCTTCGACCGGCTCCTGGTCGCCACCGCCCTGCTCCACGAAGCGCCCCTCATCACCCGCGACGCCCGCATCCAGGAGCACTTCGCCGGCGCGGTCTGGTGAGATCCAGGAGCCGCAGGAGATCCCTGCTGTACACCGGCCCGCCCCTGCCGTATCGTTGGCCCGCCAGAAGCGGATGGACGTGACGATGCCGGGAGAACGAACCGAGGTGGACCGCGTTTTGCAGAAGGACCCCTCCGATGCCGAAAGACCGTAGCAAGGACAAACCGCCTGTCGATCCCCGCCGCCGGCTCCGGCGGCGGATTCTGTGGAGCGCCGGTGCGGTCCTGCTGATCGCCCTGGCGGTGTTCGTGTTCCGGCCGTTCTGGCGCCTGTCGAGCCAGTTCGACGACCTCACCTTCCGTCAGCCCTCCCGTCTGTACGGCCTGACGCCGACCCTGGTCCAGGGGAAGCCTTTTGCGCGCGAGCGGCTGATCGAGGACCTGAACAACGAGGGATACCGCGCGGAGCCAGGCGCGGCCGCCTTGCCGCCGGGCCGCTACCGCGAAGGGCAGGATTCCATCACCATCCAGTTGCGCAACTTCCCGCTGCCCGACGGAGGCACCGGGAACGGTCTGGTGGAGGCGAGCTGGAACGGCAGCCGGATCGCGACGCTGCGCCTCTCCGGCCGGGAGGCGGAGACGGTCTCGCTGGAGCCGCCGCTGCTCGCTTCCTACTATGGGGAGGACCATCAGGAGCGCCGGCCGGTCGATCTCGACAAGGTCTCTCCGGACCTGGTCAAGGCCGTGATCGCCGCCGAAGACGACACGTTCTTCCAGCACAACGGCGTCTCGGTCTCCGGGGTCCTGCGCGCCTTGTGGGTCAACCTGCGGGGCGGCGGCATCCGCCAGGGCGGCAGCACGCTGACGCAGCAGCTCGTCAAGAATCTCTACCTGAGCCACGAGCGCACCGTGGGGCGGAAAGCGCAGGAGCTGGTCCTCGCCCTTCTGCTCGAAGCGCGCTATGGCAAGGAGCAGATCCTCGAGGCTTATCTCAACGAGATCTACCTGGGCGGCAGCAACGGCGTCTCCTTGATGGGGATGGGCGCCGCGTCGCGCGCCTATTTCGGCAAGGACCCGGCACAGCTCGACCTCGCCGAGGCCGCGACTCTCGCCGGCATGATCCGCGCACCCGCCGCCTACTCGCCGACCAACCACCCGGCGAAGTCGAAGGAACGGCGCGACTGGGTGCTGGAGCGGATGCGCAAGCTGGAGCTCGTCCCCGGCGCACGGATCGACCAGGCCTTGGCGCGGCCGGTGAGCACCGCCCCCGAGCCGGTGGTGCGGCGGCGTGCTCCGTATTTCGCCGACGCCATGGCGGTCGAGGCGCAGAAGCGCTTCGGCATCGAGGTGCTGGCCGACACCGGGCATGCCCTGTTCTCCACCCTCGACTGGCGCAGCCAGCAGGCAGCCGTCGAGGCCGTTGCCTTCGGGCTCGACGCGGCCGAGAAGGGCTATCAGAAAGGTCATGAAGGCGCGGGCCCGCTGCAGGCGGCCCTGGTCTCGGTCGATCCGCAGACCGGCGGCATCCTCGCCTACGTGGGCGGACGCGACTACTCGCAGAGCCAGTTCGACCGCGCCGGGCAGGCGCTGCGCCAGCCGGGGAGCGCCTTCAAGCCGGTGGTCTATGCCGCCGCCTTCGAGACCGGCCGGGTGACCCCGGCGACGATGCTCGAAGACACGCCGCTGACCATCACCAAGGCCGGGCTGGTTTGGAGCCCCAAGAACGACGACGGCAGCTTCCACGGCCTGGTCACCGTGCGGCGGGCGATCGAGCACAGCTACAACCCGGCCACCGCCCGCCTCGGCCAGCAGGTGGGCATGGAGAAGGTCGTGGCCCTCGCCCACAAGATGGGGATTTCGGCGAAGATCGATCCCTTCCCCTCGGTGGCCCTGGGTGCCTTCGAAACCACACCGGTCGAGCTGGCCGGCGTCTACGGCACCCTCGCCGCCCAGGGAGTCCGCGCGCCGGTCCATGGGCTCACCGCCGTCCTCGACCGCTACCGCAAGCCGGTTCAGGGCGTCGCCCTGCCGGCACCGGAGCCCGTGCTCTCGCCACAGACCGCCTACATCGTGACCTCCCTCCTCCAAGGAGTGCTGAGGAACGGCACCGCGGCCGGCGGAGCGGGGGGCATCCAGGGCGACGTGGCGGGCAAGACCGGCACGACGAACAAGCGGCGCGACAGCTGGTTCGGCGGCTTTTCCCGCGAGCGGGCCACGGTCGTCTGGGTGGGCTACGACGACAACTCCACCACGCGCCTGTCCGGCGCCCGCGCCGCCCTCCCCATCTGGAACCGCTTCATGAGCAAGGCGGCCTTGCGCGGCGGCTTTTCCTACTTCCGCCAGCCGTCGGGCCTCACCACCGTGCCGATCGACCGGGAGACCGGGAAGATCGCCACCGAGTACTGTCCCTCCGTGGTCCACGAAGTCTTCCGCGCGGGGACCGCCCCCAGCCAGGTGTGCGACCAGCACCAGAGCTACTGGGATCTGCAGATCGCCGAGGCCTTGGAAGCCCGCGACGGCGAGGAGGTGGAGGCCGGCGCCGCCGAGTCCGTCGACCGTGCCCGGCGCGAGCGCCACCCCTTCAAGAGCTGGCTGCGCCGGGTCTTCGGTGACGAGGACCAGGAAAAGGGTGCCAAGGAGGGCAAGGGGGGCGTCGTGGTGCTGCCCGAGGAGGGCACGGACGTGAAACCGCCTCACCGCCCCCGGTGACCGACGGCTTCGCGAACCCTACGGATGTCTACGCCCCTCTCCATCCTCGTCGAGCGCGCCCGCACGCACAATCTCAAAGGGATCGACTGCCGGATTCCCCACCGGGCGGTGACGGTGGTCACCGGTCCCTCGGGCGCCGGCAAGTCGTCGCTCGCCTTCGACACCGTCTTCGCCGAAGGGCAACGGCGGTTCGTCGAGTCGATGTCCACCTATGCCCGGCAGTTCCTGAACCAGATGGAACGGCCGCCGGTGGACGACATCCGCAACATCCTCCCCGCCGTCGCCCTGGAGGCCAAGAACGCGGTGCGCAACGCCCGCTCGACGGTCGGGACGATCACCGAGGCGATGGACGTCCTGCGCCTCCTCTACACCCATCTGGGCACGGTGAGCTGTCCCAAGGGCCATGGGCCGGTGCGCACCTGGACGCCCGAAGAGGCGGCGGACGACCTCCTCGCCGGTACCGCGGGCGATCCGTTCCTCCTGCTGGTGCGCCTGCCGCGCCCCCGCGGCAAGGACAAGCGGGCCGCGGACGACGCCCTCGGCGAGCTGATCCGCCAGGGGTTCCAGCGCCGCCTCGACGGCGAGGAGGTGGTGCGCATGGAGCCGGGCGCCACCTGGCCCGCGGCGCTCGACCCGTTGCCGCTCGTCCTCGGCCGGTTCCCGGCGCGGGCCGCGGCCCGGGCGCGCATCGTCGACACCCTGGAGCAGGCCTGGCACCTCGGCAACGGCCGGGTCGAGGCGCGCGGCCCGGGGGGCGTGCGCCACTTCGGCCGCGAGCTCTCCTGCCCGGTGTGCGGCGAGACCGCCCGCCGCCCCACTCCGGCCCTCTTCTCGTTCAACTCCCCGCTCGGTGCCTGCCCGCGCTGCCAGGGGTTCGGCCGGGTGATCGGCGTCGACCGCGAGCGGGTCGTCCCCGATCCGCGGCGCAGCCTCACCGAGCGCCCCATCGCGCCGTGGAACACGCCGGCCTATGAGGAGCTGTACGACGGTCTCCTCGCCGCGGCGAAGAAGCGGCGGGTCCCGCTCGACGTGCCCTGGGGCGAGCTGCCGGCCGAGGACCGGGCGTGGATCTGGAGCGGCAAGGGGGCCTTCACCAACCTCGACGAGTTCTTCCGCTGGCTGGAGACGAAGACCTACAAGGTCCACGTCCGCGTGCTCCTCGCCCGCTACCGCGCCTACAACCCATGCACGGACTGCGGCGGCACCCGCCTGCAACCCGAGGCGCTCACCGTGCGCCTGCAGGACAAGCTCCTCCCCGACCTCACCGGGATGAGCATCGAGACCTTGCGCGCCTGGCTCGCCGCGCAACCATGGAGCCCGCGGCAGCGCGAAACGGCGGGCCACCTGCTCGACGAGCTGACCGAGCGCGTCGAGGTCCTCCACCGGGTGGGGCTCGACTACCTCACCCTGGACCGCCAGGCCCGCACCCTCTCCGGCGGCGAGACCCAGCGCATCCACCTCGCCGCCGCCCTGGGCTCCGGGCTGACCAGCACCCTCTATGTCCTCGACGAGCCGACCATCGGCCTCCACCCGCAGGACAGCGACCGCCTCCTCCTGCTGCTGCGCGACCTGGCGAAGCGCGGCAACACCGTGCTCGTCGTCGAGCACGACCGGACGCTCATCCGCGGCGCCGACCACGTGATCGACCTCGGGCCGGCGGCCGGCGAGCACGGCGGCGAGGTGGTGGCCGAGGGGCCGATCGAGACGATCCTGGCCTGCGAGCGCTCGCTCACCGGCAAGTACCTGCGCGAGCGTCCGCCCACCCCGGCGCGGCGGCACATGGCGCGGTTCCGCCGCGAGCAGGGATGGGACACGCTGGACGGCGAGATCGCAGCCTTGCCGCGCATGACGATCCGCGGCGCCCGCTCGCATAACCTGAAGAACGTCGACGTCGAGCTCCCCCTGGGTGCCCTGGTGGCGGTCACCGGCGTCTCGGGCTCGGGCAAGAGCACGCTGGTCAACGACACGCTGTACGCCGC
>DIHE01000016.1:902-1141 GCA_002420005.1 Holophagales bacterium UBA5704 | reverse complement strand
TCGGGCAAGTCGACGCTGGTCGAGAACGTCCTCTACGGCACCTATCAGCGGGCGCGCGGCGTGGTCGACGTAGAGCCCGGCGACTGCGACGAGGTGCGCGGGCTGGAAGGGCTGGAGGACGTCACCCTGGTGGACCAGCGCCCGCTGGGGCGGTCGAGCCGGTCGAACCCGATCACCTACATCAAGGCCTACGACGAGCTGCGCAAGATCTTCGCCGACACCTCCGAGGCGAAGGTGCG
>DIHE01000016.1:437-680 GCA_002420005.1 Holophagales bacterium UBA5704 | reverse complement strand
GACACCTCCGAGGCGAAGGTGCGTGGCATCACGCCGGCCCACTTCTCGTTCAACATCGAGCGCGGACGCTGCCCGGCGTGCGAGGGGACCGGCACGACCGAGGTGGACATGCAGTTCATGGCGCCGGTCACGGTGCCCTGCGAGATCTGCCAGGGCCACCGCTTCCGCCCCGAGGTCCTCGCCGTGCGCCACCAGGGCCGCAACATCTCCGAAGCGCTGGACCTCACGGTGGACGACGCGCAG
>DIHE01000016.1:0-214 GCA_002420005.1 Holophagales bacterium UBA5704 | reverse complement strand
ACCTCACGGTGGACGACGCGCAGAGCTTCTTCGCCGGCCACAAGAAGCTGGTGCGGCGCCTCGGGCTGCTCACCGACGTCGGGCTCGGCTATCTGCGCCTGGGCCAGTCCACCTCCACCCTCTCGGGAGGCGAAGCGCAGCGGCTCAAGCTGGCGAGCTTCCTCGACCGCCCGGCCGCCGAGCGCCCGCGTCTGTTCCTGTTCGACGAGCCGAC
>DIHE01000094.1:75566-172032 GCA_002420005.1 Holophagales bacterium UBA5704 | reverse complement strand
CCCAAAAAAATCAACACCCGCCAAAAACGCACCGGTTATCCCGGGCGGGCGGCGGCGCCCTCTCCCGCTTGCGGGGGAGGGACGGGGAGGGGGGCCGGGAAGCTGTCCACCTGCAGCGCATCGATCCGCGCCGCCTCCGCCTCGCCGTCTTCGGGCGCGCCCTCGGCGGTGTTCAGGAGGAAGGCGCGCTCCAGGCGGCCGAGGGCTTGCGCGGGATCGGTGGGGAGATAGACGTCCGCGGTGAGGCGGTCCCGCTGGGCTCCGGGACGGCGCAACGTGGCGGCGGCCTGGGCTCCGAGGGCGTCGGAGGGCGGATGGCCCACCGGATTGGTGCGGCACCACCAGGCGCCGAAGTGGCGCAGGAGGGGGGCGGCGGGGCCTTCGAAGTTGCGGAAGATGCCCTCGAACGCCGTCTGGATGCGGGAGAGCGCGTACTCGACGCTCCAGCGCAGGAGCGGCAGGTCCTCCTCCCGCCGGCCTTCGGCTTCGAACCGGCGCAGCGCGCAGAGGGCCAGATAGAGCCAGGAGAGGACGTCGGCGAAGCGGCCGGCGAGCTTCTGGCGCCGCTTGAGCCGGCTCCCCAGGGCCAGCAGGGCGAGGTCGGTGAGCACCGCGAAGCGGGCGGAGGCCCAGGCGATCTTCTGCCAGGCGCGGCCCGCCGGACCCGGCACCGGCGCGCGCACCAGCCGGCCGCGCGTGGCACCGAGGACGCCGGCGCGGACGACGTTGCCCAGGAAGAACCGGGCGTGCTTCCAGAGCGCGCGGCGCAGGGCCGGCGCATCGCCGTCTTCGAGCGCGTGCACCTCGCCGAGGGCATAGGGATGACCGCGCAGCGCGCCCTGGCCGAAGATGATCAGCGTCCGGGTGAGGATGTTCGCGCCCTCGACGGTGATCCCGATCGGCGCGCCGAGGTGCCCCGCGGCGAGCAGGTTGCGCGGGCCACGGCAGAGGGCGGCGCCGCCCAGGACGTCCATGCCGTCCTGCACCAGGCCGCGCAGCAGCTCGGTCTGCTGATACTTGCAGATCGCCGAGAGGACCGCGGGCCGGTGCCCGGCATCGACCGCGCCGCAGGTCCAGACGCGCGCGGCGTCCATCAGATAGGTGAGACCCGCGATGCGCGCGAGAGGCTCCTCGATCCCTTCGAAACGGCCGATCTCCAGACCGAACTGCCGGCGCACCACGCTGTAGGCGCCCACCACCCGCGCCACGTACTTGGCGCCGCCCACCGACTGGGCGGGCAGCGAGATCGCGCGGCCGGACGACAAGGCTTCCATCAGCATCTTCCAGCCGCGGCCGGCCTGCGCGAGACCGCCGGGGATGGCGTCGACCGGCACGAGGACGTCCTTGCCCTCGGTCGGGCCGTTGGGGAAGGGGACGCCGAGCGGATCGTGGCGGTCGCCGATGCGCACGCCCGGCAGATGGGTGGGCACGAGGGCGACGGTGATGCCGACGTCCTCGCCGCGCCCCAGGAGGTTTTCGGGATCGCGCAGGCGGAAGGCGAGACCGAGAAGGGTGGCGATCGGGGCCAGGGTGATGTAGCGCTTCTGCCAGGTGAGGCGGATCGCCAGGTCGCCCGCAGCGTCTCGGCAGAGCACGCCCTCGGAGCGGATCGACGCGGCGTCCGAGCCGGCTTCGGGCTCGGTCAGCGCGAAGCAGGGGATTTCCTCTCCGCGGGCGAGGCGGGGCAGGAGATGATCGCGCTGCGCCGGGGTGCCGTAGGCGAGCAGCAGCTCGGCCGGTCCCACCGAGTTGGGGATGAGCACGACCGCCGAGAGCCCGAGCGAGCGCGAGGCCAACTTGCCGAAGATCGTCGAGAGAGCGAGCGCGGAGAAGCCATGGCCGCCATACGCCTCCGGGATCGCCAGCCCGAAGAACCGCTGTTCCTTGAGATAGCGCCAGACCTCCGGCGGGAGCTCGCGGGTACGTTCCAGCTCCCAGCCGTCGACCAGGCCGCACACCACCTCGACCGGCCCGTCGAGAAACGCCCGTTCGCGTGCGGAGAGCTGCGGATACGGCTCGGCGAGCAATCGCCGGAAGCTCGGGCGTCCGGAGAACAGCTCGCCGTCCACCCACACCGTGCCGGCCTCCAGAGCCTGGCGTTCCGTCTCCGAGATGCGGGGGATCAACCCGCGGCGGCGGGCGAAGTCGAGCAGGGTGGCCATGCCTCCAGCGTACACCCGGGAATGCGCTCTTGTTGCATGGGTCGAAAAGGAGGGAGCGCCATGAAGCAGCCGATCGAAGGTCTCCATCACGTCACGGCGATCGCCCGCGATCCGCAGGCGAACGTCGATTTCTATACGGGCATCCTGGGACTCCGTCTGGTCAAGAAGACGGTCAATTTCGACGACCCCGGGACCTACCACTTCTACTATGGCGACGAGCAAGGCACGCCGGGGACGATCCTCACCTTCTTCCCCTGGCCCGGTGCGCGCCTCGGCACCCACGGAGCCGGCCAGGCGACGGCGACCGCCTTCTCGGTACCCGAGGGGTCGCTCGGCTGGTGGGCGGAGCGCCTGGACCGCCTCGGCGTGGACGCCGAGGCGCCGCGGCTACGGCCGGGTTTCGACGAAGAGGTGATCCGTCTGCGGGATCCCGACGGTCTCGCGCTGGAGCTGGTGGCGCGCGCCGGAGATACCCGGGAGCCGTGGACCGGCGGCCCGGTGCCGGCGGCGCAGGCGATCCGCGGATTCGACGGCGTCACGCTCACCGCGTGGAATCCCGAGGTCACCACGGCGGTGCTGCGGGACGCGATGGGCTTCCGGCCGATCGGTGAAGGGAAGGACCGTTTCCGCTTCGCCGTGGGAGACGGTGGTCCCGGCACGCGGGTCGACGTCGTGGCCCGGCCGGACGCGCCGCGGGGCCATGTCGCGGCAGGGACGGTGCATCACGTGGCCTTCCGCCTGCCCGACGACGCGACGCAGGTGGCCTGGCACGAGGAGCTGGCCGGCGAGGGCTTCCGCGTGAGCCCGGTGCTGGATCGCCAGTACTTCCGCTCGGTCTACTTTCGCGAGCGCGGCGGCGTGCTGTTCGAGCTGGCGACCGATCCGCCCGGGTTTGCGCGCGACGAGCCGGTGGCGGGGCTCGGTGGCTCTCTGCGCCTGCCCCCCTGGCTGGAGCCCGACCGCGCGCGGATCGAGGAGATCCTGCCGAAGGTCGAGGTTCGCGAGGTGCCGGTGCCGCGGGGAGGTGCGCAGTGACCGTGGCCCGGGCGGGCCGTCCGTTGCAGGAAGCTGAAGAGGCCGTGGTGATGCTCCACGGCCGCGGGGCCACCGCGGAGTCGATCCTGACGCTGGCCGAGGAGCTCGGGCGGCCGGATCTCGCCTACCTCGCGCCGCAGGCTCCGCGGTTCACCTGGTATCCGTACAGCTTCCTGGCCCCTCTGGACCAGAACGAGCCGCACCTGTCCGCGGCCTTGCAGACCGTGGACGATCTGCTGGCGGAGATCGCGGCGGCCGGGATTCCTCCGGAACGCACGGTTCTCCTCGGCTTTTCCCAGGGAGCCTGCCTGTCGCTCGAATACGCCGCGCGCCACGCGCAGATCCTGGGTGGCGTCGTCGCCCTCTCGGGCGGCTTGATCGGTCCCCCCGGCACGCCGCGGGACTGCGCAGGAAGCTTCGCCGGGACCCCGGTCTTCCTCGGCTGCAGCGATCGCGATCCGCACATCCCGGAGCCGCGGGTCCACGAAAGCGCCGAGGTCTTCCGCCGCATGGGAGCGCGGGTGACCGAACGGATCTACCCGGGGTTGGGGCACACGGTCAATGAGGACGAGCTGGCGTGGGTGCGGGATCTGCTGGGGGCTCTGGGGTGAAGGGGGGGCGGAGGGCTACGGAGGGCGGTACCAGGGGAGCGTTGGGAGGTCGAGCAAATCGAGGGGATGATGACCCGCGCCGCGGCGCAGGTCGAGCTACGGAGAAAAGAGGTGACTTCTCTGTGACTTTTCTCGACTCAGAGGCGCTCCATGCCCTCTGGACTGGGCAGATTGGTCGAGAATCTGGCCGCAGAGTCGAGCTACAACCGCCAATCGGTCGAGAAAGATCGACGATGAGTCGAGAAAACGGGGGCTGGAGTCGAGAATAGCCCCTTTCAGGTCACTGTTTGTCAGGTAGCGGTGACTTGCGCCGCGGCGTGGCTCACGTATTGCGGTTGATTCTCGACCTGGCCGTCGGCGGTGGTGACCGCCTTCCCGGCGCGGGTGGGGGAGAGTCCGGCGCCGGTGACCCGTTGCCCGGCGCGGGTGGTCCGGGAGCCGGCGGAGGTCGAGACGTGGGGTGCCGGGGTGGTCTGTTGCGCGGCGCGGAGCCCATGGGTGGGGGCGCCCTCTCCCGCCCCTCCCATGCTACAGTTCTCCCTCGAACTGTGAGCCAGGTCTTTCTGAGCTACCGCCACGTCCCCCCGGACGAGCAGCTCGCCGAGCGGCTTTGCGCCTATCTCGAAGAGCGGGGGCTCCGTGTCTTCATCGACAAGCAGATCCAGGTCGGCCTCGACTGGGTGGCGGAGATCGACCGCCAGCTTCGAGCCTCGTCGGCTTTCGTCGTCTTCCTCTCGGAAGCCTCGATCCGTAGCGACATGGTGCGTCAGGAGGTGGAGACCGCCTACGGGCTCCGAACCGAGGGGAAGCTCGACATCTTCCCCGTCCGCCTCGGCTTCGAAGGCAAGCTCCCCTACGATCTGGCCTCGTATCTGAACCGCATCCAGTACGCCCTCTGGAAGCCGGGCGATGCGGAGGAGGCGCTCTTCGCCCGCCTGCACACCGCGATCACCGGCGGTGCCGCGCTTCCCGTCGCGCCGTCGACCGAGGACCCCGGGGTCGTCTCTCTCTCTGATCCCTCGGTGGCGGCGGAGTGCAAAGGAGCTCCGCTTCCCGCTGCAGACCCCCGGATCGTTCTGGAGACGGGTCTGGAGACCGGGACGATCCGCCGCGACTCGCCGTTCTACGTCCGCCGACGGGAGGACGAGGTGGCCGAGCGCTGTCTGGACCAGCCGGGGAGCACGGTCGTGATCAAGGGGCCGCGGCAGAGCGGCAAGAGCTCGCTGCTCGCCCGGATGCACGCCTTGTCGAAACGCGAGGGCCGCCGCTCGGTCTTCCTCGACTTCCAGACCTTCGACGAGCCCCAGCTCGCCTCTCTGGGCTCCACCCTCCAGACGCTCGCCCGGCGGATCGCCCGTACCCTCAAGACCTCTCTCCAGCCGGCCGACGTGTGGGATTCGGACCTCCTCGGTGAAAAAGGAAGCTTCGCGGAGTTCCTGACCCGCGCCGTCCTCGACGGCTCGTCCTCCCCGGTGGTGCTCCTCCTCGACGAGGTGGACCGCCTGTTCGACCGGTCCTATCGCGGCGACTTCTTCGCCGCCGTCCGCGGCTGGCACAACAACCGGGCGACCGAGGACGCCTGGGAGAACCTTCACCTCGTCCTCGGTCATGCCACCGATCCGGCCCTGTGGATCGAAAACCTCAACGAGTCCCCCTTCAACGTCGGCGACCGCCTCCGCCTGGGCGACTTCTCCCAGGAGCAGGTGGCGGACTTGAACGCCCGCCACGGCTACCCCCTGCGCGGCGCCGAGGAGATCGCCGGCCTGATGGAGCTGGTCGGCGGTCATCCCTATCTCATCCGCCAAGCGCTCTACGTCCTGGCCGCCGAGCGCTGGTCTCTCGCCCGCCTTCGCCAGGAAGCCGGCAAGGACACCGGGCCCTTCGGGGACCACCTCCGCCGGCATCTCTGGGCATTGCTCCAGAATGAGCGACTGCGCCCTGTCGTCGCCCGCATTGCGCGGGGTGGCGGCTGTGACGACGAAGGGCTCTTCCAACGCCTCCTGGCCACGGGCTTGGTGACCGGAGAGGCCCGCGCCGAGGCGCGCCTGCGCTGCACGCTCTATCAGCAGTATTTCTCTCGCCATCTCTGAGAACCGCATGAGCGAGACGGCCCCACCCGCCCGACCGTTCTACGTCACCGGGGGAACCCTCAAGCCCGGCGAGCCCAGCTATGTCGAGCGGCGGGCCGACACGGATCTCTTCGAAAGCCTCCTGGCCGGGGACTTCTGCTACGTCCTGACCGCGCGGCAGATGGGGAAGTCCAGCCTGATGGCGCGCACCGCGAAACGCCTGGGGCAGTCCGGCATCGCCGCGGCCATCGTGGATCTGACCCAGATCGGCAGCGAACGGGGAACCGAGGCGGCGGCCCAGTGGTATTTCGGCGTCGCCAACAAGATCCACCAGCAGCTCGGAATCACCGCTCCTCTGCGCCCTTGGTGGCAGGAGCGATCCGACCTCTCCTCGGTCCAACGCCTCACCGATTTGTTTCGCGAGCTTGTGCTGGCCCACGTGCCCGGCCGGATCGTGGTCTTCGTGGATGAGATCGATTCGACGATTGGCCTCCCTTTCGCGGACGACTTTTTCGCAGCCCTCCGTGCCTGTTACAACGCCCGGGCCACCGACGACGCTTTCGGACGCCTGACCTTCGTGCTGCTCGGCGTCGCCACTCCGGATCAGCTCATCCGGGACCCGACGCGGACGCCGTTCAACATCGGTAAGAGAATCGATCTCACCGATTTCACGCTGGACGAGGCCCAGGTGCTCGCAGCTGGCTTACACGCCGATGCCGACGAGGCGGGCCAGCGGCTGGGTCGTGTCCTCCACTGGACTGGCGGGCACCCGTACCTCACGCAGGCGGTCTGTCGTGCCGTGCGAGACAAGGGGGACACCGGAACGGCGGAGGAGGCGGTGGATCCGCAGGTGGCGGAGCTCTTCCTTGCGGCGCGAGCGCAGCGGGAAGAGACGAACCTCAAGCACACGCGGGCTCGGCTCGAAAGGCGCGGTGCGGAGGGTCGGCGGTTGTTGCAGCTCTATCAGCGGGTCCGGCAGGGGAAAGTCGTGGCAGACCAGCCGTCTGCGCCCCTCTTCGCCCAGCTCAAGCTCGCAGGGGTTGTGAAGGCGACCGCCGAGGGGCGGCTTGTGGTGCGCAACCGGATCTACGAAACGGTCTTCACGTCGGCCTGGGCCAGGGGCGCGATGCCCGCGAACCGTGGCGGGCAGCTTGCGGCCGCCACGCTGGCGGCGGCCTGCGCAGGAGCCCTGATCTGGTATGCGGCCTTCCAGCCTCGGCCCTATGAAAAAGCCTTCCGCGCCGCTATCGAGGACGATGGCTACAGCGGCGCGGCAGAAGCCTACGCCGCCCTCCACACCAATCCGTTCTCCCGGAAGAAGGCGGACGTGCTCATGCTGGAGTTTTGGGCACAGCGCGCCCTGAAATACGCCCTGACCGGAGACCGGGACAGGAGCCTTCTTTGCAACCTCCAGGGATTGAAGTATGGGGAGAACGAGGCGCTCCGGAGACAGGCCGGCAACCTGATCGGGGGCGACTACGAACATCTCCAGCTCACGCTCCGGCATCCAGCGTCGGTCAACGACGTAGATTTCAGCCCCGACGGCAAAACTCTTGCGACCGGCTCCGATGACGGGAACGTTCGCCTCTGGAGCACCGGCACCGGAGCTCTGACATCGACTCTCTCATACACAAGCTCCATCTATGCACTCGATTTCAGCCCCGATGGCAAGGTCCTGGCGGCCGGCTCGGTACAACCTGGCCGGTCAGCCATCTTGCTCTGGGATCTTTCGCGGAGGAGGCTTGCGATTCCTCCCCTTGAGCAAAGAGGAAGCGTGTCTGATCTGGCTTTCAGCCCCGATGGCCGGTTGCTTGCTTTTGGGGGCTCTGGAAATCCTCGTGGCTACGCCCAGATTCTCGACGCGCGTACCGGGAAACCTACTTTTCCGCCCTTGGTTGGAGGCAACGTGGGGTTGCCAGTCCAGGCCGTAGAGTTCAGTCCTGACGGAAAGGTTCTTGCCGCAGGGTGCATGCCTCTTTTCGGAACGGGTGGCGTCAAGCTCTGGAATGCTCAATCCGGAAGAAGGATTGGCAGCCTCTCCACAGACGCGGGGGTTATGTCTGTGTCCTTCAGCCCGGACGGCAGAAGGTTGGCAACGGGCCCAGGGGGGATACTCGTGCTGCGGCACACCGTGCAGATCTGGGATCTGGCCAAGGCGGCGGCAGAATGGTCCATCGAAACAGGGGACTGGAGCCAGGTCGCCTTCAGCCCGAATGGCCAGCTGCTCGCCACCGGTTCGGGCGCCTCGGGAGTACAGTTCTGGGAGGCCGCTTCCGGATTGCCTCTGGAGACCACCTTGCTGCACGAGGGAGGCGTGGCATTGCTGGCCTTCGCTCCCCGCGGCAAGGCCATCGCCACCGCTTCGGGGGACACAGTGCGGATCTGGAAGGTGCCGGCAAACCCGGCTCCATTCAGACCACAGTACCACCTGGAAGGCTCTGTACAACGAGTTGCACAGAGCCCCGACGGGATGTTCCTCGCCGTCGCAGCTGGAGGACACGCCCGGCTCTTGGGCACCGGGACCGGAAACATCGCTCGCTCCCTCTCGCCTGCTCAGGATGGCGAGGTCGCAATCAGCCCGGATGGCCAGACCATTGCGATCGCCAACAGGTTTGGCGGGTACGAGGGTGAACTGACTCTCTGGCGGGAGGGCTTGCCACACCAGGTGGCCGCGAATTTCAGCGGCGGCATGGTCTTCAGTCCGGATGGTCAGGCCCTCGCCATATGGTCCTATGACGGAGCCGCAGAGCTTCGGGATGCGCGAACCGGAATGCAGAGGTTTCCAGCCCTGCGACTTGACAGCGGCGTCACCGGAGTGGCCTTCCTTGCGGACGGCCGCGCCCTGGCGGTCGCATCAGGGACAGGTCTCAGGTTTTTCGACGTGAAGACGGGGACCCTGCTACGAAAACTTTCGTTACCAGATGGTGTGCTGAAGGGCCTGGCCCTGAGCCCCGACGGCCGGGTCGCTGCGCTGCCTACGGGAAGCGGGATCCTACTCGTGGATGCCGTGAGAGGGAGGCTCCTCGGTTCACCCTTGGCACTGCCTGCCCAAGCCACGACGATCGCCTTTTCTCCGGATGGGCGATGGCTCTTTGCCGCCGGGGGTCGTTGGCTCGCCACCTGGTCCTGGGACGGGCAACGGGCGGTGGCGCAGAGCAGCCAGCTGCTCGATGGATTCTGGATGCAATCCTTCCGTTTTCCCCTGCCGAGTGGACGCGACCCGGGGCTGGTTTGTGAGGACTGCATCCAGGCGGTTCTCGGCGACACCGCCAACGGGTTCCATCTCAAGACCCTGTCCCTCGCCGGCCCTTCCGATCCGCCGGTCGCAGGGAGTCCTAATGATCTGCTTGAAAAATGGCAGGGCCGGCTGGGGCTGACGTTCGGAGGGGACGAGATGAGGCCGGTGCCGGGGCAGCCATGACCGACTCCCTGGCTGGTGCCGCGTTTCTGGCGATCTTCTTCTTCGGGGTTCCGGTTCCCGCCGCCGCGGGCTCGGTGGGCTCATCGAGACAGCCGGGCCGAGGATCGGGTAGAATCGTACAGGCCTCACCGTGGGGGGACACGTCATGACCATCAGCATCGAGCTACCCGACAAGCTGCAAATGGAGCTGGTGACCGAAGCGGGCCGGCTGGGTCTCTCGCTGCCCGAGTACACCCTGCGGCTGCTCCTGGAGAGGCGCCAGACCGGTGACCTTCCGCGCACCGGTGCCGACCTGGTTTCCTACTGGAAGCGGGAGAAGCTGATCGGGACCCGGCCCGAGAGCGCGGACAGCTCGGCGCATGCCCGCCGCCTTCGAGAGAAGGCGGAACGGCGACGCGGTGCCTGATCGTGTACCTGCTGGATACCGACATCCTCATTGACGTCCAGCGGGGGTACTCTCCCGCCGTCCGTTGGTTCTCTTCCCTGCCGGTTGCGCCTTCTGTGCCCGTGCTGGTGATCATGGAGCTGATCCAGGATGCTCAGGATGCCCGGCAGGTTCACCAAGTGATGAAGCTCGTGGCGCCCCTGCCGGTCGTGTCTCTGACGGAGACAGATTGCCTCCAGGCCCTCTCCAACTTCTCGGCCTACCACCTCTCTCATGGTTTGGGCCTGCTGGACTCCCTGATCGCAGCCTGCGCCGTCGGCCGATCTGCAGTTCTCTGCACGTTCAACAAGAAGCACTACAGGATGGTCCCAGACCTGGAGACCGCACAGCCCTACGTGCGATGAAGGGCGACATCGTGGCCGGCCTTGGGGCCGTGCATACGTCACGTGACCCGCGCATCTGGCCCCGCCGTTCAGGGCGCTGAGACCGGCCGGCGCCGGCCGGAGTCCGCTAAGATCCCACCCATGAAAAAGAACCTCGCCCTCGCGCTCCTCCTCTCGTTCGCCGCTCTGGGTTCGGCCCAGGCCGGCATCCGGCTACCCCTGCCGAGCCCCGGTGCCACGGTCAGGACGACCGTCGGGATCACGGACGTCACCATCGAGTACCACCGTCCCGGCGTCAAAGGCCGCAAGATCTGGGGCGAGCTGGTGCCGTATGGGGAGGTCTGGCGCCTGGGGGCGAACCAGGCCACCACGATCACCTTCGCGGACGCGGTGCGGGTCGCCGGGAAGGAGGTGCCGGCCGGCACCTATGGCCTGTTCGCCCTCCCCACGGCGGACAAATGGACCTTGATCCTCAACAAGCAGCCGAAGCAGTGGGGCGCCTACTTCTATAAGGCGGAGGAGGACCTCCTGCGCTTCGATGTCCAGCCGCAGACGGGCGCCTTCACCGAATGGATGGTGTTCCAGATCACACCGACCGACCCGGGCAAGGCGGTCGTGGAGATGGCCTGGGAGAACCTGCGGGTCCCCTTCGCCATCGAGACCGACGTGGACACCGCGGCCTGGAAGAGCATCGACGACACCCTCGCGGGCACGCCCAGGTGGGAGGACTACCTGACCGCCGCCCAGTGGGCGCTCCAGAAGGAGCAGCGGCTGGGCGAGGCGATGGCCTGGATCGACAAGGCGCTGGCGCTCGGGAACAGCTTCTGGATCCACGAGACGAAGGCCCGGCTCCTCCAGAAAGCCGGCAAGGCCGCCGAGGCGCTCCCGCATCTCGACCAGGCCATGGCCCTCGCCAAGGGCAAGGCGCCCCAGGCGTACATCGACGGGCTGGCGAAGCTCAAGGCGGAGTGGGCCCAGGGGATGTAGCGGGGGAGCGAGCGCTCTCGCCCGCGCCCACCAGGGGTTCAAACCCAATGCTGTTCGGATAAGCTGCGAGGCTGGCGGCCATCACCCGGCGATGAATCGCCGGGCTTTCAGCAGCGCCCCATGAATGGGGCTTGAAGCCGGGTTCACCCGGCGCCGCTGCCAGCCCGGGCATTCATGCCCGGGTGACAGGACGGCTAAGCGAACAGTATTGGGACCGAGGGGGATCGAGGGGGTGAGGTCCCGGCCCCCTCGCGGTATACTCCGCCGCAAGGGGGGATCGACCTCATGTCCAAGCGCAATGCCCGGCTCACTTCGCCTCTCGTTCGCGACAACGGTATCCTGCGTCCTGCCACCTGGGACGAGGCTCTCGACCGCGCGGCGCGGGGGTTCCGTTCGGCGGTGGAGAAGAAGGGGGGCCAGAGGTTCGGCCTCTTCAGTTGCTCCAAGACGACGAACGAGATGAACTACCTGGCGCAGAAATTCGCCCGGTCGGTGGTGGGCAGCAACAACATCGACAGCTGCAACCGGACCTGACACGCCCCCAGCGTCGTCGGTCTGGCGACGGTCTTCGGCTTGGGCGGGGGCACCAGCTCCTATCGGGAAATCGAGGAGACGGACGTCATTCTCCTCTGGGGCAGCAATGCCCGGGAGACGCATCCGATCTTCTTCCACCATGTCCTCAAGGGACTCCACAACGGGGCACGGATGTATGCCGTGGATCCCCGCAAGACGTCGTCCGCCCATTGGGCGGCCCGGCATCTGCCGCTCCACGTGGGCACCGACGTCGCGCTCGCCAATGCCGTGGCGCGCGAGATCCTGGCGGCCGGTCTGGAGAACCGCGACTTCATCGCGCACGCGACCAGCGGCTTCGAGGACTTCGCCCGCCACGTGCAGCCGTACACCCTCGATTACGCCGCGGAGGTGACCGGCGTGCCCGCGGAGGTGATCCGCGAGATGGCGCACGCCTATGCGCGCGCCGACCGCGCCCAGCTCTGCTGGACGCTCGGCATCACCGAGCACCACAACGCGGTCGACAACGTGCGGTCGCTGATCAACCTGTCCCTCCTCACCGGCCACGTGGGCCGCTGGGGCTCCGGGGTGTGCCCGCTGCGCGGCCAGAACAACGTGCAGGGCGGCGGCGACATGGGTGCGCTGCCGGATCGCCTGCCGGGGGTGCAGCACGTCGAGAACGACGAGCTGCGCGCCAAGTTCGAGCAGGCGTGGGGCTGCACGATCCCGCCGAAGAAGGGCTGGCACCTCTCCGGCATGTTCGAGGCGATGGAGCGGGGCGACCTGACCGCTCTCTACGTGATCGGCGAGAACCCGGCCAACTCCGAGGCGGATCAGCACCATGCCATCCATCTCCTGGAAAACCTGGAGATCCTGGTGGTGCAGGACATGCTGCTCACCGCCACCGCCGAGCTGGCCGATGTGGTGCTGCCGGCGGCGGCGGGGTGGTGCGAGTCGGAAGGCACGGTGACCAACAGCGAGCGCCGCGTGCAGCGCGTGCGCCGCGCTCTGCCGCCCCCGGCGGGGGTGCGCGACGACATCGAGATCCTCCTGGAGCTCGCCCGCCGCATGGGCAAGGACCTGGGGAATCCGACCGCCGAAGAGCTGTGGAACGAGCTGCGCTCGCTCAGCCCGGTCCATGCCGGCATGTCCTACGCCCGGCTGGAGGAGCTGAACGGGATTCAATGGCCGTGCTACGACGAGTCGCATCCCGGGGAGAGCTACCTGCACGGCCGGCTGTGGGAGCGGCCGGTGCTCGGCCCGCGGGCGCCGTTCGCCTGCGTGGACCATCGGCTGCCCTTCGAAGAGCTGTCGCCGGAGTTCCCGATCCGCCTCACCACCGGCCGGCGGCTCGACTCGTACAACACGGGCGTGCAGACCGGCCACTTCGCCTCGCCGCTGCGGCGGGGCGAGACGATCGACCTGCACCCGGCGGACGCCCGGCGGCTGGGCGTGGCCGAAGGGGAGACCGTGCGGATCGTCTCGGCGCGCGGCGCGGTGCTCGCACCGGTGCTGCTCGACGAAGGATTGCGGCCCGGGCTGGCGTTCATGACTTTCCACTTTCCCGACCAGGTGGCGACCAACGAGCTGACGGTCGACGCCAAGGACCCGCAATCCGGAACGTCCGAGTTCAAGGCCGCGGCGGTGCGCATCGAGCCGGTCGGTCGATCGTTGGTGACGGCGGAGGCCGAGGTGGCCGCGCCGGTGTCCGTCTAGGAGATCTTGATGGATCTGCACTTCACGGCAGATGAGGCGACGGCGGAAGAAAGGGCGGCGATCGAGGGTTGTCTCGCCGCCCTTTCCATGCACGGCAACCGACGGCAATATCTGCTCCCGGTTCTCCATGCCATCCAGGGGCGGATCGGCTGGATCAGCCGCGGTGCGTTGAATCACGCCTGCCGCGCGCTGGAGGTGCCGCCGGCCGAGGCGTTCGGCGTGGCGGACTTCTACGCGATGTTTCAGACCCGTCCGCAGCCGCCCGTCGCCGTGCACGTCTGCGACGACGTCGGCTGCCGGTTCAAAGGCGGCGAAGCGCTCTGTGCGGAGATGGAGCGGGCGCTCGGCCCGGCCGGAGCCGGCGGCGCGGCCGATCGCATCACCTGGCACCGCAGCCCGTGCCTCGGTCTTTGCGAGCGCGCTCCGGCGGCGTTGGTGATCTCCGCCGGAGATCCTCCGCGGGATCAGGACCTGGCGCCGGCCGCGGGAGAGGATCTCCTGCGCGTCGCCGCCGGTCAGGCGGCGCCCGTGGCGGATCTGGCCTTGTCGGTGCCGCAGGCGGGGCAGGCCGGGTTGACGCTGCTGCGGCGCGTCGGGCAGATCGATCCCACGAGCCTCGACGCCTACCGGGCGGCGGGTGGATTTCTCGCCTTGCGCCGCGCGATCGAGATGGGGCCGGATCGGGTGGTGCGCGAGGTGATCGATGCGAAGCTCGTCGGCCGTGGCGGCGCCGCATTCCCGACCGGGCAGAAGTGGCTCGGCGCCCGCTCGGCGCCGCTGCCGCGGTATCTCATCTGCAACGCCGACGAATCGGAGCCCGGGACGTTCAAGGACCGCGTGCTCATGGAGCATGATCCGTTCTCGCTCATCGAAGCGATGACCATCGCCGGTTTCGCCACCGGCTGCGAGCGCGGGTATCTCTACATCCGCGGCGAATATCCCCTCGCCACCGCCCGGCTCGAGAATGCGATCCGGCGCTGTTATGAGCGGGGTTATCTCGGGGCGAACGTCCTGGGTGACGGCGTGCGGTTCGACATCGAGCTGCGCCGCGGTGCCGGAGCGTACATCTGCGGCGAAGAGACGGCGCTGATGAACTCGCTCGAAGGGCGCCGCGGCGAGCCGCGCAACAAGCCGCCGTTCCCCACGCAGGTCGGCCTGTTCGGCCAGCCGACGGTGATCAACAATGTGGAGACGATGGTCAACGTCCTGCCCATCCTGCTCGCAGGCGGCAAGGCGTACGCGGCGATCGGCACGGAGCGTTCGACCGGTCCCAAGCTCTTCTGCGTTTCCGGCCACGTCGAGCGGCCGGGGGTTTATGAATTTCCGTTCGGCATCACCCTGCGCGAGCTGCTCGCCGCGGCCGGTGGGGTGACCGGCCGGCTGCAGGCGATCCTCCTGGGCGGCGCGGCCGGCGGCTTCGTGACCCCGGAGCAGCTCGACATTCCGCTCACCTTTGAAGGCACCCGGGCCGCCGGGGCATCGCTCGGCTCGGCGGTGGTGATGCCGTTCGACGACACCGTCGATCTGCGCCAGGTACTGCGGCGGATCGCTCAGTTTTTCCGCGATGAATCGTGCGGCCAGTGCGTGCCCTGCCGCGTTGGCACCGTGCGCCAGGAGGAGCTGCTGCACCGGCTGGCGACGGATCAACCGTTCGGCTCGGTGGAACAGGAACTCGGCTTGCTCAAGGAGCTGGGCCAGGCGATGCGCGATGCGTCAATCTGCGGCCTCGGACACACCGCATCGAGCGCGATCGAATCGGCGCTCGGGCGGTTCCCGATCTTTCAAGATGCGCGTCAGGAGACGAGATGACCGGAGAAAGCGCACCCGATCTGAAGATCCCCGTCCCCCGCGGTCCTGTGCCGGTGGCGCCGCCGCCGCGTCCGCGCAACACGGTGGAATTGACCATCGACGGCCGGAGCGTCGCGGTGCCGGAAGGCGCGACCCTGCTCGAAGCCGCGCGCCAGCTCGGCATCGATACGCCGACGCTCTGCTATCTCGAAAACCTGACGCCGGTCAACGTCTGCCGCATCTGTGTGGTGGAAGTCGAGAATTCCCGCACCCTGGTGCCGGCCTGCTCGCGCAAGGTGGAGCCCGGGATGGTGGTGAAGACCGATTCCGAGCGCGTCCGCCTGAGCCGCCGGATGGTCCTGGAGCTGCTCGCCTCCTCGGTGGACGTCTCGACCGCGCCGCAATTCCAGGACTATATGGCACGCTACGGTGCGACCCCGGAACGTTTCGGTCCTCCGGCGCCGCCGGCCGCCGCGGGAGAGCGCGACGCCGCCCGCCCCGGGCATCACCATGCACCGCACGGAGCCGACGCGGCGACCGTGCACCAGCCGGTCAAAGTGGACAATGACCTGTACGTCCGCGACTACTCCAAGTGCATCGTCTGCTACAAGTGCGTGGAAGCCTGCGGCACGGACGCACAGAACACCTTTGCGATCGCCGTCGCCGGCCGTGGCTTCGACGCGCGCATCTCCACCGAGTTCGACGTCCCGCTGACCGATTCGGCGTGTGTCTATTGCGGCAACTGCATCGGCGTCTGCCCGACCGGCGCGCTGATGTTCAAGAGCGAGCACGACATGCGCCAGGCGGGCACCTGGGACGAGACCCGCCAGACCGCGACCGATACCATCTGCGCCTACTGCGGCGTCGGCTGCACGCTCACCGTCCACGTGCAGGACGAGAAGATCGTGAAAGTCACCTCACCGCTCGATCACGACGTCACCCACGGCCACCTGTGCATCAAGGGGCGGTTCGGGTGGGAGTTCGTGAACCAGCGGGAGTAGGTCGTCACCGGCCCACCAGCTCCAGCCCCCGCTCGATCACCTCATCCCGTCCCGCGACGGCTCCGCGCAGCGTCCTCTCGACCGGGACGGTGGGCTGGATGCCGACGCCGTTGAGGAGGGTGCCGTCGTGCTTCAGGGCGCGGCGGCCGGTCCAGGCGATGGTCCAGCCGCCGGGGAGGTCGCTCCAGTTGGGATTGCCGACGTTGCCGGCGGTGGGGGCGCCGACGATCTCGCCCCAGCGGCCGTGGGCGATCGTCTCCAGGAGGCGCTCGCTGTTCTGGAAGGTGCGGGCGTCGGCGAGGAAGGCCAGGCGGGCGGTGAGGCGGGGTGCCCGAGGCTCGACGCGGTTGACGGAGCGCAGGACGCCCGGGTTCTGCCGATCCGGCCGCTCGAAGACCGGCACCTCCCAGGTGAGGGCGTCGAGGGTCTTCGGTGTGAGGTGAGAGACCAGGAGCATCGAGACGGAGCTCCAGCCGCGCAGGTCGAAGACGATACCCCGGGCCTTGGCGAGGCGAGGAAGCTCGCGCTCCAGCGCCGCGTCGTCCATGCGGCGCAGATCGACATAGAAGAGGCCCCGGCTCGGCTCGGTGACCGGAGGCGGCAGGTCGAGGGGGGCGGCGCCGCGCCTCTGCCGCGTCAAGGTCACCGGAGGGCGCGGCTCGCCGCTCTGGAGCCGGAGGGTCACCGTGCTTCCGGGGTCGCCCGACGCCAGGGCGGAGAGGGCGAGGGCGCGCCGGGCGGCGGGGGTGGCTGCGGAGAGGACGTCTTCGGCGGCGGCGAGGGCCCGGGCGGCCGGTTGTCCATTCAGCTCCTCGACCACGTCCCCCGGGCGCAGACCGGAGATCCCGCGGTCGAGCACCTGGGTGATCACCAGATGGTCCTCGATCCACTCCCAGTCGAGTGGAAGCCAGGCGGGAGGGGGATCGTCGCGGTGGACGACGTCGTTGGCGATCGGGTCGTGCAGATCGGCGAGGAGGTGATGGACGGCCCGGCGGTACTCCTCGCGGGTGGAGGCCGCGAGGGCTTCCGGCAGATGGGTGCGCAGGGATGCGGCCCACTCCTCCGCGGAGAGGTCGAGCGTCGGGTGGACGTGCGCGAGGCTCGCCCAGGTCAGGAGGAGGGCGGCGAGCCGGTTGTCCCGGATGTCCGGAGAGGGATCGACGGTCTCCCAGGGAGCCGGGGCCGCCTTGACCCGCGGTAGTGTGCCGCGCGCGTCGGCCCAGAGGGCGAGCGGGACGAGGGCGGACACGCCGCCCCCGAGGTCGATCTCCAGCGGCTCCTCGGGCCGGGCGAAGCGCGGCGCGGCGAGGGCATCGCTGGAGATCTCGACGCAGCCGTCCTGCAGGCAGGGCGCGCCGCGGCGCAGGTCGAGGTGGTAGCCCGCGCCGATCGACTCGTAGGGGAAGGTCCAGCCGGGCGGCTCGGCGCCGGGCTCGCCTTCGTCGAACCCCCCGTTGGCGAGGCGTGGCGCCGACCGGCCCTCGATCGGGGTGAGGGAGACCTCGTCGAGCCAGACGCGGCCTTCGCCGGTCAGCACGGCGAGAACCACGATGCGCTCGGCGTCCGCGGCCACGTCCCCTTCGAGATCGACCGTGCGCCAATCGGTGGTGAGGATCGGCCGGTCGGCCATGTTGTCGAGAAAACCCGGCTGTCCGGCGGGCCGGTCCACGCGCAGACCGAGCTGGAAGCGTGCCGCAGAGGCCAGCTCGGCGCGCACCCGGGCGCGCAGGCGGATGCGCCGGCCACGGAGGTCGCCGGGCTCGATCGCCTGGAGCAGGGTGCCGAACGGCGGCGTGGCGTCGTCGATCCGCTCGCTGCGGAAGGACTTGGCGGTCCCCTCGAATTTGCCGCCGAAGTGCCGCCAGGCGACGATCCGCCGCGGCGCGCCGCCGGTCACCGGGAGGAGCGCCACCGGCAGCTCCGGCCGCGCGCCGCCGGTGGGGTAGACCCGTACGGTGGGAGCGAGGGGGCGGAAGAAGCTCTCCAGCGCCCGCGCCAGGGCCGCAGGGTCCGCCGCCGGCTCGACCACCGGAATCCCCGCCACGGCGACCCGGTTCCAGTCCGCCGCCGCGGCTTCGTCCGAAGGGTGGAAGAAGCGGACGTAGCCGAGCAGCCGGGCGAACGCGGTCAGGTTGTCCACCGCCCGGCCGGGGGCCTCCGGGGGGCCGAGCAGGGCGGCAGCTGCGACGAGGGAGAGGAGCGTCTTCATGCCTGAAGTGGCGCGATCTTACGCCGAAACCGGTCATGTCCTCGAAGGGGGACGTTTCGCGGGGTCGAACCGGTTTCCTCCACCCGGTCTCCGGTGTCTGTATCCTGGTGAACGGTGCTCGGCAAGGATCTTGCTGAAGCGACCGTCTCCAGGAGGTGGACCCGCTATGCAACGAATGACCCGTCTCGGGGTCCTGTGGCTGCTCGTCGGCGCTCTCGTGGGGGGAGCGGCGGTGGCGCAGGAGGTGACGCTGCCGTTGTCTCAATATGAACAGCTCCGTTCTCGCGCGAACCCCAAGCCGGACGATCCGCCGCCGCCTCCGGCGCGGTTTGCTCTGGAGTCGGCCGATCTGGAGATCACGGTGGGGGCGGCGAGCGCGCGCATCGTCCAGAAGCTCGCGCTCACCGTCTTCGTCGACACCTGGGAGCGCGTGCCGCTGGGCGAGGCCGGATCGTTCACCTCGGCCCGCTTCGGCACCCTCGAAGGGCGCGTGGAGGTGAGCGAGAAAGACGGCTGGGCGTTGCAGGTGCATGGCCGTGGCCGCCACGAGGTGACGCTGGAGTCGGTCGTGCCGGTGCGGCGCGACGAGGCGGCCACCCGGCCGGCGTCGGCGTTCTCGCTGCGCTTCCCCCCGGCCGCGGTGCTGCGCGGCAAGCTCCAGGCCCCGCCCGGGATCGACGAGGTCCAGCTCACCGGCAAGGGCCTGCTGCGCGGCGAGGCCGGCGGCCCGTGGACGTTCGTCGCGGCGTTCGAGAAGGACGCGGGCGTCACCTTCACCCTGTTCGGCCGCCGGACGCTGCCGGAGCGCGCGAAGCTGCCGCTGCGCTACGACGCCACCTCCGCGACCGCGG
Organism: Holophagales bacterium UBA5704; assembly: GCA_002420005.1. Classification (GTDB taxonomy): domain Bacteria; phylum Acidobacteriota; class Thermoanaerobaculia; order Multivoradales; family UBA5704; genus UBA5704. The sequence goes on along the minus strand of DIHE01000094.1, from coordinate 152,904 downwards.
CGATCCTCTCGCGCACCCAGCTCAAGGTGCGTGGCTGGATCGAGGCGCGGGTGGCGCAAGGGCAGATCACCGAGCTGCGGCTGCCGGTGCCGGCCGGGCTGGAGGTCGTCGCGGTCACCGGCCCGATCGCCGGGTGGGACGTCAAGGACGAGGTGCTGGTTGTCACGCCGCCGGAGCCGGTGGAAGGGACTCTGGCGGTGGAGCTGGAGCTGACCGGCGAGCCGCTCGGCGCGTTCGCCAGCCCGGTGCTGACACCGGAAGGCAGCCGCCGCACTTTGCACCTGATCAAAGCGGCGTTGCAGGGGGACGGCTTGCTGACCCTGGTCGAGCCGGGTGCCGTCCGCGCTCCCGAAGAGAGCGAGACGGCGCGCCTGCCGGCGGCGATCCAGGCGGCGGGGGGACGGATTCTCGCGGTGTCCGATCCCGCCCGGCTGCCGCGCTGGGAGGCGGAGTGGGCCGAGGGGACCGACGTCCTCGCCGCCCAGGTCGACCGCCTGCTGCTCGACGTGGCGATCGGCGAGTCCGGCCGCGCCGTCTACCGGCTGTGGGCCGAGGTGCGCAATCGCGGAGCGCAGCAGCTGGTCTTCGCAGTGCCTCCCGGCTTCGAGCTGACCACCGCCCGCCGCGACGGGGAAGAGGTCACCGCCGGGTCCGCTTCGGGTGGCCTGGCGGTGCCGCTGCTCACCCGCGAAGCGGCGCAGGTGGTCCACCTCGACGGCGTCCTGCCCTTGCCGCTTCCCGCCGCCGGCAAAGGCGAGCTGACCTTGCCGCTTCCCGCCTTGTCGGCTCCGGCGGCGCGCATCGAGGTCCGGCTCGTGCTGCCGGGCGGACGCACCTGGCGCCTCGCCGATCCCTCGCGCTCCGCGTCGATCCAGGGTCCACCCCAAGGGACGGCCGGAGGGGCCGTGACGGCGAACGCCCTCGCGGCGCAGATGAAAGGTGCGTCGAAGGGACCCGGGGCCGGCGGCACGCCTCTCGGGATGTTTCTGATCCCGCCCGGCTATGTGGAGATCACCGCCGCCTGGAGCGCGCTGTCGGCCAACCCGGGGCCGCTCGTCCTGCGCGTCGAGACGGTGAAGGAGGCGGCGCCATGGCTGTGAAGAGCGGGTTGTTCGCGATGGCCCTGCTGTATGCCGGCCGGGCTCTCGCGGAGCCGATTCCCGCGGAGGTCCTGCTTCCCTTGAAGGACTACCTGTCGCTCGTCGAGACGGTCGAGCGGATCGAGCGGCAGCGGGCCGAGGAAAGCGCCCGCCAGGAGGCACCTGTCGCGGAGGTCGTGGCGCAGCGGCTGGCGGTGACCGTGGGCTCCCGGGAGGCGACGCTCACCGCGGATTTCGACGTCCTGCTGCAAGGCAAGGTCCTGCGGCCGGTCCTCCTGCCGCTGGCCGGCTTTCCCGAGAGGATCGAGATCCGCAACGCCGCGGGGACGGCCGGCGGTGCCTCGGTCTCCGCTCTCGACGGCGGAGGCGGCGTCGTGCTCGCCGCGGTGGAGCCGGGCCGCTACACCGTCCACGTCGCCGGCCGGGCCGCGCTCGGCCAGGGATCCGGGACGGGCCGCCTCTTCTTGGGCCGGGTGGCGGCCGCGGTGGCGTCGACCGAGATCGATCTGCCGGCGGATCTCGCCTGGGAGAGCCCCGGTGCGGTGGTGGTGGAGGAGCGCGAGGAAGGAGGCCGTCGCAAAGTGCGTCTGGCCACCGCGCGCGGCGCGGAGACGGTGCTCGACGTGCGGCGCAAGGTGGAGAGCGCCGAGGCCGAGAAGCTGCTCGCCCAGAGCGTCGTGCTGACCATCCTGCAGCTCCGGCCGGAAGGGCTGCGGCGGCATGACGTCGTCCTCTATGAGGTCCGGCGCGGCGGGCTCGGCCACTTCACAGTCGATCTGCCCCCCGATCTGGAGATCGACCAGGCGGGGACCGATGAAGGCACGGTCGTGCCGGTGGTCGAAGGGGGGCGGTTGACGGTGCACCGAAGGCGCCAGCTCCAGGGCGTCGGCTATCTCGTGCTGAGCTCGACGCCCGCCGCGCTCCCCGCCGCCGGCCTGCCGCTCGCCGCGGTGCAGCCGGAGCCCGAGGTGCGCTCGCGCTACCTCGCGATCTCCTCGGCGGTGGCGGCCGACGTGCGACCGATCCCCGAGGCAAGCTGGAGCCGGGTCGATCTCTCCGACCTGCCGGCCGCGCTGTCGGAGGCCTTGACCGCTCTCGACCTCGCAGCCGCGTGGCGGCTGGCCGGCGACGGGGCCGGCGCGCGCCTCGCGGTGGCGCGGCTCCCGGCGGCGCCGCTCTGCGACGCCGTCATCCGCCGCCGCGACACCACGACGCTTCTCACCGTGGACGGCACCCTGCTCTTCCGCGACCGCTTCCTGGTCGAGACGAAGGGGCGATCCGGCGCGGCTCTGGAGGTGACGCTGCCGGCCGGCGGCCGGTTGTGGTCGGCGCGGGTGGACGACCAGGCCGTGCGCCCGCTGGAGCGCGCGGGCGCCGTTTCGGTGCCGCTCGGCTTCAGCGACGGCGACCGCGCGGTGGTGGAGGTCGTCTCGGTGCAGGAGAGGGCCTTGCCGCCCGGCCGTTCGCTGCTCGCGCTCGAGCTGCCGCAGGTGGCCGCGCCCGTCCTGGTGCACCGCCTGCGGCTGCTGCTGCCGGAGAACGCCGGCTACCGCTTCCACCGCGGTGATCTGCGCGCCGCGCCGCCGGAGGCGTGGAGGAACGTCTACTTCAGCAACGTGGCGGGTCCGGAGGACCCCTGGTCCCAGCTCGCCGCGGCGCCGAACATCCTGACCGATCAGCTCAACGCGCCGAACGCCGCCCATCCGCCGGTCCCGCAGGCGGCGAGGCCGCCGGCTGCTCCGGGAGAACCCCGGTCCGTGGACGGGGTGCTGATCACCGACATGGCGGCCGTCGGGGTAGAAGGCTCCGCCGACTTCGACAGCTTCGAGGAGATGAAGGTCTCCGGCGAGCTCTTCCGGCAGGAGGCGCAGGGGCTGCAACAGGGCATGGTGGCCGGGGTCAAGCCGCTGCCCATCGCCATTCCAGAGAGCGGCAAGGCCCTGGCCTTTGCGGGCGTGCTGCCTCCGAACCGGGTCACCCTCGAGCTGGACGTCAAAGCCAAGGGGAAGCGATGAACACGCAATCCGCCGTCCGGGCGGCCGTCCTTGCCGTCCTTGCCGTCCTTGGGGTTCTTTCCCCCACCTCCGCCGCCACCACCACGCCCGACGGAAAAGTCCGCGTCCCCCTGAAGGACTATCTCGCCCTGCTCGAAACCGCCGAGCGCGTCGAGCAGCAGAAAGCCGAAGTGCGCGCCGGGCAGGAGGCCGCGGTGGCCGAGGTGGTGGCGCAGCGCCTCGCGGTGACCGTGGGGACCTCCGAGGCGGTGATCACCGCCGACTTCGAGGTCGTGGTGCGCGGCACGATCCTGCGTCCCGTGTTTCTTCCCCTCGCCGGCTTGCCGGAGAAGATCGAGCTGCGCGAGGCCGCGGGCTCCCCCGGCATGGCCTCGGTCACCGCGGCTCCCGGGGGCGTCGTGCTCGCCGCACCCCGGCCGGGCCGCTACAGCGTCCACGTGAACGCTCGCGCCTCGCTGGGCAATGGCGGCGGCACCGGCCGCCTCGCCCTCGGGCGGGTCGTCGCGCCGGTGGCGTCGGCCGAGGTCGATCTGCCGGTGGATCTCGCCTGGACAAGTCCGGGTGCGGTGGTGGTGGAAGAGCGCGAGGAGGGCGGGCGGCGTCGCGTCCGTCTCGCCACGGCGCGCGGCGCGGAAGCGTTCCTCGACGTGCGCCGCAAGGTGGACAGCGCGGAGGCCGAGAAGCTCCTCGCGCAGAGCGTCGTGTTGACCATCCTGCAACTCCGGCCCGAAGGACTGCGGCGCCACGACGTGGTGCTCTACGAGGTGCGCCGCGGCGGGCTGGACCGGTTCCGCGTCGATCTGCCGGCCGGTCTGGAGATCGAGCAGGCGGGCACCGACGAAGGCGCCGTCGTCCCCGTGGTGGAGGATGGGCGGCTCACCATCCACCGCCAACGCCAGCTCCAGGGAGCGGGCTACCTGGTGCTCAGCTCCTCCCTGCCGTCCTTGCCCGCCGCCGGCCTGCCGCTCGCCGCGGTCGCGCCGGAGCCCGAGGTGCGGGCGCGGTACCTCGCCCTGGCCTCGGCCGTGGCGGCGGACGTCCGTCCTCTCCCGGAGGGGAGCTGGGTGCGGGTCGATGTCTCGGACTTGCCACCCACCCTCTCGGAGGCGTTGAGCGCGCTCGATCTCACCGCAGCCTGGCGGTTCGGCGGTAAGGGCGAGGAGGCCCGGCTCGCGGTGACAGAGCTCCCGGCCGTCCCGGCCGCCGAGGCCACCATCCGCCGCCGCGACACCACGACCCTGTTGACCGTCGACGGTACGCTCCTCCACCTCGACCGATTCACCATCGACTCACAGGGCCGCACCGGTGCGGCGCTCGACGTGACGTTGCCGGCCGGCGGGAAGCTCTGGTCGACCCAGGTGGACGGGCAGCCGGTGCGACCCCTGGACCGCGGCGGCGTGATCTCGGTCCCTCTCGGCTTCAGCGGCGGCGTCCGGGCGGAGGTGGAAGTCGTCTCCGTGCTGGAAAAGGCGGTACCGCCGGGCCGTTCTCTGCTCGCCTTCGAGCTGCCCCAGGTGACCCTGCCGGTCCAGCTCCACCGCTTGCGGCTCCTCCTGCCGGAAGGCGCGAGTTACCGCGTGCGGCGGGGAGATTTGCGCTTTTCGCTGGACACCCACGAGCGGCCCGCCTCGGTCAGAGAAGATGACGTCATCACGGTCACCGCGGAAAGCCCGATGCTGGACGAGCGGAGGATTTCGACCGGTGCCACGGTGACGCAGCGGGAGCTCGAAAAGATCCCCACGGCCCGCGATCCGTGGGCGACTCTTCAAAACAGCCCCGGCGTGCTCACCGACCGGATCAACGTCGGGGGGAACGAGTCGGGTCAGCAATCCGTCTTCAAGCAGGAAATCGAAGGGCTCCGGCAGGGGCGGGTGGGCGGCGTGAAGCCTCTGCCGGTGGCGATCCCGGAAGGCGGTAAAGTGTTCGGATTTTCCGGCGTCCTGCCCCCGGTGCGGATCACGGTGGAGCTGGATGTGAAGGGGAACCCGTGAAGCCCGAGGACGTGGGCGGACCCTGAGCCCCCGGGTACCATAGAATGCCTGACGCCCTCCCACTCCGGGGGCGTCTTCTCCAGGAGGCTCCTATGTGGACCGCTCTCGTCACCGCCGCTCTCCTCGCGGCACCCGCTCAAGCTCCGGCGGCTCCGGCCGCTCCGCCCGCACCGGCGGCGGTGGCCCCGGCTCCGCGGAATCCCGATCTGCCTCCTTCGGAGGCGCAGGCCAAGGAGGCGTTGGAAGCCTCTCCGCGGCATGGAGAGTACGTCGATGTCCCGCTCCCCGGCGGTGGCAGCGTCCGCGCCTGGGTGGTCTATCCGGAACGCAAGGACAAGGCGGGCGTCGTGATCGTCATCCATGAGATCTTCGGCCTCTCCCCCTGGCTGCGTGGCGTCGCCGACCAGCTCGCCCGCGACGGATTCATCGCGGTGGCGCCGGACCTCATCACCGGGCTGGGACCGGGAGGCGGCGGGACGGAGTCGGTGGCGAGCCGCGACGAGGTGGTGCAGCTCGTCCGCGGGCTGACTCCGGAGATTTCGATCCAGCGGCTGAACGCCGTGCGCGACTTCGCGCTCAAGATCCCCGCGGCGAACGGCAAGACGGCCACCGTCGGCTTCTGCTGGGGCGGCTCGCGGAGCTTTGCGTTCGCCGCGGCGCAGCCGGACCTGAATGCCGCCGTCGTCTACTACGGCGGCTCGCCGGAGGCGCCGGATCTCGCCAAGATCAAGGCGCCGGTGCTCGGTCTCTATGGGGCGGACGATGCGCGGGTCACCGCGACGATCCCGCCGGCCGAGGCGGAGATGAAGAGGCTCGGCAAGACGTTCGAGCCCCACCTCTATGAGGCCGCCGGGCACGGCTTCCTGCGCGCGCAGGAGGATCGCGACGGGGCCAACCTCAAGGCGACGCAGCAGGCGTGGCCGCGGATGCTGGCCTTCCTGCGCGAGCATCTGCAGTGAGGCGGTTCGTCGGCGCCCTGGCCATGGTCCTGGGGCTCGGTCTGGCCGAAGGTGCCGGGGCACAGGCTTCCCTGGGCGAAGCTCCAAAGGAAGCTCCCGGCGAGCGGATCGAAGTAACGGTCTGGAACGCCTCTCCGGGAACGTTCGTGACGGTGGACCTGACCGGCGTGCGGCTGCTGGGCGTGGCGCCGATGCTCGGGCAGGAGGCGTTCGCCGCCGGAGTCTCGGTCCTGGGTGGCCGGATCGCCTTCCGGCCGCCGGCCGGCGCGATCGCGGCGGGGGAGACGGCGACCGTGTCCTTCGCGGTGCGGGCCGAGATCTCCGGCCCGGTCGAGGGGCGTGTCCTTCTCACCAAACCGGAGGTGGTCCGGGTGGACACCGTCCGCGGCACCGCCACCCTCCAGAACGGCACCTTCCGCCTCACCATCCCGGCACTCCCGGGCAACTGCGTCCTGGCCGGCTGCAATGAGGGTTACACCGCCTGCCCGAAAGACCCGCTGCGCGAGGCGGCGCGGACCTGCCAGCGGTTTCTCGGAGACTGGATGTGCTGTGCCGGGAGCCCGGTACCGATCCTCTGACCCGCCGGGAAACGTAGATTCCGCACCAACGACCGCCATGGAGACGACGACCCGATGAGCCCGACCCAGGAATCGACCTACCTCGCCACCACCCGCGACGTCTACAAGGAGGCGGCGCTCGACCCGCAACAGGGCCTGTGCTGCACCACGACGCCGGTCTGGCAGCTCCCCGAGCTGACCATCCCCAAGCGGATGCTGGCGATGAACTACGGCTGCGGCAGCACCGTGCACCCGCGGGACCTGGCGAACAGCCCGAGCGTGCTCTACGTGGGCGTCGGTGGCGGCATGGAGCTGTTGCAGTTCGCGTACTTCTGCCGCCGTCCCGGCGCGGTGATCGGCCTCGACGTGGTCGACGAGATGCTCGGGGCGTGCGCCGAGAACCTGCGCGAGGCCGAGCTTCTGAATCCCTGGTTCCGCACCGGGCAGGTCGACCTGCGCAAGGGCGACGCCCTGCACCTGCCGCTCGCCGACGCCTCGGTGGACGTGGCGGCGCAGAACTGCCTGTTCAACATCTTCCACGACGCCGAGCTGCAGCAGGCGCTCGCCGAGATGTACCGTGTGCTGCGCCCGCACGGCCGGCTGATCCTCTCCGACCCGGTCTGCGAGCAGCCGATGCCGGAGGTGCTGCGGCACGACGAGAGGCTGCGCGCCCTCTGCCTGACCGGGGCGATCCCCCTGGACGCCTACCTCCGGCGGCTGACGGACACCGGTTTCGGCACGATCGAGGTCCGCGCCCGCCGGCCCTACCGGGTCCTGGCGCCGGGCCGGTACGCGACGGAGGAGCTGCTCGTCGTCGAGAGCGTCGAGATCTGCGCCATCAAGGACCCGATGCCCGCCGACGGTCCCTGCATCTTCACCGGCCGCACGGCGATCTTCTACGGTGAGGGGATCTTCGACGACGGCAAGGGGCACGTGCTGGCCCCCAACCAGCCGCTCGCCGTCTGCGACAAGACCGCCAAAGCCCTCGCCGCGCGCGGCCGGGGTGATCTCTATCTGTCGGGATCGACCTGGTTCTACGACGGCGGCGGTTGTTGCTGAGGGGCGAGAGGGGCGGAGGGAAGCTTCCGTCCGCTGCCCGGATGGAGTAATCTGTCGCCTTCCTACGCTATGGAGAAGGCTCTCGCTCGCTGCCCAGGTTGGACCGGTTGCCGACCAGTCTTGCCCCCTGCTTCATTGCTGGCGGAGCACGTCAGTCCGTGGCTCCGGAGGTTCCAGGCCCCGAAGACCGCGCTTTCATCTGAGCAAGTCCCAGCTCGAGTTCCTGCTGGAACTCCGGCTCCGTGTCCCACATCGACCGGAGGTGGGACCAGTCGAGCTGCAGATCCCTCAATCCACCGCCGAGGGTCGCGAGCTTGAGGCTGCCGGCGGTGTCGGCCCAGACCTCGAACCTGACCAGAACGCCGTCGGGAGGGATAGGGATGCGGCCGTGGACTATGCTGAGCGACGCCTCGCTGCTGAACACGGGTAGGATCGAGGTACCTCCCGCATTCCCAAAGGTGAAGAGCTTCCTTCCATCCATTGCGAGAATGAACCCTTTACGGGGCGGCATGATCCACCTCTTTGCTCTCCATGCGCCGGCGCAGCTCCACGATTCTGCTCTCCGCGGCTGCCCGTCCCTGTGCATCGTTGAGCGCGTCATGCAGCGGCAAGGATGATTCTACACATTCGAGCGCGGCTTCCCAGTCCTCCCGGCTGCGGCAGTCCTCCTCAAATCTCCGCAGGACTGCTCGCAGGTTGGCCGACGCACCTCGGATCTGCGCGTCGTCCTTGAGCGTGACCGCGAGCGTCACGGCTTTTTCAGACAATTCCCGAGCGGCTGAGAAATCCCCGTCCTCGAGCTGCGCGCAGGCCTGGCTGGAGAGCACCCAGAGCTCGCCTTCGGCGATGCGGCGCTCCCGGGAGGCGTCGCCGAGCCGCCGGTAGATGTCTCGCGCCTCAGATGCCGCCGCGAGCGCGGCGGGGAAGTTCTCACTTTCTGAGAAATCCGCAAGAAGATGCTCAAGGAGAATGCCGACGTTGCGCAGTGACGCTTCGGCCATGCCATCGTCCGCGAGCGCGCGGAAGATCCGTTCGTGCTCGCGGGCGATCGCGAGCTTCGTTCGCAAGTCTCCTTGGTCGTAGCAGGCCTCTCCCCACGCTCGCGCCATCGTTGCCTGGTTGCGCAGTGCGGCTTGCTGCATCGGCTCGTCGCCCCGGGCGCGGCTCAGCTCTTCCTGCTCCCGGAACTGGTCCAGCGCTTCTCGGTGCCGGCCCAGCGCGAAGGCCGTGGTGGCGGTCTCCTGCAACTCTTCGACGAGCCTCATTCGGGCGGAATCGATCGCCGGCTCTTCGCCCAAATCGATCGCGTTCGCGAGCATGCGCCGAAACGCATCGCGTGCTCCTTCATGATCCCCCGTGGCACGCAGCTTCAGTCCGTACCGTTGGAGCGCGGCAGTTGCATTGTGATGTCCCCACCGCCGGCCCGCGAGGTCTCCAAGGCTTGCGTTCAGCTTCGCGAGCTCCTCATATCTATCTGCCGCAGCCCCGGCGGCCCCCGCCGCGAGGAGGGCTTGGGCGAGGTGCCCGAGTCCCTGCTTCTGCCCGTAGGTAAAACGGATCGACTGTGCGATCGCAAGCTCCTCGGTGTGGGCCGCGACCGCCTCGGAGAGACGGCCCTGCTTCAGCAAGACGAGGCCGCGGTTGCCAAGGGCGCCGACGAGGCCCTCCTGATGGCCGATCCTTCGGCAGATTCGTTCCTGCTCGGCAAGAAGGTGGAGCGTCTCGTCGAAACTCCCTTTGGTGAGATGCACAGTCGCAAGATTGCCGACCGCGGCCTGAACCACCGCCAGGTCGCCCGCATCGTGGCCGAGCCGCGCGGCTTCCTCGAAGGCCTGGAGAGCGGCGTCGAGGTCACCCCTGGCCATGTGGGCGAGGCCGATCCCATTGTGGAAAGCCCGCAGTGCCGTCGGCGAGACCGAAGGCAGAGGGAATCGCCTTTCCAGATCCCGGTACGTGGCGAGCGCGCTGTCCGCGTCGCCAAGATCCATCTGCACGCTCGCCCGGTTGACCACGATCTCCATCAGGCGAGCCTCATCGCCGCTCTGATCGCACAGCTCCTCCGCGTTGTTTAACGTCTGCAGAGCCTCGTCGAGGCGGCCGAGTCGGCGTTGCAGGAAAGCGACGTGCCCGAGGGACACAATTTCGTTGGCCTTGTCGCCGACGTGGTGGTAGTGGCCCACCAGCCAACTGCGCAACGCCAACGCCGCCGTCGTGGAGCCCAGGTCGGAGAGCAAAGCTGAGAGGTACCAGATGCACTCGACGCTGCCGAACAGGCCTGGATCCGCGAGAGCGGGCCCATAGACGCGAACCGCTCGGAGCGACGTTTCCCGCTCGAGCCGCGCCCAGATCCTCCGCACCTCCCAGGGCTCGGAGCGCCAGATGGATTCGAACGTCGAGGCCCTTCCCAGCACGGCGGCCAGGTTGGCCCAGTCGCGCAGGAGCTCAAGCTGCCACACGAGCTCGCGCACGTTGAGCCCGTGGTCTCCGTGATTCGAGATGAACCAAACGAAGCGGTGCCGGTGCTCGAATTCATCCTGAGAACTGGCGACGTACTCGCGCCGAACCGCCTCGCGGTGTTCGGCCGATCCCAGCATCAGTCTCCCGCGCCGATACCAGAGCGCGTGCTCGACGGCGAGAAAGAAAGGTGACCAGAGCGCGGCAGGGATCGGGTCGACACCGGTTCCGACGAGCCTCATCAGGTCATGCTCGGAAATACCCTGCCGCGAGACCCAGAGAGCCCCCATTGCCTTGCGGACAAGACCTGGATGGGAATCCTTCTCGCATCGAAGCAGCAGGACCCGGAACAGCTCTGCGGCGTCGGGCGCAGCGAGGCAGTTGATCAAGATCTGCTCGAGTCGGGCCGGATCACCGGTGACCCGCAACTCTTCGAGGAGCATTTCTAGAAACCTGGGTGTTGCCGTTGCTGGCGTGGCGACGATGCGCTCGACATGTTCGTGTTCCATTTCCTTGCCATACGAGCGATGCAGCCGGCGCACCACCTTGGCTACGACTGCGGAGCGCAGAGGAGAGAGCTCAAAGGTCTCCCAGCCCCGGCGGGCGAGCTCCGCGAGCTGGGAGCCCATAGTCAAGGAGATAAGGAGCCTTATTCCCTCCGGAATCTCGTCCGGCAACCAGTGTAAAGCCGACTGGTTGTCCGGAACATCCAGGGTGTCGATCCCGTCGAGAAGGATCGTCACGGGCCGCCGGACGGCAGCGGATTGAAGCCAGCTTGCCAGGTCGGCCGCTGTGGGGATTTCGGGGATCGGTCCGGACACGTCGCATTGGAACATCAGCTCTGTGATGACCCGGCGGAGCATGGAGGGGACGTGGGTGCTGAACGGCGACGCTCCGGCGAAGTGGAAGACGACGCGGGCCCCGGGGTTTCTCCGGAGGTGGCGGCGGAGCCAGGCCGCCAGCAGGGTGGACTTCCCCATTCCAGGAGCCCCGGATACGACGATCTTCCGCACTCCCGCAGCGAGCTTCGACTCGAGAAGCCTGAGCTCCGCCCCACGACCGAGACGCCGCTGGCTTCGGCTACGGGCGAACGCGGCGTGCAGCCTTTCCTCGCTCTCCCGGTTGTCGGCAGGCGCGCGCGGGTAGATCTCGTCGAGTATTGCCTCGAGGCTCTGGTAGACGATGTCGCGGAGCTCTTGTGGGCTTTTGAAACGCCGTACCCGGTGCGCCAGTCGGGGCTCGGCCACGATCTCCTCACGCAGTCGCCGGGCGCCGGGCTCGGGCTCGTCTTCGCGCAGGTAGAAGATCGCGTACTCGGCCTCGCCGGGATTGTTCAGGGCGCCGTGGCGGATCTCGATCTCGGTGATTGATGAGCTCACATGTGCGGCGAGCCAGGGATGGTCCTTCAGAGTCGACGGCGGCACGGTGGTCGCCGTTCCGTAGCGTTTCGCGAGGAGGGCCAAGAAGAACGGGCGGCAGCGATCGATCTCCGCAAGGCAGGTGCGCACCAGCTCGCCTTCGGCGATGCGCCACGGCGGAATGCCCCACCGGAGATCGACATCCGAGAACGCCACGCCACGCTCCTCGCAGAGCCGGCGGAAACGCGGGAAGACATCTTTCACCAGAACCTCACGTTCGGCGTCGAGGTCGGCGAACGTGGACGAAACGAAGAGCCGAATCACTTGTGGCGGCCAACCGGCGTGTCGATCGAGAGTCAGCGGCACCCGAGCCCTCCTCTCCTTGTGTGTCGACCTACCCAGCTCGCGATTCAGCCTCTATAGCCTATAGCTAGCTGAACTATGCTAGCAGAGGCTGGTTCGTCGATCGGATGCGATGACGCCGCCCTTCACGGCACGATCCAGCCGCTCGCCGGAGCCCAGCCGCCGGGGGCGGCCGGATCGGGGCGCAGCAGGATCGTGCCGCGCGAGGCGATGCGCCGGCCCGGGGCGAGAACGAGGGGGGGCCAGACGCCGGGATCGGGCAGGCGCTCCGTCTCGCGCTCGACGTTTTCCACGAACAGGTCGCGCGAGAAGTGGCCGGCGAGCTGCAGGACCGCTTCTTCCGCCAGAGACCAGGTGAAATAGGCGTCGAGCTGCAGCGGCTCGTGGCGCGGCGCGATGCCGCGCGCGCGGAGCCAGGCGCGGATGCGGAACGCCTGGGGCGTCTCCAGGCCGGGCAGGGCGCGGCGGTGAAGGAGGAGAGTACGATTGCGCCAGGCGGCCGGGATCTCGGGCGGGGGCTCGCCGAGCAGGGTGGAGGAGAGGAAGAGGCGCTCGCCGCCGCCGGTCTCCCGCAGGTACCGGGCGAGTGCTTCCGCCTCCTGCACCCGGCCGCCGGAGAAATAGAACGTCATGGCGCCCGTGCTTGTGGTGACCGGCAGGTCGGTCTCTGGAAACAGGCAAGGGACTTCCGCGCTCTCGCAGAACGCATGGACCGGAGCCCATGGCTCGTCCGGGCCGGAGAGGCCGCCGAGCACCGCGAAGACCGGCCGTTCGGCATTCCAGGCCGCGAGCTGGGCCGTCCACGTCTCCGGCGGGCCCTGCGGCTCCCAGACATGGAGCACCCAATGCCGTTCGGCGAAGCGGAGGTCCTCGTCGGTCGGGCCGACCGCGCCGGGCCGTTGCCGGCGGCGGTCGAGGTCGGCGTTCTTGCGGCGCACCCAGGCTTCGGCGACGTCGAGCACGGCACGTCCGCGCTCGCGATCCGCTCCGGGTGTGAGCACGGTGGCGAAGTGGATCTCGTCGTCCTCCACACCGGGAGAGGGCGCGGCGGCGAGCGTGCGCAGATAGGCGGTGAGCCCCTCCAGGTCCTCCGCGCCCAGCCGGTAGCGCGGCATGGGTGCGGCGAAGGCGCGGCCGGCCGGATCGTGCCCGTCTGCGAGCGCCACGGCCAGCGTCTCCGCCGTATAGGCCGGCCGGTCCCGCGCCGCCAGCAGCCGCGTCCGCGAGGCGAGATCCAGCTTCTCCTCGAAGAGGCGGCGAAAGAGCACGTTGCGATCCGGGCTCGCCGGAGCGAACAAGGCCGGCCCGGTCACCGGAGGGATGTAGACCGTTCCCTCGACACCTCCGAAGCCGCTGCGCCGATGGCACGCCGAACAGCTCGCCGCCACCCCCTCGACGAACGCGCCATCCGGGAGAGCACCGCGCAAGAGAGCGCCTGAAGAGAGCAGGCCCTCCCGATAAAGGCGCCGTCCGGAGTCTTCCAGAGCCTGGGTGGTGGTGCCCCCTCTCCCGGTGGAAGGGGGGGCGATGGGAGAGGGGGACAGGGGGTGAGGTCGCAGAGCCCCGATCGCCACGAGAACCGTGGCGAGGGCCGCGACCCGCCAGCCCTCAATGCACCGAAAAGATCGCCGTGTCATGGTGCAGCGGATCGAACTGATAGAACCGCAGACGGCGCGAGGGATCGAAGTTGAACGTCATCGCCACCTGCTGCTTCGACGGCTTCGTGCCCTGTGCCGGCGGGATCAGCGGCACGTTGGGCACCAGCATGGAGAAATAGACCCGGCCGAAGGTGAACCAGCATCCGGAGCCGCCGACCTTGACGGACGACTTGAACTGGTTCTCCCAGCCGCGCCCGCCGCCGAAGTCGACGTTCTGATAGCCATGCGGGAAGTTGTCGCCGTTCAGGAGGGTGATCCGGGCGGTGAAGCCGCGCGTCTGGTAGTCGGGCAGCCGGGTCAGCGTTCCCTCGGTGAATTCGCCGTAGATCGTGTTGTTGACGTAGAGCAGCGTCAGGTCCGACTTCGGATCGGGCTTCAAATCGCCAGGAAGCTTGGTGCGGTCGAGGAAGTCGAACCAGGCCTCCTTGCCGAGGGTCCCCTGGCGGCGCACCTCCAGCCATTTCCTCTGTGCCGCCGCACTGCGGGCGGCCCGCAGCGCGGTCCACATCTTCTTCTCCGGCGCGAGGTCGCCGATCTTGGCGATCGCCGCGAGCTTGTTCGCTTCGCTGCCGCGCGGATCGGGGCCGAAAACGGAGATCTCCCATTGTTGGGTCGTCTGGGTGGTGCCGGTCGAGGAATCGCACGGATTCGTGAAGGCGGTCACCTGCTTGTGGGCATTCTCCATCACCTGGGCGCGCGGCGGATGCATCCGCCAGCCCCAGGTGTAGACGAGGCTGTAGTTGGGAGATGGAGCCATCTTCACCTTGAAGACGGTGCGCGTTCCGTCCTGCATGGGGAAAAAGGCCTGGTCCATGGCGATCCAGGGCTTGCCCATCCCCGACGAGGTGTCCAGGTACATGACGAACGGCGAGAAGTCGTCCTCACCGCGCGACAGGACGTCCACGTGGTAGGTGATCGTCCAGGTGAGGTCGGCCGCGTTCGGCAGGCCGGTGAGCGGGGTGAGGTCGATCATCGCGGTGTCGGACTCGATTCGGCCGCCGTACCAGACCTGGTGGACATCCACATTGCCGCCGATCACGGTGCCTCGGGCATCGGTGACCGGCACCACCTGCTTGACCTTGGCAGGCCCGTCGTAGTGGAGGACGGGCAGGCCGCTGTAGGCGCGGTGCGGGACGGGATTGCCTTCCAGAACGTCGATGCCCATCTGGATCTTGCGCACCACGGCCTCCTGGTCCGCCGGCTCGCTGTACGACGGCGCGCGCAGCATCGCGTCGAAGACGGCGCCGAGATCGTCGGCGGGCGAGACCGGATTGATCGTGGTGACCACCGGCTCGCCGTCCAGCAGGTTGTAGGGAATGGTGGGCGTCGACGGCAGGGTGTTCGGGATCTGTCTGCCGGCGGCGTCGTAGAGGTCGGTGTAGACCGTCGGCAGGAAATTGGTACCCGGTGGGTCGATGAACGGGTAGCTCTGCGGAAACGGGCTGGTTCCGGTGGTGATGGCGAGGACACCGCCGTTGCAGGTCGGGGGAGGAGCCGCAGAAAGCGGAGGCTGCGGATGCGGGTGCTGGTAGGGGTCCGTCCCCTGCGCGACCGCCGCCGTTCCCAGGAGACCCAGGCCCAGAGCGAGCAACAGGGCCGCCATCCGCGGGAGGGGACCCCGCCGCCGTGGTGCTCCTGCAGGCGCACCGCCCGGCTGCATCCAGAGCAGGCGCTCGGCGATCCAGCGCGGATCGGTGACCGCCGGCACACCGCCCCAGAGGCCGGTGGCTGCGTTGCCATAGCGCAGCAGGCCGCGCGAGCAGTCCTCCGCCGGCGCCGCTGCGTGCCGGTGGCCTGCGGGGTGGACGGAGTCATGCACGTAGAACCGGCTGCGCAGCAGCTCCAGGTCCGCCGGCTCGCCGGTCAGAAACAGCCAGCCGGGACCGGCGCCGTGGCGCGCGGCGGCCTCGGCGAGGCGGCGCGGCGTATCGTGCTGCGGATCGGTGGCGATCGAATAGAAGAAGACCTCGCCCCCCATGCGGTCGCCCAGCAGGGCCTGGACGCGGGCCAGGTTGTCGAGGACCGGACCCTGGTCCGCCGCACGGCCGGCGAGGAAATGGATCAGCACGTTCCGTCCCCGGACCAGGTCCTCGTAGAAGCGGGCGCGGTGCCCGGTGTGGGCCTGGACGGCGACGGAGGGGACGAGGGAAGGCGCGAGGCCGCAGCCGGCCGTGGCCGGCGCCTCGGCGCGGGCGGAGCGGGGGAGGGCGGCGGCGACCGCCGCGGTCCCGGCAAGACCGATCAGTTGGCGTCTGTCCATGGCGTCACTCCTCCTTCGGCTCCTGCTGGTCCTGCTGGAAGGTCGAGGCCCGGGGGCGCGGCTCCAGATGCGGCGGCGCGACCTCGGTGCCATAGACGGCGGAGACGGGCCGCGAGCCGCCGAACCCCTGGCCGGGCTGGAGCACGTCCCAGCGGATCATCATCGAATGGTCCTCGTGCACCACGTTGTGGCAATGCATCACGTAATGGCCCAGGAAGTCCTGGAAGCTGAAGATCACCTTGATCTCGTCGCCGGGCAGCAGCGTCGCCACGTCGCGCCGCGGCCCGCCCATGAAACGATGGATCGGCTTGCGCAGCCGCCAGGGGGTTGGGCTGCCCAGCAGGGGCACGAGCTTCTCTTCGCCGCCTTCCCAGTCCTGGATGAAGGAAGGCTCGTAGGGCTTGCCGTTGATCTCCAGGATGATGAACTCGGTGAAATGGCAGTGCACGGGGTGCGCCCAGGTGTTGCCGCCGTTTCTGAACGTCCAGATCTCGGTGGTGCCGATCTCCACGCCGGCGTCGATCCGGTTCGGATCGAACACCTTGCCGTTGACCGTCCACAGGCCGCCGACGTAATCGAAGGTCCAGAGCCGTTCGCGCACCGCGGAGCTCGGATCGAACCGCGGCAACGGCCGGAGCTTGTCCGGAATGCGGCTGTTGTCCGGGCCGGTCGCAGCGACGACACGGAACTGCATCAGGGGATCGCCGGGATCGAGCATGCGGCCGGAGGGTCCCTGGCCATTCGTCTGCTCGAGCCGGTTCACCAGCTCGACCGTGTCCCCCACGTTGTATTCCGAGAAGTCGAGGATGATGTCGACCCGCTGCGCCACGCTCAGGTAGAGGCTCTCGGCGAGCAGCGGCTCGGGGAGGAAATTGCCGTCGCCGGTCAGCACCACGAACGGTTTGCCGCTCGACAGGAAGAGCTGGTAGAAGCGCGACGGGCCGCCGTTGTAGATGCGGAAGCGGTACTTGCGGCGCTCCACCTGGAAGAACGGCTGGATGCGGCGGTTGACCGTGTAGCGGTCGCCCAGGATGCCGGCGGTGTTGAACGGGTTCCAGCGCACCTGGCCGTTTGCCTGGAACATCACGTCGTGCAGGATGAGCGGCACGTCGTACTTGCCGCCGGGGAGCCGCCAGCCGGTGGTCTCGTCGCCGGTGTCCTCGTCGTCGAAAAGGAAGTAGAAACCGTCGAGCCCGGCGTAGACGTTGGCCGCGGTGAAGTCCAGCCGGTGGTCGTGGTACCAGAGCGAGGTCAGCTTCTGGCGCGGGTCGTTCCCCGAGGGGAAGTTCGCGTAGTGGTGGTCCCAGAACTCGCCGGTGTCGATCCAGTCCTGCGGGCTGCCGTCGCTCTCCGAGGCGGTGTGCCCGTTGTGCAGGTGCATGGATGTGGAGGGCAGGGCGAACGTCACCTGGCTCACCCCGACCGGCGGCAGGTTGTTGAAGCGGCGGACGAGGATGGGCTCGCCATAGCGCGCATGAAAGACCGGGCCGGGCGTTGCGCCGTTGAACCCCCACGACAAGCTGCCGCCGCCGTCGCTGTACGGCGGGTCGGGGTGGTAGGCCCAGCGGAATTCCTGCTCGTGCAGCTCATAGAGCTTCTGCGGCGGGAACCGGTCATAGAGCTGGTGGGCCTTGGGATCGGGTGGCGGCTGGAGCGCCGGCACCGGCTGCATCACCGGCGGCACGTACAGCTCGGCTTTGAAGGGTGTGGCCGGCGGGCTCGGCGTCGCGAGATCGGGCGGCTCGCCGTCCGGTGGACAGAGAAACTTCAGGAGCTCGTGCGGGTCGTGCGGCGCAGCCGCCGCTGCGAGACCGAGCTTGAGGACGTCCCTGCGTTGGACCATCGGTGCCTCCCTGCGTGGAGATCGATCGTGGAGCGACGCTAGAGGAGCGGGGAGGGGAGCGTCAAGGGGATAGATCCGCAATGGATCGAGGGAGCCTCGCCCGGTTTCATCTCCCGCAGAGCCACTCCGCCATGCGGTAGTACACCGGAATGCCCACCACCAGGTTGAACGGGAAGGTGATGGCGAGCGAGGCGGTGAGGTAGTAGCCCGGGTTCGCCTCCGGCAGAGCGGCGCGCACGGCGGCCGGAGCGGCAATGTAGGAGGCGCTCGCCGCCATGGTCCCCAACACCGCCGCCCCGCCGACGGACAACCCGGCCAGATCCCCGAGCCAGGCCCCGGCCAGTCCGTTCACCAGCGGCATCAAGACACCGAAAGCGAGCAGAAAGGGTCCGGCTTTGCGGAGATCACCGAAGCGGGCGGCGGCGAGAGTCCCCAGATCGAGCAGGAAGAGGGCCAGCACCCCTTTGAACGGATCGACGAAGAACGGCTGCACCTGCGCGAACCCCTGCGGACCCGAAATCGCGCCGATCAACAGGCCTCCGCCCAGCAGAAAGATGCTCTTGCCGGTCAACACTTCGTGCAAGCCGGCCCGCCAGGACCCTTGCCCCAGGCTGCGCCGGGCGAGCAGCAGGGCGATGACGATCGCCGGCACTTCCAGGATCGCCACCAGCGCCGGCAGAAACGTCTCCGCCGGGGTCCCCACCGCATCGACGAAGGTGACGGCGGCGGTGAAGGTCACCGCCGAGACCGAACCGTAGTGGGCGGCCAGGGCCGCCGCATCGGCGATGCTGAACCGCCCGGGATGGCGCAGCAGGGCGTAGCACCAGAGCGGGATCGCGACGCCCAGCACCAGGGTGGCGAGGGTGGGGGCCCAGAGCGTGGCGAGCGGTGCCTTGGCCAGCTCCACGCCTCCCTTGAGCCCGATGGCGAACAGCAGGTAGACCGAGAGGATCGTCGAGACCGGCTCGGGGAACCGCAGATCGCTCTTCGCCAAGCGGGCCGCGGCCCCGAGCACGAAGGCCAGGACCATCGGCGAGAGCAGGCTGAGCTCGACGAGCTCCAGCGCGCTCATGCGGCGAACAGGCTGCCGGCCTTCCGCTCCTGGGCGATGCGGAGGAAGGCGGCGATGTGGAGCGCTTCGTTGATGTCCTCCTGGTTGACCAGTCCCAGGTAGTGTTCGCCTTCGAAGACGGCGGCGACCGGAACGCCCAGCTCGGCCAGCTTCTCGCGGGCCTCCGCGAGGGAAAGGCCGGCCTCGAGCCGCAGGATCTCGCGGTTCATGATGCCGGTCACATAGTTGTCGTCGGTGCCCGCGGCGAGAGCCTGGAGCACCGCGTCGCGGGTCACCACGCCGAGCAGCCGGCCCCCGAGGACGACCGCGAAATCCGGCTGATAGCTGGTCAGCAGGTAGTCGATCACCCGGTGCACGGAGTCGCCCGGCGCCAAGGTCAGCGCGTGCTTGTTGTAGGCATCCCCCAGGCGCAGCGTCGAAAGCAGGGTGCGCGCCTCCTCGACCGCCCGCTCCTGGCCGGCGCCCATGAAGACGAAGGCGGCCACGAGCGCCAGGAGGATCTGGCCGTTGAAGATGGCGTACAAGCCGAGCCCGAGGGCGAGAACCTGGCCGACGCCGGCCGCGATCTTCGTCCCGCGCGAGAAGCCGAGAAACATCGCGAGCACCGCGCGCAGAATCCGCCCACCGTCCATCGGGAAGGCGGGGATCAGATTGAACACGAAGAGGGAGACGTTGGCCGCGAGCAGCCACTGAAGCAGCGTCTCCACGGACGGCGCAGCCTTGCTCAGCGCCAGGAGCCCGCTGCCGTCGAGCGGCAGATCTCCCCGCACACCGAGGGCGAAGACCAGGCCGATGGCGAGCACCACGTTCACCAGCGGTCCGGCGATGGCGATCAGCAGCTCCTGGACCGGTTTGCGCGGCATCTTGCCGAGCATCGCCACGCCCCCGATGGGGAGGAGGACGATCTCGCGCACCGGGATGCCGAAGCGCTGGGCCACCAGGCTGTGGCCGAGCTCATGCAGCACGACACAGACGAACAGCGCGAGCATCAACAGCGCGCCGAACGCCGCACCGGACGCGCCGTATTTGCTCCCCCAGTCGAAGGCGCCGAGCAGGAGGATGAGCGGAAACGTGAAATGGACCTTGATGTCGATCCCGGCGACCTGCAGCAGGCGAAGCGAGCCTCTCATTACGGGGCCTCCACCGGAGCCACGGCCGTCCCCTCCTGCCCCCGGGTCTTCCAGAGCGAGGCGCCGATCGCCACCGCCAGCAGGGTGGCGATGACCAGCAGCGACACGAACGAGGGGATCTTGTAGAGGTCGGTGATCGTCATCTTGACGCCGACGAACACCAGGATGGCGGACAGGCCGAGCTTCAGGTAAATGAACTTCTGCATCACGCCGGCCAGCAGGAAGTACAGCGAGCGCAGGCCGAGGATGGCGAAGATGTTCGAGGTGTAGACGATGAACGGGTCCGAGGTCACCGCGAAGATCGCCGGGATGGAGTCGACCGCGAAGACCAGGTCGGTCGTCTCCACCAGCACCAGCACCAGGAAGAGGGGGGTGGCCCACCACCGGCCTTGCTCACGGACGAAGAAGTGCCCCTCCCGGTAGTCCGAGGTCACCGGGATGAGCCGGCGGACCAAGCGCAGGACCGGGTTTTTTTCGGGTTGCAGACCGGTGTCGCGGACGAGGGCCATCTTGAGGCCGGTGATGATGAGGAACGCGCCGAAGACGTAGATGATCCAGTGGAAAGCCTCAAGCAGCGCGGCGCCGGCCAGGATGAACACGGCGCGCATCACCAGCGCTCCCAGAATACCCCAGAAAAGCACCCGGTGCTGCTGAATCGCCGGCACGGCGAAATAACCGAACAGCAGGGCGAAGACGAAGATGTTGTCGACGCTCAGCGATTTCTCGATGAGATAGCCGGTGAGGAACTGGACGCCGGCGTCCGGCCCGCGGAAATACCAGAGGCCCGCGTTGAAAATCAGCGCCAGCGCCACCCAGACGGCGCTCCACGCCGTGGCCTCCTTGAGCGTGACCGCGTGGGCTTTGCGATGGAAGACTCCGAGGTCGAGGGCGAGCATGGCGAGGACGAACAGATTGAAGCCCGCCCAGAGCCAGAGCGACGTATCTTGCATGACCTGTCTCTCCTTGTGACAGGCCGTGGGGAAGGTCGGAAAGCACGAAGGCGAGACCCCACGGCACATCAGTGTGTGTCGTGGTGGTCTCGCCGCGACGCTTGCATCGTCCTCGAACGGCCGGAGGCTTGCGCCTCGTCTTGACGACCGTTCGTCCCGGGGCTGGCTCTCGCAAGCTCCCCCGGGCAGCTACTCCCCACCGGTGCGAGAGGAGAATACGCGAAATGAAGTTCCGGTGTCAAGGGGAAGCCAGCTTTCCGCTATCCTTGGGTGATGGACCTCCTGCTTCTCGGCGGGACCCGCTTCGTCGGCCGCCATCTGGCGGAAGCGGCGCTCGCGCGGGGGCACCGGGTCACTCTGTTCCACCGCGGCACGACGAATCCCGATCTCTTCCCGGCGGCCGAGCACCTCCTGGGTGACCGGGAGGGGGATCTTTCCGCATTCGCGGGCCGCCGCTGGGATGCGGTCCTCGACGTCAACGGCTATGTCCCGGAGATCGTGCGCGCCTCCGCCGGGCGGCTGACGGGAGCGGCGGCTCACTACACCTTCGTTTCGACTCTCTCGGTCTATGCGGACCACACCGCCATCGGGCGGCACGAAGGGTCGCCTCTGCTGGAGGAGGCGTCCGGGGAGAGCTACGGCGTGCAGAAGGCGCAGTGCGAGCGGGTGGTGGAGGAGCTGTGGCCGGGCCGCTCGCTCGTTCTGCGCCCCGGGCTGGTGATCGGGCCGCACGATTTCACCGGCCGCTTCGCCTACTGGCCCTGGCGCCTGGCGCGCGGCGGCGAGGTGCTGGCGCCGGGCCATCCCGGCCTGCCGTTTCAGGGGATCGACGCGCGGGATCTGGCGGACTGGGCGATCCGGTCGCTCGAAGCCGGCCGCACCGGCGTGTTCAACGTGGTCGGACCCCGGGCGTTTCCTGACGTGCCGACCCTGGGCGAGCTGCTGGAGCTCTGCTCTGCGGTGACCGGGAGCGGCGGGCGCCTCACCTGGGTCCCCGAGAGCTTTCTGCTGGAGCGGGGCGTCGTTCCCTTCTGGGAGCTGCCGCTCTGGGTCTCCGGCCCGGCCCACGAGGGGTTCCACCGCCTCGACAACCGGAAAGCCGTGGCCGCCGGACTGACCTTGCGCCCGCTCGCCGAGACCGTCCGCGCCACCCTCGCCTGGCTCGCCGAGCGCAGTGGAGAGCTGCCGCCGCGACCGGAGGGAGGACCGCCGGCCCCGCTCGCGCCGGAGCGGGAGGCGGAGCTGTTGGCGGCGTGGCGCTCGCAGTGATCTTCTGCGATACGATCTCCCCATGCGGCCTGTCTTTGCGGATCCCAAGACCGACTTCGTCTTCAAGCGCATCTTCGGCAGCGAGGTCCACAAGTCCCTCCTGATCGAGCTGTTGAACTCCCTCTTGGAGCTTGCCGGGGATCACCGGATCGTCGACCTCAAGTACCTCTCGTCCGAGCAGCGGGTGCCGGTGGAGGAGCTGAAGCTGTCGGTGGTGGACGTGAAGTGCTTCGACGAACGGGGGCGGCACTACGTGGTCGAGATGCAGGTGCTCAACGTCGAGGGGTTCGAGAAGCGGGTGGTCTACAACACCTCGAAGGCCTACGTGACCCAGCTGCGTTCCGGAGAGAACTACCCCGGGCTGGACGATGTGGTTGGGGTGACGATCTGCGATTTCCTGCTCTGGCCGGGACCACCGGTGCCGGGCGGTGCGCCGGTGCCGATGCTGAGCCGATGGCGGATGCAGGAGCAGCACCACGGCGCGCTGGGGCTTTCGCAGGTGCAGTACGTCTTCCTGGAGCTGCCGAAATACGCCGCGGGCGACGATCCCCAGGGGACGATCGACCGCTGGGCGTTCTTCTTCCGCGAGGCGGAGAACCTGGACGTCGTGCCGCCGGCCCTGGCACAGGTGCCGTACAGCCAGGCGCTGGAGGTGGCGCGGATGGCGGGCTTCAGCGTCGAGGAGCTCGACCTCTACGACCGCGCGAAGATCGCCGAGCAGGACGCGCGAGGCGCCCTGAGCCTGGCGGAGCGGCAAGGCCGCGAAGAGGGGCGGGCGGAGGGGCGGGCGGAGGGCCGCGAGGAGGGGCGTTCGGAGGGCCGGCAAGAGGAGCTTCGAGTTTCCATCCGCACGATTTGCCAAGCCTTCGAGATCGAGCTCGGCGCGGAGCGCGAGGCCCTTCTGGCCGGGCTGGGGGCCGATGAGCTGCGCGCCTTGCAGGCGCGGCTGCTGCGCGAGCGGCGCTGGAGCTGATGCTTCAACGCCGCCCGCCTCCTCTCCCTACCGCACCCCCATCTCCCGCAACAGCGGCCCCGCCGCCTCCCCGTGCAGGGTCTCCAGCAGCCACAAGAGATAGCGGGCGTCCGCGGTGACGTTCCTGGAGATGTCGGGGTTGAAGCCGAAGTCGCCCGCCACGTTTTCCCAGACGCGGTCGAAGTTGACCCCGACCAGCTCGCCCCGGGCGTTCAAGACCGGGCTCCCCGAGCTGCCGCCGGTGGTGTCGCCGTCGGCGAGGAAGGCGACCGGGACGTCCTGGAGCCGCGGATCGGCCCAGGGGCTTGCCGGAGCCTTGGGGGCGGCGGCGAGGATCGCGGCGGGGGCGTCGAACGGGTCCCGGCCTGTGTTCTTCTCGGCCAGGCCGGCGACGGTGGTCTGGGGTTCCAGGGTCACCGCGTCGCGCGGGTGGTACCCCTGGACCGTGGCCAGGCTGACGCGCAGGGTGCCGTTGGCGTCCGGCGCCACCGGTTTCCCGGCGTGGGCGATCACCGCGCGGCGCCAGACGGGGCGCAGGCGGGAGATGGTGCCCTTCATCCGGTCCTCCCGCTCCTTCCTCTCTTGCAGGTCGCGGTCGAGCGCCAGCGCCAGGTCGAGCAGCGGATCGCGGCGGGCGGCGAGCTGCCCGGTGCTCTCGTCGAACATCTTGTCGCGCTCCGCCGGGTCGGTCACCCGGGTGCCGGCGAGGATGGTGGTGGCGTTGCCGCCGGTGCCCGCGAGGGCGTCGAAGGCGGCGATGCGGGTCCCGGCCGGCAGGGCTGCCGCGCGGCGCAGGACGTCGGCGAGGAGGGCCTCCTCGGTGGGCAGGTGCATGCGCTTCTGGTCGCGGCGGAGGCGCTCGCGCAGCCGGTCCTGCTCGCGGTCCATGTAGTCCGCTTCGCGCTCCAGATCCGGCTTGACCTTCTCGGCCGCCCGGCGGACCAGCGTCAGGGCCAGCTCCAGAGGCTTGGGGCCTCCCTTGACCTGGTCGAGCAGAAAGTCGCGGTCCCAGGTGCGAAGCTGCTCGGCCACCATCGCCGCCAGCTCGTTGCGGGCGGTGACCGCCGCAGCCTGCTCGGGCCGGGCGGCGGCCCACGCGAGGATCTCCTGCTCGGCGGCTTCCTTCTTCTCCAGGATCTTGCCGCGGCGCAGCCCCTCGACCTGGCCGCGCGAGTTCTTCTCCCGGTTGGCCATCGACTTCAGCCGGTCGGCGAGGGCGATGCGCGCCGCTTCGGACTGCTCCGAGGCGGCCTCCATCAGGTCCATCCAGCTGCGCAGGAGCGCGGCGCGGCGCGGGAACCACTGCTCGGCGCGCTCGCGCATCTCCGCCGCGGTGAGCGCGCGGTAGGTGATGCCGGGGTAGCCCGCGATCAGCACGAAGCTGCCCGGCGCGACACCCTGCTTCGCGACGGGGAAGAAGTGGGGGGGCTTGTAGGCCCTGCTCCCTTGTCCCTCCGGAGCCGGGGAGCCGTCGGCCGCCGACCAGACGCGGAGCAGCGCGAAGTCGCCGGTGTGGCGGGGCCAGCTCCAGTTGTCGATCTCTCCGCCGTATTCGCCGATCGAGCGCGGAGGCGCGAAGACCAGGCGCACGTCCGCGTACTCGATGCCTTCGAGGAGCCGGTAGCTGACGCCGCCGTCGAACGCCTCCACCTGGCAGCGCCGGTTCGGTTGGGCCTCGCAGGCGGCGACCAGCTCCTTCTTCTTGCGCTCGATGGCCTGGTGGCGCGCCAGGTCATCGGCTCCGGCGGGGACGGCGGCCTCCACCTCGGCGGTGACGTCCGTGCTCTTGTGCGGGAGGGTGATCTTCGTGCCCTTGCCCGGCAGCTCCTCGGCCCGGGTGGCGGCGAGGAAGCCCTTCTCGATCAGGTTGCGCTCCGGCGTCGAGTGCTGCTGCAGGATGTCGAACGCGCAGTGGTGGTTGGTGATGACGAGCCCCTCGGCGGTGAGGAAGCCGCCGGAGCAGCCGCCTCCGACCCGGACGGCGGCGGCGAGGAGGCCGGCGCCGTCCCGGCTCCACAGCGCCTCGGGCGGGATCTCCAGCCCGAGCCGGCGCAGCTCCTGGGGATCGATGTCGAGGATCTGCTGGGGTGTCCATTTTCCATCCACGGCGTGGGCCTCCCCGGCGGCGAGCGCACAGAGCAGAGCGGCGATGAGCGGTCGGCTGGTCTTCTTCATGGCCGGGGTAGTGTATCCGCGAGTGCCCGCCATGAGGCGAGCGCTGCGTCGAGCTGGCGGCGGTAGAGCGCAACGACCTCGCGCTGCGGCGCGGTGGGTGGGCAGTCGCAGCCCTCCAGGTCGGTGGCCTGCGCGGTCAGAACGTCGGCCAGGGTCGTGAGGTTCTCGTCCCCCGAGCCGCTGCGGAAACGCTCGACGCGGGCGGCGAGATCCTGCGGGAGGCTTTGCAAGCGCAGGGCTGCTGTATCCACTTCCCGGCGCGCCGCCGCGGTGCGCTCCAGGGCCTCGGAGATCTCGGCATAGAGGGCGCGCTGCGCCGCCAGGTCTGCGGCGGTGGCGGGGGATCGCGGGTCCATGGCGAGGGTGAGCGGTTGCGTGAGGGTCCGGCCCGCCACCGTCAAGCGGACCTCGTAGGTCCCCGGAGGGGCGAGGAGGCCTTGGGGCAGGATCGGCGTCGAGCCGGGCAGGGCGGCGATGGAGAACTCGGCGTCGGCGCCCGTGGGGCGCGGCTCGCGCAGGTCCCAGACGAAGCGGTTGTGCCCCGGTCGGGCCGGCAGAGGCGCGAGGCGGGTGAGCCAGGCGTCGGCGAAGTACTTCGAAGCTTCCGGCGCCTCGGGGGTGACGTCACTACGGAAGCTGCGCAGGACCCGCCCTTGGGTGTCGGCGATCTCCAGCACCACCGGCCCGGCGATCTCAGCGGGCAGCAGATAGTCGAGGATGGCTCCGGCCGGCGGGTTCTCGGTGCGCGGCTCGTCGAGGGGGAGCGGGGTGTCCTTGTTCTGGTTGGCGGAGAGGCGCCAGGCCGGGGCCGGCGGCAGGAGCCGCGGCGCCGTGCCGCCCACCGCCAGATGCCGGAGGGGAGTGACGTCGTCGAGCACCCAGAGCGCCCGCCCGTGGGTCGCCGCGATCAGGTCGGCACCGTGGACGGTGAGGTCGTTGACGCCGGTCGTCGGCAGGTTGAGCTGCAGCGGCTGCCAGCTCGCGCCGTCGTCGAACGAGACCCAGGCGCCGCGGCTGGTGCCTGCGTAGAGCAGGTCGGCGCGCACCGGGTCCTGGCGCACCACGGCCACCCAGCCGTCCGCCGGCAGGCCCGCGGTCGCCAGGCGCCACGTCTTCCCCGCGTCGTGGGTGACGTAGACGTAGGGCCGCAGGTCGTCGAGGCGGTGGCGGTCCACCGCGGCGTAGGCGGTGCCGGCGTCGTGCGGCGAGGCGTCGATCTGGGCGATGCGGCTCCAGTCGGTGAGGCCGCTCGGCGTCACGTCCTGCCAGGTCTTGCCACCATCGGCGGTGCGCTGGATGCGTCCGCTGTCCGTCCCCACCCACACCACGTCCTCGGCGCGCGGCGAAGGAGCGATGGTCGCGATCGTTCCGTAGCCGCAGGCCCGCGTGCGGTGGTCCGGAATTTCGGCATCGGTGCAGCCGGGCAGGCCCGGTACGGCACCGGTCAAGTCCGGGCTGACCGTCTCCCAGCTCTGGCCCTGGTCGGTGGAGCGGAAGAGCACCTGGGTCCCGAGGTAGAGGGCATGCGGAGGCACCGCCGAGATCGCCAGCGGGGTGATCCAGGAGGTGCGATGGCGCACGGTTCCCGGGCGCCTGCCGTAGCTCGACACCGGCCACGGTGCCACGTTGCGCACCTGCCCGGTGCGGGCGTCCCAGCGTGACAGGCGACCGCCGAGGCCGGTGCCGAACACGATGTTCGGATCGCCCGGGAACGGGATGTCGTAGTCGCGCTCATCGCCTCCCACCGGATGCCAGTCGCGAAAGGTGAGCTGTCCGTAGTCGCTGCGGCTCGCCACCGCCGCCGTGCCGTTGTCCTGCTGGCCACTGTAGATCCGGTACGGGAAACGGTCGTCGGTCGCCAGATGGTAGAACTGGCCGGTCGGCTGGTTGTACCAGGAGCTCCAGCTGGTGCCGCCGTTGACCGTCACCACGGTCCCCTGGTCGGAGGCGGCGATCATCCGTTCCGGGCGCTCCGGATCGATCCAGAGGAAGTGATAGTCGTCGCCGCCGGGCGAGCCGCGGACCTCGGTGAACGTCGTGCCGCCATCCGTCGAGCGGCGCAGCGACTGCCCCATGGCCCACACGACGTCGGGATTCTTTGGATCGGGGGTGAGGCGGGCGAAGTAGGCCCCGGCCAGGCTCCGCGAGCCATTGACCCGCCGCCACGTCGCGCCGGCGTCGTCCGAGCGGTAGAGGCCGGGTGCGTCGCCGCCGTCCACCGAAGCATAGACCCGCCGTCCACCGCTTCCCGGAGCCACCGCGACGCCGATGCGCCCGAGCGGGCCGGCCGGCCAGCCGGCGCCGGTGATCCGCGCCCAGGTCGCGCCGCCGTCGGTCGATTTGAAGAGGCCGCTGCCGGGTCCGACGCTGGGCTGGAAGTAGGAGAGCCACGGCCGTTCACGGGCCTCCCAGAACGCCGCAAAGACCGTGTCCGGCGTAGACGGGTCGGCGCCCAGGTCCACTGCACCGGTGCGGTCGTCGACGAACAGTACTTTCTGCCAGCTCGCTCCTGCGTCGGTGGTCCGGAAGACTCCACGCTCGGCATGCGGCCCGAATACGTGTCCCTGGGCGGCGACGAGCACCACGTCCGGGTTGCGCGGATCGATCCAGATGCGCCCGATGTGTCGCGTCTCGGCCAGCCCTCGGGGTTCCCAGGTGGCGCCGCCGTCGAGGGAGCGGTAGACCCCGTTGCCGGAGGCGCCGTCCCAGCGGGAGGTGACCTGGCCGGTGCCCACCCAGAGGGTCTGCGGTTGGGCCGGAGTCGTCGCCAGCGCGCCGATCGAAGCGGTGGCCTCGTGCTGGAACAGCGGGCTCCAGGTGCGGCCGGCGTCGGTGGTTTTCCACACGCCGCCGTTGGCGGCGCCGAAAAAGAAAGTCTCCGGCCTCCCGGGCATCCCGGCCGCGCACGTCGCCCAGCCGGCGCGCAGCGGGCCGACGAGCCGCCAGCGCAATGCCGCATAGTCCTCGGGAGCCACGGGGGAAGCAGCCGCGGCGGCGGCCACCAGGAAGACGGCGAGACAGGCGGTCCAGGAGCGCAAGGTCATGGTGCGAAGCAGTCTACAAGATCCGCTTTCCGGCCGAAATGTTGCGGCCTTGAAGTGATTGCGGGTCCATGTGCGTAATCCCCCGCGTAAGGCGTTTTCCTCTATCCTTTCCGTCCATGAGACGACCGATCGGTTGGAGATGTTGTGCTGCAGGCCTGGCTCTCTCCCTGTTTTGGGGCGGCAGCCTGCGTGGACAGAGAACGCCATCCGCGGAACCGGATCTGACCGAGCTCAGCCTGGAGGAGCTCATGGGGCTTCAGGTGACCTCGGTGTCCCGGCGGGAGGAGCGGTTGTTCGATGCGGCGGGCGCGGTGTTCGTGTTGACCCGAGAGGACCTGCGCCGGTCGGGAGCGCGCACCCTGCCGGAGGCGCTGCGTCTGGTTCCGGGGGTGCACGTGGCGCAGATCAACGGCAGCCAGTGGGCCGTGTCGACCCGTGGCTTCGCCGGCCGGTTCGCCAACAAGCTCCTCGTGCTGGTCGACGGCCGCAGCGTCTATACACATCTGTTTTCGGGGGTGTTCTGGGAAGAGCTGGACATCCCTCTGAGCGAGATCGAGCGCATCGAGATCGTGCGCGGCCCGGGCGGGGCGCTCTGGGGTGTCAATGCGGTGAATGGGGTGATCAACATTTTGACCCGTGCTCCGGAGCGCGAGCGGGGCGGCTCGCTCGATCTCGCCGTGGAGAGCGGCGAGCGGCGCCTGGCCGTGGCGGCGGAAGGCGGCGGCGCCGGTGGAGCTTGGCGGGCCTGGGGCGCGACGACGCAGACGGAGGGTCTGGCCCGCAGGGGAGGCGGGACCGCTCATGACAGCTGGCGGTCCTCGCGCGGCGGTTTTCGTTTCGACCGCCCGCTCGGTACCGGGGAGCTGGCGGTCGACCTCGGTGTTCGCCACCGCAAAGCCGACCAGACCACCCATCTGCCGAGCCTGAGCCCACCTTTCGGGTCGGCCGTCGATGCCAGCTCGGAGCTGGCCGGGGGATATTCTCTGCTGCGCTGGACGCGCACCCGGCCGTCGGGTGCCGTCGAAAGGCTACAGGCCTACTACGAGAGCGCCGACCGGGACGAGCTTCTCTCCTCCCTGCGCGTCCGGACCCTCGACCTGGACTATCAAAGCTTTCTGCCGCTGGGCCGAAACCAGGAGCTGGTCTGGGGCGGCGACGTCCGCCGGCATGCCGATCGGCTGGACGGACTGTCCGGGCAACTCGCGGCGGACCCGGCCGAGCGCGACCTCACCGTCTGGAGCGTGTTTCTCCAGGATCAGATCACCCTCGCCGCCGGCCGCTCCCACCTGACCCTGGGTGCCCGGGCGGAGCACGACGGCCTCTCCGGCTGGAGCTGGATGCCGTCGGCACGGTGGCAGATGCAGCTGCCGGGAGACCAGACCCTCTGGGCGTCCGCCGCCCGCAGCGTCCGCACACCCGGCCGGCTGGAGGCCGAGCTGGAGGAGCTCTGGCTCGCCACGGTGCCGTCACCGGTCGGGTTGCCGGTGCGGTTGGTGGGCCAAGGCGCCGCGGATCTCGGCACCGAAGAGATGGTGTCCTGGGAGCTCGGCTACCGGGTGCAGCCCGGAGCCAGGGTCTCGCTCGACCTCGCCGTCTTTGACAATGACTATGAGCACGTGCTCGGTGCTTGCGGCAAGGAGCCCGTCTTCGTGGCGGGCCCGATCCCTCACCTGCTCCAGGTGGTGCAGGTGTGCAATGCCGGGACCGCGCAGGCGACCGGGGTGGAGACCGCGGTTTCCTGGACTCCCTCGGCGCGGTGGCGCTGGAGCCTGGGCTACTCCTACCTCGATTTCTCGACCCGGCTGAGCGGGAGCTTCACCTCCTGGGAAGAAGCGAGCGCGCGCCACCTGGGGCAGCTGCGCTTGCAGGGCAACCCGGCGGCCGGCTGGGAGGCCGACCTGGGGTTGTCCTGGGCGGAGCCACTGGTGCGGGAGGGGGCTCCGGCGTGGCTGCGGGTCGATCTGCGGCTCCAGAGGGAGCTGCGCCCGGGTCTCGGGCTGGAGATCGTGGGGCGCAACCTGCTCGAGGAGCGGCACCAGGAGGTCGCTTCGACGCAGATCGCCGGTGTCGTCTCCGAGGTCCGGCGCAGCGCCGGTCTCGCCATTCACTGGCGGTTCTGAGCCCATGCCGAGACTTCTCGCCGTCTTGCTGCTGACGCTGCTCGGCCTGCCACGTGTGGGGGAGGCTGCACCTTTCGCCGAGGAATACAGCATCAAGGCCGCCTACCTCTTCAAGTTCACCAAATTTGTCGAGTGGCCGCGCGAGGCTTTCCAGAGCGATCCGGGGCATCATGTGTTCTGTGTCTACCGGGCCGACCCGTTCGGTGAGGTCCTCGACCGGACGCTGGCCGGCAAACAGGTGGAGGGCCGGACGGCGGTGGTGCGGCGCGTCAAGAACCTGGAGGAGCTGCCGCGGTGCCAGGTGGTCTTCCTGGCCGCCGCCGAAGCCGCGGGCCTGCCGAAGGTCCTCACGGCCCTCGGCGAGACGCCGGTCCTCCTGGTGGGAGAGTCGCCCGGCTTCGCAACACGGGGCGGCATGGTCAACTTCGTTCTTCGTGAGAGGAACGTGCGGTTCGAGATCAATCCACGCGCCGCGGCGCAGGCCCGGCTCAAGCTGGACGCCCAGCTTCTCGACCTCGCCGAGATCGTCGGCGCAGGGAGGCTGGAGTGACAGACACCGGCACGGGAGGTGGGATGGGAGGCTGGCAGAAGCTGTCGATCCGCCACAAGCTGATGCTCAGTTTTCTGGGCACCGGCCTGGTGGCGGCCCTGATGTCCTGTGGAGCGTTGCTGGTCGTCGAGGTTCTGGAAGAGCGGTTCTCGCTGGGAGGAGAGCTCTCGTCACTCGCCGCCGTTCTCGCCAGCAACAGCACCGCGGCTCTCGAGTTCGGCGATCGCGACGCCGCGCTGGGAGTCCTGCGGGCGGTGACGGCCCAGCCCCGCATCCGGCGGGCCACCCTCTACGGGCAGGACGGCTCGGTCTTCGTCGACTGGTCGCGCACACCGGGCCAGGCCTCGCGCCTCGGCCGTTCCCGGGGCGCTTGGTTCGAGGGCGGTTTTCTCTACTGCGCCGCGCCCGTGGAGCTGGCCGGTGAGCGGATCGGAACGATCCTGCTGCAAAGCGACCTTCTGGACCTGCACGAAAAAATGGTCCAGACGGCCCAGGTGGTGGCCGCCGTTCTCCTGCTCTCCCTGCTCGCCGCCCTCGGGTTGTCCAACAGGCTGACGAAGCTCATCCTGCGCCCTCTGCTGCGGTTGGTCGGAGTCGCCGACGCCGTGTCGCGCGGCGGCGACTATGCACTGCGTGCTCCGGCCGCAGGGCGCGACGAGATCGGCTCCCTTGTGACGAGCTTCAACCACATGCTCGAACAGATCGAGCGCCAGAACGACGATTTGCGCCGGCATCGGGACGGCCTGGAGGCCGAGGTCGCGGCGCGCACGGCCGAGCTGGTCGGGGCGAAAGAGGCGGCCGAACAGGCGGTGATCGCCAAGTCGCAGTTCCTGGCCAACATGAGCCACGAGATCCGCACCCCGATGAATGCGGTCATCGGGATGACCAGCGTGCTTCAGGGCACCCCTCTCTTTCCCGATCAACGCGACTACGTGGAGACGATCCGCCGCAGCGGTGAGACCCTGTTGTCGCTGCTCAACGACATCCTGGACCTGTCCAAGGCCGAGGCGGAGGGGGTGGAGGTCGAAACCGCACCCTTCGGCCTCCGGGATTGTCTGGCGAGATCGCTGGAGCTCGTCGCCGCTGCGGCGGCAGAACGCGGGCTGAAGCTCGGTTTCCGGATGGAGAAAGGCGTGCCGGAGCGCCTGGTGGGGGATGCCACCCGCACCCGCCAGATCCTGGTCAACTTGCTGAGCAACGCGGTGAAGTTCACCCATGAGGGAGAGGTGGAGGTGTCGGTGGCGGTGGAGGAGCAGGCCGGCGACCACCTGATTCTCCGGTTCGCGGTGCGCGACACCGGAATCGGCATCCCGCCCGACCGTCTCGCCCGCCTGTTCAAACCGTTCAGCCAGGCCGATTCCTCGACCACCCGGCTCTACGGGGGCACCGGGCTCGGCCTGGCCATCTCCCGGCGGCTCGCCGAGAGCCTCGGCGGGCGGATCTGGGTCGACAGCACCCCCGGGGCCGGCTCGACGTTTCACTTCACCATCCAAGGCCTGCGGGCGGACGACCTGGACCTCCCCGACGTGCCCTTGCCGGCTCCCGCTGTGCCGAGAGCCGACGGCGTGCAGCCTTCCGAGCGGCTGCCGCTGCGCATCCTTCTGGCGGAGGACAACTCGACGAACCAACGCGTGGCCCTGCTGTTTCTGGAGCGGATGGGCTACCGGGCCGACACCGCCGCCGACGGGTTCGAGGTCCTGGAGGCGGTGCGCCGCCAACGCTACGACCTGATCCTGATGGACATCCAGATGCCCAAGATGGACGGCCTCGAAGCGGCCCGGCGGCTGCGCGCGCAGGTCGCCGCCTCCGGGGAGACGCCGCCGCGGATCATCGCCATGACCGCCAACGCCCTGCGCGGTGACCGCGAGGCCTGTCTGGCGGCGGGGATGGACGATTACCTGAGCAAACCGATCCTGTTCGAGGACCTCAAAGCGGCGATCCTGCGCCAGGGAGAGCCGGCGGCCCGTCCCGAGCCCTCGCGGCCTTCCGTGCTCGACGAGAGCCAGGTCACGCTCCTGGCCTCCATGATCGGTGCCAACAGCCTGAACACCGTCCTCCAGGCCTTTCTGCGCGATCTGCCGACGCGCCTGGCGGCGATGCGGGAGGCGCTG
This sequence comes from Holophagales bacterium UBA5704, assembly GCA_002420005.1. Classification (GTDB taxonomy): domain Bacteria; phylum Acidobacteriota; class Thermoanaerobaculia; order Multivoradales; family UBA5704; genus UBA5704. The sequence goes on along the minus strand of DIHE01000094.1, from coordinate 119,893 downwards.
GCGACGCAGGACGGTGCGACCCTGGCCTTCGCCGCCCATGCCTTGAAGGGGAGCAGCGGCCAGCTGGGGGCCACCCGGGTGTCGGCGCTGTGCCGCGAGCTCGAGCAGGCGGGGCGTTCCGCGTCATTGGCCGGTCTGGAGGCCCGGCTCGACGAGCTGGCCGGAGAGATCGAGCGCCTGGAGCCCGAGTTGCGGCGGCGCATCACACCGGCGTGATCCGGACGCCCTTGCGTACCACCACCGGCGAGCCGACGGCGACGAACGCGGAGGCCGGCGGACCCTGGAGAAACGGAGAGAAGTCGGCGCCATAGAGAGCCCCCGCATCGCCGGTGAACGCCGCCTCCTCCGTGGCCCACACCTCCCACTGCGGGTGCTCGACCCGGTACTCGAGAGACGAGCCGTCGCGCTGCGCGGCATAGCCCCAATAGTGCTCGGTGATGAACTCCTCCTCCGAGCCCATGGGAGGCAGGCCCGGCTCGCCCCGCAGGCGGGCCGCGAGGGAGTAGTCCCGCCCGTCGAGGCGCCAGCCATACTCCGCCCGTCCCACGCCCGTGGCGCCCGGCAGGACCACCTCGTGCCGCATCGGCAAGGCGACGTAGTTCTCGTTGTAGATCGTCCGCGCCACCCAGGCGATGGCCCGGCGGGGCACGATCTCCTTGACGAACACCACTCCGCGCCGCCACCCCTCCGGCCCCTTGTGCCGCACGTAGAAGCGGAGGTTGACCTCCTCGAAGTCGCGGTGGAACGGGATCGGCACGCCGAGCACGCGGGTGTCGAGGAACAGGAACCCGACCAGGCTGACCAGGTGCCGGCCCTGCCACAGGTCGAGCTCCGTCCCCGCCGGCACGCGCGGCGCCAGGACCTTGGGATCGACCTCGTAGTTGAGCATGACGAGATGGCGCCAGGCGGCGGTGAGAAAGATCGGGGCCGTTTCGGTCATCTGGAGTGTCTCCGTGAGAACCGATCCTAGCGTAGTAGGATGGGGGAAACCAGCGGGGGAGAAGCCCGCGGAGGGACCGCCGATGAAAGACCTCTGTTTCGTTCTGATGCCGTTCGGCGAGAAGAAGGATGCCACGGGAAACGTCATCGATTTCGACGCCGTCTACCGGGACCTCATCGAGCCGGCGATCCGGGCGGCGGACCTGGAGCCGATCCGGGCGGACGAGGAGAGGACCGGCGGCATCATCCACAAGCCGATGTACGAGCGGTTGATCTTCTGCCAGTTCGCCGTCGCCGACCTGACGACCGCCAACGCCAACGTCTTCTACGAGCTGGGCATCCGCCACGCCGTGCGCCCCTGGAGCACCGTGCTCCTGTTCGCCAAGGACCGCGGGCAGCTCCCCTTCGATGTCGGTCCCCTCCGCGCCTTGCCGTATACACTGAGCCCCGGGGGAACCCCGGCCGGCGTGGAGGCCACCCGCGAGGCGCTCGGCGAGCGCCTGCGTTTCGCCCGTGAGGCCAGCCGGCGGGATCCGGCGACCGACAGCCCGCTGTTCCAGCTCGTCGACGGCTATCCCGACCTCGGTCACGAGCGCACCGACATCTTTCGCGACCGCGTCCGCTACTCCCAGGAAAAGAAAGAGGATCTGGCCCGGGCGCGCAAGAAGGGGGTGGAGGCTCTCCGCGAGGTCGAGCGGACCTTCGGAGATTTCGCCGGCCTGGAAGCGGGCGTGCTGGTCGACCTGTTCCTCTCCTATCGCTCGGTGAAGGCTTGGCAGGACATGATCGACCTCGCCGGCCGCCTGCCGCAGCCGCTTGCGGTGACCGTTCTGGTCCGCGAGCAGCTCGCCCTGGCCTTGAACCGGGCCGGCCGCGGAGACGAGGCGGAAAAGGTTCTCCAGGACCTGATCGAAGAGCGCGGCCCGAGCAGCGAGACCTTCGGATTGCTGGGCCGCGTCTACAAAGACCGCTGGGAAGGGGCGGTGAAGGAGAACCGGAAGATCCAGGCGCGCGGCTTCCTCGACAAGGCGATCGCCGCCTATCTGAAAGGCTTCGAGACCGACTGGCGCGACGCCTATCCCGGAGTCAACGCCGTCACCCTGATGGAGCTTCGCGAGCCGCCGGACCCGCGGCGCGAAGGGCTCCTTCCGGTGGTGGACTACGCGAACGAACGCAAGATCGCGGCGGGAACGCCCGGCTATTGGGACTTCGCCACGCGCCTCGAGCTGGCCGTTCTGCGGCAGGACGAGGCGAGAGCGGCTGCGGCCCTTGCCGACTCCCTCGCCTGCGTCCGCGAGATCTGGGAGCCGGAGACCACCGCCCGCAACCTCCGGCTCATCCGCGAAGCGCGGGAGGCGCGGGGCGAGCCGGTGGATTGGCTGCGGGAGATCGAGGGCGAGCTGGCGGGGTGGAAGCCGGCCTGATCAATCCCGGCTTTTCACCAGATGAAACGCGGTCTGCCGCCGGTAGACCCAGTGCCGTTCTCCCTTCTCATCCAGATAGATGTCCTCTTCCTGCCGGCAGGCGAGGGTCCGGTTCCACTCCGGGATCTTCGCCGTCGCCTGGAGCTCGATCGAGAACCAGGTGCTCGGCCTCACTTTGAGATCTCCGCGAACCGGCACGCCGTCCTGTTTGTCCCACAGGCCGATCAGCGGGCCGGCGCCGTGGCCGTGGTCGCCGACGGGGTGGGAGTAGAGGGTGCCTTCGAGGCCGGCGGCGGCGAGGGCGGCGCGGCTGGCGCGGAGCACCTCGTTGCCGGTGCGGCCGGGTTGCAGCTCGGCGAGCACGATGTCCTGGAACCGGTTGCTGACGCGCAGGCAGTCGAGGAGGCCTTGCGGCGGCGCCACCTCTCCGGGGCGCAGCACGTAGCCGAGGTGCTGGGTGTCGGTGTGGAGACCCATGGCGACGACGCCGAAGTCCACCCAGAGGGCGTCGCCGGGCTGGATCACCCCCTTCTCCCACCCCTCGCCGCCCGCGGCGGCCCGCTCCACGTCCGGATGGAACCACACGGTCATCCCCAGCTCCTGCACGCGCTGGCGCAGCCACCACTCGACGTCCTCCACCGTGGTGGTGCCGGGCTCGATGGCCTCGCGGGAGAACGCCCGGGCGATCAAGGCGTGCACGGTCTCCTGGATCTCGCGGTAGCGCGGCAGCATGGCGGGCACGCGGGTCTCGATGTAGCGCAGGGGAAGCTCGGGGCGGCGCACGATCTTCGCCGTGAGCTCCGGGCCGAGCGCCGCTTCCAGCTCTTCCCGTTCTCCGGCGTGCAGGCCGTCGGAGAACGCATGCACCGGATCGACGTTGACCGCGATCACCTTGGGCTTCGCCTGCTCCACGAGCCGGCGCAAGGCGCGCCATTGCTCGTCGCCGACCAGCTCGCCGCGCGGGTCCTGCGGATCGGGGGTGCGATACGCCTCGAACAGCCCGCCCTGGCTGCCGCCACCGAGCGCCCAGCGCACCACCCCGATCTCTCCACGGTCGTGGAACACCCACACCGTGCGCCGCCGGGCGGCGAAGGTGGTGGGGGAGACCATCGAGAAAAAGACCGGGTCCTCGGCGTATTCGCGCATCGAGACGATCCACAGGTCCACCCCCTGCTCGCGCATCAGAGCGGGAAGAACCCGGGTGAGCCGCTCCGCCAGCCAGGCCTGCTGCTCCTCGGCCTGCTGGCGCAAGGAGGGGAGCGGCCGGATCTGCGGTTCGGCGGCGAAGGCGGGGAGGCCGAGCAGCGCGAGGGAGAGGGGGACGGTGGCGAGGAGGCGGTGAAGCGGGCGCATGGTGGGGAGATCCTATCGCGCCGCGCCGGTGCGCTAAGCTCTCTGTGGAAGGAGAGACCGTATGACCCCCAACTGGCTCGCTCTCGGCGCCCTCCTGGCCGCCGTTTCCGTGATGGCCGGCGCCTTCGGCGCGCATGGCCTCGCGTCGCGTCTCGATGCCCATGCCCTGACCCTCTGGGAGACCGCGGCGCGCTATCTGATGTACGGAGCGTTCGCCCTCCTCGCCGTCGGCCTGTTCGGACGGCAGGGAGCGGTGCGGGGCGTGGACGGCGCCGGCTGGTGCCTCCTCGCCGGCAGCCTGATCTTCAGCGGCACGGTGGCGGTGCTGGCGCTGGGTGGCCCGCGCTGGCTCGGAGCGGTCACCCCGATCGGCGGCACGTTGCTGATCGTGGGGCTCATGATCTTCGCCTGGGCGGCGCTGAAGGCCTGAGCGGCGATCGAACGGCGGGGTGCCCGAGGCCATTGCACGCTCCGGCACCAGCCGATACGATGGGCCGGTCCCGCTGCCGGCGGGTCGCGATCCACCTCCACGAGGAGACTCCGAATGCCCAATGCGATCTCACCCCTCGCCGCTCCGGCCAATGAGCCCGTCCGCCCGTATGGCCCGGGATCGGCAGAGAAGAAATCCCTCAAGAAGCGCCTCGACGAGATGTCGTCGGAGCAGATCGAGATCCCGATTCTCATCGGCGGCCAGGAAGTGCGCACGGGGAATCTGGGGACGGCGGTCTGTCCGCACGACCATGGCCATGTGCTCGCCACCTACCACCAGGCCGGTGCCCCCGAGGTGGCCCGCGCCGCCGAGGCCGCCAAGGCCGCCTGGCGCGACTGGTCCGAGCTGCCCTGGGAGGACCGTGCCTCGGTCCTCCTGCGCGCCGCCGACCTCCTGGCCGGCCCGTGGCGCGACACGCTCAATGCCGCGACCATGCTGAACCAGTCGAAGACCGTGTTCCAGGCCGAGATCGACTCCGCCTGCGAGCTGATCGACTTCTGGCGGTTCAATCCCTACTACATGTGCGGGATCTACGCCGAGCAGCCGTCCTCGCCGGCCGCCACCTGGAACCGCACCGAGTACCGGGCGCTCGAAGGGTTCGTCTTCGCGGTGACGCCGTTCAACTTCACCTCGATCGGCGGCAACCTGCCGACCGCTCCGGCGCTCATGGGCAACACCGTCCTCTGGAAGCCGGCCTCGACCGCGGTCTACTCGGGCTACTACATCATGAAGATCCTGCAGGCGGCGGGCCTGCCGGACGGCGTGATCAACTTCCTGCCCGGCAAGGCGAGCCGGATCGGCGACCCGGTCCTGGCGCATCCGGATTTCGCCGGCATCCACTTCACGGGCTCGACGCCGGTGTTCCACTCGATGTGGAAGACGGTCGGCGACAACATCGCCACCTACCGCACCTATCCGCGCATCGTCGGCGAGACCGGCGGCAAGAACTTCGTCTTCGCCCACCCCTCGGCCGATGCCGTCGCCTACGCCACGGCGCTCGTCCGCGGCGCGTTCGAGTACCAGGGGCAGAAGTGCTCCGCCGGCTCGCGCGCCTACGTGCCGCGCTCGCTCTGGCCGCAGGTCAAGGAAGCCCTCCTCGACCAGCTCCGCCAGGTCGAGATGGGCTCGCCGCTCGACTTCCGCCACTTCGTCGCCGCGGTGATCGACGAGAATTCCTTCGACAACATCATGGGCTACATCAACTATGCGAAGAGCTCGTCCGAGGCCGAGATCCTGGCCGGCGGCAAGGGCGACAAGAGCAAGGGCTACTTCATCGAGCCGACCGTGGTCCAGACCACCAACCCGCGGTTCAAGCTGATGGAGGAGGAGATCTTCGGCCCGGTGCTCACCCTCTACGTCTATGAGGACGCGGACCTGGAGGCGACCCTCGACCTGGTCGACTCGACCAGCCCGTACGCCTTGACCGGCGCCATCTTCGCCGAGGACCGCAAGGTCATCGACCACCTGGCACGGCGGCTGCGGCACTCGGCCGGGAACTTCTACATCAACGACAAACCGACCGGCGCCGTGGTCGGCCAGCAGCCGTTCGGCGGCGCGCGCGCCTCGGGCACCAACGACAAGGCGGGCTCGCCGATCAACCTCCTGCGCTGGACCTCACAGCGGGCGATCAAGGAGAACTTCCTGCCGCCGCACAGCTTCCGCTATCCGTTCATGGACGAGAAGTAGGAAACAGACCTACAACCCCAGCCGCGCGAGCAGCAGCGCATACCGCGGATCGTGCTGCACGATCGCGTAGTTGGGGTCGACCTTCAGATAGCTGAGGCTCTGGTCGCGCTCCTCGCGCGCCTGGTCGAGGGCGGCGAAGCCGGCGTCGGTCTCGCCGAGGGCGAAGAGGATCTTGGCCCGCAGGGTGGGGGCGACGTATTCGGCGGCGGCACGCTCGGCGAGCTCGGCGAGGACGGCGCGGGCGTCCTCGCCGCGGCCCCAGGTGGCGAGATTGCGGCCACAGGCTCCCAGAACGAACAGGTTGCGCCCGGTTTCGAGGAGCCGGGTGAGCTGGTCGTGGGCGGCGCGGTGCTCGCCGCGGCGGGAGGCGATCTCGGCGAGGATGAAGTGGGCGAGCCAGAAGTCCGGCGAGAGGTCGAGCGCCATGCGCGCCGCCTCGATCGAGCGCTTCTCGTCACCGGCCATGAAGAACACTCCGGCGACCGATTGGTGCACGATGACCGAGAGGGGATCGAGGCGCCGCGCCTGCTGCATCGCCTCGATCGCCTCTGTGTGCCGGCCTTGCATCGAGAGAAACTGGGCGTATTTGTGGTGCGCATCCGCATTGCTGGGGCTGAGCTCCAGGGCGCGCAGGAAGGCGCGCTCGGCGGCGACCCATTCCCAGTTCTGCAGGCAGGCGAGAGCGAGCGCCGTATGCGCCTCGGACACGGAGTCGTCGAGCTCCAGAGCCCTCTGGGCCGCTTCCTTGATCTTGGGAATCCCCTCGGAGGGCGGCAGGACGGCATAACCGAAGGAGACCAGGTAGGCGTAGCACTCCGCGACGGCCGCCCAGGCGAGCGCGTAGCCGGGATCGTCCTGCAGGGCGAGCTGCAGGGACTCCAAGCCCCGCCGGACGTCACCGGACGTCCGCTTGTTGATCGCGAACCGGGCTCGCAGATAGTGCTCGTACACCGTCGGGGCGACCTCCTGAATCCGCCGTAAGCGGGAGCGATCGGTCACCGTCAGCTCGGCGAGGGTCTCGCGGGCGACCGCTTCGGCGACGCTTTTCTGAAAGGCGAAGACATCGCCCAGGCCACCCTGGAAGGTCTCCCCCCAGAGGGTCCGGTCGAGCCGCGGATCGACCAGCTGCACGATGATCATAACCTGCCGCCGGTCGCGCAGCACCGAGCCTTCCAGGATGTGACTCACACCCAGGCGCCGGGCGACATCGACCAGTGGCTCGTCGGTCCCTTTGTAGCGAACGATCGAGCTGCGCGAAATCACTCGCAGGCCGCGGATTTTCGCCAGGCTCGCGATGAGCGCCTCGGTGGTGCCGTCGGAGAAGAAGTCCTCCGCCGGATCCCCGGAGAGGTTGCGCAGCGGCAGGACGGCGACCGAGGTTCCCGGGTCGGGGGTGCGGGCGACCAGCGGCTGGCGGGGGAACGGTTGCCGCAGGGAGCCGCTGCGGCCGAGGAGGCGGTCCTGCAGCTCGCGGAGGTGGCCGGCGAGCGCTTCGCACGACGGTGGCCGATCCGACGGGTTCTTCTCCAGGCAGCGGCGGACGATCGTTTCGAGGTCCGCAGCGAGCGGCTCTGCGCGCGGCGGGAACGGGGGGGCGGGATCGCGCAGGATCGCCGAGGCGATCTCCAGCGTGCTGCCCACCCGGTAGGGGTTCGAGCCGGTCGCCATCTCGTAGAGGATGAGCCCGAGGGAGAACAGGTCGGAGCGCGCGTCCACGGTGCGCCCGCGCAGCTGCTCGGGGGCCATGTAGGGAACGGTGCCCAGCACCCGCCCTTCGCCGGTCAGCGGCTCGGGAGCGGTGAGCGGCAGGCCGTCGATGATCGTCTCGCTCTCGATGCGCGAGATGCCGAAGTCGACCACCTTGAGGATGCCGTCCTCGCGCACCATCAGGTTCGCCGGCTTCAGGTCGCGGTGGATGATGCCGGCGCGGTGGATGGCGTCGATGGCGTCGACGAGCGGCACGGCGAGGGCCAGGAGCTCTCGAAGGGGGAGGCCGTCCGGGGGGATGAGGTCATAGAGGGCGCTCCCCTGCACCCATTCCATCACCAGGAAGGGTTGGCCGTCCGCCTCCTCGACGGAGTAGATGGTGACGATGTGCGGGTGGTTGAGCGCCGCCAGGGCGCGCGACTCGCGCTCGAAGCGGTGGATCTGCTCGACGTTGCCGAGGAGGTCCTCGGGGAGAAGCTTCAAGGCGACCTTGCGGTGCAGCTTGGTGTCCTGGGCGAGGTACACCCGCGCCATGCCGCCCCGTCCAAGCTCCTGAAGCAGGCGGTAGTGATTGAGCGTGGAACCGGTCGTGGGTGTCTGATTCATGGACGGCGGTCGCGCGTGGCTTGCCATCCTATCGGCCCGGCCCTTCCCCTGCAACCGGCGCGCCTGTACAATCGCCCCCACCGTCGTTGCGCAGCCCGGGAGGAGATAAAATGGCCGAGAATCCGAAGTTTGCCCCTTGTGGCGAGTCTGTCCAGCATGCCTTCGACCGCCAGGCCGACCAGCTCGGGCTCCGCGTCGAGCCCGAGGGGGATGCGGCCCGCCTGCGGACCATCGGCATCGCGATCGCCTGCGTCAACCGGATCGTCGACGTCGAGATGGCGAAGGAAGCGCCGGCCGGTTTCGTCACGAAGACCGCTGCACCGGCCGCCGCGTCGAGCGACGCGGACATCCAGCAGGTGATCACCGGCTACGAGACCCTCGCTCCCGAGGATTTCGTCCGGCAGTGGCGGAACTACGCGACCGATCCGCACGTCGGGATCGGCTGGGGCTGGCTGGCGCCGATCAACACCGAGGTGGTCGACCGGTGGCTGGAACGGCCGGAGCTTCAGGAGGTGCTGCGGGCGTTTCCTCCCTACTCGCCGCGCCGGATCACCGTCTCCGACCTGCGCATCGTCTACATCGGCCCCTCGCGCGCCGCGGCCACCTACCGCGTCGAAGAGGAGCACACCAACGGCCGGATCTCCGGTGGCAACACGGTCGCCGTCCTGATGAAGATCGAAGGCGGCGGTTGGAAGATCGTGGCTGCGTCCAAGGGCGGCCGAGAGCTGCTGGCGGGGGATGCCGGCGATCGTCCCGAGTGACGACCCGCCCGCCGGTGCGGCGGGAACCGGCAAGCGGTTTCGCGACGGGACGCATCGCATCCGCACGCCCGAGGAGACCTGGGCTTGGCTGGCGGCGGTGCTGCCCCGGGCCGGGATCACCCGGGTCGCCGACGTCACCGCCCTGGATGGCCTCGGCATCCCGGTCTGCCAGGCGGTGCGCCCCGCCGGCCGCAATCTCGCCGTCTCCCAGGGCAAAGGCGCGAGCCTCGCCGCCGCGCGGGTGAGCGCCGCGATGGAGGCGATCGAGCTGTGGCACGCCGAGGACCTCTCCCACCTGCCGCAGATGGACCTGCCGCTGTGCGAGATGCGCTCGGCGGAGGTCCTCCCGCCGTCCTGTCTGCGCTGGTCCGGCGTCGCCGTGCCGGACGGGCTCTCCCTCTCCTGGGTGCGCGCCCGGTCGCTCACCCGCGACCGGCACGGCTGGCTGCCACGCGCCCAGCTGGAGCTGAATTTCGACGTCCCCACCGGCGTCTCCCCGCAGTGGTTCGAGCTCACCTCGAACGGCCTCGCCTCGGGCAATTGCCGCGAAGAGGCGCTTCTGCATGCGCTCTGCGAGCTGATCGAGCGGCATGCGCTCTACCTCGCGCGTCGCGAGCCGCAGCGGGAGGTGGCGCTCGCTCCGGAGACGATCGGCGATCCCTGGGCGGTCGAGGCGATCGGCCGTTTCCAGGCCGCCGGTGCGCGCTTGGCGGTGCACGATGCGACCTGGGAGGTGGGCGTTCCGACGATCGTGGCGGACCTGGTCCTGCCGGATCTGCCGCATGTCTTCCGGGGCTCCGGCTGTCATCCGTCCCCCGCGGTGGCGCTCTCCCGCGCGCTCACCGAGGCGGCGCAGTCGCGGCTCACCTACATCTCCGGTGCACGCGACGACCTCGTGCCGTTCGTCGGCGAGCCCGGTGACGATGCGGTGTTTCGCGCCTTCGCGGTGCCGACGGCCACGGCGCCGTTCACCCGGCTGCGCGACGTGTCGTCGGCGGACGTCGCCGAGGATCTCGCCAAGGTGGTGCGCCGCCTGGAGGCTCTGGGGCACGAGGCGTTCTGGGTGGATCTCACCCGGCTGGACGTGGGCGTTCCGGTCGTCTTCGCCTTCGTTCCCGGGCTGCACGAGAATCCTCATGGCTGACCGCACCGACGAGCGGGTTCTCGTCTTCGCGGGGCCGACGCTGGCGGGCCCACCGCAGCTCGCCCTCCCGCCGGGGTTTGCGCTGCGTCCTCCGGCGCGCCGCGGCGACGTGCTGGAGGCCCTGGCCGGGAACCCCGAGACGCTGGTGCTCCTCGACGGCTACTACTACACGGTGCCGGCGGTGACGCACAAGGAGATCCTCTATGCCCTGGATGCCGGGGTGCGGGTGATCGGCGCCGCGAGCCTCGGTGCGCTGCGTGCCGTCGAGCTGGAGGCGTTCGGGATGCTGGGGGTGGGCCGGGTGTTCGCCGACTTTCGCGACGGCCGGCTGGACGGCGACGACGAGGTCGCCCTGCTGCACGCTCCGGCCGAGCAGGGCTATCGGCCGCTCACCGTCGCGCTGGTCGAGGTGCGCCATGCCCTGCCGGCCGTCGCCGGCGGCGCGGAGCTGCTGCGGGCTCTCAAGGCCCTGCCGTTCGTGGAGCGGACGCCGCGGTGCCTGGAGGAGCTCGCCCGGCGCTTTCTGGGGGAGGCCTCGGCGCGCGAGCTGCTCCACGCGCTCGCCACCTCCGGCGTCAAGGAATCCGACGCCCGCGAGGCGTTGGCCCTCGCCGCCACGCCGCCGGGTGAGCGGCCCCGCCGGTATCGCCCTGCCGGGCGCTATCTCACCTTCGACAAGGAGACCGCGGTGCGGGCGCCGGGTTCGCGGGTCGCGGTGATGGAGGGCTGGCGGATCGCCCAGCTCCTTCATCCCGGCGCGATCCGCTTCCTGCGCCGGCTGCGGCTGCGCGCCCTGCTCGCCGAAGCGGCGCGGCGCGCGGGGCACGAGCCCGCCGGGGACCAGGTGCGGACCCGGGCCGAGGTGCTCCGTTCGGTGCAGGTGGAGCGCTTCGGCCGCCCGCTGCTGCCTGCTCCGGAGATCGAGGAGGAGGTGCGCCTGGAGCTTCTGGCCGCTGCCGCGGCGGCCGGGCCGGGCGGCGTCCGCGGGGCTCTGCGCGCGCTCGCCGCGGCGTTCGGGATCGACCGCCGGCAGGCCTTGCAGCGCCTGCACCGCCTTTTCCTCGAGCAGCCGGACCTGCTGCCCGGCTGGTGGGCGGCGCGGGCGTTTTCTTTCACCCCGGCCTGCGCTCCGGCTCTGCGGGCGGCCGGGGAGGCGCGCGAGGTCCACGCCTGCTTCCTGCGCCGGGCGGGAGGCGGGCGTATCGTCCGCGAGGACCTCTGGCGGCTCGCCGCGGATCTCTGGGGGTGCGCGCCGGACGCGGTCTCCGCCGAGGGTGCGCGCCGCGGCTTGTTCCCCGGCTTTTCCCTGTCCGACGGGTTGCGGGAGGCGCTGGAGTACATCGCCGCCGCCGAGCGTCTGCCCGTGCCGATCAACCGCTACCGCGAGGAGACCCGGCTCCTCGCCATGACCGCCCTCCGCCTGGAAGGGCACCGAGGTGACCGATGAACGCCGCTCTCTTCGATCTCCATCAACGCGCCTCTGTTTCGTCTTCGACCCTTACCTCGCCCGGCTCACCTGCGCAGCCGCCGGGCCGCCTGGGCGAGCTCGCCTTTCTCGTCGGCAGCACCTGGGCGAGCGCGTCGGCCGGCGGCGTGATTGAAGAGAGCTTCGCCTGGGGCCCCGGGATGACGTGCATCCAGACGGTGGTGGTGCAGCGGGTGAACGGCGTCATCACGATGGCCGGCAACGGGTTGTTCGCCTGGAACGCCGCGGGGCAGAAGCTGATGAGTGGCTCGTTCCTGGCCGGGACCTACTATGCCTCGCAGGAGGTCCTGCCTGCGGTGCCGGATCAGTGGAGCTGGCTGAGCTTGGTGGTCGGCCCCGCGGGGGCGTCGGAGACGACGGCTCTCATGGTCAAGACCGACGACGATACGTTCGAGATGCGCTTCACCGGGTTTCCGCCGCGGGTCTATCGCCGCGAGCCGCCGCGCTGACCGGCCGGGCCGCGAGGACGCAGAGGGCCGCGGTCGCTGCGAGCACCACCAGGGCGCAGACCGGGTGCAGATCGCCGCCATAGCGCAGGGCCTCCGGTACGAGCCGCAGGGGGACCATCGCCAGGACGGCGATCGCGGAGAGCGCGAGGTGGAGGACGAGGCCGACGCGCAGCGTCACCGCGGCCAGTGCGGTGAGAACCGCGCCATAGACGAGATAGCGCTCATGCATCTGGGGCAGGAGCGAGAAGGAGAGGAGCCACGGCAGGGCGAGGGCGACCAGGACGCGCGGATGCCGCTCCGTGGCTGCGCGGGCCGTCCAGCGCGCGGCGAGCACCAGGCCGGTGGCATAGACGAGGCCGAGACCGGCGCGCAACAGCGGCGTGGCCCGTCCCTCGAGCGCCGGAACCCAGATCTCGAGCAGGGCGGGGAAGTTCGGGGTGCGCCCCATGCGCAGCACCGGGAAGTGTCCCGAGCCATAGAAGAAGCCGACCCGGAGCCAGGCGAGGTCGGCGTGAAACAGCGGCACACAGAGGGCCAGCGCGAGCACCGCCGCGCCGGCCAGCCAGGGAGCCGCCGCCACCTCCGGCCGCCGCCGCTTCCACGCCGCGAGCCCCAGGGCGGTGGCGAGCAGCACGCCGCCGACCCACCAGGCGGCCGGGGGATGAAACGCCCAGGTGCCGGTCGCAAACGTCCCCAGGAGCCAGGGCGAGCCGCCGATCCCGACACCCAGGAGGACGCCCAGCACCACCCGCAACGCTCGCGGACCTCGGCCCTGGCCGGTGGCCCACGCCCACAGCACGAAGAACAACGCCACCACGAGCATCTGCCCTTTCAGCAGCGCCCCCAGGCCCAGCACCAGACCCGCCGTCAACCAGAACCCGAGCGAAGCGCAGACCGCCGCCACCAGGTAGGAGGCCACGCCCCACGCATCCCATTGCGGCCAGCAATGCGCGACCCAGAGAAGAGCCGGGTTGAACCACACGAGAAGCGCCGCACCGCCGCCGCGCACCCAAGGCCACGGCCCGGGAGGAGCCCGCTCCCCGGCGGCGCGCCGGCACCAGAGAGCGACCAGGAAGAAAGCGGCCCCGGCGGCGACCAGCTCGAATGCGCTGTTCAGGTGGAGGAGGGGGGCGTTGAATTCGTAGGCCGGGTCCCACCGCCGGGCCTGCGGAAACTGCGCGCGCGTCCAGCCGGCCCACCGCTCCATGATGAGCAGCCGCAGCGGCGGATAGTCGAGGTTCAGGTTGCGGTTCGGATTCTGTTTCCCCTCCCGCGTCCGGTAGAGGTTGAAATACCCGAGCCGGTGCGCCGCCCGGCCCCAGCGGTGCGCATTGCGGATGTCCGGCTCAAAATGCGCCTCCGCCGAGGCCTCCCAAGCCCATCGCCGCAGCTTCAATCCGCCGCCGACCACCACCGCGACGGCCAAGACGATCAGCAGGACGGCGAGGAGCCGCCGTGGGGTGCGGGGGAGGGTGGGCATGCGGGAGGGGATGGTACTACGACTACGACGAGCCTCCGTGACTCGAAGCCCCCTTGACCTCGATCAGCGCCCAGACGGCGCCGGCCAGATCCGTGGACCCCATCGTCCGTGTGAAGAGCCAGGGAAAAGCGCATGTCTCACCTCCAAGGCCAGCCGGACGGTGGGTATTATCACCACCGCCCGTCCGGACGCGCCAGCGCCCGCTTTCGTCTATGCAGGGTCGGAGAGGCGAGGGTCGATCCAGGTTCGGGTCAGATAGAGAGGGTCGAGAGGATCAAAGTCATGATCCGTCGTGAGGAGATGCGCGCCGGTCGCCGCAGCCGTGGCCGCGATCCACATGTCGTTCTGTTCGATGGGCTTGCCGGCTTTTTGCAGGTAGCAGTCGATCTCGGCATACAGGTTGAGTACCGACTCACTGTCGAGAGAGACGACCACCATCTCGCGAAGGAGGTCTTTCAGAAGCTCGGTGCGCCGGAGGCCCCAGGCCCTCTTCTTGGCAAAGGCTAGCGCTTCGCCGACTGTGACGGCGGAGATCAGGTGGCGATGGGGCTGATGGTAGAGATCGAATTGATGAATGACCCGGCGGCCGACCGGGCTGGCCCGAGTCAGGTGCACCAGGATGTTGGTATCCAGCAGGAACAGGCCCGGCTTCGGCGTCACGAGATCTGTTCGAGGAGCTCGAAGACCTCCGCGTCCGTTTCCTCACCCGGCCAGCGCCCGATGATGGCATGGATTCCCGAGCGGGGGCCCTGCGGCTGGTAGAGCGTGCGCCGGTCGAGCTGGCCGAAGAGAGGAACGGGCATGCGAGACCAGATGTCGAGGTTCGCCGGCGCGGGCTCCACCGCCTCGGCGTCGATCCGGAGCACAGCACCCGAGGGGCGGAAGACGGCGACCCCTTCCACGATCACGTTCTCGCCAAAAGAACGGGCCAGATCGCGTGGCTCCACGCCGACGGCAAGGCCGCGCAGAGTCTCTCCGGAGGTCAGGACGAGCGTGAAGTGCCGGTCGCTTTGCCGGAGCGAGTCCAGCCGGCCTGCCAAGCGCACGCTCTGCGTCGGAGGGGTCTTGCGCCAGAGACTCTCCACGGTGGCGAGGCGATCGGCCTGGATCTCGACCCGACGGGGATGCTCAGGTGCCGTGTCCTCGAGAGCGATGCGATGGATGCCGGTGCTCAAGATTCTCGAAAAGTCCGCGAACGTTTTGAGCAGGCCCGGATCCTGGAAATCACTGTCCGCTTCGCCCCGGAGAGCCTGTTCAAACGTCTCCGCGAAGATCGACAAGGAGGTGCGGGAGAGATCGAGATCGAAGATCGGGGGGTTCTGCCGAAAGCGATCCTTCGTCAGGTCCGCCAAAGGGGCCGCCTCCAGGTCGACGACCGCGCTTCCGGCGCGAAGACCGACGACCTCGAAGTCGGTTGCCGCCGCCAACCAGGAAGGAAGCGCACCCGGTGCCGAGCTGCGTCCCTCGGCCCGGAGGCGGACGGCCTTGCGGCAGCCTTCCAGCACGAGGTCCAGAAGGTCCCGCAGTGCCTCTCCGGGCAACCTTGCCTGGAGAGCACGAGGTCCTTCCAGGCGGATCGAGAAGGGGTGCATCATGGCAAAATCGTAGCACAGGTCAGAACGATGGCAGCGCCCGCCGCACCACCTCCGCCAGATGCAGCGCCCGCCTCCCGCCGCTCTGCCGGATCTGTTCGCGGCAACTGAAGCCATCGGCCAGGACGAGGCTCTCCGGGCCGGCGGCGCGCAGGGCGGGGAGGAGGTTTTGCTCGCCGACGGCTTGCGAGATGGCGAAGTGCTCGCGGGCGAAGCCGAAGGCTCCGGCCATGCCGCAGCAGCCCTCCAGCCATTGCGGAGCGAGGCCGAGGTGCGCCAGAAGCTCGCGATCCGGCGCGGTGCCCAGGACGGTGTGCTGGTGGCAATGGGGCTGCACGAGGACCGGCCCGGGTGTCGGCGCGCCGACCGGCGGGAGGAAGCGGGCTTCGCCGGTGAGGAAGCCGGCGAGGGTGAACGTCCTCTCGGCGAGGAGCCGGGCGCGCGGATCGGCGGGGAAGAGCTGCAGCGCCTCGTCGCGAAAGACCGCGGCGCAGCTCGGCTCGAGGACGACCAGCGGGACTCCCGCGGCGAGGGACGGGGAGAGCGCGTCGAGGATCTCCCGGAGCTGCCGGCGCGCCTGGTCCAGCATCCCGAAGTCGTAGAGCGGCCGGCCGCAACAGAGCGGTTTGTGCGGGATCTCCACCCGGCGGCCGGCGGCGGCGAGGACGTCCACGGCGGCTTCGGCGATCTCCGGCTGGAAATGGTTGGTGAACGTGTCGGGCCACAGGAGCACCGCCGGCCCGGCGCCGCGGGGGAGGAAGCGGCTGCGGAAGGTGGTGCGGGCGAAGGCCGGCAGGGTGCGCTCCGGAGCGATGCCGGCGAGCTGCTGCAGCCACGCGGCCGGCGGGCTTTGTAGGATCGCATTGGCGAGGTCGGGGGCGAGGGAGGCCAGGCGCGCCCAGCGGTGGATCCAGCCGGCCGCGTAGGCCCGCAACGGACGGAGCCGGTCGCGGTAGAAATGTGCGAGGAACTCGGCCTTGAGGGCGGCCATGTCCACGCCGGCCGGGCAGTCGTGCTTGCACCCCTTGCAGGCGAGGCAGAGGTCGAGCGCCTCGCGCACCTCCTCGCTGTGCCAGCCGGCGGTGACGACCTCCCCCGCCAGCATTTCGAACAGGAGGCGGGACCGGCCGCGCGTCGAGTGCTTCTCCTCCCGGGTCGCCCGCCAGCTCGGGCACATCACCCCGGCGCCGCCGCCGTCGTCGCGCCGGCAGCGGCCTACGCCCACACAGCGTTGCACCGCCCGGGCGTAGCGATCTCCGTCCTCCGGCCAGTGGAGGTGCGTCGGCAACGCGGCGAGCGGTGTGCGCGGGCGCAGGTGGCTGTCCAGCGGGTACGGATCGATGACCTTGCCCGGGTTCATCCGGCCGTCCGGGTCCCAGATCGCCTTGAAGTCGCGAAACGCCGTCACCAGCTCGGGTCCGAACATCCGCTCCAGCAGCTCGCCGCGCGCCTGGCCGTCGCCGTGCTCGCCGGAGAGCGAGCCGCCGTGCGCCACCACCAGATCCGCGGCCTCCTCCATAAAGGCCCGGTGGCGCCGCACCCCGTCCGGCGTCCGCAGGTCGAAATTGATCCGCGCATGCAGGCAGCCCTCGCCGAAATGACCATACAGGGCGGCCCCGTAGCCGAACCGCGCGAGAAGCGCCTTGAACGCGCGCAGGTAGGACGCCAGGCGGGCCGGTGGGACGGCGGCGTCTTCCCAGCCCGGCCACGCTTCGCCGAGCCGCGGATCGTGCGACGTGGTGCCCACCGCGGCCTCGCGCACCGCCCAGAAGCGGGCCTGGTCGGCGGGTTCCGTGAGCAACAAGAACCCGGGCGCGCCCGGGTGGCCCTGCAAGCTCTGCAGCAGCGACCGGGCGCGCGCCGCCGCCTCGTCCGGGGTGGCGGCGGCGAATTCTGCGAGCAGCCAGGCGCCGCCGTCGGGCAAGGTGTCCAGCACGGCCTGGTGCGCCCGCCGCGTGAAGTCGTTCTCGACCAGGAAGCGGTCCATTCCTTCGAGGCCGGCCGGCTCGGCGGCGAGCACCTCCAGGACGTGGTCCGCCGCGGCGAAGACGTCGGGATAGCCGAGGATCAGCAGGACCTTGGCGGCCGGCCGGGGAACCAGGCGGAGGGTGGCTTCGAGGATCGTGACGCAGGTTCCCTCGGTGCCGGTCAAGGCGCGCGCCACGTGGAAACCGTTCTCGGGGAGCAGCTCGTCGAGATTGAAGCCGGAGACCCGCCGCGGCAGGCGCGGGAAGCGGGCGCGGATCGCCTCCGCATGCCGGTCGCGCAGCTCGCGGAGGTGGCGGTAGATCTCGCCGCGCCGGCCGCCGGAGCGGATCAGGCGCGCCAGCTCCTCCTCGGGCGTGGCCCCGACGCGCAAGCGCAGGCCGTCGTAGGTGAGGATCTCCAGCGCCTCCACATTGTCCGAGGTGCGACCGGCGGTCAGCGAATGAACGCCGCAGGCGTTGTTGCCGATCATCCCGCCCAGCGTGCACCAGGCGTGCGTCGCCGGGTCCGGCCCGAACGTCAGGCCGTGGGGAGCCGCGGCGGCGCGCAGGTCGTCGAGCACCGTGCCGGGCAGCACCCGGGCCGTGCGCGCGGCGGGATCGAGCTCGATGACGCCGGCCAGATGTCTCGAAAAGTCCAGGACGACGGCCATGTTGGCGCACTGCCCGGCGAGCGAGGTGCCGGCGCCCCGACCGAGCAGAGGCGCCCCGTGCCGGCGGCAGACGGCGACCGCGGCCTCCACGTCTGCGGTGTCGCGCGGCAGCACGACGCCGATCGGCACCTGGCGGTAGCTCGATGCATCCGTGGCGTAGAGCGCCCGGCTGCCGGCGTCGAACCGCACCTCGCCACGGACGGCGCGGCGCAGGGCGGCGGCGAGGGCGGCGGCGTCACCGGACCAGAGGGGCGCGGGCATGAGGGAAGCGTAGCAGGTCCGCCGCTCTATACTTCCGTCACACACGGAGGCTCAAACGGTGACGCAGATCGCTTTTCTCACCTTGTTTCTCGGGCTGACCCTGGGGCCTCAGACGGTCGAGCTGACCGTCACGGGCCCGGCGTCCGCGGTGGAGATCCTGCTCGACGGTGCGCCGGTCGGCCGGCTCACCGGTCCTCCCTGGAAGGGGACGATCGACTTCGGCCCTGCGCTCCAGCCGCACGAGCTGGTCGCCCGGGCGCTGGATGAGGACGGCGGCGAGATCGCGCGGGTGCGCCAGTGGGTGAACCTGCCGCGCCCGCCGGCCGAGGTCGAGCTGGTGGTGGAAAATGGCCCGGAGGGCCGTCCGCAGGCCGTCCGCTACGCCTGGCAAAGCCTCACGGGGGAGGCGCCTTCGGCGATCGACATCACTCTGGACGGCCGGCCGCTGGTCCCCGAGCCGGGCAATCGCGTGCGGCTCCCGGCCACCGATCCCGCAACGGTCCACGTGCTGAGCGTGCAGCTCACCTTCTACGGTGCTCTCGTCGCCCGCCGCGACCTGGCGTTCGGCGGCGACCTGGGCGAGGAGGTCTCGACCGAGCTGACCGCGGTGCTCGTGCGGCTGAAGAAAGGACAGACCTTGCCGCCGCCCGCGCGGCTGCGCGGGTGGTTCCTCCAGCACGGGAAGCCCCTCCCCGTGGTGGCGGTGGAGGAGGGACCGGCCCAACTCCTCGTCGTGCGCGGCGCCGGGGTGGCGAAGGTGTTGGCCCCTCTCGCCATCGGTGGCAACCGCGCGGGGGTGAGCATCGAAGACCTCTCCCCTGACCTCGTGGAAGACCGCAGCCGCGAGCTTCCGCTCGGCGCAGGAGATCAGATCGGGTTCATCTGGCCGCAAGCCAAGGCCTCGACAGGAAACGGAGCGCCGACCGAGCTGTTCGATGCCTCCCGCCTCTACGACACAGGGGGCCGGGGCGTGCTCTGGCATCTCGTCAACGTCGTTCAGGAAGGAGGACGCGGCCCCCAGCGTCTCGCCGATGCGGTCGCCGTCGCCGCTCTCTTGGCCCTCTACAAGAACCAACGGCGGGCGATTTTGCTCGTCTTCGACGACCGGGACACCGACGCCAGCCGCTCCGATGCGGCGCTGGTTCGCGGCTATCTGGAATCCATCCGCGTCCCGCTCGCGGTCTGGACGCCGGGCCGCGGGAAGGGGCCTGCCGCGGCAGCCTGGGGCCGGGTTGAGGCGGTTGGCACGATGAAGGAGATGCGCGCAGCGTTCGAGAGGTTGAAGGAGAACCTCGATGCGCAGCGCATCATCTGGGTCGGGGGGAGGCACCTGCCGCAGTCGATCACGTTGTCGCCGGAGGCGGCGGCGGTGGTCGAGCTGGCGCGGTAGGAAGCCCAGGCGGGAAGCCGCCCTATAATCGGCGTCATGCCACCCACCCCCGCCACCCATCTCGCGATCTCGTCACGGCTCGTCGGAGAGCCCGTGGAGCTGGGCGCCGGCCGTGCCCGCGCCGCGTTGACCCTGCTTCCGGAGATGGCGGCCGACGATCGCGGTCTCGTCCATGGCGGCTTCGCCTTCGGTCTCGCCGACTATGCCGCGATGCTGGCGGTCAATCATCCGCTGGTCGTCCTGGCGAGCTCCTCGGTCCAGTTCCTGGCCCCCACCCGCGTCGGTGACCGGCTGGTGGCCGAGGCCCGGGTCGTCGAGGAGACGGGGCGCAAGCGCCGCGTGGAGGTGGAAGTGCGACGGGGCGAGGAGAAGGTCGCGCGCGGCGACTTTCTCGCCGTGGTGCCGGATCGTCACGTGCTCGACCCGAAGGAGCCGGTATGAACGGAGGAGACCTGATCGGCGAGGTCCTGGTGCGCCAGGGCGTACGTTTCCTGTTCACCCTGTGCGGCGGCCACATCTCGCCCATCCTGGTGGGCGCCAAGCAGCGCGGCATCCGGGTGGTGGACACCCGCCACGAGGTGGACGCCGTGTTCGCCGCCGATGCCTCGTTCCGCCTCACCGGAGTCCCCGGCGTCGCCGCGGTGACGGCCGGACCCGGGGTGACCAACACGATCACCGCGATCAAGAACGCCCAGCTCGCGCAGTCCGCGGTCGTCCTCCTCGGAGGCTCCGCGGCGACCCTCCTCAAGGGCAAAGGCGCCCTCCAGGACATCGACCAGATGGCCCTCATCCAGCCGCACGTGAAATGGGCGCGGTCGGCCACCACGGTGCGCGCGCTCGTCCCACTGCTCGAAGAGGCCTTCGAGGTCTCTCGCTCCGGCGTTCCCGGCCCGGTGTTTCTCGAATGCCCCATCGACCTTCTCTACGACGAGGCGCTGATCCGCGACTGGTACGGCGCTGCGTCGAAGGGAGGAGGTCTCGCCGGAGCCGGCCTGCGGCTCTACCTGAAACGGCACGCCGACAAGCTCTTCGCCGGCATCGACCGGGTCCGACCGGCGGAGCCGCGGCCGGTGCCGCCACCGGCCCCGGAGAAGGGGGACGTGCGCGACGCGGTGGCGAAGCTGCGCAAGGCGAAGAAACCTCTGCTCGTGCTGGGGAGCCAGACCGTCCTCGACGCGCCGCACGTCGCCACCCTGGCCGCCGCGATCGAGGCGATCGGCGCACCCGTCTTCCTGGCCGGCGGTGCCCGCGGCCTCCTTGGGCAGGGCCATCGGCTGCAGATGCGCCACAAGCGCAAGGAAGCGTTGCGGGAGGCCGACCTCGTGGTGCTCTGCGGTCTGCCAGCCGACTTCCGGCTCGACTACGGGCGGCAGATCAACCGCAAGGGTTTTC
Source organism: Holophagales bacterium UBA5704 (assembly GCA_002420005.1). GTDB lineage: Bacteria > Acidobacteriota > Thermoanaerobaculia > Multivoradales > UBA5704 > UBA5704. The sequence continues at coordinate 99,095 of DIHE01000094.1, read as the reverse complement.
TCGTCTCGGTGAACCGGAGCGACGACGATCTGCGCTTGAACCGGCGCCCCGACCTGCCGGTGCACGCCGACCCGGGACTGTTCCTGCGCGAGCTGGCCGCCGCGCTGGGGGAGGTCGGAGACCGCTGGCAGGATTGGCGCGAGGGGCTGCGCACCCGCGACCTGGAACGGGAGCGGGAGATCGCGCGCCAGGCCGAGCCGCAGTCCGAGCTGGTGAACCCGCTCCACCTCTGCCGCGAGATCGACCGCCTGCTGGCGCCGGACAGCGTCCTGGTGGCCGATGGCGGCGACTTCGTGGCCACCGCCTCCTATGTGGTGAGCCCGCGCGCGCCCCTCTCCTGGCTCGATCCGGGCGTCTTCGGCACCCTCGGCGTCGGCGGCGGCTTCGCCCTCGGCGCCCGGCTCTGCCGCCCGCAGGCGGACGTCTGGCTGCTCTGGGGAGACGGCTCGGCGGCGTACAGCCTGGCCGAATTCGACACCTACGCCCGCCACGGCATCCCGGTCCTCGCCGTCGTCGGCAACGACGCCGGCTGGACGCAGATCGCCCGCGAGCAGGTCGAGATCCTGAAAGACGACGTGGGCGTCGTCCTCGCCCGCACCGACTACCACAAGGTGGCGGAAGGCTACGGCGGGCGCGGCCTGCTCCTCGCCAAGGACGCCGACGTCCGCTCCGTCCTCGAAGAAGCGCTCGCCATCGCCCGCGCCGGCCAGCCCGTGCTGGTCAACGCCCATCTCGCGAAAACCGAGTTCCGCAAGGGCTCGATCTCGATGTAGGGGGGGGGCACGTTCCAACGGGAATCGGCTGCCCCCACTTGGTATATCGTCGCCACCATGAACCGAATCGTCGAATGCGTTCCCAACTTCTCCGAGGGGCGTGACCGCGCGGTGATCGACGCCATCGCCGATGCGTTTCGCCAGAGCCCGGGTTGCACCTTGCTGGACGTGGACCCGGGCGCATCGACCAACCGCACGGTCTACACGTTCGTGGGTCCGCCGGAGGCGATGGTCGACGCGGCTCTGGCCGGGGCGCGGGTGGCTCACCGCCTGATCGATATGCAGAAACACACGGGCGAGCACCCGCGCATGGGCGCGCTCGACGTGTGCCCCTTCGTTCCCATCACGGGCGTGACCATGGAGGAATGCGTCGCGCTGGCCCAGGAGTTCGGCCGTCGCGCGGCCGAGGAGCTGGGCATCCCCGTGTACCTCTATGAAGCGGCGGCGAGCCAGCCGCACCGCACGAGCCTCAAGCAGATCCGCGAGGGCGAATACGAGGGGCTGGCCGAGAAAATCGTCAAGCCGGAGTGGAAGCCCGACTTCGGCCCCGCAGAGCTGGTGCCGCGTTGGGGCGCCACCGTCACCGGAGCCCGCTTCTTCCTGATCGCATACAACGTGAACGTCCTCGGCACCAAAGAGCAGGCCCACCGCATCGCGCTCGACGTGCGCGAGCAGGGGCGCGGCCCGGAGGAGCCCGGCCTTCTGAAGGCTGTCAAGGCCATCGGATGGTGGGTGGACGAGTACAACCTCGCCCAGGTCTCGATGAACCTGGACGACTACCGGTTGACGCCGCCGCACGTGGCCTTCGAGGAGTGCGCGCGCCTGGCCCGCGAGCTCAAGCTGGCCGTGGCGGGCAGTGAGCTGGTGGGCCTCATCCCCCGGGACGCCATGCTGATGGCGGCCGAGCACTACATGCAGCAGGAGAACCTCTTCCTGGTGGATGAGCAGCAGAAGATCCGCCTGGTGGTGGACCGCCTCGGCCTGAGCTCCATCTCCCCCTTCGTGCCGGAGAAGCGGATCATCGAATACATGATGGAGAAGCCCGCGGAGCCCCTGGCCTCCCTCACCGTGCGCCGGTTCATCGAGGTGCTGGGCTCGCGCACGCCGGCCCCGGGCGGCGGCTCGGCCTCCGCGCTCATCGCCGGCATGGGCGCCGCCCTCGGCGCCATGGTCGGCTGGATGACCTACGGCAAGCGCAAGTTCGAGGACAAGGACCCGGTGATGCGCCGCCTCATCCCGCCTCTCCACGCGGCCATGGAGGAGCTCATCCCCATGATCGACGCCGACACCGATGCCTTCAACGACTATCTGGCCGCGCTGGGGCTGCCCAAGGACACCCCGGAGCAGGCGAAGGCGCGCTCGGCTGCGATGCAGGCCGGTTTGCAGAAGGCGGTCGAGGTGCCCCTGCGCGCGATGCGTGCGGCGGACACCTGCTGGCCCACGATGCTCGAGATGGCCGAGCATGGGAACCTCGCGTCGCGCTCCGACCTCGAAGTGGGAGCCAAGGCCCTGGAGACCGGAATCTGGGGCGCGTGGAGGAACGTGGTCATCAACGTCGGCCAGATCAAGGACGAGGCCTTCCGGCAGCGGGTGAGCGCGGAAGGGGAGGAGATCCGGCAGCGCGCCGCCCGGCGCCTGCAGGACGTTCTCGACGCGCTCGACCGCCGCAATTAACCACCCGGGGGATGGCCGTGCAGACTCGGGGCATCCGGTGCGCCACCGCCCTCTCGGTGCTCCTCGGCGCCTTCTGGGCCATCCCGGCCGTCGCGGCCCCGGGGAGGGACGTCGAGGGGGCTGTCCGCTGGCTGCACGAGAACGCGGTGGCGCCGCGCTCGATCGAGCCGGGGGACGAGGATTTCTCCGACCTCCTGCCGCTCGTCCCGATCCTCGGGAACGTCCGGGTGGTGCAGATCGGCGAGGCGAGCCATGGGGACGGAGCGACGTTCCTCGCCAAGGCGCGGCTGATCCGGTTCCTCCATCAGAAGATGGGCTTCGACGCCCTCGCCTGGGAGGTGGGGATCGCCGACGTGCCGTTTCTCGATGCGGCTTTGCAGGCGGACGTCCCTTCGTCCGTGGCGGCGGGGGAGGCGCTCTATCAGATCTGGGCGCGAAGCCGCGAGGTGATGCCGACGCTGGACTACGTCCGCGCCACCCGGCGCACGCCGCATCCCCTGGAGATCGTCGGTTTCGACTCCCGCATTTCGATCGCCCGCAACCGCAGTGAGCGCTGGCCGGCGGCGGTGTTCGAATTCTTCGACCGGCTCGATCCCAAGCTCCTTTCGCCGCAGGAACGGGCCGACCTGACCGCCATGGCGGTGGGGCTGGTCCCCGCCGACTACTTCCAGACGCCGGGACCGCGGGCCTACAACCGCGAGCTGCCGCGGCGCCTGGTGGCCACGATCGACCAGCGGCGCAGCGAGCTGTTGACCTTCTGGTCGGCCCGGCGGATCGACTACCTCCGGCAGACCTTGCAGAGCCTCCAGGCGATGGACCGTGCCCTGGCCGGAAACGCCATGGAGCCGGGGCCGGACGGCTACTCGCGCGACACCGCCATGGCGGAGAACCTCCTCTGGTGGCTGAACGGGCCGCTCAAGGACCGCAAGGTGATCGTTTGGGCCCACAACTACCACGTGATGAAGGACTTCCTGACCCCGGCGGCGAAGGAGCAGGCGGCGGCCTCCGGCCGGCCGCTCGGTGGTCCCATGGGGCGGTTTCTCGATGCCGCGCTGGGCCGGGAGATGTTCACCATCGGCTGTCTCTCGTACCATGGAAAGAGCGGCTGGGTGGGGCAGGAGCCGCGCGATCTGCCGCCCGCCGGCTTCGATTCGTTGCAGACCCTCCTCCACGCCGCCGGCCGCCCCTACCTCTTCGTGGACGTCCGTCACCTGCCGGCCGACCACTGGCTCCGCGGCGAGCGCACCGCCACCTTCAACGAGTACGAGCCCATGGCGCTCGACTGGACCCGCCTCTACGACGGCGTGCTGTTTCTCGACGAGCAGCGGCCTCCGACGCTGGTGGAGCCTTGAAGGCCGCACACCGCCTCTCCCTCCTCGCCGCCCTCGCCGCCGGGGTGGCGCTCCGCCTGTGGAATCTCCGCGACCAGATCCTCGGTGGCGATGAGCTGCATGCCTTGCGGGCGGCGGTGGCGCGGACGGTGCCGGAGATCCTCACCACCTATGCGCTGACCGATTCCTGTCTCCCCTTGACCGCTCTGTACCGCTGGCTGCTCGATCGCGGTGTCTCGCTGTCGGAGATGACGTTCCGGATGCCATCCCTCCTGTGCGGCACCTTGGCGCTCGCCCTGCTGCCTTGGATCTTCCGGGAGCGCGTGCCGCGGCCGGTGGTGCATTGTTACGCTTGGCTCCTCGCCCTCTCGCCGCTCCTGGTGCTCTACAGCCGGATCGCCCGCTCGTATCTGCCGATGCTGCTCTGCGGCGTTCTCGCGGTGATGGCGTTCGAGGCCTGGTGGCGCACCCGCGCGTGGCGCTGGGGAGGCGCGTACGTGCTCTTCGGCGCGCTCGCCCTTTGGCTCCATCTCGGAGCCGGCCCGCTGGTGGCGGCGCCGTTTCTGTTTGCCGTCGGGGACCTGGCCGTCCACAAAGAGGATCGATGGCGGCGGTTGCGCGATCTGGTTCTGCTCGGGATGGGCCTCAGCCTTGCCTGTGCTTTGTTTCTCGTTCCCGCCCGTGCCTCCCTGGTCCGGCTCGTGGGCAAGAAGATGGTGGCCGACCTTCCGGGGCCGGAGGCCTGGTGGGACGTTCTCCGGCTCCAGGCAGGAACCCCGGTGGCAGGGCTGGCCGTGCTCTTCTGGGTCGCCGCGGTCGTCGGGTTGCTCCTCTTGCTGCGCGAGCAGCCGCGGCTGGGGGCGTTCACGCTGACCGTGGTGGTGGGCCATCTGGCGGGGATGCTCGCGCTGGCTCCCCAGGGGATGGGGCATCCGCTGGTGCTCAATCGGTATCTCCTGCCGGCTCTGCCGTTCGTCCTCCTGTGGGTGGCCTGTGCGGGCGGCTGGCTGTGGACGCGCCGCGCCACCGCCGCGGCGCCCTTGCTGTTCCTGCTTCTCGTGGCCGGGACCGGTCCCTTCGCCGATCCGGTGCTGCGGCGGAGCTCGTTCGGGCACCACAACGACTTCGTGGATTTCGTCCACCCGCGGGCCACCGTGCCACCCGGCGTGTTGTCGTCTCTTTACCGGGACCTGCCGCCCGGGCCGGTGCTCGAAGCCCCTTGGCCTTTCGCCTGGGACTTCGGCCGCGTGTTCTACCTCGCGCAGCAGATCCACGGCCACCGGGTGCTGGTCGCGGCACCCTACGACCTGCCGCGGCGGCCCGGCATCCGCTTCCGCAACGAGATCCCTCCCGATCCGGCCGCGATCCTGGCCAGCCCGGCGCGCACGGTGGTCGTTCACCTGCGCCTTTCCTGGGAGGACGACCGGGTGCAGACCGCCGGGATGCCCCCTTCCCGCCGGATGCGTGCAAAGGCCCGCCGCGCGTACCGCCGGGCCGGCGAGCATCTCGCCGCCCGGCTCGCGGCGGCCTGGGGGCCGCCGGACGCCGCCGATGGCTACGTGCGGGTTTGGGACCTGGAACGGGTCCGCCGGGGAGCCTCTTGAGATCTCCGATATGATGGGGGTCTCAATGGGAGGATACTCGATGAACCGAAATGCCCTGGTCTGGCTGCTCCCCCTCGCGCTTCTCGCCGCTCCGGCTCTCCGGGCGGACGAGGTGGCCGCCTCGAAAGTGGATGGCCGCGCGGCCTTCGAAGCGATCAAGAAGCTCGCCGGCTCCTGGAAGGAGACCCCGCGAGACGGCATGGATGGCGAGACCCGCTTCCGCGTCACCGCCGCCGGCCATACGGTCGAAGAGGTCATGTTTCCCGGCACCGACCACGAGATGGTCAACATGTATCATCTGATCGGCGAGGAGCTGGTCCTGACCCACTATTGCGCCGGGGGCAACCAGCCGGAGATGAAGCTCGACACCGCGGCCTCCAAGCCCGGAGACCTGGTGTTCGTCTTCACCGGCGGCGCCAATATCGACCCGGCGAAAGACGGCCACATCCATGGCGCCCGTCTGGTGATCGAGGGCGGCCGCCTGCGCGAGGAGTGGTCGTCCTGGAACGAGGGCAAGGACGCCGGGAAGATGGTTTTCGACATGGCTTCGTCCGGTTCCTGAGCCCCGCATCCCCTCTTGTGAAGGAGAGCCGATGAGCTTGTTCGACGAGCTGGAGTGGAGAGGTCTGGTCTACGGGGCCACCGAAGGCGCCCGCGAGGTCCTGGCAGGGGAGAAAGTCACCGCCTATATCGGGTTCGACCCCACGGCGGCCAGCCTCCACGTCGGCTCGCTTCTTCCCATCATGGGGCTCGCCCGGCTGCAGAAATTCGGCCATACCCCCATCGCCCTCGTCGGTGGGGGCACCGGTCTGATCGGGGACCCGAGCGGCAAGACCCAGGAGCGCCAGCTTCTCACCAAGGAGAAGGTGGAGGAGAACCTCCTGGGCATCCGCTCCCAGCTCGAACGCTTCCTCGACTTCGAGACTCCGGCCAATCCGGCCCGCGTGGTCGACAACGGCGACTGGCTGACCACCATTGCGCTGACCGACTTCCTGCGCGACGTGGGCAAGCACTTCACGGTCAACGCCATGCTCGCCAAGGAGTCGGTCAAGCGGCGTATCGAGCAGGAGGATGGCCTCTCCTTCACCGAATTCAGCTACATGCTCTTGCAGGCCTATGACTTCCTGGTTCTCCACGACCGCTTCGGCTGCTCCTTCCAGATGGGCGGCAGCGACCAGTGGGGGAACATCGTCGCCGGAGCGGACCTGATCCGCCGGCTGCGCGGCGGCTCCGAGGCGGCGCCGTCCTCCGGTGCGGCGGAGAAGGCGAAGCCGCTCGCCTACGGCGTGGTCTTTCCGCTGGTGACCACCTCGGCGGGAGTCAAGTTCGGCAAGACCGAGGCCGGAACGGTCTGGCTCGATGCCAAGCTCACCCCACCGTTCCGCTTCTACCAGTTCTGGTTGAACACCGACGACCGCGACGTGGTGAAGTACCTCCGGTTCTTCACCTGGCTCACGCGGGAGGAGATCGCGCCTCTGGAAGAGCAGGTGGAGACCGCGCCCGAACGCCGGGAGGCGCAGCGCCGCCTGGCGCGCGAAATGACGCGGATGTTGCACGGCGAAAGCGGCCTCGCGACGGCCGAGAAGGCGACGCGCATCCTCTTCGGCGAAGAGATCGCGGGCCTGGAGCCGGCGGAGATCGAGGAGGTCTTCGCGGACGTCCCGTCGAGCGACGTGGCGGCGTCCGCTCTGGCCGGCGAGGGTGCTCCGCTGGCCGATCTGCTCGCCGCGAGCGGCCTCGTCCCCTCCAAAGGAGAGGCGCGGCGGGCGATCCGTGGCGGCGGGATCTATTTGAACAACGTCCGGGTGGGGGAGGAGACGCGGAAGGTCACGGCCGGGGATGCGCTCGGCGGCCGCCTTCTCGTCCTGCGCAAGGGGCGCAAGGACTACCATCTCCTCCGGCTTCTGGGTGACTGACGACGGAGATTCGCAGCATGGCATCGAGCGGTTTCGACCGATATCGCAGCTTTTTCCTGAAGGAGCCCGAAAAGATCGTCTCCTGGCAGGACGAGGAGACCGGCGCCGAAGGCTGGCTGGTCATCAATTCGTTGACCGGCAACGCCGCCGGAGGTGGCACCCGCATGCGGCGCAATGCCGCCCGGGAGGAAGCGGTGTTCCTGGCCAAGACCATGGAGGTGAAATTCCGCGTCTGCGGCCCCCAGATCGGTGGCGCCAAGTCGGTCCTCCGCTTCGATCCGTCCGATCCGCGCAAGCCCGAGGTCCTGCGGCGCTGGTTTCTCCACATCGGCGGCCTCTTGAAGACCTGCTATGGCACCGCCGGAGACCAGAACGTCAATGAAGACGAGGTGTACCGGCTCACCTCCGAGGTGATCGGCCTCAAGCATCCGCAGGAGGGTGTCGTGCGCGGGCATCTGTCCCCGGCCGATGAGGCGCTGCCCCCCATCCTGAGCCGGCTCGACGCCGGGGTGGTGCTGCCGACCACCCTGTTCGGCCAGTCGCTCGCGCTCGCCGAGATGATCACCGGCTACGGCGTCGCCGAGTCGGTCCTCGCCTGGTATGAGCACCGCGGGATTCCGATCGCCGGCCAGCGCATCCTGGTCGAGGGCTTCGGGGACGTGGGTGGCGCCGCCGCCTACTATCTCCACCAGGCGGGTGCGCGGGTGGTCGGCGTGATCTGCCAGGTGTCCAGCCAACCGCGGACCCTGCGTTGGTGGACCGACTCGGAAGGACTGCAGATCCCCGAGTTGCTCGCCCGCCGGGAGGGGCCGCAGCGCTCGCTGCTGCCGGTCGGCCAGCAAGGGCAGGATGCCTCGTCCTTCTGGGAGACCGAGGCCGACGTGTTCATCCCCGCCGCGACCTCCTACACCATCGACGCCGCACGGCTCGACCAGCTCGCGGCCTCCGGCGTCCGCGTCATCGCCTGCGGGGCCAATACGCCGTTCGACGACCGCGAGCTGGGCGTCTGCACCACCCAGCAGGCCGCCGACGCCCGTTTCGCCATCATCCCCGACTTCATCGCCAACTGCGGCATGGCCCGCCTCTTCGCCTACCTGATGAAGGAGGGCGCGCAGATCGAAGAAGGGCCGATGAAGGCCGACGTCCGCCAGACCGTCCGCGAGGCTCTGCATCCGCTGCTGCATGGTCAGAGCGCGGAGACCGGGCTGCTCGAACGGGCGTTGTCGCGGTATTTGTAGGACCCCCTCCCCTGCCCCTCCCCCGCGTAGCGGGAGAGGGGTATCACCGCGCCAGCCGGCCCCCGTACCACTTTTGCAGCACCGCGAGCGCCGGTTTTTCCAGCGGGCTGAACGAGGGGTCACCGGGGGCTCCCTGGCCGTGGCTGGGCCATTTCCACCAGAAGAACCCGACGAGCCAGGGCTCGCCTCCGAAGGCTTCAAAGACCACCTCGTAGCAGCGGGCCTGCATGGCGGGATCGAGCGGGCCGTGCTCCTCGTTCCAGGGCTCGACGGCGGCGGCGGAGCTGGCGGCGTAGCCGACTTCGGTGAAGAGGATGGGCTTGCCTTCGCGCCGGGAGAGGGCGGTGAGCTTCGCCCGCAGCTCGCGCAGACGCGGGGAGTCGGCCCGCGGGGTCTCTCCCTTCGCGGCGAGCGGGTAGTACATGTTGAGGCCGAGCAGGTCCAGGTCCCCCCAGAACGGCATGGTCTCGAAGTCTCCCCACCAGTTCGCCGCGTAGGTGAGCGGGCCGGGATAGATGCGCCGCACGTCACGGATCAAGGCACGCCAGGCTTCGTGATGCCGGGTCACGCCGCCCAGCTCGGTGCCGATCACCAGCAGGTCGGCCCGGCCCAATGCGGCGACGCGGGCGTGGTGGAGCATCCAGCGGCGGTAGCCGGCCCACCAGCGGGCGAAGTCGGCCGGTTTGTCGAACACGATGTCGCCGGTGAAGCGGCGCGGTGCCCAGAGCTGGGGCTTGAGGATCGTCTTCAACCCCAGCCGCCGCGCCTGGGCGAGGGTCCGCAGCACACGGTCGTCGCTTTCGTCGGTTCCCAGATACCGCACCGTCGGCTCCTCCGGTGCGCGGGTGAAGCCATAGGGAACGATCGACACCGCATTGGAACCGAGCTCGCGGATGCGGGCGAGCTGGCTCGCGGCGGCGTCCGAGCCGTAGCCCGCCCGGCGCACCTCGTGCGAGAACGAGATGCCGCGCAGGAATCCACCGAGCGGCGGGATCGGCTCCTCCCGCGGCGGCGCGGGCCGGCTTTCCAGCCAGCGCCGCCAGTCCTTCTCGAGCTGGTCCCAGGAGGCTCCCAGGGCCGCGGCGACCGCCTTCTCGTCGCCCGGGCTGGACCACAGACGCCGCAGGACGGAGCCCCCGCGGCTCTCTCTCAGCTGCTCGACCCAGGCACCGCCGAGGGCGTCGCCGACGAGCGGAGAGAGCTCTCCCTCCCGCGGATCGGCGCCGAGGCGCAGGATCTGGCGCAGCGAATACAGGCCTTCGGCGCGGTGGATGGCGGCGGCGTACGGGGTGAGCGGCCGGCCGTACAACGAGCCGGACCCGGCGCGTGCAACGGCCGAAGCCAGGCTTTCGGAGCCGGGAGACCCCCAGGTGAGCTGAAGAAGGAGCCGGGCGTCGCCGCTCGCATCCGTGATCGTGCCCTCGGGGGCCACCAGATGCGCGACCTCGCGGCGCTCCGGCAGGAGGGTGAACGGGGCATCGCCACCCGCCCGTCCCTCCAGGCGGAAGGTCGAGTCGTCCACGTACAGGCGCAGCGGCTCGGCAGGCACCGGCACGCCGAGACGGCGCGCGATCTCCTCCAGCCGTTGATCCGCCGCCGTCCCCCAGGACGCCGCGGAACGCCGGGCGGCGAGCTCCGCCGGCACTTCGACGATCCAGTGGCGCGAGCGATGGGTGAGCGTCTCGGCAGCTCCCGCCATCTCCGTGCGGGCGATGGCGGCGAGCACGGTGGAAAGAGCGGCGAGGAGCAGGACGCGTGCGGACATGAGGCGCATCCTACCAAGCCACCCGGTAGAACGGGCTACAATGAGACCACGCCCTTCGGGCGCCAGCCATGGTCGCCACCGAGATCCTGCTCATCTTCCTTCTCTCTCTGGTCAACGGCATCCTCTCCATGTCGGAGATCGCCATCGTCTCGGCGCGCAAGGTGCGTTTGCGGCAACGGGCCGAGGCCGGAGACGAGGGGGCGCGCGCGGCGTTGGAGCTGGCCGGGGCGTCCGGCCCGTTTCTGTCGTCCGTGCAGGTCGGCATCACCCTGGTCGGCATCTTCGCCGGCGCCTTCGGGGGAGCGACGCTGGCGGAACAATTGGCCGCCCGGCTGGCGCGCGTCCCTGCCTTGGCTCCGTACAGCCAGGCGCTCGGCCTGGGCCTCGTCGTGGTCGGCATCACCTACCTGTCTCTGATCCTCGGCGAGCTGGTCCCGAAACAGCTCGCGCTCAATGCGCCGGAGAAGGTCGCGGCGGTGCTCGCCCGGCCGTTGCGTCTCCTTCTCAAGCTCTCGGCTCCGGCGGTCTTCGTCCTCGACGGCTCGACACGCTTCATCCTGCGCCTCCTGGGCGTCCGTCCCTCCGAGGACCCGCCGATCACCGAGGAGGAGCTGAGCCAGCTCCTGAAACAGGGCACGCGGGCAGGTGTTTTTGCGGAAGGCGAGCAGGAGATCGTCGAGCGCGTCCTCCAACTGGGCGAGCGCCGGGTGGGGGAGCTGATGACGCCGCGCGCCGCTCTCGTCGCCCTCGACCTCGACGCACCTCCCGCGGAGAGTTGGGCCCGCATCGACGCGAGCGTCCACTTCTTCTTTCCGGTCTATTCCGGGGCGCCGGATCGCATTCTCGGAGTGATCTCGGTCAAGGACCTGTGGCGGCGCCTGCGGATGGGGGAGAAGCCGGATCTCCGCTCGCTCCTCCAGGAACCGGTGTATCTGCCGGAGAACGTCTCGGCCTTGCGCGCCTTGCAGAGCCTGCGGGAGACCGGCCGGCATCTGGCCCTGATCATCGACGAGTATGGTGGCATCGAAGGGCTGGTGACCCTGAATGACATTCTGGAGGCGATGATCGGTGCCCTGCCCGGCGGTGGTTCTGCGGAGCCGATGGCGGTGCGTCGGGACGATGGCTCCTGGCTCCTGGACGGCATGCTGCCGGCGTCCTCGTTGAAGGAGACTCTGGGCCTGAGCACCGGAGAGGCCGCCGATCTCGCCTCCTTTCGCACCCTGGCCGGCTTCTTCATGGGGACCACCGGGAGCGTACCGAACACGGGAGACCACTTCGTGTGGGGAGGCTGGCGCTTCGAAGTGGTCGACATGGACAACCGCCGGATCGACAAGGTTCTGGTGGAGTGGATGGGCGAGCCGGGCTCCTCGGCTACAATCTCCCGCGGTCATCCCGTTTCCCCCTGAAGGAGGGTTCATGAGTCGCAGCTCGCGCATTGCCGCCGTCGTTGGCCTGCTTCTGCTCCCCACCCTCGCCGTGGCCAAACCGGCTCCGGCCAGGAAACCGAAGGTCAGCCCCAACAAGGAGGCCGCCGTGGCCTCGGTGGAGACCCATCGCGCCGCTTTGACGGGGCTCGCCGATCAGGTCTGGCGCTTTGCCGAGACGGCTCTGCGCGAGACCAGGTCGTCCAAGGTCCTGGCCGATTGGGCCGAGGCACAGGGGTTCCACGTCGAGCGTGGGGTGGCGGGGATGCCGACGGCATTCGTCGCGACGTTCGGCCAGGGGGCGCCGGTGATCGGCGTTCTCGGCGAGTTCGACGCGCTGCCGGGGATCTCTCAGAAGGCTCAGCCGGAGAAGGAGCCTCTGGAGGTGGATGCCCCCGGCCATGGCTGTGGCCACAACCTGTTCGGCGCTGCGAGCCTCGGTGCGGCCACCGCGATCAAGGAGCTGATCCAGGCCGGCAAGCTCCAGGGGACCATCCGCTTCTATGGAACGCCGGCGGAGGAGTCGGTGGGCGGCAAGCTCTACATGGTCCGCGAAGGGCTGTTCAAGGATGTCGACGTCGTCCTCGTCTGGCACCCGTCGGTCGAAGTGCGGGCCGATACGCGAAGCACGCAGGCACTGGTGGACTTCCTGGTGGAGTTCCGCGGCACGGCGTCGCATGCCGCCTTCGATCCCTGGAACGGACGCAGCGCTCTCGATGCCGTCGAGCTGTTCACGCATGGCCTCAATCTCATGCGCGAGCACGTCAAGCCGTCCGTCCGCATGCACTACGTGATCAAGGACGGCGGCGACGTTCCCAATGTCGTCCCCGGGCACGCCGCGGTCTGGGGCTGGGTGCGCGACACCGAGCACGCTTCTGTCGATGAGCTGCTCCTGCGCGTCCGCAAGATCGCCGAGGGTGCGGCACTCGCGGCCGGGGTCGAGGGGAGCCTCCGCGTCCAGTCCGGCGACTACGAGATGCTGGTGAACCGCGCCGGCGCCCGCCTGTTGCAGTCGAACCTGGAGTGGCTGGGGCCGGTTCCCTTCACCGAAAAGGACCAGGAATTCGCCAAGCTTCTCCAGAGGTCGGCCGGCGTCGTGGAGAAGGGTCTGGACGGCTCGGTGCAGCCGATCGACGAAAACCCGGGCCCACCGGAGGGCGGCTCGACGGACGTGGCCGACGTGAGCTGGAACGTGCCGACCCTCCACCTCTCGGTGACCACCGCGCCGGCCAACACCGCCTGGCACGCCTGGCCGGTGGTCGCCTGCGCCGGGACCACCGTGGGCCATGCGGGCATGGTCTACGCCTCGAAGACCCTCGCCGCCACGGCGGTCGATCTCTTCGAAGATCCGGCCCGGCGCGTGGCGATCCGCAAAGAGTTCGACGAGAAGACGAAGGGGGTGACCTACAAGGGCTACATCCCGGACGGGCCGCCGCCGGTGCCGCAGCCGTAGGGGGGAAGAACCGGAAAGGACCGCAAGGACGACAAGGACCTCAAAGGACGCAACGTCCTTGTCGGCCTTGCCGTCCTGAGGGTCCTTGGTCTTTCAAGACAGCGGGCTCCACCCCAGAATCTCATCCACCATCTGCTGCGACAGCGGGTGGTAGCCGGGGCGGGCTTTCTTGTAAATGCCGAGGGCGCGGTCGGCGCCGGCCGGGGTCTTGGCGAGCTCGGTGTAGAGGGGGCGCAGGAACTTGCGCCGGCCCTGGCTGACCAGGAACTGCTCCACGGCGGGCCAGGCGGGCTCGTAGCCGCTGCGCACCGCGCGCAGGAGCCAGATGTTCAGGATCTCGTAGTTGCCCGACCGGGTGAAGTGGAACGCGGCGTCGAGATCGGCCATCCGGGCGACGGAGAGCGGCTCGGGCAGGTTGCGGAGCAGGTGGACCCACTGGTTGGTGGTCCAGCCCGTGGTCTGGAGCTGCGCGGCCGGTGTCCCCTGGGTGAGGGACTGGATCTGGCTCTCGACCTGGGCGAAGGCGGTGGAGTGAACCTTCGCTTCGTTCGACGGCACACCCGGCTCATAGATCCACTCGTGGATGCGGAGCTTCTCCTCCAGCCCGGGTTGACTGTTCAGCAGGTTCTCGCGCAGGAAGGCGACGAACTGCGCCGTGTTCATCGACCGGAAGGCGTGCCGGTCAAACCAGGCGCGCACGAAGGGGTCGAACTTCGCGCGGCCGACTTCCTCTTCAATCGTGCGCAGGAAGAGCGAGCCTTTCTCGTAGGCGATGTCGCCCGCCACCTCGTCCGGGTCGCGGTCGCCGATGTCGAGCAGAAGCGCGGTGTCCGGGCTGTCGGCGCCGAGAGTGTCGACGGCGGCCTGGAGATCCTGCCGGCCGAGGAGGGCCAGCATGTCCGCGGCGTCCTTCCCGTAGAGGGATTCCATGATCCGCCGCTCGGCGTAGTTGGTGAACCCTTCGTTCAGCCAGAAGTCGTTCCAGGTGGCGTTGGTCACCAGGTTGCCCGACCACGAATGGGCGAGCTCGTGGGCGATCAGCGAGACGAGCGAGCGGTCGCGGGCGAGGATCGTCGGGGTGGTGAAGGTGAGCCGCGGGTTTTCCATGCCGCCATACGGGAAGCTCGGCGGCAGGATGATCATGTCGTAGCGTCCCCAGCGGTAGGGACCCCAGAGCTTCTCGGCGGCGTCGATCATCTTCGGCGTATCCGCCAGCTCCCAGGCCGCGAGGTCGATCACCGGCGGCTCGGCATAGACGCCGGAGCGCGCGCCCAGCGGACGGAACTCCAGAATCCCCACCGCGAGAGCCAGAAGGTACGAGGGGATCGGCTGCTGCATCTTGAAGTGGTAGACGCCGTCGGCGCTCACTCGGGTCGGATTCTCGGCGCTCATCAAGGCGAGCAGGCCGGGGGGCACGCGCACGGTGGCCTCGTAGGTCATCCGCACGCCGGGGGTGTCCTGGCAGGGAACCCAGGTGCGGGCGAGCAGGGCCTGCGACTGGGTGAGCAGGAAGGGTCCCTTCTTGGCGGCGGTCTGCTCGGGAGCGAGCCACTGCAGCGCGGCGCCGTCCGGATGGGTGGAGTAGTCGACGTGCACCCAGCGGGTTTCCGGGGTGATCTCGATCTCCATCGGCCGGCCGTGGTAGGGCACCTCCTCGCCGATCGTGAAGCGGGTGGCCCGGCCGTCGTCGAGGGTGACCGTCCGGACGTCGAGGTCGCGGGTGTCCAGGATCAGCCGGTCGGTGCCGGCCTTGTTGGCGATGCGCAGGCTGGCGCGGCCGGTGAGCTTCTTCTGCTGGAAATCGACGGTGAGGTCGAGCTTCAAATGCTCCACCAGGACCTTCTCCGGTTGCGAGAAGGAGTCGCCGCTCGGCGGAGTCTGCACCACCGGCGGTGCCTCTTCCTCGATCACGCGGACCTTGGAGACCGCCTGGACCGGCGGAGCGATGTGAGGCGCCGAGCAGGCGGCGAGCAGGAGAAGGGGGACGGCGGAGAGAGCGGGGAGAAGGGAAAAATGGAGTCGCGTCATCGGGATGAAAGGATCAGACAGCCGGTTCGTTCCGGTCGAGGGCGCGGTGCATCCGCTGAACGAGGGAGAAGACCTCGGGCCGGGAAAGCTTGGCGCCCGGGCCGGAGGTTTCCACCCGGTCGAGCGTGGCGAGAGCCAGGTGGATCGGCAGGGCGTTGAACGCGACGATGCCGCGGGCGGCACCGGCACTCTGCAAGGTGCGCGCATACGCGCCGGCCACCGCCAGATCCTCCCGCGCCAGGGTGAGGATGTGCGCGCGGTGGACGCCTTCCGGGAGGTAGAGCCGTCCCTGGGTGGCGTCGGACGCCGAATCCTTGAGGATGTTGACGAGCTGGAGCCCCTCGCCGAACGTGCGCGAGCGCCCGCGCAGCTCCGCGGCCACCGCAGCGAGCGCCGGCTCGTCCAGCAGAAACAGCTCGGTCAGCAGCTCGCCCACGATGCCGGCCACCACGTAGCAGTACTCCTGCAGGTCGGGCACGTCGTTCAGCCGCAGCTCGCCGGCAGGGTTGACCCTTGCCACAAAGCCGGCCATCCCCCGCGCGGTGCGCGCCGTGTGAGAGGCGATCAGCTCGACCGCCCGCGGCGCGAGAGAGAAGAATGCATCGAGCACCGCAGGCACCTCGGCCAGCAGCTCGCGGTACGACGGCTGCTCGCAGGGGACCTCTTCCGCCCAGCGCCGGGCGAGTGCCTCGGCGGCCGCGGGGTCGGGGTGCTCCATCAAACCGGAGAACGCCTCGAGGGCCTCCATCCGCAGCTCGCGCGGCCAGGCGGCGGCGTCCTCGAACGTGTCGGCGATCCGGAAGAGGAGATACGAGAGCGTCACCTGACGCCGCACCGGCTCGGGAAGCAGGGGAATGGCGAGGGCGAAGGTGCGGCTGGTGGCGATCAGGAGCTGTTCCAGATCGACTTCACCTCCGGTGCGAGGGCTCGGTGGGGCGGTGATCACGCGGCTTAGGATATCAGCACTTCCGTTGCATGGCTCAGGCGGCGGGGACTTCCGTCCCCGGGACCGGCTCGCCGCGGAGGGTGCGCTCCAGGGCTCCGGGGTGGAGCCCGTTCAGGATGACCGAGGTGATGCCGCGGCGGGCGAGGGCCAGGGCGGTCTCGACGCGGTGGAGCATGCCGCCGGTGACGTCCACGCCGGCGGGGGCGCCGATCGATCTCTCGGCGGCGGCGAAGGTGTCGGCGGTGATGCGCGGGATGGTCCGGCCGGCGTCGTCCCAGA
The DNA here is from genome assembly GCA_002420005.1 of Holophagales bacterium UBA5704. Classification (GTDB taxonomy): domain Bacteria; phylum Acidobacteriota; class Thermoanaerobaculia; order Multivoradales; family UBA5704; genus UBA5704. Next base: position 82,664 of record DIHE01000094.1, on the reverse strand, counting down.
CGCCGTCGGTCTCGCCGAGCCAGAGGATGCGGTCGATCGCGAGGCCGCTCTCCGGCAGGCGGTGGGCGAGCAGGGTGAACAGCCTCTCGGTGGAGCAGATCGAGATCCCCCAGGCGCGGTCGGTGACCACGTCGCCATAGACCACGGGGAGGAGGCCGCGCGCGAGGGCGAGGCGCAGCGGCTCGTCGGCCAGGGCCGTCGGGACCCCCGCCTCGGACACCAGGCAGCTCGACGGAGCGATGGAGAAGGGCAGGGCACCGGCCGCGGCGAGGGCGCCGGTGACGATGCGGTGGAGCGCCGCCGCGCGCTCCTGGGTGAGCGGCACGCCGGGGAGCTGGTCGGCGGTGCGGAGGCCCTGCGCGAGACCGAACCGGCGGGCGGCGACGTGGCCGAAGGAGCCGCTGCCGTGGCCGACGATCAACCGTCCGGCGAGACCGGAGGCGGCACGCGCGATCTCGCCGGCCAGACGCTCGACCACCTCCCTCCGCGGCGACTCCGCGCGGGTCTTGTCGGTGATCAGGCTGCCACCGAGCTTGATGAGGGTCAGGCCAGGCATGGGAGGCTGAGAATAGCAGGACTTCCCGGCCCACCGTCGGTCTTGACGGCGGCCGTGGGGCAATCCACAATTTTACGAGAGGAAAAATGGAAACACTGTGGAGAGAGATCCGGCAGACCCTTCGCTGGATGGCGCGGCAAAAGGGCTTCACCGGAGCGGCCTGTCTCACGCTCGCCCTCGGCATCGGCGCGACCACGGCGTCCTTCTCCGTGGTCTACGGAGTGTTGCTGAAGCCGCTCCCGTACCCCGACCCGGATCGCCTGGTCCGCGTCTGGGAGGAGCATCCGGGGGCCGATGCACCTTTTCCCGGGACCTACCTGAGTGACCGGACCCTCGCCAGCTGGACGTCGGCTTTGCGGACGCTGGAGGGCTTGGCCGTGTACGACGAAGAAGTGTTCACGGTCGAGGGGGAGCGGTTGCCGGGATCGTCCATTTCACCCTCGTTGTTCCAGTTGCTCCGCGTGAAGCCCGCGGTGGGCCGCTTCTTCAACCCGGAGGAGGCCGTCGAAGGGGCGGCGGATGTGGTCGTGGTGAGCGACCGGCTGTGGCGCTCGCGATTCGGAGGCAGTCCGGATGCCGTCGGCCGCTCCCTTCTCGTCGAGGGGCGCCCGTGCTTCATCGTCGGCGTCGCGCCGCCGGGCTTTGCCTTTCCAACCCCCGAGACGGTCCTCTGGAGGCCTTATGTGATCCCGGGCACGGCCGGCCCCCAGAATGACAATCTCCGGGTTTTCCAGGCGCTGGGCCGGTTGCCTCCGGGAGCGTCTCCGAGCCAGGCGGCCACCGAAGGGACGGCCGCGGCGCGCGCGGTCCCGCGCCCTCTGGTGGCCGACTTGATGTTCGGCAAAGGTGGGCCGGTCGAAGTGCGGGTTCAGCCGTTCCTCGAGCAGGTGACGGCACCTGTCCGCCCGGCGCTCCTTGTGCTTGCGGCGGCGGTCGGTCTCGTCCTGCTGATCGCCTGTGCCAACGTCTCCCATCTGTTTCTCGCACGGAGCATCACCCGGCGGCGCGAGCTGGCCGTGCGTGCCGCTCTCGGAGCGAGCCGGGGCCGGCTGGCCGGACAGCTTCTCACCGAGAGCCTGGTCCTCGCGTTGTGCGGAGGTCTGCTGGGCCTCCTTCTTGCGTGGGGGCTCACCCGCGCCATCCCGGCGCTGGCGCCGGACAACCTGCCGCGGATCCAGGAGATCCGGCTGGATGGCCGCGTGCTGGCTTTCGCAGGGGCCGTTTCGCTGGTGGCCGGCGTGCTGGCCGGCCTGGTGCCGGCGTGGCGTGTCCTGCGTCGAGGGCCGGAGCTCACCCTGCAGGAGGAGGGCGGCACCCGGGCGACGGGTGGCGCCGGAAGGGGGCTGCGCAGTAGCCTCCTCGTGGTGGAGGCTGCGCTGGCCGTGGTCCTTCTGGTCGGCGCCGGTCTGCTGGTCCGCAGCTTCGCCCGGCTCGTCGAGGTCGACGGGGGGTTTGAGCCGGACCATGTGCTGACCACCCAGATCTACGTACCGGACCCTTCCAGGGAGCCGGCGCAGAACGCCGCGCTCCTGGCCGCACTCTTGGCGCGCCTCAAGGCGCTGCCGGGAGTGGTCGCGGCCGGCGCGGCGAACATGGCGCCGCTCAGCGGATCGACCGCGATGGTGGGCTTCGACCTGCCCCCTACGGCGCCCGGTGGCAAGCCTGCCTTCGTCCGGACGAATCTCTGGGTCGTCACTCCGGACTACGGCCGCGCGCTCGGGTTGCGAATCCGCACCGGCCGATTTCTGGAAAGCGCCGACGCCCACAACGGCACGCGGGCCCTGGTGGTCAACGAGGAGTTTGCCCGGCTGTATCTGAAGGACGGCAGGCCTGTCGTGGGGCGCCGGATTCCCGGGCTTTTCGATGACGCCGGGACCGGGGGGCAGGTCACCGAGATCGTCGGAGTGGTCGCCAATGTTCTCATGGATGGCCCCGGTCAGGCGCCCAAGCCCGAGATCTTCGTCGCCGCCCGGGAGCAGGGCGAGAGGAGGCTGAGGCGGCCGTTCGTGTTGGTCCGCACCGTCGGAGACCCCAGGTCGCTGGCGCCGGAGCTACGGCGGCTGGTGCGCGAGATCGAGCCGCGGGCCGCGCTCGACGGCGTCGACCTCCTGACCCACCGGCTCTCCGCCGCGGTCGCCCAGCCGCGCTTCGCCGCCGCCGTCCTGACCGCGTTCTCCGCCCTCGCTCTGGTCCTGGCCGCGACGGGCCTCTACGGCGTGCTCACCTACAATCTCTCGCAGCGCCGCCGCGAGATGGGCATCCGGGTCGCGCTGGGAGCCACCCGCGCCGGGATTCTGCGCCTCGTCCTGCGCGAGGGTCTGGCGATCACGGCCGCCGGTCTCGTGCTGGGGATCGGCGCGGCCTGGGGCGTGACGCGGGTGATGCGGAGCCTGCTCTTCGGCGTCACGCCGACCGATCCGGCGTCCTTCGTCATCGCCCCGCTCGCCCTCCTCGCCGTCGCCCTCATCGCCTGCCTCCTCCCGGCCCGCCGCGCGAGCGTGGTCGATCCCGCCGAGGTGCTCCGGAGCGAGTGACCAGCGAGGAAAACCGTGACGACCTTCGCGGGGATCATCAACTTGTCCGCGGTACTCGTCATGCCGGACGCGGACATGTTGACGACGGACGCGGCCTTTGTGACCTTGTCCGCGGTGAATGTCACCACGTGCTCCTTTCTTCCGAAGCCGGCCGCGTCGAATGGAACCACTTTCCCGGTCGGGCCGGCCACGGCCGCGTCCTCCGGCGCGAACTGTGCCCACTTCGTTCCCATCACCGCACACAACGGCACCAGGTTCGCGTCGGCCGTGACGTTCGCGCCTCCTGACGTGACGAGGGGCGCGGTCCTTGTTCCCTTGTGTGCGGTGGATGGGACGACGGGAGGGGTGGCTGGTACGGGATGGGGCTTCCGTGGCTCGACGTCCGCGAAGAACGGGACGACCATCGGCGTACCTGTGAGGTCGTGGCGCGCGGCTCGGACCATCTTGCTTCACGTCGTCACACCGGTCGCGGGGAAGCCGTGCGGTACAGCGGGGAAGGTGATGAAGTCCGCGGGGTCGGCACGGTTTGTCGGGACCCTCCTGCCCCGTGGGCTGGACGGCCTGCGGGCGGGGCGCGTATCTGAGGAGAAGCGGCCGCAGGTCGTCCCATGGCTCGCGGCCTGGTTGCCGGGGACGGAACAGGTCGTACCCATCGCCGGGAGGATTGTGCGGAGCCGCGAGCTTTCCATCGACCGGGTCCCGACCGAGCTCCGGGAGCGGATCGATCTCCACCGGCGGGCGAGGGCCAGGGCGGTCTCGACGCTGTCACCGCCCCGAGAGGTGCCGAGCACGCCCCCTGGGAGCGCTGGCGTCTCGCCGGCATTCAAGGAAAACGGGCCGCAGGCCCGGCCTTTGGTCGCACGGGCCTACTTGGGGAGCAGGTCGGCGACGGCGACCGTGGCGTCCGGCCGGGCGAGCGGCGCGATCGTGGCGCCGCGCCGGAGGATCTCTCGCGTCCGGTACGCGCCGCGGTCGGGGTTGCGGAAGACCTCCAGGGTCTTCGCCTTCAGGTTCACCACCCAGGCTTCCGCAATCCCGGAGCGGGCGTAGAGCGGGATCTTGCGAGTCTTGTCATGGGTCAAGGAGGAGTCGGAGACTTCGACGACCAGCAAGGCCGTGGTCGGGTGGTTCTGGTCGTAGTCGTCGAGCTGGCCGGGGACTACGGCGAGGTCCGGCTCCGGCGCGGCGTCGTCCGCCAGGGCGAGAGGGGCCTGAACCCGGACGTAGCGATCCGGAAAGGCGGCCTGGAGGGCTCGCAGGCCCCGGTGCACGGCATTGGCGTGCGGGCCATTCTGTGGCGTCCTGTCGTAGACGATTCCCTCAATGAGCTCCACCCGGTCGTCGGGTGCGAAGAACCCCCGGGCGGCCATCCGCTCGTATTCGTCTCGGGTCCAGCGATGGACGTCCTGTTCCGCGAGTGCCATGACGTATCTCTCCTGAAGGAGACCATGGAGCCGGGTCCGGGTACGGCGGGCTCCGGGCTCGCCTCGATCTTACACCGCCTCTCCCTGGTTGCGGGGTCTGACGTCGTCGAAGGGGCCGACCGCGATGGCCTCGCGCAGGATGTGGTCCCCAGGCCTCAGAGGGACGCCTGCAGGTTGAGCAACTCGGGGACATCTTGGAGGGAGCTGATTATAAGACGGTGGCTCATCGCGCGGAGTCCTCACCCCCGTCCCCTCTCCCATCTCCCACCCGGCCCCCGCCGGGAGAGGGGCGCCACCGCCCGCAGGCACCACCGCCCGCCCCGGACAGCCCCCAAGGTTCGCCGCGCGCCCCCTGGGAGCGCTGGCGTCTCGCCGGCATTCAAGGAAAACGGGCCGCAGGCCCGGCCCATCCTATTCCTGACCGACCCACTCACCTGCCAAGGGCTCGCAGAACGCGACGATCTGGGGCACGTGGCGCTCGCAAACATTCCAGATCACCGTGAAGTCGACCTCGTCGTATTCGTGGACGACGAAGTTGCGAAGCGCGATCACCTGGTGCCAGGGGATCTCCGGGTGCCGGGCGCGGAAATCCTCGGAAAGCCTGCGGCTGGCCTCGCCGATCACCACAAGTTGGTGCAGGATGGCAGAGCGAAGAAGCTTGCTCCGCAGGAACTCCTCTCGCGTCGCACCCTGCTTGAACTCCAAGAGGTCGCGAGCTGCAATCAGGATGTCGACCAGCCAGCCGAGGTCACGGTCCATGGACCGCGGTGGCCTCGCGCAGGATGTGGTCCCGGCGATAGAGGTTGCGGCTCCGTTCGACGAGCTTGCGGTCGAGGACGTCCACGCGGCGGCCGACGAGATGGGCCAGCTCCTCTTTCATCTGGAACCAGATCAGGTCGGCCGGACCCGCTTCAGGCTCAAAGCTGACCAGGAAGTCGACGTCACTCGCGGCGTCAAAATCGTCCCGCAAGAGGGAGCCGAAGACCTCCAGCTTGGCGACGTGCCATTTCCGGCAGAAGGCCGCGAGATCCCGGGGCGGGACGTCCAGGCGCTGGTTGAGGAGGGCTCGGGGGCTCATACGATCAATATCATAGCGCGCACGAGGTTCCATCAGAACCGTCCCTTCGGGGCTCCGGGGCTCGCCCCCTCGCGGGGCCGGCCCGGTCAGAACAGATGCCCGGTCTCATAGACCGGGCCGTCGCCGACGCCGTCGCGGATGACGAAGCCGACGGCGGGGAGGCTTTCGAGGCGCTCGGCGACGGCGGGCTCGGCGGCGGGATCGCAGATCACGTGCACGTTGGCTCCGGCGTCCATGGTGGCCCAGGCGGCGAGGCCTTCCTGGCGCAGCTCGCGGACGGTGCGCAGGACCTCCAGGGTGCCGGGGCTCCAATAGAAGATCGGCGGGTGCGACGACATGGCGATCAGGTGGAGATCGATCGCCTCTTCCTCCAGCGTCGGGCCGAGCAGCGTGAGGTCGGCGGCGGCGAGCGCGCGGCGGACGACGTCGAGGCGGCCGGGGAGCAGCTCCAGGCGCCGCTCGTAGTAGGGGCTGGTGGCGGCGCGCCGGTGGCCGTCCCGCGAGGAGACGGTCTTGGCGCCGGTCTCCACCACGGCGATCACGTCGCGCAGATCCCAGTGGCTCGCCGGAGCGAGCTGCACCGCGTAGCTGCCTTCCTCTTCCGCGGCCTCGTCGAGGGTGCCCGCGGGCCAGCCGACGTAGCCGCCGAGGACGGAACGGGCGGCGGAGCCGGAGCCGCTCCTGCGTGCGAGGCGCGACAGCTCGGCGGGCGGGGTGGTGGCGGTCTTCCCGAGGGCGCCGACGGTGGCGAGGGTCAGGGCCGAGAAGCCGGAGGCCGAGGAGGCGAGACCGGCGGAGGAGGGGAAGGTGTTGCGCGTGGCGACGCGGAAATGCTCGCCGCGGCCGGACCAGGCGCGCAGATGGTCGAGCTGCTCCACGACCCGCCGCACGAAGTCGGCGCCGGGATGGGTGAAGCCGCCGTCCGGCTCGCTCAGCCAGACCTCGTCGTGGTCCGCGCCGGTCACCTCCACCGTGCAGCGGCTGACGCAGGCCTTCAGGGTCATCGAGATCGACGGGTTCATCGGCAGCGCCCGTGCGAGGTCGCGCGCTCCCCAGTATTTGATGAATGCGATGTTGGCCGGCGCGGAGACGGTGGTCTTGCTCATCCTGGATCCTCTCGACGAAACCCCGGTGCCCCGAGGTGGACCGGGTGGTGGCGCAGGGCGCGCAAGAGCCCCAGGCGCTCGATCTCTCCGGGCTCGGGATGATAAACCAGGAGGCAGCCGGCGCCGGGGCCGGAGAGCGAGCCGGCGCCGGAGATCTTCGCCGCGCCCCCCGCGGCCTCCACCGCCCGCACCAGGTCGCGCACCGCGGCCGGCACGACGCCCAGCTCCTCCAGGCAGGCCTGCTGCTCGCGGAGCAGAGGGAGCGGTGCCGCGGGGTCCTCGCCGGAGCTCTCGATCTCGGCCCGCAGCGCGCGCGTCACCGCCTCCATGCGGTCGAGCGTCCGCTCGTGGCGGCCGGGATCGGCGGCGCGGCGGGCGCGGGCGGGGGGGGCGGCGGGGG
>DIHE01000094.1:75182-75376 GCA_002420005.1 Holophagales bacterium UBA5704 | reverse complement strand
GGCGACCACCTCGCCGGTCGATTCCTGCGGCGTGCCGGTGTCGTAGACCTGGAGACGGCCGAGGAGCGGCGCGCGCACCGTGACGCGCTCCATCTCCAGATCGCCGGACGGCAGCCGCCGTGCCCACAGGACGCCGCCGGAGAGCACGGTGAGGCCGTCCACCCCCGAGGGATGGCCGTGCTGGCGGCGCTCGA
>DIHE01000094.1:74751-74973 GCA_002420005.1 Holophagales bacterium UBA5704 | reverse complement strand
ATGGCCGTGCTGGCGGCGCTCGACGTCCAGGGCGATGCGGCCGATGCGCTCCGGTGCGGCCTCGTCTCCGGCGAAGACGAGGACCGCGGCGACCACTGCGGTGGCCGTCGCCGCCGAGGAGCCGAAGCCTGAGCCGACCGGCAGGGTGGAGCGGATGCGCAGGACGGCGCCTTCGGGAGCCCAGGCGTCGCCGAGCGCCTCGGCGGTCTCGCCGAGGGCGAT
>DIHE01000094.1:74068-74538 GCA_002420005.1 Holophagales bacterium UBA5704 | reverse complement strand
TCGGCGGTCTCGCCGAGGGCGATTTTCACCACGTGGGCGGGGTCCTCGCCGCGCACCGCCTGGAACGCGCCGGGACCGGGGTGCTCGGCGAAGTGCTCCCACTGCCGGCGGGTGGCGGCGGCGTAGAGGCGCAGGGCGCTCCAGGTGGTCTCCTCCTGATGGCCGAGGTCCGGGAGATCGAGCAGCACGGACGCCCCGGCGTGGGGCTCCAGGCGGGCCTCCAGACGCAGGTCGAGCCCCGCCACCAGGGCGGGACGCCCATAGACGGCGGCGTGCTCGCCCATCAGGATCAGCTTGCCGGGGGCGGAGACCTGGACCGGAAGGCGCGCCGGCATCGGAGATCGGCGCGCTCTCAGGCGAGGTGCGGGCGTTCGGGGACCTGGAGGCCGCGCGCCAGCTTTTCGTGCGCCCGCGCCAGGTCCTGCGAGGTGAAGGCGCTCATCAGCGACAGCTCGCCGGCGAGCACCAGC
>DIHE01000094.1:22352-73857 GCA_002420005.1 Holophagales bacterium UBA5704 | reverse complement strand
CGAGCCGAGGATCTCGGCCAGGCGGATCACCGCCTCGCCCGGCCGCTCTGGATCGGGCGTGACGCCGAGGAGGGCGAGCGCCTCGCGCTGGGTGTCGAGCTGCGTGCCGCCGCCGAGCGCGCCGAGCGGCACGTCGGGCATGTAGACCGAGGCGAACACCGAGTCCGGCCCGCGCGATTCGATGCAGGTGAGGCCCATCGAGCCTTCGACGACGTGCGCCGGATCCTGCCCGGTGGCGATGAAGAAGCCGGCCAGCACGTTCGCATAGTGGGCGTTGTAGCCCATCGACCCGGCGGCGATCGAGCCGAGCAGGTTCTTGCGGTACTGCACCTCGACGAGGTCGCGCGCGTTGGTCTTCAGGTTGTGGTGGAGGACCGGCGCCTCCAAGATCACCTCGGCGTAGATGCGCTTGCCGCGCCCCTCCTGCCAGTTGATCGCCGCCGGTTTCTTGTCCACGCAGTAGTTGCCCGACAGGCCGATGCAGGGGATGCCGGCCGCCGGCTCGATGTACTCGTTGACCACCCGGTCGCAGGCGATGGTCACCATGTTCATCCCCATCGCGTCGCCGGAGTCGAAGCGGAAGCGCAGGAACACGGTGGAGCCGAAGGCGTAGGGGCGCACCTCCAGCAGGCGCAGATGCCGGCTGGTGTTCTCGGTGTGCTGGCGGATCTCCTCCATGTGCTCCTCGATCCACTGCACGAACCACTGCGTCTGCACGATCCCGGAGGTGCGGAACACGGGCGCCCGCGTCATGCCGACGTCCTCCACCCGCACCACGGCGCCGCCGGCCTCGCGGATCGCCGAGCAGCCGCGGTTGGTGCTCGCGATGAGAGCCGCCTCGGTGGTCGCCATCGGCACCCAGAAATCGCCGTCCGCGTACTGGCCGCGCACGCGCAGCGGACCCACGATGCCCATCGGGATCTGGGCGACGCCGATGAAATTCTCGCAGTGCCGCTGCGAGGCCCGGCTCACGTCGAGCGAGTGGTGCGCAATGTGGGCGAGCGGCGTCTCCGTCATCCGCTCGAGGGCGCGGCGGCGGATGTCGGCCGCCTCCTCGGCGGGCATGTCCTTTGGCAGCTCGTGGAAACGGCGCTCCCCGCGAACCAGCGACTCGACCAGATCATCGCGGGTCGAACGGGGGGCGGGCAGGGGATTGGCTTTCGTCATTTTCATCTCACGTCCCTTTGCGGAGCGCGACATGGCGCAGCTCCGCGACTGTTTTCACCCCGAGGCAGAACATGCTGATGCGAAGCTCCTGGACGAACCGCCGCACCCGGTCGGCCACTTTTGCGGGCGACTCCAGGGCGGGGGCGAGAAAGGGGTACGCCATGCCGACCAGGTCGGCGCCGAGGGCGAGGGCCTTGGCGGCGTCGAGCCCGTTGCGGATGCCGCCGCTGGCGATCACGGTGACGTCCGGCACCTGGCGGATCTCGCGGATCGAGTCGGGCGTGGTGAGACCCCAGCCGGCGAACAGCTCGCCGAGGTCGAGGTCGCCGGAGCGCGCGGCTTCGATCCGCGCCCAGCTCGTGCCGCCGACGCCCGCGGTGTCGAGGTGGCGCACACCCTGGGCGCGCAGTCCCCGCGCCGCGGCGAGCGAGAGGCCGGAGCCGACCTCCTTGGCGATCACCGGCACGCCGACGCCGCGCACGACCTCGCCGATCTTCGGCAGCAGGCCGGCGAAATTGCATTGCCCCTCCGGCTGCAGCGCCTCCTGGAGAGGATTCAGGTGCAGCACGAGGGCGTCCGCGCCGATCATCTCCACCGCCTGCCGGCATTCGCGCACGCCCATGCCGTAGTTGAGCTGCACGGCGCCGAGGTTGGCGAGGAGGGGCACGGTGGGGGCAACCGGGCGGACCTTGAAGGTCTCCGCCTTGTCGGGGTCCTCCAGCGCCTTGCGCTGCGAGCCGACGCCGATCGCGACGCGGGTCTCCTCGGCGCCCTGGGCGAGGTGGCGGTTGATCGCGCCCGCGGCTTCGGTGCCGCCGGTCATGCAGGAGATGAGGAGCGGCGCCGCGAGGCGGCGGCCGAGGAACTCGATCGAGGTGTCGACGTCCGCCAGGTCGATCTCGGGCAGCGCCTCATGGCCGAACCGGTAGTCGTCGAAGGCGCTGGTGCCGAGCTGCATCCGGGCGTCGAGCGCCAAGCGGATGTGCTCGGCCTTGCGGTCGCGCCCGAGATCCACCGGAGTGGTGGCGAGGTCGGTCAACTCTTGCGCTCCCAGAGGTAGTCGACGAGACCGGCGAGGAACAGGCGCCCTTCGGGCCGCAGGTCGAGCCCGTCGAGCGTGGCGCGGGCGGCGAGCAGGCGTTCGGCGACCATGGCGTCGACCTTGGCGCGCGCGCCGGTGTCTTCGAGCAGCCGCTGCGCCCGGGCGACGTCGGCGTCGGGAAGGTGGGCATCGCCGAGGGCGCCTTCCAGGAAGACCCGCTCGGCGGGGGAGGCGGCGGCCAGGGCATGGTGGATCAGAAAGGTGAACTTCCCTTCCTTGAGATCCTCGCCGACCGGCTTGCCGACGGTGCTGCGGTCGCCGAACATGCCGAGCAGGTCGTCCTGGAGCTGGAACGCCTCGCCGACCGCGGTGCCGTAGCGCGACAGGGCGTCGATCACCGGCTCCGGCGCGCGGGCGAGGAGGGCGCCGAGCTGGATCGGGCGTTCCGCGGTATAGCGGCCGGACTTGAGCCGCAGGATGTTCAGCAACTCGTCCTCCCGCGCCACGCGCCGCTGCGCCACCAGCAGCTCCAGATACTGCCCGGCGATCACCTCTTCGCTCATCGCGGAGAAGCACCGGGTCAGCTCGGCGGAGCGGGCGGAGGAGGAGAACAGCTCCACCGCCCAGGTGTGCGCGAGATCGCCGAGCAGGATGGCCACCGAGCGGCCGAAGTCCTGGGCGTCACCGTGCAGGCCGCGGGCGAGGTGCGACTGGCGGAACCGCGCATGCGCCGACGGCTGGCCGCGGCGCACCTCGGCGTGGTCCATGATGTCGTCGTGAATCAGCAGGTAGGTGTGCAGCAGCTCGGTGGCGAGAGCCACCGGCAGCGCCTCCTCGTCCGGCGGGCCGCCGCAGGCGCGGCAGGTGTAATACACCAGCGCGGGCCGCAGGCGCTTGCCCCCCTGGGTGACCAGCTCGCCGACGCCGTCGATCAGCTCGTGCGCTTCGCGGAAGTCGCCCGCGTCGTGCCGCTTGTAGGCCAGCCACGCGGCCAGCTCCCGGTCGAGCCTGTCGCGGAAGCCGTCGAGCAGGCCGATGAATTCCTCGGGCGCCACGGTGGCGGGGCGCACCTCTGTAGATGCCGCTGATGATCCCATGCGTGTCTTGTCTGCCGTGTCCGTCAGGTCGCGAGGCCGTTGGAGAGAGTCTAACCTGTTCTCGCGGTAGGATTGTAGCCGAAAGGACTTTGCGATGCAAAGTGCGGTAGCCTGTCCGCCATGAGCCTGGATCTCTACCACGTCGATGCCTTCACCGAGCGGCCGTTCGGCGGCAATCCCGCCGCGGTCTGCTTTCTCCCGGAGCCGCGGGAAGCGGCCTGGATGCAGCAGGTTGCTGCGGAGATGAGCCTCTCCGAGACCGCCTTCCTGACTCCGCTCCCCGAGGGGGTGTGGAGCCTGCGCTGGTTCACTCCGGCGATCGAGGTCGAGCTGTGCGGCCACGCCACCCTGGCGAGCGCGCACGTCCTCTGGGAGAGCGGCCGGCTGGCGCGCGGCGCGGTGGCGCAGTTCGAGACGCTGAGCGGCCGGCTCACGGCCGAGGAGCACGACGGCGCGATCGAGCTCGACTTTCCCGCCCGCAGCGCCGCGGCGGTCGCGGCTCCGGAGGGGCTCGCCGAAGCCCTGGGGGTGGCGCCGGTCTTCGTGGGCAAGAGCCGCTACGACTACCTCCTGGAAGTGGCCACGGAGGAGGACGTGCGCACCGCCCGTCCGGACTTCGGCACCTTGCGCAAGCTGCCGGTGCGCGGCGTGATCCTCACCGCGGCCGCCGCCGCGCCGTACGACTTCGTCTCCCGCTTCTTCGCCCCCGGCTCCGGCGTCGATGAAGACCCGGTGACCGGCTCGGCCCATTGCACCCTCGGACCCTACTGGTCCACGCGCCTGGGCCGCACCGCCTTCCTCGCCTGGCAGGCCTCGGCGCGCGGCGGCGCGGTGCGGGTGCGGCTGGAAAGAGACCGCGTCAAGCTGGGTGGCCGGGCGGTCACCGTGGTGCGCGGCGGGCTGGTGGTCTGAGGGGGTGGGCCTCCGCCCCCCACCCGCCGGGGTAGGCACGGTCGTGTGGCCTTCCCCTGACCGTGGGGTGGCGACAACGGTGCTTGTCGAGGGTCATGCTCCCCCCAACGAACCGAGCGTGCCGGTCTCGCGGGCTCGACCGGCAGGCTGGAAAGGCGGTCTGCCATGGCTCTCAAAGGGACGATCGACGCATTGGTGGTGGGGGCCGGCCCGGTCGGTCTCGCCGCCGCGCTGGCGCTGGTGAAGGACGGTCACGAGCGGATCGAGATCATCGATCAGGCCGACCGGCGGACGGGGTTGAGCTATGCGCTCGCCCTGCATCCGCGGACGCTCGGCGCCTTGGACCGGCTGGGTGTCGTCGCTCCGTTGCTGGAGCGTGGCCACCGGATCGACCGTGTGGCGCTCTATGACGGTGCAACGCGCCGGATGGAGCTGTCGCTCGGCGTCCTGGGTGGTGCCCATCCGTACGTCCTGGTGATTCCCCAGGGCGATCTCGAAGACGTGCTGCTCGCGGCGCTCGGCGCCGCCGGGGTGGAGGTGCGCTGGCGCCACCGCCTGAGCCGCATCGCTCCCCGCGAAGGAGGGGCCGCGGTGGCGTGCACGATCGATCGCATCGACAGCGACTCCTCCGGCTATGCGGTCTCCCATGCCGGTGGAGTGGTGGGGAAGAGCTTCGAGCGGGACATTTCGATGGTCCTCGGTGCGGACGGGCACGCCTCCCTGGTGCGCCGCCAGCTCGGCATCGAGCAACGGGAATCCGGGTCTGCGGGGACGGTGGCCGTCTTCGAGCTGGAAGGCGAGCTCTTCCCCTCCGAGCGGGGCGAGGTGCGCCTCACCCTGACCGACGGCCTGCGCAGCGTCTGGTGGCCGTTGCCGAACGGCCGCACCCGGCTGGGTTTCGAGCTGCCGCCGGAGGCCGGCCCGACCGCGGAGCGGGGCAAGAGCCGCCTGCCCTCGATCGTGCCGTGGCTCGCCAGCTCGCTCGACGAAAGCCGCCTGCGGGAGCTCGTCGCCGAGCGCCTCCCCTGGCACCCGACGCCTTTCGGCCGCCTGATGTGGTCGGTGGCCGTACGTTTCGAGCGCTCCCTCGCCACTTCCTTCGGCCGCGGCCGGGTCTGGCTGGTCGGCGACGCGGCGCACCTCGCCTTTCCGTTCGGCGTCCGCAGCATGAACGAGGGGATCGTCGAGGCTCTCGACCTCGCCACCCGCGCCGGCCGCGTCCTCGCCGACGAGGAGACCGGCGAATCCCTCGAAGCCTATGGCCGGGAACGGCTGGGGCGCTGGGAGGGGGCGACGATGCGGGCGCCGGAGGTGGGAGGCGATCCGTGGCTCGCGGCCCATGCAGGGCGGATTCTGGAAGCCCTGCCGGTGGCGATCGGCGAGGGCGAGCGGCTGCTCGCGGCGGGCAGCCGGCCGGCTCCGCCGGCCGGCCGGTGAAAGAACTTCCGGGCGTGGGGGCGCGGGAGGCGGCTTACCGGGCGCCGACCGACAAGACGACGCCACCCTGAATCGCCGTGTTGGCATTGTCGAGCTGGAGGGCGTCGAAGCCGACGCTGAACCGCCCCTCGGCATCCATCACCGCCGTCACCCAGGCTTGGGCGACGTTGGTGTAGGCGGCCCCGAGGGTGGCGTCGCGGGTCGTGGCGTGGTTCAGGTTGAGATAGAGCCAGCCGAAGTCGTCGTTGGTGGGCAGCGTCTCGGTCCCCACCTGCACCCGCTGCGCTTCGTCACAGAACCGGCAGATGGCCCCCGGCAGCGGCTCGCCCGACGGGCCTCCTTCCACGACGGTGAGGGGGTTCTCGTACTCGTCGAAGACCACCAGCTGATCTTCAAACAGCTGGCCGAAGTTGGCACCGGTGGTGCAGCTCGCACCCGGCGGGAACTTCGAATCGCGCCACACCAGGAGATCCGTGCCGCCGGTGAAGCCGCCGCCGTTCAGGTAGCGCACCGCGAAGGTGGTGGCCAGCGGCTCGCGGTTGTCCACCGCGGTGCCTCCCACATAGCGCCCGTAGAAGGTGTACTCCCCGGGAGTGTTGAACACGTTCGCATCGGCTTCGACGTGCACGAGGGTCTCACCCTGGGCGAAGTTCTCCGTCGGGTTGAAAAAGAAGTAGTCCCCCCACAGCACGTTGTCGTTGTCTGCGATCCCGCCGCCGCCGTTCACGAAGTAACCGGTGGAGGAGGGGAAGAGCAGGGAGCAGCTGTTGCTGTCGTCGATGGTCACATAGCCGCGGGCGATGTTGTCCCCATAGTTGGCGCCGGCGCAGGTGCCGTCGACCGGGGACTTCTTGCCGGTCAACACCGCCCGCAGATGCGACTGGAAGTTGGGGCTGATCGCAGGGATCGCATACACCGGGGGAACCGGCGGTGCCGTCGTGGCGTTGCAGTTGGGAAACAGGACGTCGGGGAAGGAGTAGCTGCCGAGCGGGCTGCCCGGCTCGTTCGCCGCCGTCGTCGTGCCGGAGCCGGTCTGCGGCAGCAGACCCTCCACCAGGATGTCGTAGAGGTTGAAGTTCTGCACGTCATACCCGGTCAGGTAGACGTCGAAGTCCAGCACCGGAACCGACCACGTGCTCCACACCGTCACATGCGCGAGCTGGGCCGAGGCCGATGCATTGTTCACCGAGAACAAGGTCGTGACACCGCCCGGATCGTCCAGGTCGACTTCGAAGTACGGGAGCAGCAGCGTCGCCGCCGGGACATCGTCGATCGTGCCGGGCACTGCGAAGGCTTGGGGTGCCAGCGCGAGCAGGCCCGCCAGCGCAAGTCCTAGGGATTTGTTCATACAGGTCGGTCTCCTCTGAACCCGGCAAAGGAACATGCTGCTGTTCAAGATACGGCAATCGCACGAGCTGGTATGGCATTGTACCATGAAACCGGGTAGGATCGCCGCGCTTGGTTTCGACGCTCTCGTTCTCGCGCTGGAAGCTCGCCGGCCTCTTCGGCGGCCTGCTGGCGTTCGCCCTGCTGGCGGGGCTCGACACACCGCTGCGCCACGATCCGGCGTTCGGCGCGCGGCCGGCCTATGCCGCGGCGGGGGCCGCGCTGATGGCCATCTGGTGGCTCACCGAGGCGATCCCGATCTATTGGACCGCCTGTGTGCCGATCGTCCTCTTCCCGCTGTTCGGCGTGTTCGGGGACGCTCCCGAGAAGGCTCTCCTGCCGTACGTCGATCCCTACATCTTCCTGTTCGCGGGAGGCATGGGGATCGCCGCGGCGATGCAGCAGTGGAACCTGCACCGGCGGATCGCGCTCACCATCATGGACCGCATCGGGAGCGATCCGCGGCGCCTCCTGGCGGGGACGTTGCTCTCGACCGCCTTCATCTCTCTGTGGATCTCCAATACCGCGACCGCCGCGATGATGATGCCGATCGGGCTCGCGATCATCGCCCAGCTCGAAGCGCAGCGCGACGGCCGCCGTCTCGCCGGGTACGGCATGGCGATCATGCTGGCGATCGCCTACGGCGCCAACGTCGGCGGCATCGGCACCAAGATCGGCACCGCCCCCAACGCGCAGTTCTCCGGCTTCATGGAGCGCATGGGGTCGCCGGTCTCGTTCCTCCAGTTCCTGGTGGTGGGCCTCCCGTTCGTGTTGCTGTTTCTGCCGGTGGTGTGGTGGATGCTCTGGCGGATCGGCCGGCAGGACGGGCTGTCCGGTGAGATCGGTGCCGGAGTGATCTCCGGGGAGCTCGCGCGGCTCGGCGCGGTGAAGCGGCCGGAGCGGATCGTCCTCGCCGTCTTCCTGGCCACCGCGGGCTTGTGGATCGGCAGCAAGTGGATCACCGCGTTCCTGAAGCCCCATGTCACGCTGGTGACTCTGGGCTCCTCCCACGTCGAAGGGGGGATCGCGATGCTCGCGGCGCTGGTGCTCCTGCTCTGGCGCAGCCAGGGCCGCCAGGTGCTCGGGTTCCGGGCCTTGTCGCGCATCCCGTGGGAGACGCTGCTGCTTTTGGGGGGAGGCTTCGCCATGGCGGCGGCGATCCAGGAGAGCGGCCTGTCCGCCTGGCTCGGCCAGCAGCTCCTCGCCGTGCGCGGCCTGCCGCCGTTCTCCCAGGTGGTCCTGGCGAGCGTGGCCGTGGTCGCCCTCTCCGCGGTGGCTTCGAACACCGCCACCATTGCGGTGATGCTGGTGGTTCTGCGCGACGCCGTGTCGCCGGAGATCCTGCCGGTCGTCCTGTTCGCCGCCACGATCGCCTGCTCCTGCGACTTCGCCCTGCCGGCCGGGACGCCGCCGAACGCCATCGTCTTCGGCAGCGGCTACGTCACCATCCCGCGCATGGCGCGTACCGGAGCCCTCCTGGACCTCGCCGCCGCGCTGCTCGCGGCGCTGTGGTGCTGGTGGATCGTGCCTCTGGTGCTGTGAGCCGCCGTCGCCTAGCCCCAGATGTCGAAGCCCATGTGGCTCCCCGAGCGGCCTTCCTTCCTCTTCCGCTCCTTGCGCCTCGCCTCCTGGAGCTCGTCCGGCGTGGCGATCTCGTCGAGCGCGGCGCAGCAGGCGGACGCCAGGCGTTCGAGATCCTCCATGGAGATGTCCTCGGCGGCATCGGGCACCCCTGCCTCGAAGTCGGTGAGGACCTCGAGAGGCACGCCGGTTCGGTCGGCGATCTCCTCGGCGGTCCACCCCGATCGCTCGCGCAGGACCTTGAGCTTCGGGCCCGACCGCGCCAGGGGATGCGGAGGTGCGTCCGAGAAGCCCGCCAGGCGGCGCCGTTTCATCGTCTCGCTCCGCCGCATCCTCGGCTGCGGCTCGGGCTCGGCGGGTCCGATGGCCCGCAGCAGCTCGGCCAGCAGCTCTTCGTCGGTCGCCATGGCCGTTATTCTTGCATGAGGAGGGGCAATCCTCTCCCGGTTACGAGATACGTCGCGAAGCTGCCGAGCCAGTGCCCGCCTTCGTAGTGCTCTCCGGTCACCGCGCGCAGGCCGGAGGTCCGATGGAGGTTCGCGGTGGCTTGCAGGGCGGGAATCCGGGGGTCTGCCTTGGGCAGGCTCGCCGCGATCCCTTCGAGCATCCAGGCGCGGGAGAGGTTGAGCCCGTCGAGGTGGGCGAGCTTGCCGTCGGTGGGGTCGGTGACCACGCCGGGCGCCAGCCAGTCCGCGCGACCGTCGCGCGGCAGCTGGGGGAGGAAGCCGCTCAGCCAGGTGGCGAAGGCCGCGGGCGGCAGAATGCGGCGCACCACGTCCGCCTCCCCGAGGCAGGGGGAAAGGAAGTCCTCTCCCGAGGGCTCATAGTGGATCGGGCATTCCCGGTCCTTCAGATAAAGGTCGCGGATGCGCGCCTCCAGGAGGGCCGCGGTCGTCGCGTCGCCCAGGATGCGGGCGCTGTCGAGGAGCAGGCCGAAGCCGAACGCGGTCTGGTTGTGCTCACCGGTACGGATCGGGAACGAGAGCTTCGGCGCCCAGGTGCGGATGCGTTCGGCCGCCGCCTGTGCCAGAGGCGCGAGCGCCGCCGACCAGCGGCGGGCCTGGGGGGCGTCCCACTCGTGGAGCTCGGCCGCCAGCTGGAGGAGCCAGGCGAGGCCGTAGGGGCGTTCGAACGTGGCACGGCCTTCGCCTTGCAGGTAGCGCACCTCGGCGGCGAGGTTCTCCGGCGTCAGGCTGCGGTCGAGGGCGGCGCGGGCCGCGTCGGCGAACGGGGCTTCGGGGAAACGGCGGGCCAGCCGGGCGAGCAGCCAGTGGCCGTGCACGGCGCTGTGCCAGTCGAAGCAGCCATAAAACGCGGGCGTCAGCTCGCGCGGCGGTTTGACGTCCGCATCGCCGGAGAGCACATGGGCGATCTTGTTCGGGTATTCCTTGTGGACGCAGGCCAGCGCCAGACGGGCGAGCCGGTCGGCCGCGGCGGCGTCGAGGGCGGGGGGAGGAGAGGCCGGCTCGGCGGCGCTCAAGGAGAACGGGAGCGACAGCGCTCCGGCGAGGACGACAGCGGCGACGGTGCGGCGCGCGATCATGGCGGGCATGCTACCATCACGCATGTCGGAGACCGCCCCAGCCTTCAAAGTCTTCTCGCCGGCCGAAGAGAGATCCCATGCGATCTCGCACGGGATCGGCATCCTCTTGAGCATCGTCGCGCTCGCCATCCTCGTCACGGTGTCCCTGCGCGACGGCGGCGTGCGCCACCTGATTGCGTCGGTGGTCTTCGGGGCGACGCTGATCATCCTGTATGGGACGTCGACCCTCTACCACAGCGTCTCGGACCCGCGGCTGAAGCCGGTGCTGCGGATGCTCGACCACACCGCGATCTATCTGCTGATCGCGGGCACCTACACCCCGTTCACCCTGATCACCCTGCACGGTCCCTGGGGCTGGGGCATCCTCACGGCGAACTGGATTCTGGCCCTCGCCGGCATCGCCCATGCCTGGTCTCCCTGGCGCCGCCACCGCGCCATCGCCCACGTTCTGTATGTCCTCATGGGCTGGCTCATCCTGATCGCCGCGGTGCCGCTCTCGCGCGCGCTGCAGGTGGGAGGGCTGGTGCTGCTCGTCCTCGGCGGCGTGGTCTACACCTCGGGCCTGGCGTTCTACGCCTGGCGGCGCCTGCCTTACAACCACCTGGTCTGGCACCTCTTCGTGCTGACCGGCAGCGCGCTCCACTTCTTCGCCGTGCTGCTCTACGTGGTCTAGTGCTCCTCCCGGAGCACCCTCACCGCCGCCGGACTTCCAGGTTGCGGCGCCGCTCGGCCTCCTTGCGCGCTTTGGAGGCGGCCCAGGCGCAGATCGGGCAGTCGTCGAGGTCGTGGTACAGGGCGGGGCAGAACGTGCGGCCGAAATAGATGATCTGCAGGTGCAGGCGCCCCCAGCTCTCCTCGGGAAAGACCTTCTTGAGATCGGCTTCGGTCGTCTCCACGTTCTTGCCGCCGGTGAGCCCCCAGCGGGTGGCGAGGCGGTGGATGTGGGTGTCGACCGGGAAGGCGGCCAGCCCGAAGGCCTGGCTCAGCACCACGGAGGCCGTCTTGTGGCCGACTCCGGGAAGGGCTTCGAGCTCGGCGAGCGTCCGCGGCACGGAGCCGCCATGGCGCTCGCCGAGGAGAGCGGCGAGGCGCTTCAGGTTCTTCGCCTTGGTGGCGGAGAGGCCGATGCGCCGGATGAGCCACCGGATCTCCTCTTCCTCCAGGGCGGCCAGGGCCGCGGGCGTCGGCGCCCGGGCAAACAGGGCGGGGGTGACCTCGTTGACCATCTTGTCCGTGGTCTGGGCCGAGAGCAGCACCGCCACCAGCAGGGTGAAGGGATCTTCGTGCGACAAGGGGATGTCGACTTCCGGGAAGAGGCGGTCGAGGATCTCGCGGATGCGCAGCGCTTTTTCGTGACGGGTCATCAGGAGGGGATTTCTACCATATCCCGGGGCGGCCGATCGCGCCCGGACGGCACCGGTCGGGCCGTCCTCGTCGTCGGTGCGATTCCCGGCAGGAGAGTTTCGCCGTAATGTGGCTCGTAACGAAGCCCGCGTAGGATACGTCTCAGGTAGCAACCCGCGGTGAGGACCGGACAGGGCGTGTCGCGATCCTCCACGAGAACAGGTTGACACCCTCCATGAAAGGCTCCTTGAAACGGGAGCCTCTTTTTTTGGTACCAGCTTGAGTTGTGGCAGAATGCAGCAGTTCTTGGAAGCCCCTGAGCTCTGATGGATGGTGCTGAGTGGTTGCGCGCCTCGCCTCGATCCTCCTCCTTGGTTGTGCGGCCCTGACGGGGGCCGCCGCCGTCGAAGCTCCTCTTCCCGGTGGCCGCCCGGCGCTTCGTTTTTTCGGCTCCGAGCAGGGACTGCCGCAGAACACCGTCCAGGCCTTGGTTCAGGACGCGGACGGCTTCCTCTGGGCCGGAACGCAGAATGGCGTCGCGTTCTATGACGGCCGCGCCTGGAAGACCGTCGAGCGGCCGGGTGGGGAGTCGTTCGGCGCCGTTCGAGACCTTCTCGCCGCCTCGGACGGTTCTCTCTGGATGGCGCTGAGCGACGGCATTGCCCGACGGAAAGAGGGGGTCTGGACCGTGTTCTCTGGTGGCACGGACCTTCCGCCGGGCCCCGTGAGGAGCTTGGCGGAGGAGAGGCGCGGCGATCAGGTGTTGATCTGGGCGGGAACCTCGGAGGGGTTGGCACAGTGGGACGGCCGGGCCTGGCGGCGGGAGGTGGCACCGCCGGTGGAAGGGCCGGTGGGGAAGGTCCTGGTGGTTCCCGGAGACCACGGCACCGAGATGTGGGTGAGCACGGCCGGCGGGCTGGCCCGCCGGGTGGGGGGCCGCTGGAGCGTGTTGCGCCCCGGCGGAGGATTGCCGCAGGAGCCGGTGCGGGATCTGGTGGTGGCCCGCGAGGCGGGTCGCACGCTGGTCTGGGCGGCCACCTTCGGCGGCTTGGCCCGGCTCGACGGCGATCGCTGGATCCTGGAGGAGGGGCTCCCCAGCCGGGAGGTCTTCAGCCTGGCCTGGTTCGACGCCGGAGCCGGCGCGGAGCTGTGGGCCGGCACCTCGCGAGGCCTGGTGCGCCGCACCGCGAAGGGCTGGGAGGTCCTGGACGCGGACAACGCCGGCCTGCTCTCCGATCAGGTCATGCGGATCTATGGTACCCACACCGGAGGCCGGCCTCTCCTCTGGGTCGGCACCAGTGCCGGCGGCTTGGCCGTGTTGAATCCGGGAGGCTGGCGGGCGCTCGACAACCGCAACTCGGGCCTGCCGCGTTCGGTGATGTTCGGCCTCGCCGAGACCGGCCCCATGGAACGGCCGGTCTACTGGTTTGCCACGCAGACCCGGGGGCTCGCCCGCTGGGAGGCGGGGGCGTGGAGTGTCCTGGGGCCGGGGACGCCTCTCGCCGGCGAGAGGGTCACGGTGCTCCGGCGTACCGGAGCCCGCGGCGCGGCGCTCTGGGTGGGAACCGGGGCAGGTCTCTACCGCCTGGCCGATGGCCACCTGACTCTCCACCAAGAGCTCGCGGCCAACGTGGAGGTGCTGGCTCTTCTCGAGACCCCAAGGCCGGAAGGGACGGTTCTCTGGGTAGGAACCGGCGGCGGGCTCGCCCGGTGCGCCGCCGGAACGTGCCGCCTGTTCACCCCGGAAAACTCCCCTTTGCAGGATCGCCGGATCTACTCGCTCCTGGAGACCCAGGAAGCCGAGGGGCCGGTCCTCTGGATCGGCTCCCGGGCGGGCGGCCTGACTCGCCGGGACGGAGAGCGCTGGACCGTCCTGGACCCGCGGACGACCCCGGTCCCACGCGAGTGGATCAACGCGCTGCATGAGTCGCGCAGCGGCGGCCGGCGTTATCTCTGGATCGGCACCGACGAGGGCTTGATCCGCCATACCCTCGCAGGCGCAGGGCCGCGCTGGCTCGTCCTCAACGATAAGAGCGAGGAGACCCGGCTCCCCGGCAACGTCGTCTATCAGATTCTCGAAGATGCCCGGGGGCGGCTTTACCTCACCGGAGACCGCGGCGTGGTGCGTCTGACGCCCGACCCGGCGCACCCGGATCGCTACGACGTCTACACCTTCACGACGCGCGACGGCCTGCCGTTCGACGAGTGCAACCAGTGGGCCGGCCTGGTGGACCGCCGGGGCCGGGTGTGGGTGGGGACGAGCACCGCGGTGGCCTGGCTCGACCCGTCGGTCCCCGAGCCGGCGCCCACGCCGAGCCCATTGCGGATCCAGCATGTCACGGCGGACGAGGGGGAGGTCCCGTGGACCGGAAAGCCGCTCCGGCTGGCCGAGGGGCCGCTCGACGTGGTCTTCGAGTACGCGCTGCTCTCCCATTTCCGGGAGAGCGAGATCCGCTACCGGGTGCAGCTGGCCGGCTGGCAGAGGACGCCGTCGGCTTGGATCTCGGATCCTCGGCAGCGGTACGCCCGGCTGCCGGCGGGAACCTATCGCTTCAAGGTCTGGGGCCGCGATGCGGCGGGAATCGTCTCCGGCCCGGTGGAGGTGCCGTTCACCGTGGCACAGTCCCCATGGCGAACGCGCTGGGCCCTGGCGCTCTATGCCCTCACGGCCATCCTCCTCGCCGGCGGTGGCCTGCGTTGGCGGCTCGGCCTCCTCAAGGCGCGCACGCAACAGCTCGAGCGGCTGGTCCGCGAGCGCACCGCGAGCCTCGCCGGCTCCGAGGCCGCGTCGCGCGCGGCCAAGGAGGAGGCGGAACGGGCCAACCGTGCCAAGAGCGACTTCCTGGCCAACATCAGCCATGAGATCAGGACCCCGCTCAACGCCGTGCTCGGCATGACCAGCGTCCTCGCAGAGACCCCTCTCACCGCCGAGCAGGGCGACTACGTGCGGACGATCCGCACCAGCGGCGATTCCCTGCTCGCCCTGGTCAACGACGTGCTGGACTTTTCAAAGATCGAAGCGGGAGAGCTGGCGATCGAGATCGCCGCCTTCTCGCTGCAGCAGTGCCTCGACGAGGCGATCGCCCTGGTGGCCGTCGAAGCCCGCAACAAGAAGATCGAGATCCGCCACCGGATCGAGCCGGGAGTCCCGCCGCGGATCGAGAGCGACGCCACGCGGTTGCGGCAGATCCTGGTGAACCTGCTCGGCAATGCCGTCAAGTTCACGCCCTCCGGGTCGGTGGATCTGACGGTCGAAGCGGTGCACGCGGCGGTGGGAGAGGGAGCAGGAGGGCAGGTCCTCCGCTTTGCCGTGCGGGATACCGGGATCGGCATCCCTCCCGACCGGATGGACCGGCTGTTCCAACCCTTTACGCAGGCGGACTCCTCGACCTCCCGGGTCTATGGAGGGACCGGGCTCGGGCTCGCGATCACCCGCAAGCTCGTTCAGGGCCTGGGGGGCCGGATCTGGGTGGAGAGCCGGCCCGGTGAAGGCTCGACGTTCTGGTTTTCCCTCACCTGCCAGGAGGCAGGAGGTGGTGCGCCAGGAACGGCCTCCCCGGAGGAGCCGGTGGCGGGCGGCACCCTGCCGCAGCTGCCGGTGCTGCGCATCCTGGTGGCGGAAGACAACGCGGTGAACCAGAAGGTTCTCCTCCTTCTTCTCCAGCGCCTGGGCTATGCGGCGGACGTGGCGTCCGACGGGGAGGAGGTGCTGGTCGCGCTGCGGCGCCAGCGCTATGACCTCGTCCTGATGGACGTTCAGATGCCGGGGATGGACGGGCTGGAGGCGACGCGGCGCATCCGGCAGGAATGGCCGGGCGAGAGCGGGCCGCGGATCATCGCGGTGACCGCCAATGCCCAGCGCGGAGACCGCGAGACCACGCTGGCGGCGGGAATGGACGACTACCTGAGCAAGCCGGTCTTGCTCGATCCATTGATCGCAGCCCTGCGGCGCGGCGCGGCGCCGGCCCGGCCCCAGAACAGGGACGTGGCGGCGCCGGAGGCGGACGGCTCGTTCGATCCGCAGTACATCGGCCAGCTGCGCCAGCTCCAGCAGGTGACCGGCCAGCAACTGATCGCCGGGATCGTCGAGCGCTTCCTCACCGATGCGCCGCGGCGCCTGGACGAGCTGCGGACCACCTGCACCGCCCGGGACGAGGCGGGATTCGTCTTCGCGGCCCACGCTTTCAAAGGAAGCAGCGGCCAGCTCGGCGCGCGCCGGATGGCGGAGCTTTGCCAGGACCTCGAAGAGCGCGGCCGACGCGGGGACTGGGCGGGGACCGAGGAGATCCTGGACCGGCTGGCGCGCGAGATCGAGCGGATCGCGCCTGTTCTGCAGGCCGAGGCAAAGAGGAGTTAGCGGTTAATGTGGATCGTAACCTCGGCGTCCTACCATCGTCTCCATCAACCGCCGAGGGGCCGGGTTCGGGCGTACACCGGTGTCCCGATGGTGAGTTGACTCCCACTCTGCAAGGCTCCTGACGGGAGCCTCTTTTTTTGGTCGAACGTGACAGAATCGGCTTCATGCAGGTTGGTTCTTGATGCGCTGGATGACGGTTTTCGGGTGGCTCGGGCTCGCCGGGCTGGCCTTGCCGACCGCGGCGACGCCGGTTCCCGAAGGGCGCCCGGCGTTGCGTGTCTTCAGCACAGGTGAGGGGCTGCCGCAGAGCACGGTGCAGGCGCTGGCTCTGGATGCGCGGGGCTTCGTCTGGGCGGGGACGCAGGACGGCGCCGCGGTCTACAACGGCCGCCGCTGGCGGGAGGCGAGCTTGCCCGAGGCGCTGCGGTCGAGCTTCATCAACACCATTTTTCCCGCGGCGGACGGTGCGCTGTGGTTCGGCACGGATGGTGGGCTGGGCCGGTGGCACGACGAGGCCTGGACCGTGTTCGGCGCCGGGACGGTCCTGGCCCAGGCGCGGGTTCTCAGCCTCGCCGAGGAACGCCGGCCGGGAGAGACGATTCTCTGGGTGGGGACCTCTCGCGGCCTGGTGGGTTGGGATGGCCGGAGCTGGCGGCGGATCGACCTGCGGGCCGCCGGCTC
The DNA here is from genome assembly GCA_002420005.1 of Holophagales bacterium UBA5704. GTDB lineage: Bacteria > Acidobacteriota > Thermoanaerobaculia > Multivoradales > UBA5704 > UBA5704. Next base: position 57,310 of record DIHE01000094.1, on the reverse strand, counting down.
GCCCGGCGAGCAGGTTCTCTCCCTCCTCGTGCGCACGCCGCCCGAGGGGCCGGAGCTCTGGGTGGGGACCGACCGCGGCCTGGTCCGCCGCTCCGGGGGGCGTTGGCGCGCCGTCCCGGCCGAGGAAGGGGCGCCGAGGGTCCCGGTGACCGCGTTGCTGGAAGGGCGCACGCCCGGTGGGCCGGTGGTCTGGGCGGCGACCGACGGGGACGGCGTGATGCGGTGGGACGGCCGCTCCTGGTCCCCTGCCGAAGGGGAGGGGCTCCCCAGCCGGCGGGTGCTCAGCCTGGCGCTTCTCGAGGACGGCCGAGGCTCCGTGCTGTGGGCCGGCACGGCGCAGGGGATGGCCGAGCTCCACGGGGACCGGTGGTCGGTCCATGACACCGGCAACGCCGGGCTTCCTTCCGAGAAGGTGCTCAGCCTGCAGGCGCACCGCAGCGGGGGCCGCTCTCTCCTTTGGGCCGGCTTGAGCACCGGCGGTGTCGCTCTGCTGTATCCGGGTGGCTGGCGGGCCCTGGACCACCGCAGCTCCGGTCTGCCGCAATCCCTGGTCTACGGCATGGCGGAAGGCGGGCCGGTGGAGAACCCGGTCTACTGGTTCGGCACCGAGACCCACGGGGTGGCCCGCTGGCAGGCGGGACGCTGGACCGTCTTCGCGGGGCCTCCCCTCGCGGATGCGGAGGTCAACATGCTTCTCGCCACCGGCGGGGAGGACCTTCCCGCCTTGTGGGTGGCGACGAGCCGAGGTCTCTTCCATTGGCGGGACGGCCACTGGACGCCGTTTGCGGCGATCGCCCGCGGGCTGCCGCCCGCCGAGGTCCTTTCCTTGCTCGAAACCCGGTCCCGGGAGGGGACGGTCCTGTGGGTCGGAACCCGTGCCGGACTGGCCCGCTGTGTGGCGGGGAGCTGCCGGGTCTTCACTCCGGAGAATTCCGCTCTGCCGGATCGCCAGGTCTACTCCCTGCTGGAGACGCGGGGGCCGGAGGGCACGAGCCTGTGGGCCGGGACGCGAGACGGTGGATTGGCGCGCTGGGCCGCCGGCCGCTGGACGGTCTTCGACACCGGCAACTCGCCGCTGCCGCACAACTGGGTCAACAGCCTGACCGAGACGCACCGGCACGGACGGCATTTCCTTTGGATCGGCACCGACGGCGGCGCCGCCCGCCTGGACCTGACAGCGCGAGCGCCACAGTGGCGGGTGTGGAGCACCCGCACCGGCGAGCCGCGCCTGCCCAGCGAGGTCGTCTATCAGATCGCCGAGGATGCACGGGGCCGTCTCTACTTCGCCACCAACCGGGGCGTGGCCCGCCTGGCGCCCCGCGGGGGGCAAGACGCTTACGACCTCACCACCTTCACCACCCGCGACGGCCTCGCCTTCGACGAGTGCAACCAGTGGGCTCTGCGGATCGACCGCGGCGGCCGTCTGTGGGTCGGGACGAACGCCGCGGCGGCCTGGCTCGCGGTGGACGCCCCCGAGCCGCGGCGGACGCCGAGCCCCCTGGTGGTCGAGACGATGACCGCGGGAGGGCGGCCGGTGCGGCCCGGCGCCGGGCCTCTGCGCCTCGGTCGCAACCCGGGAGAAATCACCTTCGAGTCCACCCTGCTGAGCTTCTTCCAGGAGGGCGGCATCCAGTACCGCTTTCAGCTCGGCGGCTTGCAGGAGGAACCGGCGGCATGGGGAACCGAGCCCACGCGCAGCTACGTGGGCCTGCGGCCGGGGACTTACCGCTTCCGCGTCTGGGGGCGGGACGGAGACGGGGTGGTGTCCGGACCCGCGGAGGTCGCGTTCACCATCGAGCCGTCACCCTGGCAGACACCCTGGGCCTGGATGCTCTACGGGCTGGGTGCCGTGGCGCTCGCCGCCGCCGGCCTGCGCTGGCGCCTCGGCCGCCTGGAACGTCAGAACCGGCGCCTGGAGGCGGTCGTCCGGGAGCGCACCGATCGCCTGGTCCACACCGTCGCCGATCTCGAACGCTCGGAACGCGAGGCGTGCGCCGCCAAGGAGGAGGCGGAACGGGCCAACCAGGCGAAGAGCGAGTTCCTGGCCAACGTCAGCCATGAGATCCGGACGCCGATGAACGGCGTCATCGGCATGACCAGCATCCTCCTCGGGACTCCGCTCACCCCCGAGCAGCGCGAGTACGTCGGTACGGTGCGCACCTGCGGCGAGTCGCTGCTCGCGTTGCTCAACGACATCCTGGATTTCTCGAAGATCGAGGCGGGCATGCTCTCGATCGAAGCGGCGCCGTTCCGCCTGCGGCAATGCGTCGACGAGGCGATCGACCTGCTCGCCACGGAGGCCGGGCACAAGGGACTGAATATCACCTGCCGCCTCGATCCGGCGCTCCCGGCGGTGATCGAAAGCGATCCCACCCGGCTGCGCCAGATCCTGGTGAACCTGCTGAGCAATGCCGTGAAGTTCACGCCCTCGGGGGAGATCACGGTCACGGTGGAGGCGCCGCCCGCCGCCGGTGAGATCCTGGAGCTGCGCTTCGCAGTGCGCGACACCGGCATCGGCATCCCGGCGGATCGCATGGACCGCCTCTTCCGCCCCTTCAGCCAGGCCGACTCCTCGACCACCCGGCTGTATGGCGGCACCGGCCTGGGCCTCGCGATCAGCCGCCGGCTGGCCGAGGGCCTCGGCGGACAGATGGGCGTCGACAGCGTGACCGGTGAGGGCTCGACGTTCTGGTTCACCGTGCGCTGCCGGGAGGCGCCCGAGTCGGACGTGCGCGCCGACGGGCTCCGGGCCACCGATCCGGAGACCACGGCCGGGTCGGACGAGCCCCGGCCCCTGCGCCTTCTTCTGGCCGAGGACAACCTGGTCAATCAGAAAGTGGCCCTCTTGATGCTGGAGAGGCTCGGCTACGACGCCGACGTGGCGGCCGACGGCCAGGAGGCCCTGGAGGCCCTGCGGCGCCAGCGCTACGACGTCGTCCTGATGGACGTCCAGATGCCCGGCATGGACGGCCTCGAAGCCGCGCGGCGCATCCAGACGGAATGGCCTCCGGAGCAGCGGCCCCGGTTGATCGCCATGACGGCCAATGCGCTGCGCGGCGATCGCGAGGCCTGTCTCGCCGCGGGCATGGACGACTACCTGAGCAAGCCCGTGCTGTTCGAGGAGCTCCGCGCGGTTCTCCGCTGCGGCCGGCCCGGGCCGGAGGTGGACCCGCCGGTGCCGTCCGAGCACGCCGAGAAGCCCGAGCCCGCCGCCCTGGATCCCCGGTTCCTCGACCAGCTCCGGAAGCTCCAGCAGGCCTCCGGCAAACCCCTCGTCGAACCGCTCGTGGAGCGTTTTCTCGGCGAGTCGAGGCGCCGCCTGGCCGATCTGCGCGAATCCCTGAGCCATCGCGATGCCGCCGCCTTCACCTTCACCGCCCATAGCCTCCGGGGGAGTGGTGGCCAGATCGGAGCCCGCCGCCTGGCGGCTGTCTGCGAGGAGCTGGAGCAGCGGGGCCGCGCGGCGGAATGGGAAGGCACCGCCGAGCGGGTGGAGCAGCTCGCCGTGGAGCTCGATCGCGTCGAACCGGCTTTGCGCGCGCTCCTCGCTGGGGCCTTCGCTGGAAAAGAAGTGACCCCCAGCCTGAAGCGTGAAACAGTATTCCCTTCCGCCGAAGACCGGCTCGATTAAAGCTCTCGCCGACGAGTGGCTCTCTGAAGTTGTTGATGACCGGTCCACTCGTCAAGGAGGGGGAAGGCGAAGCGGAGGAGGACGAGGTCCGGCACGGGCTCGGGCCGGTACGGGCTCAAGTCCCAGGGAGCGGTGCGCTCGCTCCATTGGGTCAGTGAGGTTCTGCGGCGATAGAACCGCCCCTGCCCGGCGCGGGAGCCACCGGGCGAGGGGCGGGAGGAGGGAGCGACGGCGGGTCAGATGCAGCCGGGCTGCTTGAAGGAGCCGATGCGCGTCTTGAAGTCGAAGCTGCCGCTGTTGGCGTAGTACTCGGTGGTGAACCAGAAGGTGCAGCCGTCGACCGGGTCGACGCTCATGGAAGCGTAGTCGCCCCACCGGTTGCCGGAGCTCTGCTGGACGCCGCCGCCGTTGACCAGGACCTGCTCGCTGCCCATGGTGCCGAGCGTGTCGCCGGCCGAACGGGTCGCATAGCGGACGCCGGGGTTGGTGCCGGTGCTCGAGATGCTGTAGCCGATGGCGATGTTGCCCTGCTTGTCCTGGGCGATGCTGGGAAGCCAGCGGCTGTTGGAGGTGTCCGGCGAGAAGGTGCCGGTCTGGTGGAGAATCCAGCCGCCGCCGTTGTCGCGCAGCTCGGCCCAGCGGATGCCGCCGCGGCTCTTGGCGTTGCTCGCCATGTCCGTGGCGTGGCTGATCACGATCGACTCGTGGGTGCCGAAGTTGCGGTACATGGCACGGTACATGGTGAACTGGCCGAGGGAGTCGAGCTTTTCGCCCGGCCGGGGCTGCGGAATGCAGGCCCGGCTGAAGTTGCAGAAGTTGGCGTCAAACTCGGGAGCGTTCACCTGCGGGATCGCCACGAAGCTCGAGCTGCCGGGGGAGGCCCAGTTGACGTCGAATTCCCACATCCGATAGCCGTCCGGATTGGTGCCGGCTCCCCAGGTCTCGTCGTCCCACGCCATGACGAAGGGGGCGGGGGCGCCGAGCGGAGGCGCCGTGCCACCATCCCAATGGGCCGGTTGGACGGCGAAGGGGCACTCGGTGCCGCAGGCCAGGGGACCGAACTTGACCATCTGGGCCGACAGGCCGTTGAGCATCCGGTCGCGCTCGAAAGCCACCGCGATCGCTCCCTGGAAGCTGCTGGTGAACTCGTTGGCGGTGATGTAGTACCCGTCGGACCAGATGCCCATCTTCGGATAGTCGTTGAGCCGGCCCGGACTGACCAGGAAGTCATAGCGGTAGTAGGAACCGGTCGGGTCCCCGGTGGTGGAGACCGCGACGCACTGGTGCCCGTCGCCGCCGACGGCGAACTGGCTGATGACCCAGCGGTCGGCCGCGTCGTCATAAAGAACGGTCGGGTCGCCGTCATTGTCGGTCTCGCACTTGCCGCCGAAGCCGGCCCACAGCGAGTTGACCGCCGCCGGGCCGAAGACCCGCACGCCGTCCGACTTGCGGTAGACGGCCAGAATGAGGTTGATGGTCTGTACGTAGTAGGTCGTCCCGACATCGCCGTTGGTGTCCGGCGGAACGATGCGCCCGCCGACTACGGCGGCATTGTCGTCATCGCTCAAGCCATCGAACGTAAGCGTCGGTGTCGGGGTCGCGAGGACGACCGGCCCTTCCTGGAGAACCGGATCCGGCCCGCCGGGATGCGGCTTCGCCCGCTGCGCCAGGTCCAAGGGGACCTTGTTCTCGACTTCGCGATTCGGCTGGGCAGCCACCCGCCGGGGGATCGCGGCGAGATCGCGGAACGTCGGCGAGACGTCATGGCGCACCGCCAGGGACACCTCGGGCCGATCCGCGGCGGCGTCAGCCTGGGTGACGGGTCCCAGGGTCAGCAGTAGCATGACGCTTCCCGTGAACAACAAAGTACGCTTCATCTGGATTTCCTCCTTTGGAAAGTCGAGGAGCGTGGAAGGGGGGAACGGCAACCTACATAAGTAATGGTGCCTGCCGGCCGGATTTCGTGACACACATTCGGTCATCCCCCCAAATTCACGACTCCGTGGTAGAACCGGTCCCATGAGAGCCCTTGCCTGGCGGATGTCCTTGCTCCTGCTCCCACTTCTCGGTGTCCTTCCTTCCTGTGCCCTCGCGCCGGCCCGTGCGCGGCCTGGAGGTGCCGGCGGGGCTGCGGCGCCGAACGCGGCCTTTTCCCGTGCGCTCGAGACCGCCCTGGCCCGCGGGGCCTGGCAGGACCTGCGGATCGAGGCCGAGTGCCGGGACGAGGAGGTCCTGCGGTTGCGGTCGCTCCTCCTGTTGGGCGGCGGGGTGGGGATCTGGAACCAGGAACGGCAGCTGGCCGTGCCGCGGGAGCGCCTTCTCGCCGCGCTGGCGCTGCTGCACGACGCCGGGTTTGCGGCTCTGCGGGAATCCTACGGTGGCAAGGGAACCGGGCGCGGGCCGGCCTGGGGGGTCGAGATGATCTGCCGGGTGCGCGCCGTCCTCGACGGAGAGGTGTGGCAGTCCGTCCAGCTTTCCCAGGGAGAGCAGTCGGCCGGGCTCAAGCAGCTGGCGCAGAGCCTTCTCGCTCTCGGCAAGGAGCTCGCTCCCGCCGGTGTCTCCGCCGCCTCCCTGGACGACGGCCTGGCCAAGATCGCCCGCGGCGAGCTGGCGCCGGAAACGCTGACCCTTCAGCTTCTACGCCAGGACGAAGACCCGGCGGTGCTCGAAGGCGGATGGATCTTGCGGATCGAGGGCGGCTGGGGCCAGGTGTCCCATCAATCGGCCGCAACCGCCTGGACGACGCCCCGGCGCATCCTCCTTCCGCGGGAGGAGATCGCCACCCTGGCCGGCCGGCTGGCGGCGGCGCAGGTCGAGGAGCTGCCCGCGAATCTCTATTCGTCCTGGTATCAGGATGTCGAGATCCGGGTGCTGAACCGGAGGAGATCGCTCCTCGCCCGGCGGTTCGCGGGCCTCACACCGGAGTCCCTCGGCGCCTCTCAGGTCCGGTTCAACGAGATCACCGCGCTCCTGGAAGCGGTCCAGAAGCGTGTCGACGCGGCGGCGGCGGACCCGTAAGCCGCTCAAGAAAAAAGGGATGGGTCCGATTTTATGTTTTTTGAGGAGGTTTGAGGCGGGCAGTGAGGACATTGAAGAGGGCCGGCACCTATTCTCCTGCTGTCGCGGGTGGAGGGAACGAAGCTCGCTGACCTTTTTCTTTTTAGCTTGCAGCACCTGGAGGGACGAGATCGGAGAGGGGGTTCGGGAAGGCGACTTCCCGGGCCTCTATCTTCGACAAAAAGAGGGGCCTGTGATTTCCCGGAGCCGTACTTGCTCCTGGGGATGAGGTGGAGGGCTCCTCCCCGCGCTGTTACACCCCCCTGCCTGGGTCCGGGCTTGCGCCTGTCCGGGCCATGCGGGAGAATGTCCGGCTCAGGCCGGTCTCCGCATGATCGACACTCTCCCTCAACAGAAGGCCCTCCCGTTCAGCGAGGAATCGGAGCGCGCCGTGCTCGGCGGCATCCTGCTCGATCCGGCGGTGCTGCCGACCATCTCGGGGCGCCTGCGGCCGGAGGACTTCTACGTCGAGCGCCACCAGGTGCTCTACCAGACCATGATCGACCTGCAGGAGGAGCAGGTCGAGATCGACCTGCGCACCGTGCAGGCGAAACTGGAGCAGAGGGCGCAGCTCGACGGGGTCGGCGGGCTGTCCTATCTCGCCTCGCTGGATCTGGATCTCCCCGACATCGGCCGGGTCGACCAGTACGCCGAGATCATCAAGGAACGGTCGATCCGGCGGCGGCTGATCCAGACCTCCAGCCAGGTCATCCGCGACTGTCTCGACGGCGGGCTGACCGCGCAGGAGGCGCTGGGGCGCGCCGAGCAGGCGGTGCTCGGGCTCGGCGAGGAGGCGATCCAGCGCGGTTTTGCGCAGATCGGGCACATCTTCCACAGCACGCTGGAAGAGCTGGAGGAGCGGTCGGGGAGCCTGCTGACCGGCATCCCCACCGGCTTCACCGACCTCGACCGCATCACCCACGGGCTCAACCGCGGCAACCTGATCATCATCGCCGGCCGTCCCGGCATGGGAAAGACCAGCTTCGCTCTGAACGTCGCCTCGAACGTCGCCATCAAAGAAGGAAAGACGGTCGGCGTGTTCTCCCTCGAAATGAGCCAGCAGGAGCTCGCCCTGCGCGTCCTCTGCTCGGAGGCGGACATCTCGTTCAGCAAGCTGCGCGGCGCCCATCTGTCCAGCAAAGAGTGGGCGAAGATCTACCAGACCGTGCGGGCGATCGGCGAGGCGCCGCTCTACATCGACGACTCGCCGAACCCGTCGCTCCTGGAGGTGGCCTCGAAGGCGCGCCGTCTCAAGGCGGAGAGAGGGCTGGGGGTGCTGGTGCTCGACTACCTCCAGCTGATGCAGGCGGGCGGCAAGTACGAGAACCGCAACCTGGAGATCGCGGCGATCAGCCGCGGCCTGAAGCAGCTCGCCAAGGAGCTGGAGATCCCGGTGATCGCCTTGTCGCAGCTTTCGCGCAACCCGGATCGGCGCGGCAGCGACCACCGGCCGCAGCTCTCGGACCTGCGCGAGTCGGGCTCGATCGAGCAGGACGCCGACATGGTGGCGTTCGTCTATCGCGACGAGGTGTACAACGCGACCGAGGAGAACAAGGGGCTGGCGGAGCTGATCATCGCCAAGCACAGGAACGGTGAGACGGGGACGGTCGAGATGGTCTTCATCGGCGAGACCACCACCTTCAAGAGCCGCGCCCAGGAGAGCTATGGCGGGGGGTATGACGGTGGCGCACCGTTCTGACCCGCCGCCCTGGGGAGCCGAGGGGGGGGCCGGCGTCGCGGACCTGGAGGCGGCGCTGCGCCCGGCCTGGGTGGACGTGGACCTGGAAGCCCTGGAGCACAACCTGCGCGTCCTGCGCGCGCGGATCGGCGGCGCGCAGGCGATGGCGGTGGTCAAGGCGGACGCCTACGGCCACGGCGCCGTGGGGGTGAGCCGGGCCCTGGAAGAGGCCGGGGTGGACTGGCTCGGCGTGGCGCTGCTCGAAGAGGGGGCGGAGATCCGCCGCGCCGGGGTGCGGGTGCCGATCCTGGTGCTCGGCACCGCGCGCCCGGCCAAGATCTCGCTCTATCGCCGCTACCGGCTGACCCCGACCGTCTCCAGCCTGGCGGAGCTGGCGCTCTGGCGCGATTGGACGGCGGGCCATTCCGGGACCCAGCCGATCCATCTCAAGGTGAACACCGGGATGAGCCGGCTCGGGCTGCAGCTCGACGAGGTGCCGGAGGCCCTGGAGACGATCCGCGGGGCCGGCGGCCCTCCGTCCCGCCTGCGCCTCGCCGGGCTGCTGTCGCACTTCGCCGAGGCCGACGACGTGGCGAGCCCGCGCAATGCGTTGCAGGAGGAACGCTTCGAGGCCGTGGTGGCGCAGCTCACCGCGGCCGAGCGGCGGGGCGCCCTGATCCACATGGCGAACAGCGCGGCGGCGCTCCACCGGCCGGGAAGCCGCCGGGACCTGGTGCGGCTGGGCATCGCCGTCTACGGCCTGGATCCGGTGGGGGAGGCGGCGGGGGGCGGGCTGCGTCCGGTGATGTCGGTGCGCGCGCGGATCGTGCAGATCCGCGAGGTCGGCGCGGGGACCGCGCTGTCGTATGGCGGGCGCACCGTGACGAGGCGGCGCAGCCGGATCGCCGTCGTTCCGGTGGGTTATGCGGACGGCTATGCCTGGCGGCTGACCGGCAAGGGCGAGGCGCTGGTGCGCGGCCGGCGGGTGCCGATCGCAGGTTCGGTGACCATGGACATGACCTTGCTCGACGTCACCGAGACCGGGGCGGAGGTGGGCGACGAGGTCGTCCTGCTCGGCCGCCAGGGGGAGGAGGAGATCGGCGCGCCCGAGCTGGCGCGCCATGCCGGGACGATCTCCTGGGAGATTCTTTGCCATCTCGGGCTGCGCCTGCCGCGGCGCTACGTGCGCGGGGGTAAGATCGAGGAGCTGGTGTCGCGTTTCTCGCGGGAGGATGGCTGACATGAAGCTGCCGGGTGCGCTCGAAAGCCTGTTTGTGGAGCTGGGACGTTTCGTCGAGCTGACCGTGCGCATCTTCGCCTGGACGCCGCGCCGGCCTTACAACGTCCGCGAGCTGTTGCGCCAGATGGTCAAGGTGGGGTTCGACTCCATCCCGGTCGTCTTCCTGACCACCCTGTTCACCGGCGGGGTGATGGCGCTCCAGACCTTCACCGTGCTGCGCCGGATCAACGCCGAGAGCTTCGTCGGTTCCGGCGTGGCCCTCTCCATGGTGCGCGAGCTGGCCGCGGTCCTCTCCGGCCTCATCGTCGCCGGCCGCGCCGGCTCGGCGATGGCCGCCGAGCTGGGGACCATGCGGGTGACCGAGCAGATCGACGCGCTGGAGGTGATGGCGACCGATCCGGTGCACTATCTGGTCGTCCCGCGGGTGTGGGCCGGCACCTTCATGCTGCCTCTCCTGGTCGTCATGGGCAACGGCGTCGGCATCCTCGGCGGCTACATGGTGGCGGTCCTCCTGATGGGGGCCAATCCGGTCACCTATGTCGACCGGTCGTTCCAGTTCATGGACCTGAACGACCTGTTCTCCGGCCTGATCAAGGCGGCGGTCTTCGGCTTCCTGCTCGCCGCGATCGGCTGCCTCAAGGGGTTCCACACCGCGGGCGGCGCCGAGGGCGTCGGGCGGTCCACCACCTCGGCCGTGGTGGTGGCGAGCATCGTCATCCTGATCACCGACTTCTTCCTCACCCGACTCCTCTTCTGAGCCGGCTTGACAGGCCCCAGGCGCGGCGGTATTTTCTGCACAGGCTCATTTGCGTGCGTTGACCGGCTGCTTTTACGGACTTGGCGGGTTGGCCATTTCTTAAAGAGACTCTGTCGTTCAAGGAAGGCTTCCGGAAAGGGGCCGGATAAGCATGAGGGAATCTGACCCGCCAGGGTCTTCCGGCTGGGCTCGACGGGGCACCGCCTACGACCTGTTCTGCGAGCAGGCGGGGAGGGCTCCCGACCATGTCGCTGCGCTCGGCGCGGCCGGTGCCGTGAGCTATGGGCGGCTGGCGGCGGGCGCCGCTGCGGTGGCCGCGGGCCTTCGGACGGTGCTTCCCCGTCCTCTCGACCGGCCGGTCGCCCTGCTGGCCGGCGCGGAGCCGCCGCTGCTCGCCGGCCTGATCGGCATTCTCCAGGCGGGAGCGTGCGTGCTTCCTCTCGATCCGCGCCATCCGGACGAGCGGCTGGCCTGGATCCTCGCGGATGCCGGTTGTCCGGTCGTGGTGGCCTCGGCGGAGCTGCGCGGGCGGGCGGAGGGGCTCGGCGCCGGCCGGATCTTCTGTGTCGAGGAGCCCCTGCCCGGCGCGGCACCGGCCGCTCCGGCGCGGGAGGAGGCGGAGCCGGACGCCCTCGCGTGTGTCGTCTATACCTCCGGCTCGACGGGCCGCCCCAAAGGGGTGCAGCTCGCCCACCGGGGTCTGGTGCCGCTCCTCCTCTGGGGGATCGGCCGCTTCGGCTTCGGCGCGCACACGCGGGTGCTGCAGAACCTGTCGTACGCCTTCGACTTCGGCCTGTTCGAGCTGCTGACGACCCTCCTGTCCGGCGGCACCGTGGTCTTTCCCGGCGCGGCGGCCGGGGACCCCGCGGCGTGTGCCCGCAGGATCGTCCGCGAGCGCATCGAGACCCTGCACACGACGCCCGCCTTCGCGCGCGAGATCGCGCTCGCCGGGGAAGCTCTGGAGAGCCTCGCCGTCCTCCATCTCGGCGGCGAGGCCTTGTCCTGGGACACGGTGGACCGCCTGCGCGCCGCGGCGCCGCGGGCGGTCCTCTACAACGGCTATGGGCCCACCGAGGCGACGGTCAGCTGCTCGCTGTTCCAGGTCGGCGCAGAAGGGGCCGTGCCCCCGCCCACCGTCCCCATCGGCCCGGCCTCGGTCGGCAACCGTCTGTACCTCCTCGACCCCGCCGGCGATCCCGTCGCCCACGGTGAGGCCGGTGACCTCCATGCCGGCGGCCCGGGCGTGGCGCGCGGCTACCTCGGCCGGCCGGAGCTGACCGCCGAACGCTTCGTGCCCGATCCGTTCAGCGGCGAGCCGGGAGCCCGGCTGTATCGGACGGGCGACCTGGTGCGCGAGCTGCCCGGTGGGGACTTTCTGTTTCTCGGCCGGCTGGACCGCCAGGTGAAGGTCCGCGGCGTCCGCGTAGAGCTGGAGGAGATCGAGGCCGCTCTCGCCCGCCTCCCGGCGGTGCGGGCGGCGGCGGTCCTGGTGCGGCCGGGGGAGGACCGCCTGACGGCCTGCGTGGTGCCGCGGGACGGCGCGGCTCCCGGTCTGGCCGGCGCGCTGCGCCGCGAGATCGCGCAGAGCCTGCCGGCCGCGATGGTCCCCACCGCCTGGGCGTTTCTCGACGCGCTGCCGCTCACGCCCAACGGGAAGGTGGACCGCCGGGCCTTGGAGGGGGTGGAGCCGTCGGCGGACGCGGCCGGAGCCGGCCGGTCGGCGCGCACGCCCACGGAGCAGGTCTTGGCCGGGCTCTGTGCCGAGGTCTTGCGGCTCGACCACGAGCCGGGCCTCGACGAGGATTTCTTCGACCTCGGGGGGCACTCCCTGCTGGCGGCGCAGATGGCCGCCCGGGTGCGGCAGGCCCTGAACGTCGAGCTTTCGGTGGTGGAGATCTTCCACCGCCCCACCATCGCCCGGCTCGCCGAGCTGGTGGAGGCGGGCGGGGGCACCGCGCTCCCCGAGATCCCTCCGATCCGGCCGGTGCCCCGCGACGGCCGGCCGCTGCCGCTGTCGTTCCCACAGGAGCGGGTCTGGGTGCTCGACCGGCTCGCCCACGGCGGCAACCGGGCCTACAATTTTCAGGTCACCCTCACGTTCCACGGTCCCCTGCGGGTGGAGGTGCTGGCCGGGGCGCTCGGCGAGATCGTCCGCCGGCACGAGGTGCTGCGCACCGGCTTTCCCGAGGTGGACGGCCGCCCTGTCCAGGTGGTCCATCCCGCGGCCCCGGTGGAGCTGCCGCAGATCGACCTGGAGGGCCTGCCGGAGGAGGAGCGGGAGGCGGAGGCGGAGCGCCTGGTGGCCGAGGCGGTGGGCGTTGCGTTCGACGTGGCACGGGCGCCGCTGGTCCGCTGGCGGCTCGTGCGGCTGCGCGAGGATCTGCACGTCCTGATCCAGGTGGAGCACCACTTCGTCCACGACGGCTGGTCGTACGCTCTGCTGCTGCGCGAGCTGAAGGAGCTCTACGCAGCCTTCGCGGACGGCCGCCCGTCGCCGCTGCCGGAGCCGCCGGTGCAGTACGCGGACTTCGCGGTCTGGCAGCGCGCCTGGCTGCAGGGGGAGACGCTCGAGCGGCTCCTCGCGTTCTGGCGGCGCAAGATGGAGAGATACCCGGCTCCGGTCGAGATCGCCACCGACCGGCCGCGGCCGGCGCGCGCCGCGTTCCGTGGCACCGTGGAGACGTTCCGCATCCCGCCGGAGCTCTACGAGACCCTGCGCCGGTTCAGCCGCCGCGAGGGACGGACGCTGTACATGACGATGCTGGCCGGTTTTCTCGCCGTGCTCGAGCGCTACACCGGCGCCACCGACCTCCTGCTCGGCACCAGCAACGCCAACCGCAGGATCCGCGAGATCCAGGGCATGATCGGCATGGTGGTGAACAGCCTGCTGTTGCGCGCCGATCTCGGCGGACGCCCCGCCTTCCGCGCGCTGCTCGGCCGGGTGCGCGAGCTGACGCTGGAGCTGTACACCTGGCAGGACATGCCGTTCGAGCGGCTGGTGCAGGAGCTCAAACCGGAGCGCCGGCCCGGATACAACCCTCTCTTCCAGATCATGTACAACTTCCACGACGCGGCGGTCCCCGATCTCGAGTTCGCCGGTCTGCGGGTGGTGCGCCGGGTGCGCAGCAACCGCACGGCGAAGGTGGACCTGAACGTGATCGTGGTCCCCCGGGCGGAGCAGCGGGTGGGACTGGAGGCGAGCGAGGAGGACCGGCTCGCCGAGCTGCACTGGGAGTACAACACGGACCTGTTCGACCTCGCCACGATGCAGCGGATGGCGGCGCACTACCTGACGCTCCTCGCCGGCGCCGCTGCGGACCCGTCCCTGCCGGTCGCCGAGCTGCCGCTGCTGACCTTGGAGGAGCGGCAGCAGCTCGCGGCCTGGGGGGAACACCGGGAGGTCCCCGGCGATGCGACCTTGCCGGAGCTGTTTGCGGCCCGGGCCGAGCGGGCTCCCGACGCCGCCGCGGTGACGCAGGGTGAGATGTGCCTGACGTATGGCGAGCTGGCCCGCCGCGCCGGCCGGCTGGCGCAGTGGCTGCGCGGGCTGGGGGTCGGGCCGGGGGTGCCGGTGGCGCTCTGCGCCCACCGCTCGCCGGAGCTCCTGGTGGGGATCGTGGGGATCGTCGCCGCGGGCGGTGCGTACGTCCCGCTGGATCCGGCGTACCCGGCCGAGCGGCTGGTGTGGATCCTGGAGGATGCGCTGCGCGGGGTGGAGCAGCCGCTTCTGGTGGCGGAGGGCGCGGCGGCGGCGGTGCTGCCGGCGCACCGGGCGCGGCTCGTCCCGCTGGACGGGCTGGACGGCGAGGCCGCGGCGGCGCCGCTCCACTGCACCGCCGGGCCGGACGATCCGGCCTACGTCATCTATACCTCGGGCTCGACCGGACGTCCCAAAGGGGTGCCGATCCCGCACCGCCACGTGGTCCGCCTGCTCCGGGCGACCCAGCCGTGGTTCGGCTTCGGGCCGCAGGACGTGTGGACGCTGTTCCACTCGTTCTCGTTCGACTTCTCGGTCTGGGAGATCTGGGGCGCTCTCGCCCAGGGCGGCCGGCTGGTCGTCGTCCCGCCGGAGGTGAGCCGCACGCCGGAGGCGTTCTTCCGCCTTCTGGTGCGCGAGCAGGTGACGGTGCTCAACCAGACCCCTTCGGCCTTCCTCCAGCTCGCCGGTTCCCTGCCCGGCGGCCCGGCGGAGCCGGTCGCGCTGCGCGAGGTGATCTTCGGCGGCGAGGCCCTCGAAACCGCCGGCCTGCGCCCCTGGGCCGACCGCTACGGCCTGCGGCGCCCGCGGCTGGTCAACATGTACGGCATCACGGAGACGACGGTGTTCGTCACCGGCAGGCCCCTCGAGGCCGCGGACCTCGCGCAGGGGCTCACCGCCCGCATCGGCCGGGCGATCCCGGACCAGGCGGTCGTTCTGGTGGACGGCGACGGCAACCGGGTGCCCGTGGGGGTTCCCGGGGAGCTCCTGGTGGGAGGGGCGGGCCTGTCGCCGGGGTACCTGCACCGCCCGGAGCTTTCCGCCGCCCGTTTCGTCCCCGATCCGTTCGGCGCGGTCCCGGGCGGGCGCCTCTACCGCTCGGGCGACCTGGCCCGCTGGCGCCCGGACGGCGATCTCGAGTATCTGGGGCGGATCGATCAGCAGGTGAAGATCCGCGGTTTCCGCATCGAGCCGGGAGAGATCGAGGCCGCGCTGGAGCGGCTGCCGGAGGTGCAGAAGGCGGTGGTCCTGGCGCGCGAGGAGCGCGGCGAGATGCGGCTGGTGGCCTGGCTGGTGGCCCGGGAGGGGCAGGAGCCCGATGCCGCGGAGCTGCGCCGCAAGCTCAAGGGCTGGCTGGCCGATTCCATGATCCCGGCCGCCTTCGTCACGGTGCCGTCGTTCCCCTTGACCGCCAACGGCAAGCTCGACCGCGCGGCGCTGCCCGCGCCGGACGTGGAGCGGGCGGGGGCGGGGAGCCGGGTGGCTCCCCGCACACCGGAGGAGACGGCGCTGGCAGGGATCTGGACCGAGGTCCTGGGGATCGGGCAGATCGGTGTCCACGACGACTTCTTCTCCCTGGGCGGCCACTCGCTCTCCGTGGCCCGCGTCGTCTCGCGGGTGCGCGAGCGGCTGGGCGTCGATCTGCCGCTCCTGTCGGTCTTCGAACGGTCCACTCTGGAGGCTCTCGCCGCCGAGATCGCCGCGCAAGCCCACGCGCCGCGGGAGAGCGGCCCCGCGCCGTGCGGCGGAGAGGCGGAGCTCCCGGCCCACCTGCCGGACGACCAGCTCGACGCGCTGCTCGCCGGCCTTCTCGAGGAGAGAGAGACGTGAACGGTGCAGAGCCCCGTGCGATGTCGCGGGAGGAGAAGCTGGAGCTCGCCCGGCGCCTGCTGCGGGAAAAAGAGCGCGCCGCCCGCAGCTTCCCCCTGTCGTTCTCCCAGGAGCCGATGTGGTTCCTCGACCGCCTCGAGCCGGGGAACCCGGTCAACAACATCTTCCGCGCCCTCGCGTGGCGCGGGCCGCTCGACCGCGCCGCGCTGGAGCAGGCCCTGGGCGAGCTGGTGCGCCGCCACGAGGCCCTGCGCACCTGCTTTCCCGAGGAGGACGGCGCGCCGCGGCAGCAGGTCGGGCTCTCCCGCCGGTTCGAGCTGGAGGTGGAGGAGCTCGGGCCGCTCGCCCCCGCCGAACGCCTGCCGCGCGCCGCCGCGCGCGCCGCAGCCGAGGCGCTCCGCGGGTTCGACCTGGCGCGCGGGCCGGTGTTTCGCGCCCTCCTGCTGCGGCTCGCGGAGAACGAATACGTGCTGTGTCTCGGCGTGCACCACATCGCGGCCGACGGCTGGTCGGTGGGGATCCTGCTCACCGAGCTGGCGGCGCTGTACCGCGCCTGCGCCGCGGCGGAGCCTGCGTTGCTCCCCGAGCCGCCGCTCCAGCCCGCCGATTACGCGCTCTGGCAGCGCGAGCGCCTGCAGGGCGCCCGGCGCGAGGAGGAGCTGGCGTTCTGGCGCGGGCGGCTGGCCGGGTTCCCGACGGTGCTGGAGCTGCCCACGGACCACCCGCGTCCCGCCACCGCCTCGTTTCGCGGTGTCCAGGTGCCGTTCACCGTGCCGCCGGAGCAGGCCGAGGCGCTGCGCCGGCTGAGCCGGAGAGCCGGGGCCACCCTGTTCATGACCCTCTGCGCCGCCTTCGACGCGCTCCTCGCCCGCCATGTGGAGGAGGACGCCTTCCTGGTGGGCACCCAGGTCGCCGGCCGCAACCGTCCGGAGCTGGAGAGGATGGTGGGATTCTGCGCCGAGACGCTGGTGCTCTGCGCCCGCGTGGACCGCGCCGCACCGTTCCCCGAGCTGCTGGACCACGTGCGCCGCGACCTGCTGGAAGCCCTGGCGCACCAGGATCTCCCGTTCGAGCTGCTGGTGGAAGACCTGCGCCCCGAGCGCCATGCGGCGCGCAATCCGCTCTTCCAGGTGTCGTTCGCCTTCCTGAACCTCCCGGGGGCGGCGCTCGCGGTGCCGGGGGTGGAGCTGGAGACTCTCGAGGTGGAGCGCGCTCTGGCCAAGCTCGATCTCACGGTGGAGATGACCGAGCGCGGCGGCGGGCTCGCCGGGTCTGTCGAGCTCGCCACCGATCTGTTCGAGCCGGCGACGGCCGCCGCGCTGGCCGGGCGTTTCAGCCGGCTCCTCGCCGCGATCGCCGCCGACCCGCAGCGGCGGATCTCCGAGCTGCCTCTGCTCGGCCCGGCGGAGCAGCAGCTCCTGGAGTCCCGGAGCACCGGCCCGGTCCCCGCGGCGCCACCGCCGCCGGTCCATCGCGCGGTCGCCCGCGGCGCAGAGCGGGCCCCGCAGGCCGATGCCGTGGTCTTCGCGGAGGCGCGCCTGTCGTACGCCGTCCTGTGGGAGCGTGCGCGGTGCCTCGCCCGGCACCTGCGCCGGATGGGGGTGGGGCCGGAGGTGCGGGTGGGGATCTGCCTCGAGCGCTCGCTGGAGCTGCCGGTGGCCCTGCTCGCCGTGCTGGAGGCGGGCGGAGCCTACGTCCCGCTGGACCCGGCCTATCCGCGCGAGCGGCTCGCCTTCCTGATGGCCGACTCGGGCCTGCGCGTGCTCCTCACCCAGGAGAGCCTGGCCCAGCGGCTGCCGCCGGTCCCGGCGACGCTGCGGCTCGACGCAGCAGAGCGCCCCTGGGAGGACGGCTCCGGCGGGGGAGAGGAAGGCGCCGGGGAGGACCCGGACGCGGTCTTTCCGGAGAGCACGGCCTGCGTGATCTACACCTCCGGCTCCACCGGCGTGCCCAAGGGGGTCGCGGTGCCGCACCGCGCGCTCGCCAACCACGCCGCCGCGGTCGTCGCCCGGTATGGGCTGGGGCCGGCGGATCGCGTGCTGCACCTCGCCTCGTTCAGCTTCGACGTGGCCGGCGAGGAGATCTTTCCCACCTGGGGGGCGGGTGCCGCGCTGGTGCCGGGGCCGCCCGGGCTGTTCCCCTCGTTCCCTGAGCTCGAGCGCCTGATCTCGTCCCAGGAGATCACGGTGGCCAACCTGCCGACCCACTACTGGCACGAGTGGACCGCGGAGCTGGCGCGCGCCGGCACTGCGCCGCCCGCGCCGCTGCGGCTGGTGGTGGTGGGCACCGAGCAGGCGTCGGCCGCGCGGCTGGCGCAATGGCTCGCGCTGCCGGGCGCGGGGGTGCGCTGGATCAACGCCTACGGACCCACCGAGGCCACGATCACCGCCACCGTGCACGAGGCCCTCCCCGGCGCCGCCGCCGGGACCCGCGGGGCGCGGGTGCCGGTGGGCACCCCCCTCGCCGGGGTGCGCGCGCGGGTGCTCGACGCCTGCCTGGCGCCTCTGCCTCCCGGCGTCCCCGGCGAGCTGTGCCTGGGCGGCGCGGGCGTGACCCGCGGCTATCTGCACCACCCGGCGCGCACGGCCGAGGTCTTCGTCCCCGATCCATGGGAGCCGGGCGCCCGGCTGTACCGGACGGGCGACCGCGCCCGGCTCCTTCCCACCGGCGAGATCGAGCTGCTCGGCCGCGCCGACGGCCAGGTCAAGATCCGCGGCTTCCGCATCGAGCCCGGGGAGATCGAGGCCGTCCTTCGCCTGCATCCGGAGGTGCGCGAAGCGGTGGTCCATCCGCGCGA
Organism: Holophagales bacterium UBA5704; assembly: GCA_002420005.1. Classification (GTDB taxonomy): domain Bacteria; phylum Acidobacteriota; class Thermoanaerobaculia; order Multivoradales; family UBA5704; genus UBA5704. The sequence continues at coordinate 38,842 of DIHE01000094.1, read as the reverse complement.
GGCCCTCGCCCGGGAGGACCGGCCGGGGGACCTGCGCCTGCTCGCCTGGGTGGTCCCGCACGGCGGCGCCCCCGATCCGCGGTCGCTGCTCGCCTGGCTGCGCGAGCGGCTGCCGGGGTTCATGATCCCCGGTTCCATCACCGTGCTCGACGCCTTGCCGCTCACCGCGAGCGGCAAGGTGGACCGCGCCGCGCTGCCCTCTCCGGAGCGCGCGTCCGAAGGATCGAGCCACCCGCGCACGCTCATGGAGGAGGTCCTGGCGGGGATCTGGGCCGGGCTGCTGGAGCGCGACCGGGTGGGGCGGGACGAGAGCTTCTTCGACCTGGGCGGCCATTCGCTGCTCGCCGTGCAGGTGGTGTCGCGGGTGCGCGAGGCCGTGGGGGTGGAGCTGCCGCTGCGCGTCCTGTTCGAGTCGCCGGACGTGGCTGCGACCGCCCGGGTGGTGGAGGAGTCGCTGCGCACCGGGTCCGTCCTGACCGCGCCGCCGGTGGTGCCGCTGGCGCGCACCGGGCCGTGCGCCTGCTCGTTCGCCCAGGAGCGGCTCTGGGTGCTCGACCGCCTGACCCCGGGCAGCCCGGCGTACAACGTGCCGCTGGCCCTGCATTTCGCGGGCCCGCTCGACGCCGCGGCCCTCGCCCGCGCGCTGGGCGAGATCGTCCGCCGCCACGAGGCGCTGCGCACCTCGTTCCCCTCCGTCGACGGCCGCCCCGTGCAGGTGATCCATCCGCCGGCGCCGGTGCCGCTCCCCGCGGTCGACCTGTCCGGCCTGCCGGCTCCCGAAGAGGAGGCCGGGCGGCTGGCGGTCGCGGAGTCGATCCGGCCGTTCCAGCTCGACCGCGGGCCGGTGCTGCGCAGCGTCCTCTTCCGCCTGGCGCCCGGCTCCCACCGGCTGCTCGTGACCTTCCACCACATCGTCTCGGACGGCTGGTCGCTGGAGATCTTCCTGCGCGAGCTGACCGAGGTCTACGCGGCTTGCGCCGGCGGCAGGGCGCCGCGGCTCCCGGCGCTGCCGGTGCAGTACGCCGACTTCGCCGTCTGGCAGCGCGGCTGGCTCCAGGGAGAGGCGCTGGAGCGCCAGATCCGGTTCTGGCGCGAGGCCCTGGCCGGGGTGCCGGTCAATCTGGAGCTGCCCCTCGACCATCCCCGGCCGCCGGTCCTGACCGTGCGCGGCGGGCGCGTCCCCCTCGTGCTGCCGCCGCCTGTGGTCCACGGGCTGCGCGCCGTCGCCCGCGAGAGCCGGGCGACGCTGTTCATGGTCCTCGCCTCCACCTTCGCCATCCTGCTCTCCCGCCTCTCGGGCCAGGACGACGTCAGCATGGGCACGCCGTCGGCCAGCCGGGACCGCCGCGAGATCGAAGGGCTGATCGGCTTCTTCGCCAACACCCTGGTGCTGCGCACCGTCTTCTCCGGACAGCCGGACGTCGCGGCGCTGCTCGCGCAGGTCCGCGAGCGGCTGCTGGGGGCCTACGCCCACCAGGACCTCCCGTTCGAGCGCCTGGTCGAGGAGCTCAACCCGGAGCGCGTGCTCAGCCACAACACGCTCGTCGAGGCGTTCTTCGTCCTGAACCAGGGCGGCGGAGCCTCCCTGGAGACGCCGGGGCTCGCGGTCTCCGTGGTGCCGGTGGACAACCACACCTCGCGCTTCGACCTGCTCGTCTCGTTCAACGAAGAGGGAAGCCATCTGCCGGGCTTCCTCGAATACTATGCCGACCTCTTCGACGCTCCCACGGCGGCGCGGTTCGCCCGCTGTTTCCGCGTTCTCGCCGCCGCCCTCGCCGGGCGCGCGGGCGGGCCGGTGGAGGCCCTTCCGCTGCTCGACGAGGCCGAGCGGGCCGCGGTCGTCGTCGGCTGGAACGACACGGCGGCCGACTATGGAGCCGAAGAGCCGTTCCAGGCCCTGTTCGAGGCGCAGGCGCGCCGGACGCCGGATGCCGTCGCCGTCACCTTCGGCGGCACGGCCTTGAGCTACCGCCTCCTGGACGCGGCCGCCGGGCGCCTCGCCGGCTTCCTGCAAGGGCTCGGCGTCGGACCCGAATCGCTCGTCGGCGTGGCCATGGAGCGCTCGCTCGAGGTGATCGTCGCCTTCTTCGGCATCCTCAAGGCCGGCGGCGCCTGGGTCCCGCTCGATCCCGCCTATCCGCGGGAGCGGCTCGCCTACATGCTGGAGGACTCGGGCGTCGAGGTCCTGCTCACCCAGGAGCGCCTCGCCGCGATCCTCCCCGAGACCAAGGCGCGCATCGTCTTCCTCGACGGCCCGCCGGACGCCGGCGCCGCTGCGCCGAGGCCGGTCCCGGTGCTGCCCGACGGGGCGGCGTACATGATCTACACCTCCGGCTCCACCGGCCGGCCCAAGGGCGCGGTCAACACCCACCGCGCCATCCGCAACTTCCTCCTCTGGATGCAGGGGCGCCTCGGGCTGCGCCCCGACGACCGGGTGCTGCAGACCACGCCGTTCAGCTTCGACGTCTCGGTCTGGGAGGTCTTCTGGCCGGTCTTCAACGGCGCCCGGCTGGTGATGGCACCGCCGGGGGCGCAGCAGGACCCCGAGGAGGTCCTGCGTCTCCTCGAATGGGAAGGGATCACCACGGTCCATTTCGTCCCTTCGATGATGGAGGTCTTCCTCGACCGCAGCGGCCTGTCGGCCTGCGCCGGCCTGCGCCGGGTGATGTCGAGCGGCGAGGCGCTCCCCTGGTCGCTGCGCGAGGCCTTCTTCGCGCGGATGCCGGCGGGCATCGAGCTGCACAACCTCTACGGCCCCACCGAGGCCGCGGTGGACGTCAGCTCCTGGGAATGCCGGCGCGACGACGGGCAACCCATCGTCCCGATCGGCCGGCCGCTTGCCAACACCCGCCTCTACGTCCTCGACCGGCTCCTGCAGCCGGTTCCGGTGGGCGTGCAGGGCGAGCTCTTCGCCGGTGGCGTGCAGCTCGCGCGCGGCTACCACCGGCGGCCGGAGCTGACCGCCGAACGCTTCGTCCCGGACCCGGTGGGGGAGGTGCCCGGCGAACGGCTCTACCGCACCGGCGACCTGACCCGCAACCTGCCCGACGGCAACGTCAAATTCCTCGGGCGCCTCGATTTCCAGGTCAAGGTGCGCGGCTTCCGCATCGAGCTCGGGGAGATCGAGACGGCGCTGCGCCACGTGCCCGGGGTGCGCGAGGCCCTCGTCGTGGCGCGCACCGAGGACGGTGTCCGCCTCGTCGCCTACCTCGTGCCGTCCGGACCCGGGGAGGGGGCGGGCGTGGGGCTGGAGCTGGGCGAGCTGCGCACGTTCCTTCTCGAGCGCCTTCCGGAGTTCATGGTCCCGGCCCACTTCGTCACCCTCGACGCCTTGCCGCTCGCCCCCAACGGCAAGGTGGACCGCGCCGCCCTGCCCGTCCCCGACCGCTCCCACACCGCGGCGGCCGGCTTGGTGCCGCCGAGCGGGCCGGCGGAGGAGAAGGTGGCGGAGATCTGGGCCGAGGTGCTGCGGCTCGATCGCGTGGGAGCCCACGACAACTTCTTCGAGCTGGGCGGCCATTCGCTGATCGCCACCCAGGTCCTGGCGCGCCTCGAAGACGCCTTCGGCATCGACCTGCCGTTGCGCGACCTGTTCGAATACCCCACGGTGGCCGGCCTGGCCGAGCGCATCGTCCAGGCGGATCTGCTGCGGGCGGACGCCGGTCTGATGGAGCGGCTCCTCGCCGGTCTCGAAGACTGATCCGGGAAAGAGAGAGATGGCCGAAACCGATCTGAAGCTTCCCTCCGACCTGGCCCGGCGGCTCGCCGCCCTGCCGCCCGACAAACGGCTCGCCCTGTTCGCGCAGCTCCAGAAGGAGAAGGAGCGGGCGGGAGAGCCGGCGCCGGGGGCCGGGCCGGGGCAGATCCCGCGCCGGCCGCGCACCCCCGGCGGGCTCTATCCCGTTTCCTTCGCCCAACAGCGCCTCTGGTTTCTCCACCAGTACGATGCCGGCAGCCCCGAGTACAACATCCCCCAGATGTTCCGCCTGCGCGGCCGGCTCGACGCGGCGGCGCTCACCCGTGCCCTCGACGCCATCGTCCTGCGCCACGAGGCCCTGCGCACGACCTTCAAGGGGGTCGAGGGCCACCCGGTGCAGTGGGTCGCCGAGGACTCGGACCTCGAGGTGCCGCTCGACGATCTCACCGGCCGGCCGCAGGACGGGCGCGAAACCGAGGCGCGGCGCCGGGCCGCGGAGGAAGCCCGCCGGCCGATCGACCTCTCCCAGTCGCCGCTGCTCTGCGCCCGCCTCTACCGCCTGGCGGCCGAAGAGCACCTGCTGTTCCTGAACGTCCACCACATCGTCTACGACGGCTGGTCCCAGGGGATCTTCCTGCGCGAGCTGGCGGTGTTCTACGCCGCCTTCCAGGCCGGCCTCCCCCCGGATCTCCCCGCGCTGCCCGTGCAGTACGTGGACTTTTCCGCCTGGCAGCGGGACTGGATGAGCGGCGAGGTCCTCGCGCGGCAGCTCGCCTATTGGCGCCGGCAACTCGCCGCGGCACCGCCGCTCGAGCTGCCCACCGACCGGCCGCGGCCGGCTCTGCGCACCCATGCCGGAGCGGCGCGCGCCTTCGCCCTCTCCCGCGGGCTGACGGAGGATCTCGCCCGCCTCGCCCAGGCCGAAGGGGCCACCCTGTTCATGCTCCTCGGCGCCGCATTCAAGGCCCTCTTGCACCACCATACCGGGCAGGAGGACATCACCGTGGGCACCCTGCTGGCCAACCGCAGGCGCCCCGAGCTGGAAGGCCTCATCGGCTTCTTCGCCAATACCCTGGCGCTGCGCACCGATCTCGGGGGAGACCCCACCTTCCGCGAGCTCCTGCGCCGCGAGCGCGAGGTGGCTCTCGACGCTTACGCCCACCAGGACCTCCCCTTCGAAAAGCTGGTCGAGGAGATCAATCCGCCGCGCGATCTCGCCCGGACCCCCCTCTTCCAGGCCATGCTCATCCTGCAGAACGCCCCGGGCGGGCCGCTCCTCCTCCCCGGGCTCTCTCTGGAGGCGGTGCCGGTGGACAGCCGCACCGCCAAGACCGACCTCACCCTCTACATGACCGAGGAAGAGGAGCTCACGGGTTTCGTCGAGTACAACTGCGACCTCTTCGAGGCCGGAACCATCGACCGCCTGCTCGGCCACTTCCAGCTCCTTCTCGCCGCGGTGGCCGCGGCGCCGCAGCTGCCTCTCTCGGGGCTCCCCCTGCTCGGCGAAGCGGAGCGCCGCGAGCTGCTCTGCGGCTGGAACGACACCCGCGCCGAGCTGCCGGCCGTCACGCTGCACGGCCTGATCCTGGCCCGCCTGGCCGAGACGCCCGACGCCGTGGCCGCGGTCTGCGCCGATCAGGTGTTGAGCTGTGGCGCCCTCGCCGCCCGCGCCGGCCGCCTCGCCCATCACCTGCGCAGCCTGGGGGCCGGCCCGGAGACGCTCGTGGGCGTGGCGGTGGAGCGGTCGCTCGACCTCCTGGTGGCCGTCCTCGGCGTCCTCGCCTCCGGCGGCGCCTACGTCCCCCTCGACCCCGACTATCCGCGGGAGCGGCTCGCCCACATGCTGGACGACGCGAGCCTGCCGCTCCTGGTCTCCCACGAGAAGCTGCTGGACAAGATCCCCGCGGCCGGCGCCCGCCTGGTGGTGCTCGACCGCGATGCGGCGGCCCTCGACGCCGCACCGCAGGAAGCGCCCGGCGAGCGCGCCGTGCCGGGCGGCCTGGCTTACGTCATCTACACCTCGGGCTCCACAGGCCGCCCCAAGGGGGTGCAGGTCCCGCACCGCGCCGTGGTCAATTTCCTCCTCTCCATGGCGCGGCGCCCCGGGCTCGGCCGCGGGGACGCCCTGCTCGCCGTGACCACCCTCTCCTTCGACATCGCCGGTCTCGAGCTCTACCTGCCGCTCGTGACCGGCGGCACGGTGCTCCTCGCCACGCGCGGGGAAGCGTCGGCCGGCGAAGAGCTCCGGGCGCTCCTGGAACGCTCCGGCGCCACCGCTCTGCAGGCGACTCCCGCCACCTGGCGCCTCCTCTTCGCCGCCGGCTGGCCGGGAGCCCCGCACCTGCGGGTCCTCTGCGGCGGCGAGGCACTGCCGCGCGACCTGGCCAACCAGCTCGCCGCCTCGACCGGTGCGCTGTGGAACGTCTATGGCCCCACCGAGGCCACGATCTGGTCGACCCTGGAGCGCCTGGAGCCCGGCGAAGGGCCGGTCTCGATCGGCCGGCCGCTCGCCAACACTCAGATCTACCTCCTCTCGCGGCGGCTCGAACCGGTGCCGGTGGGCGTCCCCGGCGAGCTCTGGATCGGCGGCGCCGGCCTCGCCCGCGGCTACCGCAACCGCCCCGACCTCACCGGCGAACGGTTCCTCCCGCACCCTTTTCCCGAGCTGGTGGAGGAGCCCGGTGCCCGCGCCTATCGCACCGGCGACCTCGCCCGCTTTCTGCCCGACGGCCGCCTGGAATTCCTCGGCCGCATCGACCACCAGGTCAAGGTGCGCGGCTTTCGCATCGAGCTGGGGGATCTCGAAACGGCCCTGGCCGCCCATCCGGCGGTGGTGCAGGCGGTCGCCCTGGCGCGCGAGGACCGGCCGGGGGACAAGCGGCTGGTGGCCTACCTGGTCCCGCGCCCCGGACAGGCGGCGCCCGACGTCACCGCCCTGCGGGCCTGGCTCAAGGACAAGCTGCCGGAGTACATGATGCCGGCTCTCTTCCTGCCGCTTGCGGCCTTCCCCCTGACCCCCAACGGCAAGGTCGACCGGCGCGCCTTGCCGAAGCCCGACCCGGCCGCCACCGCCAAGGAGCACACCGCGCCGCGCAACCAGGCGGAGGAGAGCCTGGCCGCGATCTGGGCCGAGGTCCTCTCCCTGGAGCGGGTGGGCATCCACGACGACTTCTTCGAGCTGGGCGGCGACTCCCTGCTGGTCATCCGGGTGGTCACCAAGGCGAACAAGGCGGGGCTCGGGGTCACCACCCGGCAGGTCTTCCAGCACCGCACGGTCGCCGAGCTGGCGGCGGCGGCGGGAAGCATCGAGATCGTGGCCGAGCAGGGACCGGTGACCGGCCCGCTGGGGTTCACCCCGGCGCAGCTCCATTTCCTGGAGCTGCGGCACCCGGCCGAACGGGTGCACAGCCTGGGCTTTCTCCTCGAGGGCAAAGACGCCCCCCTCGATCCGGCGGTCGTGGAGGCCGCCCTCACCCGCGTCGTCGAGCACCACGACAATCTGCGGGTGCGGCTCTGCCGCGACGCGAGCGGGTGGCGGCTGCTCACCGATCCGCCGGGTCCTCAGGCCGTCTCCCGCATCGACCTCGCGGCCTTGCCGGAGGCGCGCCACCGGGAAGCCCTCCAACAGGCGATGCGGGAGACCGTCCAGAGCTACGACCTGGAGCAGGGTCCCCTGTTCAAGGCCCTCTTCTTCGACCTGCCGGGGCGGCTTCTCCTGTTCCTCACCGCCCACTTCCTCCCTGTGGACGTGGGCTCCTGGCAAATCCTGTTCGACGACCTCGACCTGGCCTGCCGCGAGACGCTTGCCGGCCGGCCGGTGCGCTTCCAGGCCAAGACCACCTCGGCGCGCCAGTGGGCCGGGCGGCTCGCCGACCGCGGCCGGCCGGGGGTGATGCCGACCGAAGAGCGCGATTACTGGCTCGCCCAGACGCCGAGCGCCCCGGCCCGCTTCCCGATGGATCACGAGACCGGCCCGAACGACTGGCCGTCGGCCCGCCACGTGCCCGTCGAGCTCGACGAGGCCGACACCGAGATCCTCCTGCAGCAGCTCCCCCGCGCCCACGGCGTGCAGATCGACGCCCTCCTGCTCACCGCCATCCTCTCCGCCTTCGAGCCGTGGACCGGCGCGCGCTCCCTGCCCATCCTCCTGCTCGGCCATGGCCGCGAGGCGCTGTGGGACGACATGGACCTGAGCCGCACCGTCGGCTGGTTCAACACCATCTATCCCGTGCTGCTCGACCTCGGCCCGGACCCCGACCCGGCGGCCGCCGCCCGCGGGCTCAACCAACAGCTCCGCCGCGTCCCTTTCGGCGGCATCGGCTATGGGGTCCTGCGCTACTTCAGCACCGACCGCAAGGTCGTCGACCGCTTCACCGCGGCGCTCGAGCCGCAGGTCTTCCTGAACTATTTCGGCCCCGACAACGCCAAGGAGCTCTCCGGCCTCTGCAAGCTGGAGCACTTTTCAGGCTATGCTCTCGACCGCAAGACGCTGCGCATGTGTCCGATCACCATCGGCGGATACGTCCTCAACGACCGCCTCGTGATCAAATGGGAGTACAGTGTGAACCTTCACCGCCCCACCACCATCGAGGCCCTGGCGCGGCGCTGTGGCGATGTCCTGCGCCGGTTCGTGGCCGACTTTCGGAGCCGCACGTAGATGAGCCAAACTGGACTGAAGACGTTCGGGACCATCTGGATCGGGCAGCTCGTGTCGCTGCTCGGCTCCGGCCTCACCACCTTCGCCCTGGGGATCTGGGCCCTGGAGCGCACCGGGTCGGTCACCCGCTATGCCCTGATCATCGTCCTGGCCGGCCTGCCGAGCATCCTCATCGGTCCCTTTGCGGGGGCCCTGGTCGACCGCTGGGACCGCCGCCTCGTCATGCTGTGGACCGACCTGGGGCCCGCCGTGATCACCCTGAGCTACGCCTTCCTGCTGTACCGGGGCGAGCTCCAGGTCTGGCACATCTACATCGGCGCGTTTCTGAACAGCGTCTTCAGCACCTTCCAGTGGCCGGCCTACTCGGCCTCCATCACCATGCTCGTCGAGCCCAAGAGCTACGGCCGGGCCTACGGCATGATGGATTTCGGCGAGGCCGGAACGACCATCGCGGCCCCCGCCCTGGCCGGCCTCCTGCTCAGCGTGATGGACATCTGGGGCGTCCTCCTGCTCGACTTCGTGAGCTTCCTGTTCGCCGCGGTGACCCTGCTCCTGGTGCGCATTCCGCGCCCCGCGCCCGCGGCGTCGGAGGAGGGGGCCGAAGAAAGCTCCCTGTGGAAGGACGCCGCCTTCGGCTGGCACTTCATCCGTGCGCGGCCCGGCCTGCTCCAGCTCCTCTTCTTCTTCGCGACCGTCAACCTGGCGGTCTGCACGGCGGGCGTCGCGCTCCTTCCCATGGTGCTCGGCTTCACCGGCTCCAAGGCCGCGGTGGGGACGATCATGTCGCTCGTCGGCGTCGGCATGCTCGCCGGCGGCGCCGTGATGACCGCCACCGGCGGCCCCAGGCCGCGCATCTACGGCGTCCTGGGGTGCGGCCTGCTGCTCAGCGTGTGCTTCGTGCTGGTGGGGCTCAAGCCCTCTCTGTTCCTGGTCGGCGCGGGCGTGATCCTCTGGTACGTCGGCCTGCCGATCATGAACGGCTCGAGCTCGGCGATCTGGCAGTCCAAGGTCCCGGCCCACGTCCAGGGGCGGGTGTTCGCCATGCGGCGGATGCTCGCCCAGTTCACCACCCCGATCGGCGACTTCTCGGCCGGCCCGCTGGCGGACAAGATCTTCATCCCCCTTCTCCTGCCGGGAGGCGCCCTGGCGGGAGGCGTCGTCGGCGAGGTGGTCGGCGTCGGGCCGGGGCGCGGCATCGGCCTGATGTTCCTCGCCCTCGCCGCGGTCCCCGGTCTCGCGGCGCTCTGGGGCTTCCTGAACCCGCGCATCCGCAACCTGGAAACCGAGATTCCCGACGCTCCGGTCCAGAAGGCCGAGCCGGCACCCGCCGAGGACGCCGGAAGCGAGCCGGCGACCGCCTGATCTCGATGCAACCGACTCCTGGAGAGGACACATGCCGATGAGAGTGCCCGTGATCTGTCTGGCGGCCGGATGGGCCGCCTGCTTCGCCGCCGCCGCCATGGCGCAGGAGCCCGCGCCGCAAGAGACCGCCTCCGCCGAGATCCGGCGCTTCACGGTCGCCCGCGCCACCTCGGCCGTGCAGATCGACGGCGTCCTCGACGAGGCGGCCTGGAAGGACGCCACCGTGATCAGCCTCCCCTTCGAGTGGTTCCCGGGCGACAACGCGGCCCCGCCGGTGGCCACCGAAGCCCTGGTCACCTTCGACGACGCCCATTTCTACGTGGCCTTCCGCGCCTCCGACCCCGAGCCCGGCCAGATCCGCGCCCATCTCATGGACCGCGACGCCATCGCCACCTTCGTCCAGGACGACCACGTGGGGATCAACCTCGACACCTTCGATGACGAGCGCCGTGCCTTCCAGTTCCGGATCAACCCTCTGGGCGTCCAGGTGGACGCCGTCTTCAGCGAGATCGACGCCGCGGAGGATTTCTCCTGGGACGCCATCTGGAGCGCCGAGGGGGTGGTGACCGACCAGGGCTACACCGTCGAGGTGGCGATCCCCTTCAAGCAGCTGCGCTTCCCGCGCACCGACGCACCGCAGACCTGGGGATTCGAGGCCTTCCGCAGCTACCCGCGCAGCGTGCGCCACCGCATCTCCTCGCGCTTCACCGACCGCGCCAAGGACTGCACCCTCTGCCAGGAGAACAAGATCGCCGGCCTGCAAGGGATCGCGCCCGGGCGCAACGTGGAGATCACTCCCACGGTCACCGCCTTGCGCAGCGACGCCATCGACCGCTTCCCCGACGGCGAGCTCGTCAAGGGCGACGAGGACGCCGAGCCGGGCGCCACCGTGCGCTGGGGCATCACCCCGAACCTGAGCCTGAACGCCGCCGTCAACCCCGACTTCTCGCAGGTCGAGGCGGACGTGGCCCAGCTCGACGTCAACACCCGCTTCGCCCTGTTCTTCCCGGAGAAGCGCCCCTTCTTCCTCGAAGGGGCCGACCTCTACCTGACCCCGCTCCAGGCGGTTTTCACCCGCACGGTGGCGGAGCCCGAGCTGGGACTCAAGCTGAGCGGCAAGGAGGGGAAGAACGCGTTCGGCGTGTTCGTGGCGCGCGACGAGATCAACAACGTCCTGCTGCCCTCGAACCAGGGCTCGGAATTCGCCTTCCTGCGGACCAAGGTGGACTCGGGCGTCGTGCGCTTCCGCCGGGACGTCGGGCAGCGCTCGGCCGTGGGCGTCCTCTACACCGGCCGCGAGGGCGACGGCTACCACAACCGGGTGGCCGGTCTCGACGGCTTCGTCCGTTTCACCGAGTCGGACACGGTCCGGGTGCAGTACCTGCGCTCGGACACCCTTTATCCGCAGGCGGTCGCCACCGCCTTCGGCCAGCGAACCGACCCCTTCCGCGGCGACGGCCTCCAGGTGCAGTACGACCACTTCGCCGACGACTGGAAAGGGTACGTCTTCTACCGCGACCTCGACCCTCTCTTCCGGGCGGACAGCGGGTTCATCCCGCGCGTGGACGTGAAGACGACCGAGGCCCGGGGCGAGCGGTTCTTCTACGGCACCGACGAGACCTGGTATGCCCAGATGAGCGTCGGAGCGCGGGGCCTGCGCACCGAGGACCATCACGGCACCCTGACCGACCAGACGGTGGAGGTGTTCGGCACCCTGAACGGCCCGCTGCAATCGCTGGCGGAGGTCTATCTGTCGCGCAACAGGGAATTCTTCGCCGGCACCGTCTATGACCTCGACCGGCAGACCGCCTACACCCAGATCAGCCCGTCGGGCAACGTGCGGCTGTCCCTGGGCGGCCTGTTCGGCGATCAGATCGACTATGCCAACGCCCGCAAGGGGAGGATCTTCGAGCTGACCCCCGGCGTGCTGCTCCGGCTGGGCCGCCACGTGAGCCTGCAGCTCGACCACGCCTTCCAGACGCTGGACGTGGACGGTGGCGAGCTGTACGAGATCCGTCTCACCCAGCTCCAGGCGATCTACCAGCACAACGTGCGGACCTTCGTCCGGGCCATCGTGCAGTACCAGGACCTCCAAAGCCATCCCGGCCTCTACAACGAGCCGCGGGAGCCCGAAGCGAAGGACCTCTTCGGCCAGTTCCTTTTCTCCTACAAGCTGAACCCGCAGACCGTGCTCTTCGTCGGCTACACGGACAGCCGCGCGGGCCTGCGCAATGTGGGGCTCACCCAAACCGGCCGGACCTTCTTCCTGAAGCTCGGCTACGCCTTCTTGTACTGATGGACTACGGCGTGGACGCATGAGCACACGCTCCGACTCCGGCCGGTCCAAGATCGCCCTGCGCGACCTCCACAAGGCGTTCGGGTCCAAGGTGGTGCTCGACGGCGTCGACGTGGAGGTGGCGGCGGGGGAGTCGCTGGTGATCATCGGCGGCTCGGGGACCGGCAAGAGCGTGCTGCTCAAGCACGTCATCGGCCTGTTGAAGCCGGACGCCGGCACCGTGCTGGTGGACGGCGTGGCGGTCGAGACCCTGGGCAACCGGGAGATCACCGAGTTCCGCCGCAAGTTCGGCATGGCGTTCCAGGAGGGAGCCCTGTTCGACTCGATGACGGTCTGGCAGAACGTGGCCTTCCCGCTGCAGCGCCTGACCAAGAAGACGCACGCGGAGGTCGATGCGCGGGTGCACGAGTGCCTGGAGATGGTGCGCCTGCACGGGGTCGAGGAGAAGCTGCCGTCGCAGCTCTCGGGCGGCATGCGCCGCCGGGTCGGGTTCGCCCGCGCCATCGCGCACGCACCGGAGATCCTGCTGTTCGACGAGCCGACCACCGGGCTCGATCCGGTGACCACGGCGCTGATCGACGAGATCATCATCGGCCTGAACGACCATCTGAAAAGCACCACGGTCACCATCACCCACGACATGGAGAGCGCGTTCCGGATCGGCGACCGCGTGGCCATGATCCACCGCGGTAAGATCATCGCAGCGGCTCCGCCGGACGAGTTTCGCCGGCTGGAGGATCCGCGCGTGCAGCAATTCATCCATGGCCGTGCAGAGGGTCCCCTCACGGAGGACGCTGCGCCGGCCGCAGCGACACCGGCGGCCGGGCCGAGCCTGGGGGAGATCACATGGCGCAAGCGGTGAAAGTGGGCCTGTTCGCGGCCATCTGTCTGGTGGTGATGGCCGTCCTCATCTGGAACGTCGAGCAGATCAATCCGTTCGCCCCGACGCAGGCGACGGTGGATGCGGTGTTCGACTCGGTGGCGGGGCTCGACGAGAAGGCCACCGTGCGCGTGGCGGGCGTGCGCGTGGGCCAGGTGGAGAGCCTCGGCCTGGGGCCGAACGGGCGCAACGCGCGGGTCGTCATCCGGCTGGAGAAGCCGCTCGACCTGCGCGCCGGCACGATCGCCCGGGTGGCCAATCTCGGGTTGCTGGGCGAGAAGTACATCGAGATCCTGCCCGGCCCGGCGGGCGGCCCGCCGCTGCCGCCCGGCTCGATCCTCCCCGGCGAGACCCCGCCGAGCATCGACGACGCGATGGCCAAGCTGGAGGACATCGGCACCTCGATCCAGAAGGCGACCGGCTCGTTCGCCAACGTCGACCTCGGCGGCTCGATCGAGCGCCTGGCCAAGGACCTGGAGCTGACCAGCCGCGAGATCCGCCTGATGGTGGCCGAGAACCGGGCGGCGGTGCGCTCCTCGGTCGGCAACTTCGACCAGGCGAGCGCCACCCTGGCGCGCGAGCTGCCGCGCCTCGCGGACCAGATGAACCGCACCCTGTCGCAGATCGAGACCATCCTGTCCGAGAACCGCGCCAACGTCGCCGGGAGCACGGAGAACATCCACCAGATCACCGACAAGCTGCAGACCTCGGTGGACAACTTGAACGCCATCTCGGGCAAGATCGCGCGCGGCGAAGGGACGATCGGCAAGCTGGTCAACAGCGAGGAGGCGCACGACGATCTGGTGAAGACCCTCGACAGCATCCAGGGCGGCGTCGAAACCTTGAGCGGCACGCTCGGCGCGATCAACCGCTTCAAGATGGATCTGGACATGCAGGCCGCCTACCTCCCCGGCATCGACGAGGCCGACGGCACCGGCTCGCGCTCGCAGTTCCTGCTCGACGTCGATCCCCAGGACGACTTCCGCCTCTACCGGGCCGGCATCGTCAACACCCCCCTGGGCAAGCGCCGGGAGAAGACGCGGGTGGTCACGGTGACCCGCCCGGACGGCACCGTCGAGACGACCACCACGGGGAGCCTGGAACGGGAGCGCAGCTACCAGGTCTCGGCGCTCTTCGGGTACAAGACACCGCAGGACCTGCGCCTGTGGGCCGGTCTCATCGAGAGCAGCGGGGGAGCCCAGGTCGAATATCCGCTGTGGGACAAGCGCCTCTGGCTTTCGTTCGAAGCGTTCGACTTCAGCCGGCCGAACGACGAAGCGCCCCACCTGCGCTTCACCACGCGCTACCAGCTCAACCCGAACATCTACGTGATCGGCGGGTACGACGACTTCCTGGAAGGCCGCTACGACTCGCTGTTCCTGGGGGGCGGCATCCGCTGGAGCGACGACAACATCAAATACCTTCTGGGGTCGATCCCCAAATAACGGGGGACTAGATGGAAGCACACGAGGAAAACCCGATGAAGCCCGCCGAGCCTCAACCGGAGCACGAGTGGCTGCAGAAGCTCGTCGGTGCATGGACGCTCGAAAGCCAGGAGATGGCCGACTCGTGCCCCCCGCCGGGAGCCTGGACCGAGAACGGCCGATCGCTCGGTGGCCTCTGGGTCCTGCTCGAAGGGCAGGGCGAGATGCCCGGGGGTTCCCCAGGATCCACCCTGATGACGCTAGGATATGACCCACAGAAAGGTCGGTACGTGGGGAGCTGGGTCGGCTCGATGATGACCTATCTCTGGGTCTACGACGGCGCCCGGGAGGGCAACGTGCTGACCCTCGACAGCGAAGGGCCCAGCCTTGACGGCGACGGAAAGATGGCCAGGTACCGAGACGTCGTCGAGCTGGTGAGCGACGACCTCCGGACTCTGACCTCGCACGTGCTGGGCGAGGACGGGGAGTGGCAGAAGTTCATGACCGCCCGCTACCGCCGGACCTGACCGGCCCTGCTACCTGCACACCTGCCGCTCGGTCACCCGCCGGGCCTCGACCTGGCAGACCGCCTGGCCGTCGAAACCACAGACCCATCCGGAGGCCCGGGGGGAGCAGCGCCACTCCCGGACCTCCGCGGTCGCCGCCACCAGCCGGAAGGACCCTCCGGTCTCGAGGCTCTCGCAGATCAGCCGTGCCTCGGCCGGGCCACGGGCCAGAGCGTCGGCCCGCGCGGCCTCGTCGCTCGGCAGGGCCGTCAGGGGCGCGCGCACCACGAGCGGTTCGCGGTGCGTTTCGGGCGTCCAGCTCTCCTCGCCGACGATCGTGACGGCCTGGAGCCGGCGGCCGGCCTCTTCGGCGTAGGCCCCGGTGGGGAAGCGTGCGAGATACGTGCGCAGGCCCTCACAGTCGCCTGGAGCCCGTTGCGCCCAAAGGGCTTCTTCCTCGTGCGTCGGCAGGCCCCCCAACCCCCGGGAGGCACAGACCGCATGGACGCCCGGGACCTTGCAGAGCAGCTCCTGCAGTCCTGCCAGATCCTCCACGAAACCGAGAACCGCCAACGCCGCGGCGCAGGCGCCGGCCCAGGCCGCCCGGAGGCGCGCGAGCCGGCCGGGCGTCAGCGGCTGCGGTCGCTCTTTGCCCTCGACGACCGCCTTGGCGGCGGCGGCCAGGTTGCGGAACCGCACATTGCGCCGGTTGCCGCGCCAGCCCACCAGATCGACCGATTGAATCTCCCCGAAGCCGAAAGGCTCCCTGACCTTGTCGATCCGCACCGGCACGAGCACCCCCCGCGCCTTCGCCCGCCCGGCTTCCTCATGAACGAAGGCGCCCGCGGGGCCGACGGACGTCTCGCTCCAAACGACGATGACGCACCGGGCGGCCTCCAGATGCTCACCGATCGTCTGGCGCCACGACTCTCCGCCCGGGATGTCGCGATCCCACCACACGGAAAGGCCGGCGGCCCGCAGGCCTTCGACGATCGGCGCAACGCGGGCTTCGTCCTCGCGTTTGTAGGAGAGGAAGACATCGGTCATGGCTCGGCGTTCTCGGCTGCAGAGACCTTCGCTCGTAGAGCATCGACCAGCCAGGCATCGCGCGGAGCCAGGCGGCCCTGGCTTTGGAGGGCGAGGGCGATATGGAGCGCTGCGCTCCAGTGGTGCTCGCCGCCCGGCAGGCCGCCGAGCTTGATGTGGCAGACGATCAGGTCGCGCTGGGCTTGTGCGCTGGCGGGGTTGTACGCGGCCAGCCGCTCGGCGATTTGGAGGGCCTCTTCAAAGCGTTTTCGGGCGCCTGCCAGATCTCCCGCTGCGACGAGCACGTCCCCGAGTTTCTCCAGGCAGAGGCTGAGGTCTCTCTGGGCTTCCGCGCTGGTGGGGCTGTCTTCGGCCAGCCGCTTGGTGATCTTGAGGTCTTCCTCGAGGCGGTTGCGGGCTCCCGTCAGATCCCCCGCTGCGACCAGCACGCTCCCGAGTTTCTCCAGGCTGATGCTGAGGTCTCTCTGGGCTTCCGCGCTGGTGGGGTTGTCCGCGGCCAGGCGCCCGGCGATCTTGAGGCCTTCCTCGAAGCGCCTTCGGGCGCCCGCCAGGTCCCCCTCTGCGACCAGCACGCTGCCGAGACTCTCCAGGCTGGCATTGAGGTCTCTCTGTGCTTGTGCG
>DIHE01000094.1:21955-22093 GCA_002420005.1 Holophagales bacterium UBA5704 | reverse complement strand
GGGTTGTCCGCGGCCAGCCGCTCTCGAATCTTGAGGCCTTCCTCAAAGCGTTTTCGGGCGCCTGCAAGATCCCCCGCTGCGACCAGCACATCCCCGAGGCTCTCCAGGCTGATGCTGAGGTCTCTCTGTGCTTGTGCG
>DIHE01000094.1:0-21695 GCA_002420005.1 Holophagales bacterium UBA5704 | reverse complement strand
GGTTGTCCGCGGCCAGCCGCTCGGCGATCTTGAGGGCCTCTTCGAAACGCTTTCGGGCGCCCGCCAGATCTCCCGCTGCGACCAGCAAGTCCCCTAGTTTCTCCAGGCTGATGTTGAGGTTTCTCTGTGCTTGTGCGCTGGTGGGGTTGTCCGCAGCCAGCCGCTCGCGAGTCTGCAGTGCCCTCTCGAAGTGGTTCCGGGCGCCTGCCAGATCTCCCTCGGTGACCAGCACCTCCCCGAGCTTGTTGAGGCTTACGCTGAGGTCTCCCTGTGCTTGGGAGCTGCCGGGATGATCCGCAGCCAGCCGTTCGGCGATCTTGAGGGCCGCCTCGAAGTGGTTCCGGGCGCCCGCCAGATCTCCCTTAAGGACCAGCGCATCTCCAAGCTTGCAGAGGCTGGAGCTGAGGAGCCTCTGCACGGGTGCGCTGGTGGGGTTGTCCGCGGCCAGCCGTTCGGCGATCTCGAGGGCCTCCTCGAAGCGATTTCGCGCGCCGGCCAGGTCCCCCATTGCGACCAGCACGCTCCCGAGCTCCATTCCCGCAACGGTCCTGTCCCGATCATCCTGGGCTTGCGCCAGGGCCTGCTGTGCTGCGTGGCGTGCCTCCGGCAGGCGGCCGGCTTCCTGGTAGAGCCGCCGCAGCTCGATCCAGCCCCAGGTGTAGTCGGGATCTGTGGCCTGAGCCGTTTCGTAAAGCGGGATCACCTCGGCGGTCCCCATTTCGCCGCGATCCTTGCGGTCCTGGGCGAGGGCGGCGATCTCGCGCCAGCCGGCGGCGGCCGCTTTCGTCTCGGCCTTTTGAATCGCGACCAGGGTGGCGAAGCTTTCGTCGCGGATCTCGCGATCCCCTTCGGCAAAGCGTTTCAGGGCTTCGCGCCTGCGCGGGTCCGGAGAGTCGGCGATCGAGGCGACCTGGCGGCGGTAGTCCTCGATCTCTGCGGCGAACTGGCGGTTGCGGGCGGCGATTTCGTCCACAAGGCGCTGGCGCTCGGCGGTGACCGCGGCCAGCTCGGCTTGCGCCGCCTTGCGGGTGGCCTGCTCCGCCCGCAGGCGGCGGTCCTTGGCGGCAAGCTCCGCGAAGAGCTGCTCTTCCCGCTCGTCCGCGAGGCGCTGGACTCTGGCGACCGCCGCCGCGCGGTCGAGCACGAGCCGCTGGACGAGCGCCCGGTTCTCGGCGGCGCGGTCGGGTGGGGACACCGCGGCTTGAGCCGGAGCGGCCAGGAGGCTGGCCGCGAGGAACGCCACAAGGAGGACCGGGGTCCGCAATCCGTGCTCCCTTCCGTGCCTGGGACCGGTCGTCCCAGATGATCGAGAGATCGACAGGACGATAGCACGGGAGAAGGGCGTGGCGAGACCGGGGGAGCGCCGTATACTGAAGCCGCTCATCGGTCGGAGGGGCCAGGGAGGAAAGGTGGGCGAGACCCTCGGACGGCTGGAAAGCTCCTCTATGCAGGCGCGAAAGACGAACGCACGGATCCCATGCAGTCTTCTGCTCCTGGTGGTTCCGGTTTTTCTGGCCGCGCACCCCGCGTGCGGCTGTAGTTGCGGAAAGGTCCTCACGCCACTCGAAGGGCTCGCCCGAGCCGATGCCGTGTTCGAAGGCACTGTCACCAACGTATGGCCGGTCTTCTTTCGCATCGGGGACCTGGAGACGATCGGCAACTCCTACACGTTCAGGGTTGACGCGCGGTGGAAAGGCGCCATCGAAGACAGACTGACGCTGCTGGACGCGGCCGGCAACTGTTCTTTCCGGTTTACCTGGGGCCAGGTCTATACGGTCTTCGCCGTTCAGGACCCGGCGGATCGGTCCCGCTGGAGCGCCACCATTTGTTCGCCCACCACAGAGGACCTGTCGTACGAAGACCGGAAATCACTCGGTCCCCCCGTCCAGCTCTCGACCCGCCACGACCCGATTCCGCCTGAGACGCTCGTTCATAGTGCTGCACGGCGATTCGTCCTCGGTGTCCATGCTCTGAGATATTTCGCTCGGGACTGGTATGAGGGGCTCGGAGACTCGGAATCGCGGGTGGTTCTCGAGTACTCGCTGGCTGCTCTCTGCTGTGGTTACCTGCTCGCTGCGCTGCACCTGGCACGCCTGCGTCGCTGGCGCTGGCTGCTCGCCCTCTATGTCTGCTTGCCGTTCGTGCTTTTCCTCTCCGGCGTTGCCTGGGGCTACACGGCGGTCGTACGAAATCCGATGGCAAGCTACATGGCCTACTAGCGGTACCTGCCGAGGCGTCAACGGCGCCGTCGCGGAGGGCCGAGTGGCGGCGAGGCGGGAGCCGCCGTGGCGGGTGCCGGTGGCACGGCGACCAGCGCGGTGGGTTGCAGGGTGGCCGGGTCCTTGAGGCTGCCGTCGGGTTGATGGCGGCCCACGTAGGAGTTGGCGATGACGTAGAGCGCGCCGTCCGCCAGGGCGCCGGTGGTCGGCTCGTCGAAGGCGGCGTGATGGTGGGACTGGAGAACCTGCAGCCCCACGATCTGCCGGCCCTGCTCGCCCAGCCGGATGCGGACCACCCGGCCCGGATTGCAGCCGTTCTGGATGCCGAGGAGATCGCCCTCGTACCAGTAGAGGCCGTCCAGGCAGCCGGTCACGACGGTGTCCGGCTGCGACAGGCGTTGCAGGGTTCCTCCCTCCATCAGGGCGATTCCGGTGTCGAGGGTGACGTACAGCTTGCCATCGGGCGCCACGGCGAGACCGTTGGCCCCTGGCAAGGCGCCCGTCTTCCCGTGCGGCACAAAATCGCGGGCACCGGGTGGCAGCCGGTACACGCTGCCGGCGGCCGAATCGCTCACATAAACCGTGCCATCCGGCGCGACGGCGACGTCATTGAGCTGCAAGGCTTCCGCGATGTCGAAGCGGGCGATCCGGCGCCGGCTGCGCAGGTCATAGGCGACGACGGCATTGCGCCGCGCCGTGGCCGCCGCGGCTTCGAAGCCGTTGGTACTGACGGCGTACAGGCGGTTGCGTTGTGCGTCCACGGCGAGACCCAGCACGGCGTCGAGATGGTCGCGGGTGCGCGAGAAATTCCGTGTCCTGCCGCGGGGGTCGACGGTGAGGATCTTGCGCTGCGCAATGCTCCCCAGGAAGAAGCGCCGGCCCTTGCCGTCCCAGGCGATTCCCTCGGGAATCAGCTTCGGATCGGTGAGCCGGATCGCCACCGGGGCGTCCGGGGTCCGTTCCTCCTCCGCTTCGAGCTGCCGGCGAACCGCCTGGAAGTCGGCGTCCTCCCAGAGGCCTTCGAATCCCAGGCCGGGAGCGGGGATCAGGCCGAGATGCCGGCCCAGGAGCCCGCGCAGCTGCGCCAGCGCCGCACCCTTGTCGCCCAGAGCGGCATGGGTGAGGGCCTGGTAGTACGCCAACAGCCCGTCGCCCGGGCGGCTGGTCCGCAGCTCCGCGATGCGGGCGAGCTGTGCCCGGAGGGCGGCCTGGCCATCCTCCTGGCCCCAGGCGGGCACGGCGGCGAAAAGCGCGAGAATCCAGAGAAAGCGGCGCATCATGGGCGCAGTATACTGAAGCCGTTCATCGGCCGGGGGGCCGGGGAGACCGTATGAGCCAGCTTCACAGGTATGAAGGGCGCGAGGGCGCCGTGACGTTCGATCTGAAACGGTGCATTCATGCCGCCGAGTGTGTGCGCGGCTTGCCGGCGGTGTTCGACTCGAAGGCGCGCCCCTGGGTGCGGCCGGATGCCGCCGGGGCGGAGGAGATCGCCGCGGTGGTGGCGCGCTGCCCGACCGGGGCGCTGCATTTCGAGCCGGCGCAACGGGCTGCGGCCGAGCCGGTGCCGGCGGAGAACCAGGTGACCCTGGTGCCGCATGGTCCGCTCTACGCCCGCGGCCGGATCGAGATCGCCGCCGCGGACGGCACCGTGGTGGCCACGGACACCCGCGTCGCGCTCTGCCGCTGCGGAGCCTCGAAGAATAAGCCGTATTGCGACAACTCGCACGGCGGAGCCGGTTTCCAGGACCTGGGGTCCTGGGCGAAGCTGCCGGCCCAGCCCGGAGAACCGGCGGAGGGGGCCCCGCTGCGCGTGGTCTGCCTGCCCGACGGCCCGCTCCTCCTGCAGGGAGCGTTCACCCTCCGTGCCGCCGAGGGGACGGAAGCCCCCTGCACGCGCGCCGCCGCCTGCCGCTGCGGTGCCTCCGGCGACAAGCCGTTCTGCGACGGCAGCCACAAGCGCATCGGCTTCACCTCTTGACGGTGACCACCCGCGCCACCCGCTTCCGCCTGCTCGCCCTGCTGGGGGTGACCGCGCTCTCGGCGGCGGTGGTGTTCAGCCAGCCGCCGATTCCGCAGGACCCGGCCTATCACCGGTTCGCGGACACCCGGGCGTTTCTCGGCGTCCCCAATTTCCTGAACGTCGTCTCCAACCTGCCGTTTCTGGTGATCGGCGGCGTAGGGCTGCTGCGCCTGCGGCGGCGGCTGGTGGAGCCTGCGGGTGCGGCGGAGATGAGCGAGACGGCGGCGTGGCTGTTGCTGTTTCTCGGCATTTTCCTGACGGGCTTCGGCTCGGCGTGGTACCACCTGCGTCCGGACAATGCCTCGCTGGTCTGGGACCGGCTGCCGATGACGCTCGGCTTCATGGGATTCTTCGCCGGCATCGTCGGCGAGCGGCTCGGCCGGCATGCCTACCGGTTGCTGCTCTGGCCGCTCCTCGGCATCGGCGTTTCCAGCGTCCTCTTCTGGTATGCCGGCGAGCTGCGCGGCGCGGGGGACCTGCGGCTCTATGCCCTCGTGCAGTTTTTCCCGCTCCTGCTCATTCCCCTGCTCATGGCCTTCTACCGGCCTCGCTACACGGGGGGCGTCTGGGTGTTTCTCGCCCTCGCCGCCTATGGCTCTGCCAAGGCCTTCGAAATGTGGGACCACGAGATCTACCGCGCCTTGGGCGGCACGGTGAGCGGCCATCCTCTCAAGCATCTGGCGGCGGCGGTGGGCTGCTGGGCGCTGCTGCACATGTTCAGCCGGCGCCGGCGCGTGGCCGCTTGAGGCGGGGGCTACCGGGGTTTGCGGCCGAACAGCAGCTCCAGGCTGAGGCCGAGCATCGCCGAGCCTTCGCGGGGCTGGTGGCGCTCCTCGCGGGGCCAGGTATAGCCGGCGGTCAGCTCGCCGAAGAGATAGGGCTTGCCGACCGGCTGGCGGTAGACGGTGCGCGCGCCGTACTCGCGCAGCTGGACGTCGTCTCCGGTGGCGCCGCGCAGGAAGAGCTCCGCCGCCACCGCCCGCGCCTTGTGGAGGTTGTGGTAGAGGACGGCCGCCGAGCGCCAGGTCATTCCCTCGGTCGACTCCGAGATGGTGCCGACGTTACCCCAGCGGAAGAGGAGATCACGCCGCAGCACCCGGTCGAAATCGAGGCCGGTGGTCGACCCGAAACCCTCGCGGTTCTCCCAGAAGACCGTCTCGCGGAACCGCCAGACGCTGTGCTCGCCGACGAAGGCGTTGTGCCGGTAGCGCGACTGGGCGAAGATCTCCGGTGCGGTCTTCAGCCGGCCCCCGACGCGAAAGTCAAACTTGCTCGCCCAGCGGCCCGGCGGCGCATAGCCGAGGCCGGCGAGCCACTGCTCCTCGGTTTCCAGGCCGAAGACCGAGGAGCGGATGGCGAACCCCTCCAGGCGGTCCTCGACGACCTGGTCGCGGTCGTCGCGGCCGAGAAACAGGTTGATCCGGCGATCCAGGGCGGGCAGGTTGTAGCGCAGGCGCAAGCGGCCTCTGACGTCGAACCCGTCGTGCTCTGTGTAGAGAGTGGACAGCTCGACCCGTCCGGAGGTCTGGCGCGCGTTCTCGACGTCGGGCTCGCCGCCGAAGAGGCCGTCGAACCAGAGGTTCGCACCGCAGAACGTTTCCTCCAGGCGGCGCTTCGTCTCGTCCAGCAGCTCGCCGTCGCCGGCCTCGCCGCGGCAGAGGTCGCGCAGCCGGGGCTGCGGGGCGGCCTCGGCGGGTGCTGCAGCGGGGGGAGGTGCCTGCGGCTTCGGAGCGTCGGCCGTGGCGGGGGGCCGGTGGGTGGTGCAGCCGATCGTCCACAGGCCGGCCATGAGGATCGTCGTGATCGCTGTGCGTTGCAGGGTCTTCGCTACAAGCATGCTCATCTCCCACTCCTCGGCATGGAGCCAGCGTCGCTGCTTGGCGCGAAGAGTAGCACCGGGCGGGGTAAGATGCCGCCATGGACAGCTATCGCGCTCTCGTCATCGGCGCCACGGGGGCCGTCGGCTCGGCCCTCGTGCGCGAGCTTCTGGCTTCTCCGCGGTGCGCGGCGGTCACGACCCTGGCCCGGCGGCGGGTCGCCATGTTCGAGGGTCTCCCCGGTCAGGAAAAGCTGCAGCAGGTCGTCTTCGACATGAGCCGGCCGGAGGAGATCGAACGGGAGGCGGCGATGGTCCCGGGGTGTGACGCCGCCTTCTGTACCCTGGGAGTCGGCCAGCCGCGGAAGATGGCGAAAGAGGAGGTGTGGCGGATCGACGTCGAGTCCGCCGCCGCTTTCGCCCGCGGCGCCCACGCCGCGGGGGCGCGGCATGTCTCCCTCCTCTCCTCGGCCGCGGCCACGCCGCAGGCGAGCTCGTTCTACCTGCGGCTCAAAGGTGCTGCGGAAGAGGGCGTGGCCGCCGCGGGGATCGAGAGGACCAGCTTCTTTCGTCCCAGTCTGCTGGTGACCCGGGAGATCCGCTACGGGCTGCAGGACCGGCTCACGCAGCTCCTCATCCCCGCGGTCTCCTGGCTCCTCCCGAGCCGCTTTCACGAGATCCGGGTCGAAGACCTCGGCCGTGCGATGCAGATCAACGCCGAGCAACCGGGCCGGCCCGGGGTGGAGATCCTCCACTACGCCGACTTCGCGGCGCTCCTGGCGGCCACGGGAGCTTGACGCGCTCTCACTCCCACTCTGCAATCGGGTCCGTCGAGCGCACCACGTGCATGCCGGCGGCGGCCCAGCGTTGCAGGGATTCCTCGGCCTGGGGGGTGAAGTCGAAGAGAAACTCTCCCGGCCGGGCCGGGTCGGGGACGGCGACGGCGGACATGCAGTCGGCGAGCACCCAGACTTTGCGGGCCAGGTCGGGGTCGCGCGCGCCGATCTCGACGAGAAGGTCGTCCAGCGTGCTCTTCACGCAGTGGCTGGAGGCCTGGCCGGCGAGGACGACGGCGTCGGCCTCCAGCAGGGTCTGGATGAAGCGGGCGTTGCGATGTGCGATCTGGCGGCCGTCCCAGGTGAAAAGGATCTCCGGAGCGAGGACGGAATAGTTTTCGGTCAGGGCGTGATCGCCCTTGATCTCGATGCCGCCGCGGGCGCTGCGCGTATAGGCATGAAAGAGCCGCGCCTCGTGGATCACCCCGGCCAGCGGGTGCCCGTCGCTGCCCAGCAGGCAGTGCGGGGGCCAGAGGTAGAGCTTGTATTTCCCGGCCTTCTCCAGCTTGGCGCAATAGGACTCCACCTGCTTCTGCAGCCATGCCGCGTCGACCTCGGATTCCACCCAGGCGGCGAGATCGGGATTGGGCCGCATGCGGCCGGCGCGGATGTCCTCCGTGGTGATTTCCTGATGCGGCGCCGGTGGCTCGCCGTCCGCGCCGAGCCAGAAGGCGGGGGAGAAGATCTGGAAGGGAAAGTGGGTGTCGAGGGTGCAGGTGACCTCCGACACGTTGGCCAGGTTGCGATAGAGGAACTGCGCGATACGGTCGCTGTCGTCCATCGCCCCGGTGCCGCTCCTGCCGCCGACGTAGAGCGTCCCGCGGGGAAAACAGAAATCTTTCTGCACGTCCACCAGCACGAGGTGGACCTTCTTGCGATCGTCCCCCGCCGGCCGCAGGCCGTGCTCTTTGCGCCAGGCGCGGGCGGCGAGGAAGAGGGCGTGCTGGTCCGGCGCATAGGACCAGTCGTGGGCGTGCGCGGCGCGGTAGAAGTCGGGAAGGGGAAGCTCGGGATGATTCATGGGTGCTCTCCGTGCCCGTGGGCTCCCGCCGCGGCGTGCACGTGGCCGCGGGCTTCCAGGATGAGCTGGGTTTTCAGGTCGAACAGACCCAGCTCCAGGCCGACGGGATATTGGTGCGGATTGATCAGGCGCTTGATGCCGCTGTGAAAATGGCCGAGCTGGTCGAGCGTGCGGGCACGGACGGCGTCGAGCGGCGGTGGATCGTAGACGCGGCGCCCTTGGCGGAAGATGGGGACGAGCAGCTCTTCGGAGGGGGTCCCCGCCGCGATCTCCTTGCGGCGGGTCAGGTCGTTCGGATCGACCAGGGTCGGCGCGTCCGGAGGCGTGCCGAGCAGCTCGTCCCAGATCATGTCCGCGATGAACTCGGCCCCCTGGGAGAAGCGCCGGACCTGGAGCAGGCCGGGAGTGGTGATCTTGACCGACTGCTCGGAGAGCTTGACCTTGTGTTTCCAGGCGCCGCCCGGCTCGTGCGGCTCGCGCGGATCGCGGATCGCGGTCAGCTTGTAGACGCCGCCGAGCGCCGGATCCTCGTCGCCGGTGACCAGCTTGGTGCCGACGCCCCAGACGGCGATTCTGGCGCCCTGGAGCTTCAGGCTCTCGATGAGGTGCTCGTCGAGCTCGCTGCTCGCCACGATCTGCACGCGGGGAAATCCACCTTCGTCGAGCAGGCGCCGGGCTTCGATGCTCAGCCAGGCGAGGTCCCCCGAGTCGAGGCGGATGCCCGCCATTTCATGGCCCCGCGCGCGCAGCCGGCGGCCGATCTCGATCGCGTGGCGCACGCCGAGGAGGGTGTCGAAGGTGTCGACCAGGAAGACGCAGTTGTTGGGCAGGGCGCGGGCATAGGCCTCGAACGCTTCGAGCTCGCTGTCGAAGGAGAGCACCCAGCTGTGCGCGTGGGTGCCGCGCACCGGGATGCCGAAGTGCTTGCCGGCGAGGACGTTCGAGGTGGCGGCACAGCCGCCGGCATAGGCGGCGCGCGAGGCGGCCATGGCACCGTCGATCCCCTGGGCGCGGCGCAGGCCGAACTCGAGCACCGGCTCGCCCTGTGCCGCGAGGCAGACGCGCGCCGCCTTGGTGGCGATCAGGGTCTGAAAATTGATCAGGTTGAGGAGTGGTGTTTCGAGCAGCTGGGCCTGGAGGAGCGGGCCGCGGACGCGCAGCAGCGGCTGGTGAGGAAAGACCGCGGTCCCTTCCGGGATGGCGTCGATGTCGCAGGTGAGCTCGAGCCGGCGCAGCACGTCGAGGAAAGCGGTCTCGAAGAGAGGGCTTCCGTCGTTGCCGCGCAAGGTGGCGAGGTAGTCCAGATCCTCCGGGGTGTAGCGGAAACGCTCGATGAATTCGATCGCCGGGTCGAGCCCGCAGGCGATGGTATAGCCGGAGGCGAAGGGCGGCTTGCGGAAGTGCAGCAGGAAGACCGCCTCGCGGTCCCACGTGCCGGACTTCCAATAGCCGTAGGCCATGGTGAGCTGGTAGAGATCGGTCAGGAGCGCGAGCGAGGTCGGGCCGTAGAGGTCGTTGAGCATCGGGCTACTCCGTCGCGGCGGCCACGATGAGGCGGATCAGGGCCTCGACGTCGCGAAAGTCGGAGATCTCGACCGGGGAATGGGAAGACCGGCCGGGCCAGGAGAACGGGATCATCTCGACGCCGAAGGGGAGGAACGAGACGCCGTCGGTGGCGCCGCCGGTGAAGCCGTATTGCACCGGGATGCCGTGGCGGCCGGCGAGGGCGAGATAGCGGTCGATCAGCTCCCGGGGCAGGAGGGTCGCGTTGTCCATGGTGCGCAGCACCGCGCCGCGGCCGAGGGGGGCGTCGGCGTACTGCCGGCTCTCGCGCGGCGTGTCGGCGGAGACGAAGGTGTCCACCGGATGGACGCGGGTGAGGTCCGCCATCCGCTCCGCCAGACCCTTGGAGCCGACGAGCCCCGTCTCTTCCTCGATCACCCAGGCGAAGGTGACCCGGCGCTTGAGCTGCGCAGGATCGATCTGGCGCAGGGCGAGGAGGAGGGCGGCGCAGCCGTTGCGGTCGTCGAAACCCCGCCCGGCGCCCCGGTGGCGGCCGAGGCGGAACATCTGCTTGGGCAGGGTGACCGTGCTCCCCACCCGGACGCCGAGGGCCACGGCCTCCTGGGCGGAGGCGACGCCCAGAAAGACGGCGGGGGGGCCGGGTGGCGCCCGGACGGTGGCGGTGCTCCAGTCCGCGCGGGGCTCGAAGACGCCGGAAACCGGCCCGCGGTCGCCGTGCACCGCGGCCGCCTGCGCCTCCCACACGGAGGAGACGAGGCCGCCGCGCTTTTCGAGCTGCAGCCGGCCGTCCGGGAGGATCTCGGTGACCCGGAATCCCACCTCGTCCATGTGGGCCACGAAAAGGACGTGCTCCGCCCCCTGGCCGAAGGTGACGAGGAGGTTCCCTTGGGCGTCCACCTCGGGCTTCGCCCAGGCGGGGAGGCGCCGCCGGATCTCCGCGCGCACCGGCTCCTCGGCGCCGCTGACCGCCGGGATCTCGATCAGCCGGCCGACCAGGTCCGCCACCTCCTCGTGTCCGCCGGCCGGTGGCGCGAGAGCCGGTGGGGGAGGCAGGGGCGGCTGGCTGGAAGGCGCCACGGAGCCGCCGCCGAAAGCGACGAGGGAATCGGCGAGCCGGCGGACGTCCTCCACCGCGACCGTTTCCACGGGGGTTCCCGGGTAAAGGACCGGCAGGTCGAGGGGCGCCGTCTCTGCGAAGGGACCCCGTTGGCGCAGGAGGTACGCCGGGCCCGCTCCGTTGACGAGGTCGTTGGCGGTCCAGGCGAAGACGGTCGTCCCGGTGCCGGGATGGGCCTGGAGCGTGCGCGCCGCTTCGACCGCCGCGAGGCAGGCGCCTTTGGCGCGAGCGGACGGCCCGGCGATCCGTCCGCCGGCGAGGCGCACCGGCCGGCGCAGGAGGCTCACCGGGTCGAGCCGCCGGACGCCCAGCTCCGCCACCTCCGCGGCGGACTCGGCACCGACGTCCACCCAGGCGTCCGCCAGTTGGAAGGGCTTTTGCGGCTCGTCGCCGTCCGTTCCCTGCATCAGGTGGACGGAGCGCAGCGTCACGGTGCCGGGCACGAGGCCGCGGGAGCCGCCGATCATCACGACGTGCCCCTCGTGCGCCTGCGTCCAGAGCGCTCCGACCGGCGCACCGGCGGCCGGGAAGAGGCGCAGATAGCCGTCCGGCTCGATGCCGGTCACCACAAGCCCCGGCTCGCCGAGCGGGCAGGCCACCAGGCGCCGCGGCGCTCCGGAGCCGACGACGGCGACCAGGTTGCCGGCCTTGTCGGTTTCCAGAGGAAGACCCGCGAGCCGTTGACGGAGGAAGTCGCGCCCCGGCTCCTCCCGGCCGGCCACGGCCGGAACGCGGAGGAAGGCTTCCAGCTCCGCGGCGAGATCGACGGCCCGGGCGGGGGCGGCGGCGAGGAAGGTCGCCAGCACGAGAGGGATCGCGAAAGATTTGTGGGGGCTCACGGGGGGATCTTATAACGGGAGCCGGTCGGAGCCGGGCAGAGGGGCCACGAACAGGGTATGATTCCGTGCGAGGAGGGCCACCATGGACTGGCGCGAACACATCACCGTCGATCCCCTGATCTGCCACGGCAAGGCGTGCATCAAAGGCACGAGGATCATGGTCTCCGTGGTGCTCGACAACTTGGCGGTGGGCTTGGAGCCCGAGGCCATTCTGCGCAGCTATCCTTCCTTGACGCGCGACGCGGTGCAGGCTGCCGTCTCGTACGCCGCGGATCTGACCCGGGAACGCTTCGTCGCCATCCAAGCGTAGCGCTTGAAGTTCAAGACCGACGAGAACGTGCCCTTGGAGGCGGCGGAGCTGCTGCGTGCAGCGGGCCACGATGCCCTGAGTGTTCTCGATCAGGGGCTCCAGGGCTGGATCGATCCCGGAATCGCGTCCATCTGCCAGGCCGAGGAGCGGATCCTCGTCACGCTCGACGTGGACTTTGCGGATGTCCGAGCCTATCCGCCTCACGACTTTCCCGGTTTTCTGGTTCTTCGTCTCAAGAGGCAGGACACTCCGGCTGTCCTGCAAGCTCTTGAAAGGGCGGTGCGGCTGTTCCGGTTTGAGGAACCGGCGGGCCGACTCTGGATCATTGAGGACGAGAGGGTCCGGATTCGCGGCGAATAGGACGAGAGGTACAATACCCTTCCATGACGACCGCCACCTCCGCCACCCCCGCCGCTCCTGTGACCACCTCCGGACCCCGCACCGTGCACGCACCGCGTGGCACCACCCTTTCCTGCCGCGGCTGGCAGCAGGAGGCGGCGCTGCGGATGCTGATGAACAACCTCGACCCGGACGTCGCGGAGCGGCCGGACGAGCTGGTGGTGTATGGCGGCTCGGGCAAGGCGGCGCGGACGTGGGAGTGCTTCGACGCGATCGTGGCGACGCTCCGGCGCCTGGGCGACGACGAAACCCTGCTCGTCCAGTCGGGGAAGCCCGTGGCCGTGTTCCGCTCGCACGCGGACGCACCGCGGGTGCTGATCGCCAATTCGCTGCTCGTCCCGCACTGGGCGACGGCGGACGAGTTCCGGCGCCTGGAAGGGCTGGGGCTCACCATGTACGGCCAGATGACCGCGGGCTCGTGGATCTACATCGGCAGCCAGGGCATCCTGCAGGGCACCTACGAGACGCTGGCCGAATGCGCCCGCCAGCACTTCGGCGGCTCGCTCGCCGGCCGGCTCACCGTCACCGCCGGCCTGGGCGGGATGGGCGGTGCGCAGCCGTTGGCGGTCACCATGAACGGCGGCGTCTGCCTGGTCGCCGAGGTCGATCCGACCCGCATCGAGCGGCGGCTCCAGACGCGGTATCTCGACACCGTGGCGCCGAGCCTGGCGGCCGGTGTCGCGCAGGCCTTGGAAGCGCGCGACCGCAAGGAGGCGATCTCGATCGGCGTCGAGTGCAACGCCGTCGATCTCCTGGAGCACCTGATCGCCGCCGGGATCGTCCCCGACGCGCTGACCGACCAGACCTCGGCGCACGACAACCTGGAGGGCTACGTGCCGCACGGCCTGGCGTTCGCCGACGCGCTGCGCCTGCGCCACGACGACCCGCAGCGCTACGTGGAGCGCTCCATGGCCTCCATGGCGGCGCACGTGCGCGCCATGCTCACCCTCCAGGAGCGCGGCGCGGTGACGTTCGACTACGGCAACAACTTGCGCGGCCAGGCCCTGGTGGCCGGCGTCGAGCGGGCGTTCGACATCGGCGGCTTCGTGCCGATGTTCATCCGGCCGCTGTTCTGCGAAGGCAAGGGGCCGTTCCGCTGGGCGGTCCTGTCGGGCGATCCGGAGGACCTGGCGGTGACCGACCAGGCGATCCTGGAGACCTTCCCCGAGGACGAGGCGCTGGCGCGGTGGATCCGCCTGGCGCGCGAGCGGGTGGCGTTCCAGGGCCTGCCGGCGCGCATCTGCTGGCTCGGGTACGGTGAGCGGGCGCGGGCGGGGAAGGTGTTCAACGACCTGGTGGCCTCCGGCCGGGTGAAGGCGCCGATCGTCATCGGCCGCGATCACCTGGACTGCGGCTCGGTCGCCTCGCCGAACCGCGAGACCGAGGGCATGCGCGACGGCTCGGACGCAATCGCCGACTGGCCGATCCTCAAC
Organism: Holophagales bacterium UBA5704; assembly: GCA_002420005.1. Lineage (GTDB taxonomy): Bacteria > Acidobacteriota > Thermoanaerobaculia > Multivoradales > UBA5704 > UBA5704. Next base: position 8,161 of record DIHE01000094.1, on the reverse strand, counting down.
GCGATGATCAACGCCGTCAACGGCGCCACCTGGGTCTCGGTGCACCACGGGGGCGGCGTGGGGATCGGCTATTCGCTCCATGCCGGCATGGTCATCGTGGCCGACGGCAGCGAAGCCGCCGCCCGGCGGCTGGAGCGGGTGCTGACCAGCGATCCCGGCATGGGCGTCGTGCGCCATGCCGACGCCGGCTACCCGGAAGCCCTCGAATTCGGCCACCGGACGGGCGTCGATCTCCCCATGGTGCCGCGCTGACCCAGGGAGGCCGGTGCGACTTTCGCTCCTCCGTGGCCTCTTCCTGCTCGGCGCGCTCGCCGCGCCGTTTTTCGTTGCGCCGTGGTCCCTTCTTCTCCTGGGGGTGGCCGCTCTCGCGTGGGTGCGGACGCGCCCGACCCGCCAGGAAGCCCTCATCGTCCTCCTTCTCCTGGGGATCGCCGCCGGTGCCCTCGGCCTGCGCTGGGAGGCGGAGCGGGGCGCGAGGGCAGAGGAGGGCGCGCAGATCGAGTCGGCGCGCCGCCAATATGACCGGCTGTGGAAAGGGCTGCAGGGGGAGGCGGCGACCGCGGCCGCCGCGATTGCGGCGCAGCTGGGCGAGCTTCCCCGGACATCGGAGGGAGATACCCTGGATCCCGAGCGGACCCGCCAGGCGTTCCGCCTCCTGGCGGAGATCGAGCCCGCCAGCGGCCGCGAGCGCCGGTCCCTGCTGCTGATCGACCAGGATGGCGTGGCGGTCGCCTGGTCGGGCGAGGGGCTCCTCCATGAATTCGACGCCGAACAGATGCCGCGGGCGGGCCGCCATGCCCAGGTGAGCTTCGAGGCGGTCACCTTGCTGGCGGTGGCGCCGGTCCACGATTGGCGCCGCCCGTGGCGGGTGGTGGCGGGCGCGAGCTCCTCGACCGTTGTGCTGCCGTTTCCCGCGGACGTCACGCGCCGGCGGTGGACCGTGGTGGAGCGGCCGGAGCTGGCGCGGCCGGGGACCCTCCTCGTCTCTCTCCCCGGGTCGCCCTCGCTGGTCCTGGAGCGGCTGGCCGCGGATGCGGTGCCTACCTGGCCGTGGGTGCCGCCTGTGGTCTGGGGAGCCCTCGCCTTGGCCTTTCTCGCCCTGGCGGTGGTCCGGGCGGTCGGCCTCGTCCTGCCGCTCGATGCCCCGCCCTTGAAACAGCCGGAGTCGCGCGGCTGGATCTTTCTCCTCTTCCTGTGCGGTGTCTTCGCCGCGGGCCGGGCCGCACGGCTCATTCCTCTCCATCAGAGCCTGCTGGTGGCAGGGCTGGCTCTTGCCGTCTGGGGTTTGTTCGGGCGCCCGGCGGGTCCCCTGCTGCGCGCCTGGGTGGTGGCCGCCCGTGGGGCGGCGGTGGTTCTGGGGCTCACCGGCGTCGCCTGGGGATGCCAGTGGGGCCGGCCACCGCTCGATCTCGCGGCGGGCCTCGCGCCGAGCGCGGAGGTGCTCGGTCTGCGCGTCGCCTTGACCATGGCGGCGCTCGGACTGCTCGTCCTCTCCGGCCGCCGCGCCGGGACCGGGGCACCGCCGGGCGAGCTCTGGACCTGGGGTGCCTTTGCGGCGCTGCTGGTGGGTGCGGCGCTCTGCGACGTTCCGGCGCTCACCTTGCCGCTTCTCGCCGCCGGAGGGGCGGGGAGCGCCCTCTTCGCGAACGGGCAGAGACTGGAAAGGGGCCTCTCCCTGGTCGCCCTGGCCGTTCTCGCGGCGCTGGCCGCCTCGGCGGTCTGGGAGGTGGCGTACCGGATGCGCCTGCGGGGCTGGGCGCGGGAGGAGGTCCTGCCGTTTCTCTCGCCTCCGGCCGCGGCCACGGTGCAAGCGCTGGATGCCGAGATCCGCCGCTCGCTGGCCGGACGCGATCTCGCCGCCATGGTGCCGCGGTCGCCCGCCGGGCTGGACCGGCAGGATCTCGCCTATACCCTCTGGCGGTCGTCGCCGATGGCCCGTCCGCATGCCCTTTCGGCGATCCTGGTCGAGCCGCTGGACGGGGGTGCGCCGTCGTCGTTCTCCTTCGGCATGCCACTGACCGAACAGGGCCGGGTCGACAAGAGCCCGGCCCGTTGGGAAGGGCTGCGGCTGCCCGGCTGGGAGAGCGCTCTCGTCGAGGGCACCGTGGAGCTGCGGTCGAACCGAGCTCCCTGGGGACGGATCACGTTCTGGCTGCTGCCGCGACCCGGCTTCGAGCCGGCAAGCGCGCTGCGGGTGCGCGGCGTCGAGGCCGGACTGCTGCGCGGCGGCCCGGCAGCCGGGCCGGCGGGAGATCCGGAGGGGAAGGTCTTGTATGCCCTCTATCGGGCGGATGGCCGCGCGGTCTTGTCTCCGTGGGCGGAGGAGCCTTCGCTCGCACCGGCGCTCCGGCGCGAGGGGATCTCCTCCGGAGTGGTGGCGACTCCGACAGGCCGGGCCCGCGCCTACGTGCACCGCACCGGCGCCGGCTGGGAGGTGGTGTATCTGCCCGTCCCGGCGGCCCTCGATGCGGTGGAGAGGGTGGCGCTCGCCGCCCTCGGCGTTCTCCTGCTGGCCCTCCTGGCCGCCCCGCCGGTGCTCCTTCTGGGGCTGCCGCGCGCCGCGTTCCGCGATCTGCTGCGCCGCTCGCTGCGCTCTTACTCGAAGCGGCTCGTGATCGTCTACACCCTGCTCCTGCTGTTGCCTCTCGTCCTCCTCAACTACGTCCTCGTCAAGGCGATGGAAGAACGCCTGCAGCGGCAGCAGCGCGAGGCGGGAGAGGCGGCGCTCGATTCGGCGCAGCAGATCCTCACCGAGCGCCTGCTCAACCTGCAGCCCGGCTTCGGCGTCGATACGGTGCTCGGCGACCGCCTGCTGATCCATCTCGCCGAGATCGTCCACCGCGAGGTGAACCTCTACTACGGCAGCAGCATCTACGCCTCCAGCAAGCACGAGCTGTTCACCGCGGGCCTCCTGCCGAACCGCATTCCGGGCGAGACCTTCTCCCGGCTGGCGCTCCGGGGGGACGGCCTGTCGTCGCGCACCAACCAGGTCGGCGGGACCGATTACCTGGAGATCTACGCTCCCATGCGCCTGCCGGGGGCCGGAGTGGGGACGGAAGGGCTCTTCCTCTCCATGCCTCTCCTGGCCCAGCAGGAAGAGGCCGCGGCGGCGCTGGAGAACCTGCGGCGCCATGCCCTGTTGGCCACCGCCGGCCTCTTCGGCCTGCTGGTCGCGGTGGGGATGCGCCTCGCCCGCAACTTCACCCGGCCGCTCATGGAGCTGGTCGACGGCACCCGCCGCATCGCCGCGGGGGCCACCTCGCTCGACCTCGCGCCGACCGAGCTGGAGCTGGCGGCCCTGGTCGAGGCGGTGGACGAGATGGCGCGCCGCATCGCCGAAGGGCGGGAGCGGCTGCTGCGTGAAAAGCAGGTGGTGGAGCGGATGGTCGAGAACGTCACCTCCGGCGTCGTCTCGGTGGATGGCGACCGCCGCGTGCTGTTGCGCAACCGGGTGGCGGCCGAGATGCTCGGGGCCGAGGTGGGGGAGGACCTGGATCTCCGGGTGATGGAGCAGGAGCGGCTCGCTCCGGTGGCCGCTTTTCTGCGCTCCGTGGGCGGCGAGATGGCGCGCGAGACGGTGCGCCTGGAGACCGGTGACGGCGAGCGCGAGTGGTCGATCGTCTGGGTGCCGCTGCCGGGGGCCGGGGAGCCCTCGGCGCTCCTGGTTCTGGAGGATGCGACGGAGGTCCTGCGCGGCCAACGCCTCCTCGCCTGGGCGGAGATGGCCCGCATCATCGCCCACGAGATCAAGAATCCGCTGACGCCGATCCGCCTCTCCACCGAGCACATGCGGGAGGTCTGGCGGCGCGATCCCGGCCACTTCGACGCGGTGTTCGAGCGGTGCACGACGAACATCCTGTCCCAGGTGGAGGAGCTGCGCACCATCGCCTCGGACTTCTCGGCCTACAGCGCGCTGCTCCAGATCGATCCCAAGCCGGGAGACCTCGCCGCCGCGGTCACCGCCCTCATCGACGGCTACCGCGCCGCACCGCCGGCCGGGGTGAGCCTGGAGCTCGACCTCGACGGCCCCCTGCCGGCCCGCTTCGACGCCAAGCTCCTGCAACGCGCCGTGCGCAACATCCTCGACAACGCCTTGCGGGCCGCGGCGGCCGGCGGAGGGCACGTGGTCGTCCGCCTCCGCCGCGAGCCCGGCCTGGCCCACCTGTCCGTGCTGGACGACGGCCCGGGGGTGCGCCCGGAGAACCTGCCGCGGATCTTCGATCCCTATTTCTCCACCCACGACACCGGCACCGGCCTGGGCCTGCCGATCGCAAGGAGAGTGGTGGAGGAGCACGGCGGCACCATCGCCGCCAGGAACCGGCCGGAAGGAGGATTGGAGGTCGCCCTGACCCTGCCCCTGTAAAGCGGGCCGGGGCTACCGCCGCTTGACCCGCATGTTCTTGCGACCGCCGGCCAGGCTGGTGCGGGGCGTCAGCTCGACGTAGGGCCTGACGCCGGGGACGGTGCAGCGGGGGATCTCTTCGCCGAGCGTCTGCTCGATCTCCTTGACGCGGGGCTTGTCGATCCAGGTGGCAATGGTCGAGACGATCCCTTTGGCGGTCCCGCGGGCGGTGCGGCCGGCGCGGTGGATGTAGTCCTCGACCGTCTCGGGCATCTCGAAGTTGATGATGTGGCGCACGCGCGGAACGTCGATGCCGCGGGAGGCGATGTCGGTCGCCACGAGGATGCGGTGCTCGCCTTCGCGGAAGCCCTGGAGCGCCTGGGTGCGCTCCCCCTGGGAGAGGTTGGAGTGGATGCGCTCCACCGGATGCCCTTCGCGCTCCAGCATGCCGGACAGCCATTCGGCGTCCACCTTGCGGCGGATGAAGACCAGCGTGCTCCCCAGCTCCTGGCCGAGGAGGGCGAGCAGACAGGCCTTCTTGTCATCCTCCTCCACCATGTAGAGGCGGTGGCTGATCCCGGACGCGGCGCCCCCATCGGGGAGGATGTCGATGCGTACCGGGTTGATCATGAACTGCTGCGCGAGCCGTTCGATGGGGGGAGGCATGGTGGCCGAGAACATCAAGGTCTGACGCTCCACCGGCAGCTCGGCGAGGATGCGCTGCACCTGCGGCATGAACCCCATGTCGAGCATGTGGTCGGCCTCGTCGAGGACGAGGTGATGGATGCGGCCCACCTTGGCGGTGCCGCGCTCCATGTGGTCGATCAGGCGGCCGGGTGTCGCCACCACGATGTCCGGATTCTGGTGCAGCGCACGCACCTGCGGGCCCATGGTCACCCCGCCGATCAGGCAGGCGGTGCGGATCTTGTGGTCCTGGCCGAAGATGTCGAGAAACGCCTGGGTCTGCAGGGCGATCTCGCGGGTGGGGGAGAGGATCAGCGCCGCGATCCCCTGGCCGCTGGTCAGCCGCTCCGCGAGCGGCAGACAGAAGGCGGCCGTCTTGCCGGAGCCGGTCTCGGCAAGACCGATCAGATCCCGCCCGGTCAAGGCGACCGGAACCACCTTGGCCTGAATCGGCGTGGGGTGGGCGAAACCCAGCCGCTGGATGCTCCGAAGGACCGGCTCGCTGAGCCCGAGGGAATCGAATTGGATCTTCGTCGTTTCGACGGGATGCTGGGGGATCGCGGCAGTTTGCATGTTCTTTGGGTTCGAAACAGGCCTAGCCGACGTCTTCCAAGGGCTCCAGCCGGCCGGTGCCCGCGAGGGTCGCCAGGTCGATGGTGCCATGGAACCGGACCTTGGTGTAGTCCAAGGTGAGCTCGCCGACGATGAGCAGGCTGCCGGTCCCGTTCTCCCAGTCGGCCTTGCTCAGGTCGCTCCGTTCCTTGTCGAGAGGGATGCCGAGCTCGGTGCCGCCGCGGGTCTGGGTGAACTTGCAGTGGACATAGCCGCGGTCGACCGCAGCCTTCAAGCCGGCCACGGTCGTCTCCGGCCGCAGGCTGGCCACGATCTCCTGCTCTTGGGTCAATCGCTGGACGAGGTCATTCATTGGATATCCTCCTGAGACATGTTCAGACGGCGGGTAGCTTAGCAGAGCCGGGCGGTGCTGCGCTGCTGTCGTGTGGAGGTTCCGGTCATGCGCCGCGTTGACGCCGGCCGTGGTGCGGCATAGTCTCCCCTCCATGCGCTCCACGTTGATGCTGGCCTGTTTCGTCCTCAGCGCCTCCCTCGCGGGGGCTCCCTCCGTCTGCGCCGCCGAGCCCGCACCTCCTCCTGGGTCCGACGAAGCGCAGATCAACGCCCTCAGCGAGGCCTCGGCCGACGCCTGGAACCGCGGGGACCTCAAAGGTCATCTCGCCATGTACAGCGGCGCGATGACCTTCATGACCAAGGACGGCCCGCGCCCGGGCGTCGAGCCCCTCGAAAAGGCCTTTGCCGAGAAGTACTTCAAGGACGGCCGGCCGAAGCAGACGTTGAGCTTCAGCGCGTCCGTGCTGCGCCGGCTCGGCCCGGACGCCTTCCTGGAGACCGGCAGCTGGCGGCTGACCGGCGGGGGAGAGCCGGACCAGTCCGGCTGGTTCACCCTCATCTGGGTGCGCACCGCCGAAGGCTGGCGCGTGCTCCACGATCATTCCAGTTGAGGGGTGAGGCGCCGATGCAGATCGGTGGAGCCCCCGTCGTCACCCTGGAACGACCGCGGCCGGCGGGGTCCGGCGACGCGCCGGCGTTCCTGGGCGCCCAGCTCCTGCCCGGGCGGGGGATGATGACGCTGCAGATCCGGGCACATCTCCCCGGGCGCGGGACGACGGACCTGCTGGCCGCCCCGCCCCTCGATCGGGCGCAGGAGATTCTCGACGGAGAGGGTGGGGACTTCCCAGGCAATCCCTCGTACTACTTCGGCGCCGCGGTCCTTCTTCCCTTCGCGAACCGTATCCACGGCCGGCCGGCTCCGGACGGCAAGTCCATCGAAGCCGAGATCCTCGGCAGGGCGTTCCACCTGCCGGCCAACGCCGGCGGAAGCCAGCCGGGCGTCGCGCGCTGCGCCATGCATGGCCTCCTCCTCGCGGCGCGCGTCGAGGACCTCCGCCGCGAGACCACGGAGGAGCAGGATGCCCTCCACGCCACCTTCCCGGCGGGGGACTTCGCCGGGCACTGGCCGTCCTCGACCGAGATCTCGTTCGCGACGATCCTGCGCAGCACGTCCTTCACCTTCTCGGTGACGGCGCGCAACGCCGGGCAGGAGACCCTCCCCCTGGGGATCGGCTGGCACCCGTATTTCGCCCTCCCCAGCGGCCGGCGGAGCCAGGCGCGCCTGCACGTTCCGGCGCGGCGGCGCCTCCTGGTGAACGACTACGACGCCGTCGTCCCGACCGGCGAGACCGCCGCGGTCGCCGGCACCCCCTACGACTTCTCCCCGCCGGGGGGCGCCCCGCTCGGCAGCCTCTTCCTGGATGACTGCTTCGTGGACCTCGTCCGTTCACCGGACGGGTGCGTGGTGACCGAGATCCACGACCCGGAGGCGGGCTACGGCCTCCGCGTCACCACGGACTCTCCCGGTCTGCAGGCCGTTCAGGTCTACGCGCCGGTGGACAGCGGCTTCATCGCTCTCGAGCCGCAAACCAACTGGATCGACCCTTTCGGCGCGCAGTGGGGGCCGGAGGTGGACACGGGCATGGCCCTTCTCGCGCCGGAGGAGACGGCGCGGTATGCGGTGCGGTTGGAGCTGCTTTCGAGTTGAGCTTGAGGCGGGAGGGGCTGCACCCGCGGGTGCAGTGCCTGCACCCTCGGTAGGAACGGCTGCACCCGCGGGTGCAGTGATTGCACCCTCGGTGGTGGTGTCCTAACTCAGTGTAGGTGGTGGAGGGTCGCACGGGAGCGCGCGGACCTGGGGTAGCTTCACCCTCAGAGGGGAGGGTGTTCCTCCCCGAAGCCACCGAAGCGGCCCCGGCAAGAGCTTGTCCCTCCGGCCGGAGCCTACCACTGCACAGGAGTCTACCCCATGCAGCAGCGCCCCGAGTTTACCGCCTTCCAGCTCACGCACTACACCGAAACCCTCCGCCGCGAGCTGTACGACGCCGTTGTTTCGCTGGTCTGGACGAAGACCGGACCCGACGACGCCATCCCGCCATGCACGCCCGCCGAGTGCGACCTTGCGGTCCACTTCCTCTACGGTCGGTGGTTCGCCGTCTGGGAAGACCGAGAGGCCGCCCGCGATGCGCCCGCCGATCTCCAGACTGAGGTGGTCCGCATCGTCGCCGA
>DIHE01000038.1 GCA_002420005.1 Holophagales bacterium UBA5704 | reverse complement strand
GTGGAGATGGACGGCTTCGAGTCGAACGAAGGAGTCATCCTGATCGCCGCCACGAACCGCCCGGACGTCCTCGATCCGGCGCTCCTGCGCCCCGGCCGTTTCGACCGCCGCGTGGTCGTCGACCGGCCGGACATCAACGGCCGTATCGGCATCCTCAAGGTCCACACCCGCAACATCCCGATGGACGAGAACGTCAACCTGAATGTCATCGCCCGCGGCACCCCGGGCTTCGCCGGTGCCGATCTCTCGAACCTGGTCAACGAGGCCGCCCTGATCGCCGCCCGCCGCAACAAGAAGAAGGTGGACATGGGCGACTTCGAGTACGCCAAGGACAAGGTCCTGATGGGCGTCGAGCGCAAGACCATGATGCTCACCGACGACGAGAAGCGGGTCACCGCCTACCACGAAGCGGGGCATGCCCTGGTGGGCGCCTTCACGCCGGGAGCGGACCCGCTGCACAAGGTGACGATCATCCCGCGCGGCCGGGCGCTCGGCCTGACCATGCAGCTCCCGACCGAGGACAAATACACCTATCGCAAGCAGTACGTGGAGACACAGATCGCCATCCTGATGGGCGGCCGGGTCGCCGAGGAGCTGACCCAGGACGACATCACGACCGGCGCCGGCAACGACATCGAGCGCGCCACCGACATGGCGCGGCGCATGGTCTGCGAGTGGGGCATGTCGGAGCTGGGGCCGCTCTCGTTCGGCGGCAAGGACGAGCCGGTCTTCGTCGGCCGCGAGATCTCGCAGCGTTCCGACTACAGCGAAGACACAGCCCTCCACATCGACCGCGAGGTGTCGCGCATCGTCCGGCAGGCCTATGAGCAGGCGACCAAGGTGCTGACCACCTATCGCAACGTTCTCGACCGCGTGTCCGAGGAGCTGCTGGAGCGCGAGACCCTCGACGGCGAGGAGGTCTACCGGATCATCCGCGAGATGACCGGCCACGATCCCGCGCCCAACCGGCCCTCGCCGTCGGAAGGGCTCGCCGCCTCCACCCCGGACAGCACCCCGGAGCCGGTGATCGCACCGCACCAGATGCCGATCCCCGCGACCTAGGAGACAGCGAGAATCCTCGACACGCCGACCACCTGGGCTCTCCGGCTTCCCGGCGGCCGCTCCCTGACACTCGGGGAGCGGCCTTTGGTCATGGGTGTTCTCAATCTCACCCCCGATTCCTTCAGCGACGGCGGCCGATGGACCGACCCGGCCGCGGCCGTCGATCACGGCCTGCGCCTTCTCGCCGAAGGAGCCGACCTGCTCGATCTCGGAGCCGAATCGACCCGCCCGGGCGGCGGGGTCTACGGCGGCGGCGCGGCGACCGTCCCGGCGGACGAGGAAGCCGCGCGGCTCCTGCCGGTCCTGACCGCCTTGCGGCGCGCCACCGGCGCTCCGCTCTCCGTGGACACCCGCAAAGGCGAGGTCGCGCGACGGGCGCTCGACGCAGGCGCCGACCTCCTCAACGACGTGAGCGCGCTCGGCGATCCGGACCTGGGCCGCGCCGTGGCCGCCGCCGGGTGCCCCCTCGTCCTCATGCACAGCCGGGGCGAGTTGGCCACCATGCAGCGCGGCATCCGCTTCGACGACCTCCTCGCCGACGTGCGCTGCGACCTCGCCGCCGCAGTGGAGCGCGCCGTCGCCTGCGGGATTCCGGCCGATCAGGTCGTGCTCGATCCCGGGATCGGCTTCGGCAAGACGGCGGAGCAGAACCTCGCGCTCCTCGGCCGCCTGCATGAGCTCGCGGTGCTCGGCCGGCCCCTGCTCGTCGGGGCCAGCCGCAAGAGCTTCATCGGCCGGGCGGTCGAAGCCTCCGGCCGGCCGCTGCCACCTCCGGAGGACCGCCTGCCGGGGAGCCTCGCCGCAGTCGCCTGGGCCGCCGCCCGCTCGGCGGCCCTCGTCCGCGTCCACGACGTCGCCGCCACCGTCCAGTTCCTCACCGTCTGGCGGGCGATCGCCGCCGAGGCGGCACCGCGGGAGGACGCCGGATGAGCGCCTCCCGCCTGCTCGATCTGCTCACCTGGCGCGATGCGGTCGACATCCTGGTCGTCGCCGTCCTGGTCTACAACCTGCTCCTGCTGATCCGCGGCACGCGGGCGGTGCAGATGCTCCTCGGCATCGTCTTCGTCGGCCTGCTCTACTACCTGGCGCGGATCATCGAGCTGCCGACGCTCCAGAAGATCCTGGAAAGCCTGCTGCTGGTCCTGCCGTTCGCCATCATCGTCCTCTTCCAGCAGGAGATCCGCCGGGCGCTCGCCTCCTTCGGCCGCAACCCCCTTTGGGGGCTTACCAAGCAACAGAAGGTGGTCGCGTCTTTCGCCGACATCGTGCTCGCCGCCACCACCCTGTCGTCGCGGCGGATCGGCGCACTGATCGTCATCGAACGCCTGCAGGGGCTTCGCACCTACGTCGAGAACGGCATTCCGGTCGACGCCTTGCTCTCCTACGACTTGCTGATCAACCTCTTCACCCCCGACACTCCGCTCCACGACGGAGCGGTGATCGTGCAGGACGACCGCATCGCCGCCGCCGCCTGCTTCCTGCCGCTCACGCCCAATCCGGAGCTGTCGAAGGAGCTCGGCACCCGCCACCGGGCGGCGCTCGGCATCACCGAGGAGACCGATGCCGTCGCGGTGGTCGTCTCCGAGGAGAGCGGGATCATCTCGGTCTGTTTCGACGGCGAGATGATCCGCGACCTGGATGGCAAAAGCCTGCGCAACACCCTGTTCAAGTACCTGGTCACCGACCTCTACCCGCAGGCGGGGGCGGCATGAGCGAGGGACTGCGCACCTGGGGGCTGCGGCTGCTCGCCCTGAGCATCGCCTGCGCCCTCTGGTTCAGCATCTCCCTGGCGGATCGGCAGGCGCTGTCCGAGCGGCTGGTCGAGGCGAGCGTCAGCTACAACCGGCCCCTCGGCCTGATCATCCTCGATCCGGAGAAGAGCGTGCGGGTGCGCCTGCGCGGCGGCAGCAAGCAGGTGCGCGAGCTCAATCCCTTTCAGGTGAGCGTCCAGGTCGAGCTGCTCCAGAGCTCGCCGGGCCGGTTCAGCGTCAACCTCGGCCCGGAAAACGTCCTCCTCCCCCTCGGTCTGGAGGTGGTCTCCATCGAGCCCAACGTGATCCGGGTGGAGCTCGAGCGGGAGGTGACCCGGCGCCTGCCGGTGCGGGCGCGGCTGATCGGCGAGCCGGCGGCCGGGGCCGTGGTTGAGGAGCCGGAGGTCTTCCCCAGCCAGGTGCTGGTGTCCGGCCCCGAAAGTCTGGTGGCCCGGATCGAATCCCTGGAGACGATCCCCATCAGCCTGGACGGACATGCCCTCTCCTTCGAGGCCGAGACGGCGGTGGTGGCGCCGGATCCCCTCGTCCAGATCGTGCAACCCTCCCGGGTCACCGTGCGCATCCCGATGCGCCAACCCGGGGCCGACGATGGTCCCCCCACAGACCCGGGAAGGAAACCGTGAGCCCGACCACCCGCCATCTCTTCGGAACCGACGGCCTGCGCGCCCGTTTCGGCGCCGCTCCCCTGGACCGACCCACAGTGACCTCCCTCGCCGCGCACCTCGGGGCCATGCTGCGCGAGCAGGCGGGAGAAGCGGCGGAGCCTCCCCTCGTCGTGCTCGGCGGCGACACCCGGGAAAGCACGCCGGTGATCGGCCGCTGGCTGGCCGAAGGGCTGGAGGCGGCCGGTGCCCGCGTCCGCTCCGCCGGGGTGATCCCGACGCCCGGCGTCGCCTGGCTCGTCCGCGAGCTCGGCGCCGCCGCCGGCGCGGTCATCTCCGCCAGCCACAACCCCTGGCCGGACAACGGTATCAAGCTGATCGACCCATCCGGCTTCAAATGGAGCGAGGCGGCGGAGGCGGCGCTCGAACGCCACCTGGAGAGCGGCACGAAGGAAATCCCGGAGCGCGCCGAGCCCCTGCCGGTGGACGCGGCGCTCGGCGCGCGCTATCTCGACCGCCTCGCCGCATCGGTCCCCGGGCTGGAGGGCCTGCGGGTCGTGCTCGACACCGGCAACGGTGCGGCGTCGTCCTACGCCGCCGCGCTGTTCGAGCGCCTCGGCGCGACCGCCGTCGCGCTCCACCGGGACCCGGACGGCAGAAACGTCAACGAGGGCTGTGGCTCGACCGCCCCCGGGGAGATGGCAGCAAGGGTGGTGGCCGAGAGGGCGCACCTGGGGGCCGCGTTCGACGGCGATGCGGATCGCTGCATCCTCGCCGACGAGCGCGGCGAGGTGCGCGATGGCGACGCCATCCTCTATCTCTGGGCGACGGCGCTCCACCACAGCGGGCGGCTGCAGCCGCCGCGGATCGTGGCGACCACCATGAGCAATCTCGGCCTGGAGCGCGCCCTGGCCCGGGAAGGCATCGGCATCGCCCGCTGCGACGTCGGGGACCGCTACGTGGTGGAGACTCTTCGGCGCGAAGGAATCGCCCTGGGCGGCGAACAGTCAGGGCACGTGGTCCATCTGGAGCACGGGAGCACCGGGGACGGCCTGCTCACGGCGGTGCAGATCGCGGCGATCGTTGCGCAGGGCACGCTGCCCCTGTCCGGACGGCTCGCCGGTTTCCGCCGCTATCCGCAGACCCTCCAGAACGTGCGGGTGGCCCGCAAACCGGATCTGCTCTCCCTGCCGCGGGTGGCGGCGGCGATCCGCGCGGTCGAGGAGAAGATCGGCGCGGACGGCCGTCTCGTCCTGCGCTACAGCGGGACCGAGCCGCTCGCCCGCGTCATGATCGAAGGCCCCGACCAGACCTCGATCGAGGCGCTGGCCGGCGACCTGGCCGCCGCGATCCGGGAGGAGATCGGAGCCTAGCCTCCGTTCATCGCCGCCAGCATCTCCTTGACCGCGCCTTCGATGCCGACCATCACGGAACGCGCCACGATGGCGTGGCCGATGTTCAGCTCCTCAATGTTCGGGATGGCGGCGACCGGCCCGACGTTGGAGGTCCGCAGGCCGTGCCCGGCGTAGACCTTCAACCCCTTGTCCTTGCCGATGCCGGCCACCTCCTGGATCTTCGCCAGCTCGTCCTTGACCTGCGCCGGGTCCGTTGCACGGGTGAACGCGTCGGTGTTGATCTCGAACCCCTCGATCCAGCGGGCGCCGCCGCCCGGAAGGCTGGAGAGGGCCTGCAGCTGGCGGGGGTCCGGATCGATGAACAGCGACACCGCGATACCGGCCGCCGCAAGCTGCTCGGCCACTTCGGCGATCCGCCGTCCATAGAAGATCAGGTTGAGCCCGCCCTCGGTGGTGACTTCCTCGGGCCGCTCCGGCACCAAGGTGACCTGGTGGGGCCGCAGCCGCACGGCGGCTTTCAACATCTCCGCCGAAATGGACATCTCCAGGTTGAGCTTGCCGCGCACACTCTCACGCAGGCGTTCGACATCCGCATCCTGGATGTGGCGGCGGTCCATCCGCAGGTGGACCGTGATCCCGGACGCGCCGGCCTCCTCGGCCATCCACGCGGCCTCCACGGGATCAGGGAAAGGGGTGTGCCGCGCCTGGCGCAGCGTCGCGACGTGGTCGACGTTGACCGAAAGTTTGGCCATCAGCGCTCGATCTCCAGGTCTTGCCGCGTAATGTCCTCAGGCTGGCGACAGATGAGGACGGTTCCTTGAATCGGGAAGAGGGTGCGGTGAACCCGCTCCCCGAAGGTGAGATTCACCTCGTAATACCCCTCAGAGCTCACTTGCAGCAGGGTGCCCTTGCCGCCCTTGACGTTGAGCAGCTCGTTGTGGATCAAAACTTCCGCGGGTAACTCCATCCGACCCCTCCTAATCCAGATCCTGGAGAAAGCCTTCGTCCTTGTATTCCTTGAGCTTCCGCTGCAAGGTTCTCAGCCCGATGCCGAGCAGGTCCGCGGCCTTCGCGCGATGCCCGCCGGTTCGGGCGAGGGTCTCCAGGATCGCCTGACGCTCGATGTCCGCCATCGTCCGCAGCTCGCCTGCCACCGCTTGCACCGCCCCGCCGGGCGCCGCCAGCGAGGTCGACTCGCGCACCTCCACCGGCAGGTCGGCCGGGCCGATCTCGTCGCCCTGGTGGAAGATGACGGAGGACTCGATCACGTTGCGCAGCTCCCGGACGTTGCCGGGCCAGGGATAGCGGGCGAGCAGCTCCACCGCTTCCGGGCTCAGCCGCTTGACGGGCTTCCCGTGCTCCTGGCAGAAGATGCCCAGAAAGTGCTCGGCGAGCTGCTGCAGGTCCCCCGGCCGCTCCCGCAGAGGAGGGATGCGGAGGGTGACCACCTTCAGTCGATAGTACAGGTCCTCGCGGAAACGCTGCTCGGCGACCTCCTTCTCCAGGTCGCGGTTGGTGGCCGCGATGAGCCGGAAGTCGACGTCGATCAGCTCGCTGCTGCCCACCCGGGTGATCTGCCGCTCTTCGAGGACGCGCAGCAGCTTGACCTGCAGCTCCGGGTAGAGCTCACTGATCTCGTCCAGGAACAGCGTCCCGCGGTGCGACAGCTCGAACTTGCCGATCTTGCGCGACACGGCGCCGGTGAAGGCGCCCCGTTCGTGACCGAACAGCTCGCTCTCCAGGATGTCGCTCGGGATCGCCCCGCAGTTGATCGCCAGGAACCGCTCGTTGCGGCGGGGGCTGGCGCGGTGGAGGGCGTTGGCCACCAGCTCCTTGCCGGTGCCGCTCTCCCCGATGATGAGGACGCTCGAGCGCGTCGGGGCCACCAGTTTCATCTGCTCGAACAGCCGCTCCATCGGCGCCGAGCGCCCGACGATGCTCTCGAAGCCGAAGCGCTTGTCGAGCATCTGCCGAAGGGTCGAGACCTCTTCCTTGAGCTGCTGTTTCTCCAGCAGGTTCATCACCCGCTGGCGCAGCTCGTACAGATCCACCGGCTTGGTCAGGTAGTCGTCGGCACCGACCCGCATCGCCTCGACCGCCGATTCGATGGTGCCGTAGGCCGTCACCAGGATGAGGCCGAGGTCGTACTTGCGCTCGCGGACCTCCTTGAGGAAGGCCACGCCGTCCATGCCCGGCATCCGCAGGTCGCAGACCACCAGGCGCGCGCTGTCGTTCTCTTCAAGGAATTCCAGGGCCTTGCGCGCGTCGTCGAAGGTGCGCACGGCGAAACCCGCCTTCTCGATGGCGATCGCCATCGATTCGCGGGACCCGGTTTCATCATCCACCACCAACACCAAGGGATTGTCCTGCATGCAGAGTCATTCTGGCACATCCGAGCCGAAAAACGGAATGGCAAGCGTCTCCTGTCGTAAACTGACCCGCCGACGCGATATGACCCTCCCCTTCGACTCCCGCCCGGCGCGCGACGAAAGCACCCTCCAGGGAGTGCTCGACAAAGTCGTCTTCGCCAACGAGGAGAACGCCTGGAGCGTCGTCCGCCTCGTCGTCTCCGGCCGGCGCGATCCGGTCACCGCCGTGGGCAACCTTCTCGGCACCCAGCCCGGCGAGACCCTGCGGCTCACCGGGACCTGGGTGCAGGACCCCAAGTACGGCCGCCAGTTCAAGGTCGCCTCCTACCAGACGGTGGCACCGGGGACCGTGGCCGGCATGGAGAAGTACCTCGGGTCCGGGCTCATCCGCGGCATCGGCAAGGCGCTCGCCGGCCGTCTCGTGCAGGCCTTCGGGCTGGAGACGCTGGACGTCATCGAGAATCAGCCCGAGCGCCTGCGCGAGGTCGAAGGGATCGGCCCGCAGCGCAGCACCTCCATCCAGCGCGCCTGGGTCGAGCAGCGCGACATCAAAGAGGTCATGGTGTTCCTCCAGTCACACGGAGTGTCCACCCACTTCGCCATCAAGGTCTACAAGGCCTACGGCGCGCAGGCGGTGCGGGTGGTGCGGGAGAATCCGTTCCGGCTGGCCATCGACATCCATGGGATCGGCTTCAAGACGGCGGACGCCATCGCCACCTCCCTGGGCATCGCTCCCACGGCGCCACAGCGCATTGAGGCGGGCACGCTCCACCTCCTCGGTGAAGCCGCCGACCGCGGCCATGTCCACCTCCCCCGCGCCGAGCTGCTGGAAGCGGCCACCCGGCTCCTCGACGCCGAGGGCTGGCGGGTCGACCAGGCACTCACCGCTCTCGGCGAGGCCGGCCAGGTGGTCGTCGAGCCCCTGCCCGCCGCACCGGGCGACGCGGCCGAGGCGGCGATCTCGCTCAAGCCGCTCCACGCCGCGGAAACGGGCATCGCGATCCGCCTGCGCGCCCTGCTGGTGCAGCCTCCCCTGCCGATGGAGATCGACGTCGACCGCGCGCTCGACTGGTTCGAGAAGCAGGAACGGCTCTCCCTCGCCGGAGAGCAGCGCCAAGCGATCCGCTCCGGCCTCACCCGCAAGGTCCTCGTGATCACCGGCGGCCCGGGCACCGGCAAGACGACCCTGGTGCGCGGCATCGTGCGCATTCTGGAGAAAAAGGGGCAGAAGGTGCTCCTCGCCGCCCCCACCGGCCGCGCCGCCAAGCGGCTCTCCGAGGCGACCGGAGGCGAGGCGACGACCCTCCACCGGCTCCTGGAGTTCAACGCCCAGACCCGTGGCTTCGACCGCAACCGCGAGCGCCCCCTCACCGCCGACCTGCTGATCGTCGACGAGGTGTCGATGCTCGACACCGTGCTCGCCTACCATCTCCTGCGCGCCGTTCCGGACGAAGGGCGCCTCATCCTGGTGGGAGACGTCGACCAGCTCCCCTCCGTGGGACCGGGGCGCATCCTCGCCGACCTGATCCGCTCCGACGCCGTCGAGGTCGTCCGCCTCACCGAGATCTTCCGCCAGGCCGAGCGCAGCCTGATCGTGGTCAACGCCCACCGGATCAACGAGGGGCTGATGCCGGTTCTGGAGTCGGTGGACAGCGACGGCGACTTCTTCTTCTTTGAACGGCGCGAGCCGGAGGAGGTCGTGGAGACCATCTGCCAGCTCGTCGCCCGCCGCATCCCCGCGGGCTTCAAGCTCGATCCGGTCGAGCACATCCAGGTCCTCACCCCACGCAACCGCGGCCCGCTCGGCACCGAAGCCCTGAATGCCCGCCTGCGCGATCTGCTGAATCCCACCGGGGCCTCGGTGACCCGGGGCGGACAGACCCTGCGGGTGGGAGACAAGGTGATGCAAGTGCGGAACAACTACGACCTGGAGGTATTCAACGGCGACATCGGCCGGGTGACCCGGATCGAGGAGGAGGAGCAGATCGTGCACGTCCTGGTCGACGGCCGCAGCGTCGCCTACGACTTCACGGCGCTCGACGAGCTGGTCCTTTCCTACGCCTGCTCGATCCACAAGTCCCAGGGGAGCGAGTACCCCTGCGTGGTGATCCCCCTCCACACCACCCACTACCTGATGCTGCAGCGCAACCTTCTCTACACCGCGATCACCCGCGCCAAGCGTCTGGCCATCCTGGTCGGCGAGGAACGCGCCCTGCGCATCGCGGTCGGCAACCGGAAGGTCAAGCCGCGCCACACCCGCCTGGCCGAGCGTCTGCGCGAGTGATTCACTCCCCGGCCGCCGCGTAGATCGGCAGCGCCGCCTTGCCCACGTGCTCGAAGACCAGGGCGGTCTCCATGTGTGCGACCTCGGGCCGCTCGGTGAAGGCGGTCAGGGCGAGCTCGCGCAGGTGCTCCGTGTCGCGCACGGCGACGTGAAGAAGGAAGTCGTCCGCGCCGCCCACATGGTAGAGGGCCACCACCTCGGGCACCGCCAGGGCATGGGCGCGAAACGCCTCCACCAGCTCCCGCGAGTGACGGGTGAGACGCACCGAGACCAGCGCCTGGAGGCCGATCCCCACCGCTTCGGGATCGAGCCGCGCGTGGAACCCGCGCAGGACCCCCTCCTCCACCATCCGCCGGACCCGCTCGAGGCAGGTGGACTGGGCGATGTGCAGCCGTGCCGCCAGCTCCTTGTTCGACAGCCGCGCGTTCTTCTGCAAGGCCGCCAGAATCTCTCCGTCGATTCGGTCGAGTTCCCGCATGAGACACCCCTTCCGAAAAGAATTCGGCACATGAGCCAGGTTCCCGAGATGATTCTACTCTGGGGTCGTCTTCAGAAAGGAGATTCGTCCCATGACCTCATCGCTCGACACCCTCGCCGTCCACGCCGGCCGCGGTGACCTGGCCGGGCTCGGCGTCCACGCCCTCCCGATCGACCTGTCGACCACGTATCCGCTCGGCGGCCTGGAGGAGGCGGCGGCGAGCCTCGCGGCCATGGCCTCCGGCGGCAAGCCGCTGGGCAATCCGGTCTATGCCCGGCTGCACAACCCCACCGTCGCCCGCTGCGAGGAGGCCGTGGCCGAGTTGGAGGGTACCGCCGAATCCGTGGCCTTCGCGAGCGGCATGGCGGCGCTCACCGCCTGCCTGCTCGCCGCGCGGATGCGCCGGGACGGCCACCACGTCGTCGCCGTCCGGCCGATCTACGGGACGAGCGACCACCTCCTGTCGAGCCGGCTCCTGGGGCTGACCACCACCTGGACGACCGCCCGGGGTGTGGCCGCCGCCCTGCGCCCCGACACCGTGCTCGTGATCATCGAGACGCCGGCCAACCCGACCCTCGACCTGGTGGACATCCAGGACGTGGTCCGGCAGGCGGGCGACGTGCCGGTGCTGGTCGATTCCACCTTCGCGACCCCGATCCTGCAACGCCCCTGCTCCCTCGGCGCCGCCTTGACGCTGCACAGCGCGACCAAGTTCCTGGCCGGGCATGGCGACGTGATCGCCGGAGTCGTCGCCTGCAACGCGGAGTGGGCCTCCGCCCTACGCCAGGTGCGGGTCGCCACGGGCGCCCTGCTCCACCCGCTCGCCGCCTACCTGCTGCACCGCGGCCTGGCGACACTCCCGGCCCGGGTTCGGATCGCCCAAGCCGGCGCCCACGAGCTGGCCCGGCGGCTCGCGCGGCACCCGGCCGTGGCGCGGGTCCGCTATCCCGGCCTCCCCGGGGGAGACCCGTCCGGGCTCCTGGGCCGCCAGATGCAGGGCCCGGGCGCCCTGGTCAGCTTCGAGGTCGATGGCGGCTTCGCTGCGGCGGCCGGCTTGCTGGCCGACCTGCGCCTGATCACTCCGGCGGTCAGCCTCGGAGCCACCGACACCCTGATCCAGCACCCGGCCAGCCTGACCCACGGCGTGGTCAGCCCCGACGGGCGGGCCGCGGGTGGCATCACCCCGGGCCTGTTGCGGCTCTCGGTGGGACTGGAAGACCCGAAGGATCTCTGGAGAGATCTGGAGGCTGCCCTCGACCGGCAAGCGCTGGCCGATCGCGCCACCCCGCAGGCCACCCCGGCACCCGCAGCCTCTTGACAGGAGACGCGGAATCGAATTGGGGGTATACTCCAGAGGTGCTCCGAGTCCTGATCCTCGACGACGAGTCGATGGTGGTCGACACGCTTGCCGTGTGGTTGCGGATGCCGGGGGTGCACCTGACGACCTGCCTGGAGATCGAGGCGGCCGAGGCGCTCCTCAGCACCTTCCGCTTCGACGTGGTGGTGACGGATCTCTCCGTCTCCGAGCTGGGCGGGCTGGAGGGGATGCGGCTCATCCGCTTCGTCACCACACACTTCCCGGACACCACCGTCTACGTGCTGAGCGGCTATGTCGACGAGAGCGTGCGGTCGCTCTGCTCGGTGCTCGGCGTCACCGCGGTCCTCGAAAAGCCGGAAGGGCTTTCCCAGCTGCGGACCCTCCTGCTCGAGCATCGGTCCACCCAGCTGAACGGCGCCGAGATCACCGGTGACGGCGAGGTCCAGCAGGTGGAGCGGCTGGAGGACTTCCTCCACGCGGGCACCATCCGGTCCGTCCTGCAGCCCGTCGTCCGGCTGCGCGACGGGGTGAGCCCTCCCTTCGAGGTCTTCGGCGCCGAGGGCCTGGCGCGCGGAACGACCGGGTCGGTTCTCGGCAATCCGTCCTTCCTCCTGGCCTACGCCGCGCGCAAGGAGCTTCTGTTCGAAGCGGACATGATCTGCATCCGCGCCGCCCTGCACGAGGTGCAGGTCCTGGGGCATCCGCTGACCACCTTCCTCAACGTGCAGCCACGGTCGCTCACCAATCCGGAGCTCACAACCCGGCTCTGCGACGCCGTCGCCGCGGCGGGCCTCACAGAGAGGAGCATCGTCCTGGAGCTCACGGAGCAACAGACGATCGTCAATCCCCGCGCCTTCGCAGCGACGCTCCAGAAGCTGCGCGACCGCGGCTTTCGGATCGCCCTCGACGATTTCGGCGAGGGCTCCTCCAACCTGAACCTCTTTCAGGACCTGCGCCCCGACTACCTGAAGATCTCCGGAACCTTCTGCCGCAATCTGGCCCATGAGCCCTTCAAGCAGATCATCGTGCAGAGCACGGCCGAGATGGCGGCCCGCGCCGGCACCGCCACGATCATGGAAGCGGTGGAGACGGCGGAAGAGGCGGAAGTCCTCCGGCGCCTTGGAATCGACTACGGCCAAGGCTACTTCTTCCTGAAGCCACTGCCCGGCCGAGAGCTCGCCCGGACCCTCGAAGAAGGGCCGCTGACCCCGGCCCGCCCCGGGGTGACCAGCACCCTCAGCCTCCTCCCCTCCGCTTCCTGAAGCGCCCCCTGCTCCACCGGCACGGAACCGCCTCCGAGGGCCGAGGAAACCGTTCCACGAAATCGGTTTCACGGAGGTGTCCCGGTTTGACCACCTCTGGTACACTATAGGAACGGACGGGCGCGCACGTCCTTGGCAGGGCCAACCTGCCGGTAACTTTCTTGATTTTTTATTTGGAGGGCTTCACCGCATGGCCGGTCTATTCAAGACACACCCCTAGCTGTCCCCTCGGCTCGCTCCTTGCTTTATTTGTTGTTTTTGTGTGCCTGTTAACTTGAACAGCAGGGGATCACTGCGTCCCTTGCACTGCGGGAGAACTACGCCCATGTCCATTCATGATTTCTACTCGAAGTTTGTGTCCAGCGAAGAGGAGAACACGTTGCTGGGAACCCTGCGCCGGCTGACCCTGTTCGACAGCCCCAAGGAGATGTTCCAGGAGGAGCCCGCCGGAACCTGGGGCATCTGGGAGGGCGCTGCGCCGGAAGTTCCTCTCGAAGGGGGCGCCTTCTAGGAATTCAGCGGTTGGAACTGTAAGGCTCGTCCGCGGGTTCAGTAACAAGCCCGCGGACGCCTTTCCCCGGCGTTCAGGCTCGGTCCTGGAGATACGACCATGAATTTTGAAGCAATTAAATCTTCGATTCGCGATCTTCCCGTGGTCTCAGTCTGGCCAGAAATGCTCGGCCTGCTTGACCGCGTGGGACACAGGGAAGGAATCTCCGTTTGGGACTACCCTGCGGCATCCTGCCGGTCTGTCGGTGGCTCGGCTCTCGAAGCCATCCCCGCAGCAGCAGCCGTTCTCTGCTCGCTTGTCAGCATTCACCTTGTTGACGATATGCTAGATAATGAACCCTTTGGTGATTTCCGCCGCCTCGGCAGCGGCCAAGCCGCCAATCTGGCGCTGGCGTTTCAGGCCGCCGGCCATCGGCTGCTGGGCGATACTGTTCGGAACCCGAAAATCGCAGCTACTGCGCAAAATATACTCGCGGAGATGGCCCTCGGAACCGCCTACGGCCAAGGGCTCGATGCCCGCGAAGCGCACAATGAGGCCGAATACTGGACCATCGTCGAGGCCAAGACACCTCCGTTGTTTGGTGCAGCCTTCGAGATCGGAGCACTGCTTGGAGGGGGGGCGCCCGAGACCGTCGCGCACCTGGAGAAGGTAGGTCGCATTCTGGGCCGCTTCATTCAGGTGAGCGACGACCTTTCTGATGCCTTGCAGACCCCTGCGAAGGTCGACTGGTGCCGGCCGCGAAACAACCTGCCGATCTTGTACGCCATGACCGCGCAGCATCCTGAGCGCGAACGGTTCTGCGACCTCGTGGCCCACTCCGACGATCCGACTGCACTGGACGCCGCGCATCATATTCTACTAAAGAGCGGAGCGGTCAGCTATTGCACTTTCAAGATGATCGAGTTTTCTCAGGAGGCGCAGGACCTTCTGGCTCGGACTCGACTCGCGGATCCGGAGCCTGTCGCCCAGGTTCTGCGACTCAATCTCAAACCTCTCCATCGTCTCCTCGAGACCGCCGGCGTCGAGGAGCCCGAGCTCATCACCGCGTGAGCAGGCCATGACCCGCTTTGCCTGGATGCCTGCCATCGCCCCCCGGCGGCGCACCGCCGCGAGAGCCCTCTCGCTTTGGCAGCGTTCTCAGGGGTATACTCACCAAGCCCTTCAGGATCAACCGAGCACCCAGCGACCCGAGCCAAGGGGCGTTGCGTGCATCGAAAGGCCGGTCTTTCGAGAGGCCGTTTGAAACTATGCTGGTGCACCCCCTGTCTGCCTCTCCACGGCGGCTCTTCTACAGGCCGGACGAGGCAAGAGTGTGCATCGGCACCCGCGGCCAACCTTCCCGCTCCCGCGCCCCCCCTCCTTTCAAGCTCCCTGTCAGCGACTTCGCAGACGTTGATTCAGAGGATCTAGATTGACCATCCCGAGGGAGGATACGGTTATGTCCATTCATGCTTTCCACGCGACACTCTCATCCCGGAACGAGAACGACAATCTGCTGTTCGACGCCCTGCGCCGGTTGCGGAGGATCGAGAACGTCCGAACCCTCTTCCAGGCCGAGGAGACCCTTGCGGGGGGCTGGTATCCATGGGACGGCGTCGACTGCCAGACTTCCGTAGCTGAGGCTTGAGCTGTTGCCAACGGTTGCTCCGGGGCTCGGTACCGAGCCGGTGCCCCGGATGCATGTTCGCCGGGTTGAAAGAAGAGTTCAGGGTCTCTCTATGCTGTAGAATCAGGCCGTAGATGATGACCCTTCAGCGCACGAAGGAGCTGATTCGCTCACTCGACCCTGTCGCGGTGTGGCCAGAGATGGCCGAGATGATCGATCGGTTTGATCCACATGGAACTCTCGGAGTGTGGGAGTACCCCTTGGCTGCCTGTACGGCCGTCGGAGGCCCCGACAACTCCGCGACCGCCGGCTGTGCAGCGATCCTTTGCTCCCTTATCAGCATTCACTTGCTGGACGACATGCTGGACGAAGACCCAGGCGGCATCCAGCACCGCCTCGGGGAGGGCCGGACGGCCAATCTTGCTATGGCCTTCCAGGCGGCCGGCCACCAGGTCTTGGACGACGACCGGCTGGCGCCTCACACACGTGCAGCTGTCCACTTGGCCCTCGCCAGAATGACTCTTGCGACCGCCTGCGGCCAGAACCTCGACATGCGGGTAATTGCAGACGAGGATCAATACTGGGGAGTGGTCGAAGCAAAGACCTCGCCTCTCTTCAGTGCCGCATTTTCAATCGGTTCCCTTCTGGGAGGGGCATCGCCCGCCACAGCTCAACACTTGGCCGGTCTGGGCGGGCTCCTCGGCCGATGTGTCCAGGTGAGCGACGACCTGCTGGATGCTTTGCGCACACCTGCCGCCGCCGACTGGGGAAGCCGCCGCTCGAACAACCTGGCTATCCTCTACGCAATGACCGCGGAGCACGCAGAGAAGAAGGAATTCCTTGAGCTCTCGAAGCACGCGGAGGACCCGACGGCCCTGGCCTCCGCCCAAGAGATCCTTGTGCGATCCGGCGCCCTCAGCTACTGTGTCTTCAAGATGGTGGGATTTCTTGGGCAGGCAGGCCGGTTGTTGGCTGGACTCAGCCTTCCCGCACCGGAGTCGGTCGCACGGCTCTTCGAAGCGCACGCCAAACCAATACACCACCTCTTCGCCGCCGCAGGGGTTCCTGCCGGCCTGTCCGACTCCTTCCTGCGATCATGAAGGCCAAGCTCCTAGGCTGGACGCTCGCGGACATCCTCTGGGCCGCTCTCTCAGTCCTCGCCCTGATCCCTTGCCTCGTCTATCCCTACCTAGCCACAACCCGTGGCGTCGAGTTCCTCACTCCTGCCCTGACAGGCGAGATCGTCGCCGCTCCTCAGTGCGCACAGGGAAAGGACTGCCTCAAGGCCGGCGACGTTCTGCTTTACTTCGGCGGGATGGACTGGAAGGCCCTGAAACGCGACCGGTTAATGCCTCTCGATGCGGTGGCTGATGCGAATGGCTACGTTACCATGCAAGTGGATCGCCAAGGCAGGCTTCTGGAGTTCAGATCCAAAATATTCGGCATTGCACGGGAAGATTGGTGGAATGAGACCCCTGCCCTCTTACTTCCTCTTGTCCTATGGCTCATGGGAACAATTGCCATCTTTCTTCTAAGGCCGCGAGATGAGAGATGGCTGCTCCTCGTTCTTTTCAGCTATGTGACTGCGATCTGGTTCGCTGCCGGCCAGGCCTCCCACCTTCACGTCGGAGGCTCAGCCGTTGTTTTTCATCTATTTGTCTGGTTCTTCCTGCCGCTGGTCATCCACCTTCACTTGGTCCTCCCCTCTTGGCTTCTGGGGCCGGGAAAGCGGTGGAGTGTTCTCCTGCCGCTATACTTTCTGGCGCTGATTCTTAGTTTGCTGGATACTTTCTACCTCCTCGGGCCGCTCTCCTCCTCACTCTACGTCTTTACCTCGCTCCTCGGAGTGGCTGGTGCGTTGGCTCTCTTCCTGATCCGACTTTTTCTTCCGCTTCCGCCCGCGACCAAAATTGCCAGCAGGATCATGCTGTTCGGTCTCATACTGGGCCTGGGTCCTTTCGTCCTTATATTCGGAGTTGTCGGACTCTATGTGCGCTCTTTCTACGCCTTGCTCGGCGATGTTCGTGTGATCTTCCCATGGTTCAGCGGAGTCTCCGTTGTTTCCCTGCTTACCTTGCCGATGAGCTATATCTACGCGATCTACAAGCACCACCTCGGTGCCTTGGAGTTCAGGGCCAACCGGCTGATCGGCGTCTACAGCTACATGGTGCTGGCCACCATTCCCTTCATCGTTGTGTTGTTCGCCATTGCAAGCCGGTGGCCCCCGATCAACCCGGAGCTCATCACGTGGGTCCTAGCCGCCTCCCTGGCTTTCGTGACAACAACGCCCTTCCTGCTCAACCGGTTTCAGTCTCTGATCGACCGGCATATCTTCGGCATCCGCCACAGCCCCGAGGACATCATCGAGCTGGTCTCCGAACGCATCCCCACAGCATTCGACCGGACGGTTCTCGCTCACGTCATCGGCGACCAGATCCTCCCGGCCCTCCTCGTCCGGCAGTCTGCCCTCTACCTCTTTGAGGGAGAGAGCGTCGAGGATCTCCATCTCCTGGCGGTCCCGGAAGAGGAGACGGAGCCGAGCCTCGAGGAGCTTCGGACTCTCCTCGCCCAGAGCGGCCGCTATCGGCCGCCGGCTCCCGAGGGTGTCCGGTTTGGCTGGGTACGCCTCATCCTCCCGCTGACGGTTCAGGGCCGGACGGCCGGCGCCTGGCTGATCGGGCGGCGCGATCCGGATGACTTCTTCCCGGCGAGCGACATCCACCTTCTCTCCACTGTGGCCAATCAGGTGGCTCCGATGCTCGAAAACATCCGCCTGTTCGAGCGCGCTCAGCAGGAGATCGCCCAGCGCCAGGCCGCCGAGGAGGAGATCCGGCGCAGCGAAGAGCGCTTCCGGACGCTGTTCGAGGCCACCCTCGAGGGGATCGCCATTGTGCGCAACGGGGTCATTCTGGAGGTCAACAACGCCCTTCTCGGGATTCTCGGCGCCAAACCGGAGCAGGTGATCGGCCGTAGACTTTCCGAGATCGTCGAGGATCACGGGGTCGCGCCCGACGAGGTGCCGCAGGAGAGTGTCGCCCGGCGAACCGACGGAACGCTCGCCGAGATCGAGATGGCAGGGAAGAAGTACGTCTTTCAAGGCGAGGACGTGACCGTCGTGGCCATCCGGGATATCGCGGAGCGCAAACGCAATGAGGTGGAGACCAGGAATCTGCAACAGCAGCTTCTCCACTCCCAGAAGATGGAGGCGATCGGGCGCCTCTCCGCCGGCGTGGCGCACGACTTCAACAACTGCCTCCTCGCCATCTTCGGCTACAGCGACTTCCTGCTCGACCGCTACCGTGACGACGTCTTCCTCGGCCGCAATCTGGTGGGCATCAAGGAGGCCGGGCAGAAGGCCGCGTCGTTGACCAAGCAGCTCCTTGCCTTCGCCCGGCGGCAACCCATGGAATCGCGGGTGATGAGTCTCAACCCGATCATCACCGGCCTGGAAAAGATGCTCCACCGCCTGCTCGGAGAGGACGTCCTCCTCGTCACCGACCTCCAGGAAGATGCGGCGAAGGTCCGGATCGATCCCGGACAGATGGAACAGGCCATCATGAACCTGGTGGTGAACGCCCGGCAGGCCATGCCGACCGGCGGACGGCTGATCATCCGCACCGCCCATGTCTCGGTGACACCCGAGGGCGGTGTGCCGCATGGCAATGTGCCTCCGGGCTCCTACGTTCTGCTGAGTGTCACCGACACCGGGAGCGGCATGGACGCCGAGACGAAGGCGCGCGTCTTCGAACCCTTCTTCAGCACCAAGGGAGAAGGGACGGGTCTCGGCCTCTCGACGGTCTACGGCATCGTGCAGCAGAGCAGCGGCTTCATCTTCGTCGACAGCGCGCCCGGCCAAGGAGCCTGCTTCTCGATCTACCTGCCGGTGACCGCCGACCAGGAGAGCCGAGAGACCCTCCCGATGACGGTCACCGAGGACACCGGAACGGAGACGATCCTGCTGGTGGAGGACGAGGACGAAGTGCGCAAGGTTCTGCATCAGATCCTGGTTGGCAAGGGCTTTCGCGTCTTCCAGGCAGGGTCCGGCGAAGAGGCCCTGGCGATCTCACGCCTGCATCGCGGGACCATTCATCTCCTTCTCACCGATGTGACGATGCCGCGGATGAAGGGCACGGAGCTCGCCCAACGGCTCCTCGGGGAACGGCCGCAGACCCGGGTGATCTTCATGTCCGGCTACAACGAGGAACGACTCTCCGGCGGAGAGTCGACCTGGACCTGTCTGCAGAAGCCGTTCTCGCAGCAGACCCTGACCCAGACCGTCCGCGCCATCCTCGACGCACCGGGCGAGAGCGGCCGCCACTCCGCCGCCATCGCCGGATGAGCCCTGCCAGGAATCCAGCGGGCCGGTGGCTCCTCCTCGCGGCCGTGCTTGCGCTTCTCGGCGGGTGCGTTCTTCAAGCCACCTGGGGTTACACCCACGATGACCTGTCCGGCCATGCCGAAGGGAGCGACGACGCGTTCATCTCGTTCCGCTATGCCCGGAATCTGGTCGCCGGGCACGGCCTGGTGTTCAATCCGGGAGAGCGCGTCGAGGGGTACACCAACCTTCTCTATGTGCTGCTCCTCGCTCTGCCGGCCTCGCTGGCCGGCAGAGCACACCTCCTTGCCGTCTCCATCGCGTTCAACGTGCTCTGCCTGGTGGCCGCGCTCCTCGGGCTGTACGCCTTTTCCCGCGAACGCCTCGGGGATTTCCGGGCCGGGATGGGCGCGCTCGCTCTCGGCCTCTGCCCTTCTCTCTGGATCGCCGCCGCGTCCGGCCTGGAGACGCCACTCGTCCTCGCTCTGCAGGTCGGGCTCTGGATGGCGGTCGAAGGGGCCTCCGAGGACCGGAAGCCGCCCGTCCGCCGGCTGATCGTCCTCACCGCCCTGCTGGGGCTGGCCCGGGCGGACGGGTTCATCGCTCCCCTGGTCGCCGCGCTGTACCTTCTGCTGCGCGGCCGGCGTCCCGCCGCTCTCGCGGTCGCCGCAACCGCGCTCGCCACGCTGGCCGCCTTGGTGGCCTGGCGGCTCTCCTACTACGGCTGGCCCCTGCCCAACACCTACTACGCCAAGGTCGCCGGGTCGCTGGTGGACCGCCTGGAGATCGCGCTTCCTCAGTTTTCGCGGGCTGTCTTCAGCACCGGAATGTTGGCTTCGGTGACCGCGCTGCTCCTGGGGATCCTGCGGATGGCGCGGCAGGTCTCTACGGAAGGCCGGCGCCCGGTGTTCTCTCTGCTTTCGTTCCCGGTCTTCTTCGCACCGGCCTGGGTGGGATACTGGATGTACGTCGGCGGCGACGTCTTCTACGAGCGGTTCTTGTTGATTCTCTTCCCCCTGGGGATCTTCGTGCTGCTGGACCTGATGCGCACGACGCCTCGCCCGGGGGTTTCCCTGGTCGTCGCCCTGGTGATCGCCCTCCAGCTCCTCCAGCTCCGCACGGATCCCCGCTACCGCTACACCCGGGAACGCTATGACCGGTGGGTGCTCCTCGGCCGCCACCTCGCCGCCAGCCATCCCGGTGCCACCCTGGCGACCGATGCCGCCGGGAAGATCCCCTATTTCTCCGGTCTGCCCACACTCGACATGCTCGGCCTCACCGATTCCCGGATCGCCCATGGGGAACCTGCACAGCAGCCCTCGCTGGTCATCGGTCACGCAAAGTTCGACGTCGACTACGTCTTCTCCCGCCGCCCGAAGCTGATCACGACCTGGGTCCAGTCGGACCTGGACATGAAGTGGGGTCTCGAACGTTCCCGCTGGAAGAAAGAGGGCTACCGCCTGCGGTTCCTCGTCAACTCCGAACCTCTCCCCAAGGAGCCCAACCTTCTGGACGTATCCGGGAGGACGGAGGAGGAGCTGTGGACGCTGATCTCGGCCGGGTATGGGTACGGCGTCCTCGAGAGGCAGAGAGAGACTCCTGCTGCGGTGCCCGCCCGGGACGGGGCGGGCACCGCAGGGCACTCCGTCATCTCTCCGGCGCAGGTTCCGCCGGTTGATCCGGCTGATCCGCCTGATCCGGGTCATCCGGCTGATCCGCCTGATCCGGGTCATCCGGCTGATCCGCCTGATCCAGCTGATCCTCCGCCACCGGGTCGGTGAGAACCGGAGCGGGAGGCGGCGAGACCGGAGCCGGCGGCAGGCTCGCGGGCGGCGGCTGCGTGCCTCCGAACCGGGCGCGGAGGACGGCACCAAAGCCGACGGTCCAGGCGACGTACTGCACCGCGAATCCGAAGGCCAGGATGGTGAAGGCGATGAAGGTGAGCGGGCCGCTACCCAGGCCGACCAGGCGGCCCAGGACGCTCCAGGCCTCGATCGCCAGAACGCCCACCAGCGCCACCAGATAGGGCCCACCGAAGCGCCGGTTGAATCGGGCTTCCAGGAAACGGCCGACCCGGTGCGCGACCGCCGCGTAGCCGAGAAGGGCCGCCAGGCCGATCGCGATGAACACGAACGGATACAGGGCGAACAGCGCGCACCCGACGATGGTCACGACGAGAAGGATCGACACCGCGACCAGCAGCGGGACGAACAGGAGCTGCGCCGCGAGGCCGACCAGACCGGCGATCCAGGGCTCGTGCTCCACGTGCCGCTCCACCTTCTCCAGGGGGCCGGGCGCCACCAGCAGGCACAGGCAGACCAGGAGACCGAGGATCGCCACGCCGATGAGCTGGAAGATCAGGTCGAGGCCGCTCACGAACGGCAGCCACGGATGGAAGTCGATGTCGATGTCCCCGTCGTCCCAGCCACCACGGCGCGACCGCACCATTCCGGCCTCCGTGGTCTTGCCATGGACCTGGGCTCCCTCGGCGCGCACGATCTTGCCGCCGACGCTGGTGACATCTCCGTCCACCACCGCCTCCGGGCCGAGACGGACGTCGCCACCGACCGCCGTGACGTTCCCTCCGACCCGGCCATTGATGGTGACCGAGCCGGCGAGCGCCACCACGTCGCGGCTCACCTCGCCGTCGACGCGCACCGAGCCGACGAGGGACACGGCCTCCTCGACCAGCTCGTCCTTGTCAATCGTGATGTTGTTGCCAAAGTTCAGTTGACTCCCGGAGGTCTCCGCCGGGTACTCCGGCTTTTGTGGAGGTTCCGGTGTCTCCGGGGGCGACGGTACGTCCGCGGTCTCTGCCGGAATCTCTTCTTCCTCTGCCGGGATCTCCGTCTCCTCCTCCGTCTCGGGCTCCGCCGCTTCGGCCGGCCGGGCCCCACCGGCCAGCAGGCCGAACAGCTCCTGGCGCTGCCGCGGGGACAGGCGGTAGAGGCGGAGCACCGGATCGGCGTCCGCGGCGAGCCAAGCGCGCAGCACTCCCTCGGTGACCCTCTCCCCATTCACCGCGATGGAGCCGCCGCTCACCTCGATGGTCCGCACTCCGAGGCGCTCCGCGCGCGGCCGGAGCATGACCCCGTTCTGGAGGGGCAGGACCTCGTAGCTCTCTTCCAAGGTCTGGCGCAGGTCCTGCACCGATCCGGACGACGGCGCCTCCGCAGGGGGAGCGGGAGGAGGTGTTTGGGCCTGCAGAGGACCGGCAAGGGCGAAGGCGCAGAGAAGTGCGCCGGCCTGAAACAGCCGCGCCACGGCGGGGCTGCGGCGATGGATCAAACTAATTGAGTTCCACATGGGACCAGCTCCTGTCTCGTGCGATGAGGTTCCGGAGAAAGTGGAACGCCATCAGGGACACCAGCAAACAGAGGACGACGACCAGCGCCACCGGAGGCGTGGCGAACGGCGAGGCGAGAACCCGCCCGAGCCCCAGCAGCCCTTCTCCGAAGGTGATCACGGAGGCCAAGGCCTGGCTCAGCGTGACGAGGGCGGCCATGCCCAGGCGCACCAGATCGCCCGGGCTCCAGAGCCTTCCCGCCAGCTCCACCAGCGACCGCAACGCACCGGAAAGCCATGGCAGCGACAAGCCCGTGGCCAGAAGGGCGAGCGCGACGAGACCGCGGAACCAGAGCCCGCCGAACGCCGAAAGCCGCACCGGCTTGACCGCGACCACCCCTGCCCGCACCAAGACCCGATCCGCAAACCCGGCCGATGGCGCGAGCGGCGGCAACGCCTCGGCCTCGAACAGCGCGAACAGCGCCTCGTCGGCTTCGTCGTCCCGGCCGTCCCGCTCGGCGGCGAGCCAGCGGTTCAGGATCTCTTCGTGGGAGGGGGTCATCTGTTTCTTTCTCCTTCGCCCAGCCCTACGAGCCGGACGCGCTCCGGGTTTCGCCTCGTCCCCAGCCGAGACGGGTCATTTCTTCCGCCAGCTCCTTGCGCGCCCGGTGGAGGTTGGTCTTCACCGTCCCCAGCGGAAGATCCGTCGCCTCGCAGATCTCCTGGTACGACGCCCCTTCTATATAGAAGAGGACGACCACCTCGCGATAGTCCGGCCGCAGGCGGGCGATCGCCCGCTCGAGGGACCGCGCCATGTCCCGGCGCTCGGCGGCGGAGGACGGGCTCTCCAGCGAGTCGTCCGCCAGCACCGCCGCGAGCCCGCCGCGGTGTTCCTCTCCCGGGTCCTTGCCGGTCTCGAGAGGGATGGTTTCCGGCGTGTGCCGCCGCAGGTGGTCGATCGTCGTGTTGTGCGCGATCTTGAACAGCCAGCTCGCGAGCTTGCGCGACGGGTCGTAGGTGTCGAGGCGGCGGAAGGCCTTGACAAAGACCTCCTGCGCGAGATCCTCCGCCGTCGCCGGGTCCTGGAGCATCCGCGCGATCAGGCTGTAGACGGGGCGCTCGAAACGCACCACGATCTCGCGGAAGGCCTCTTCGGCTCCGCCCAATGCCTCCGCCACCAGCTCCGCGTCGGTCTTCATCCGGTCCTTCCCTACGCGCGAGCGGCCCGCGAGTTGCGCCACCGCTCCCGGCGTGGATCGGCTATGCTGTGTGCGCTGCCAAACCTTCCCCTTGGAGGACTCTACAATGCGCACCCGTCTCGCCGCTCTCCTCGCGCTCTTCCTGACCGCCTCCGCCGCCTGGGCCGGTACCCTCGCCGGGGTCACCCTCCCCGACAAAGCGGACGCGGACGGCCAAGCTCTCGTGCTCAACGGCCTGGGCCTGCGAACCAAGCTGATCATCAAAGTCTACGTCGGCGGCCTCTACCTCCCGCAAAAAGAGAAGTCGGCCCAGAAGGTGCTCGGTACCGATGCCCCGCGCCGTATGGTGCTCCACTTCATCTATGACGTCAGCAAGGATCAGATGTGCGATGCCTGGGACGAGGGTCTGGAGGCGAACACGCCAAACCCGTCTGCGGAGGTGACGAAGAACTTCAAGACCCTCTGCACCTGGATGGACGGCGTCGGCAAGGGGCAGCAGCTCGCGCTCACCTACCTGCCCGGCCAGGGGACCCGCGTCGAGATCGCCGGCAAGGTCAAGGGGACGCTCCCCGGAAAGCCCACCGCCGACGCCATTCTCGCCACCTGGATCGGATCGGACCCGGCCCCCGGCGCCGACTTCAAGAAAGCCATCCTCGGCAGCTAAAAAAAGAGGAGCGCCCGGAGCGCTCCTTTGGAGGGATGAGAGGAGGTCTACACCTCCCCGCACTCCGGAGCTTAGGGCGCTCATCGCAACTTGTCAATAACCTAGGCCGTCAA
The DNA here is from genome assembly GCA_002420005.1 of Holophagales bacterium UBA5704. GTDB lineage: Bacteria > Acidobacteriota > Thermoanaerobaculia > Multivoradales > UBA5704 > UBA5704. Next base: position 54,329 of record DIHE01000038.1, on the reverse strand, counting down.
GCTTTGAATGCATTGAGAACGTCTTCGTCTCTCAACCACGCAGAAACACGGTCAGCAGGATCACTGCGGCCAGAATCACCCGATAGATCATAAAGACGTTCAGGCTGTGACTGCGCAACCAGCGCAGAAGCCAGGCGATCACTGCATAGCCGACGACCGCCGAACCCACCAGGCCGATCGCCATCGGCAGCATCTCGGCCCGCGGCAACCCGGTCTCGACCAGATCCAACGCCTGTTTCGCCGCAGCGAGGGTGAAGACCGGGATGCCGAGCAGAAACGAGAAGCGGGCGGCCGCCGGCCGGGTCAGCCCCAGCAGGAGAGCCGCGGTGATCGTGACGCCGGATCGCGAGGTCCCCGGCACGATGGCGAGGGCCTGGGCCGTCCCGATCAGCAGCGCGGCCTGCCATCCGATCTCCCCAACCGCCTTCGCGTGCTTCCCGACGCGATCCGCCAGCCCCAGCAGAAGGCCATAGACCAGGGTCGTGCCGGCGACCAGGAGAGCCGAGCGCGCCTGGGTCTCCACCCAATCCTTGAACAGGAGGCCGGCGAGGCCCGCCGGAAGGGTGGCGAGGACGATCATCCAGGCCAGGTGGCGGGGCCGGTAGTCGCCGTCGGCCGAGCGCGGCTGCCCGGTGACGAAGCCGATGACCAGGTCGCGTACGTCCCAGCGGAAGTAGGCGAGGATCGCGGCCAGCGTGCCGACGTGGGTGGCGATGTCGAAGGCGAGGCCCTGGTCCGGCCATTTCAGAAAGTAGGGGACGAGGATCAGGTGGCCCGAGGAGCTGATGGGGAGAAACTCGGTGACCCCCTGCACCACGGAGAGGACGAGCGCTTGCAGCGGGGTCAGGATCGGTGGAGTCATGGCGCGCCGATGATATGCCACGCGGTATACTTCACCGCCCATGGAAACGATCCTGATCACCGGCGCAGCCGGGTTCATCGGTTGCAACTTCGTGCGTCTGGCTCTCGCAGAGACCGAAGCACGGCTCGTCCTTCTCGACAAGCTGACCTACGCCGGACGCCTGGAGAACCTCACCGGCGTCCTGGAGGATCCGCGCGCCACCTTCGTCCAAGGCGACATCGCCGACCGCGCGGCTGTGCGCCGGCTCTTCGCGGAGCACCGGCCCACCGGGGTGGTCAACTTCGCCGCCGAGAGCCACGTCGACCGCTCGATCGAGGACGCCAGCGCCTTCATCCAGACCAACATCGTGGGGACGTTCGAGCTGCTCGAAGCGGCGCGCCACCACGTCGCCGGCCTCGGCGGCGACGAAGCGGCGGCCTTCCGGTTCCTGCACGTCTCGACCGACGAGGTCTACGGCAGCCTGGGGCCGACCGGCGCCTTCTCCGAGACGACCCCCTACGCGCCGAACTCCCCCTATGCCGCCTCCAAGGCGGGGGCCGACCATCTGGTGCGCGCCTGCCACGAGACCTACGGTCTGCCGGCGCTGCTCACCAACTGCTCGAACAACTACGGACCCCACCAGTTCCCCGAGAAGCTCATCCCTCTGATGACGCTCAACGCGCTGGAGGGGAAGCCGCTGCCGATCTACGGCGACGGCGCGAACGTGCGGGACTGGATCTACGTCGACGATCACTGCCGCGGCGTCCTCACCGTCCTCCAGAAGGGCCGCCCCGGGGAGAAGTACAACCTGGGCGGGCGCAGCGAGCGGACGAACCTGCAGATCGTCGACGCGATCTGCGAGATCCTGGAGGGCGAGCGGCCCGCCGCCGCCAACCCGGCGCTCGCCGGCCGGAGCATCGCCTCCTACAAGGACCTCAAGAAGTTCGTCGCCGACCGCCCGGGGCACGACCGGCGCTACGCCATCGACGACACCAAGGCGCGCACCGAGCTCGGCTGGGAGACCCGCCACGACTTCGCCTCCGGCCTCCGCGCCACGGTGCGCTGGTACATCGACAACCGCGCCTGGTGCACGGCGGTGCAGTCCGGCACCTACGACCGCGAGCGCCTCGGCCTGATTCGGAGCTGACGCCACCATGGAATTCCGCCGCCTGCAGCTGGAAGACGTGATCCTCGTCCTCCCCGACGTCCACCACGACGAGCGCGGTTACTTCCTGGAGACCCACCACCGCGACAAGTACGCCGCAGGGGGCATCCCGGAAACGTTCGTGCAGGACAACCAGTCCTTCTCCCGCCACGGAGTGCTGCGCGGCCTCCATGCGCAGCTGCGCCACCCGCAGGGGAAGCTGGTGCGCGCCATCACCGGCGAGATCTTCGACGTCGCGGTCGACATCCGCCCGGGCTCTCCCACGTTCGGACAATGGGTCGGCGAGATCCTTTCGGGCGACAACGCCCGCCAGCTCTACGTCCCGCCCGGTTTCGCCCACGGCTTCTGCGTGCTCTCCGAGACCGCCCACGTGCAGTACAAGTGCACCGACGTCTACCGCCCCGGCGACGAGATCGCCGTGGTCTGGAACGATCCGGAGGTCGGCATCGACTGGCCGCTCGCGGAGCCGGTGCTCAACGAGAAGGACCGCAAGGCTCCGCGGCTGGCCGAGATCGTCGAGACCCTCCGGTCGGTCTGAGTGCCGCCTGCATGCCCGACGTACGATTCAACGCCGCCGACCTGCGCCAGCTGGCGGAGCTGGGGATCGATCCCGAGGAAGCTGAACGCCAGATTCGGCTCTTCCGTCATCCACCACCGTTCACCCGGGTGCTGCGCCCTTGCACGCTCGGCGACGGGATCCGGGCGCTGCCCGACGACGATCACGGACGCCTGCTCGCTCTCCACGCCACCGCGGCCCGCGAAGGGAGGATCGGCAAGCTCGTCCCCGCGTCCGGCGCGGCGAGCCGCATGTTCAAAGCACTGCTGGAGGACCTGCACGACCGGCCCGCCGAGCCGTCCGCCGAGGTGCGGTCGTTCCTGGCTCAGCTCCCCCGCTTCGCGTTCACCGAAAGCCTCGCGGGGGCGATGCGCCGGGAGGGGCTCGATCTGGACGAGTGCCTGCACCGCGGGGATCACCGGAGCGTCCTCACCTTTCTGCTGACCGACCGGGGGCTCGGGTATGCGGAGCTGCCCAAAGCCCTCCTGGAGTTTCACCGCTCCCCGGAGGGACCGCGGACCCCGCTCGAAGAGCACCTGATCGAGGCGGCCGACCACGCGCGCGATGCGCACGGCGCCTGCCGCCTCCACCTCACGGTCTCGCCGGCTCACGAAGAGGGTCTCCGGACCCGCCTCGCCGCAATCCGGCCGCGGGTCGAGCAGGCGACCGGCGCCCGGTTCGAGGTGTCGTTCTCGACCCAGGCACCGTCGACCGACACCCTGGCGGTCGCCCCGGACAATCTTCCCTTCCGCCAGGCGGACGGCTCTCTCCTCTTCCGGCCGGGGGGCCACGGCGCGCTGATCCGCAATCTTCAGACCCTGGGGCGGCAGGGGTGGGACGTGGTGCTCCTCAAGAACATCGACAACGTGGTCCCCGACCACCGCAAGGCTCCCGGTCTCCTGTGGAAGAAGCTCCTCGCGGGGACCCTGCTCGACCTCCAGGACAGGATCTTCGACCTCCAGCGCCGCCTGGAGGAGAGCCCCACGCCTCCCCCCGCCTTGCTCGAAGAAGCCGCGGCGTTCCTGCGGGACCGCCTGTCCCGCTCCGTTTCGATCCCCGCCGCGCTCGACGCCGCGGCGATCCGTCTGCGGCTCCTGGACCTGCTGGACCGCCCGCTGCGCGTCTGTGGCGTGGTGCGCAATCAGGGCGAGCCGGGGGGAGGCCCCTTCTGGGTGGAGGCTCCCGGTGGCGACGTCTCTCTGCAGATCGTCGAAATTTCCCAGCTCGATCCGCGGGACCCTGCGCAGCAGGGTTCCCTCCGCGCCGCGACCCACTTCAACCCGGTCGACCTCGCCTGCGCCCTGCGCGACCGCCACGGCCGTCCGTACGACCTGGAGCGCTTCATCGATCCGGCGACCGTCTTCATCTCGCACAAGTCGCACGAAGGCAGGCCCCTCAAGGCCCTCGAACGCCCCGGCCTGTGGAACGGCGCGATGGCGGGCTGGAACACCGTCTTCGTCGAAGTGCCGGACGCCACCTTCGCGCCGGTGAAGACGGTGCTGGACCTGCTGCGGCCGGAGCATCTCCCCGCAGACACCTCTCTATAAGGAAGGGGGCGCTTGCGCGCCCCCTTCGCCCGCAATCGGCGGCGACCGGGCTCAACGCAGTGGACAGCCCCGGTTGTTGTCGGCGTCGAGCGTCGCCGCGAGGCTCAGCATCTGGTCGCGGGTGCCGGCGAGTGTCGCGTTGACGTCGGCCAGCACGGACTCGGGCGACCGTGGATACGCCACCTCGGGGTGCGCGGCGTTCAGCAGGGCGGCGACACCGGAGCGCAGCAGGATCTCCGCCGCGCCCTGGTCACCCGAGCCGCCACCGAAGCCCAGTGCCTGAACGAGCGTCGAGGCGGCGAGACCCGGGAACCGGATCGACGCCCCGAAGACGCTGAGGACGGTCTGACCCGTGGCATAGCCGGTGGGCGGCCACGAGCTCGCGTGGTTCTTCCAGTAGCCCGGCGTGCAGCCCTGGAAGCTGTTGACCGCGGTGTAGTACGCCGAATCCTGATCGGTCACCTGGGCGCCGCCCGGCACCGGGGTCCCCCGGGCCGTCGCGGTGTTCAGGTGAAGCCCCGCCTCCTCCGCCGTGCTGGTCGCGGTGCAGGTCATGCTCTCGCCCACCGCCAGCGTGGTCTTCGGACAGGTCACGGTGAGGAACGGGATCGGGTTGGTACAGCAGGGCTCGATGACCGAGCCGATCCGGCGGGCGGCCTGGGCCTGGTCGTCGACGACGGCCACGCTCTGCAGCGCCACCTCCCCGGTGTTGGTCACCACGTAGGACCACTGCAGGGTGGAGCACACCAGGACGAGCGGTCCCGGCGGCGTATCGGCGTCCTGGCCGTTGACCAGCTTCTCCAGCGAGATGCCGGGGATCACGCCCAGATAGTGCGCCGGATCGCTCGCGGTCACCGGCGTGCCCATCGGCGGCGTGCCCGACACGGTCGCCGTGTTCTGGTACGGCCCGTGGATGGCGGTGCCGGTCGCCGTGCAGGTCATGGTCTCACCCGGAGCGAGGACGCTCTTCGGGCAGGCCACCGCCGTCCCCTGGTCGATCAGCGCCACGCCGGAGAGCTGGACGTCCCCGGCGTTGGTCACCACGAAGGTCCAGGTGACCGTGGAGCCCACCAGGACCGTCGGGCCGGGCGGGGTGTCCGCCTCCTGGCCGTTGACCTTCTTCTCCAGGGTGATCGCCGGCCACTGCGCCACGTAGGTGGCCGGGTCGCTCGCGGTCACGGTGGTGCCGAGCGCCTGGCCGGTGACGGTGCCGGTGTTGGTGTGGGTTCCGGCCACGGCCGTCCCGGTGCCCACGCAGGTCATCGACTCACCGGCCGAAAGGGTCGTCTTCGGGCAGCTCACCGTCACCCCCTGGCTGTCGGTGACCGTCACGTTGGCCAGCCCGACGTCGCCGGTGTTGGTCGCCACGAAGGTCCAGAGGATCGGATCGCCCACCCGCAGGATGGGGTACGGGGGAACGTCGGCCTCCTGGCCGTTGACCAGTTTCTCGAGGGCGATGTCCGGCGTCCGGCCGTAGTAGTGGCTCGGATCGGTGGCGCTCACCGCAGCGCCACACGGCGGCGTACCGGTCGCCGTGCCGAGGTTGCGGTACTGTCCGGCCACCGCGAGCCCGCCTCCCGTGCAGATCATCGACTCGCCCGGAGCCAGCGATGTCTTCGGGCAGGTGACGACCACGTCGTAGTCGTCGCCGACCACGAGGCCGGTCAGCGGCACGTCCCCGAAGTTGGTGACGAGGTAGGTCCAGTGCACCTTGCCACCGACCAGGAGATCAGGCCCGGGCGGCGTATCGGCATCCTGGCCCTCCGTCTTCTTCTCGATGGCGATGCGGGGGTTGATCTGGCCGAAGTAATGGCTCAGGTCCTGGTCCGTCACCACCCGGTCGGGCGCCGCGGCGACCACCGCCCGCGCCGTTCCCAGGTTGGTGTACTGACAGGCCTGCGCCACGCCGCGGCCGGTGCAGGTCATGCTCTCCCCCGGCTCCAGGGCCGTCTTCGGGCAGGTCACCTGCACGCCGCGGTCATCGGTGACCACCACGCCGCTGAGCGCCATGTTGCCGGTGTTGGTGACCACGTAGCTCCAGGTGACCGGCGCGCCCAGCTCCAGGGACGGGCCGGGCTCGGCGTCGGCATCCTCGCCGTTGGTGAGCTTCTGAATGTCGATCGCCGGCTCGTTCGCGATCACGGTGTAGTAGACCGGATCGCTCGCGCTGGCGTTCGGGCCACACGGAGGCTTGCCCTGCACCGTGGCCACGTTGTGGTGGGTGCCGGGCTGCGCGGTGCCGCCGGCGGTGCAGGTCATCGTCTCATCGGGGCTCAGCGTCGCCTTCGGGCAGGTGACCGTCAGGCCCGGATCACTCACCGCCACCCCGGTCAGCGGGACCTCTCCCGCATTCGTCACGGTGAACGTCCAGCTGAGCGCCGCGCCTTCCTGGAAGCTCGGGCCCGGCGGCACGTCGGCATCCTCGCCGTTCACCGCCTTGTCGAGCCGGATCTCGGCGCGGAAGGAGCCGGTGTAATACGCCAGGTCTTCGGCCCGCACCGGCGTCTGGTCGGGCGCCCAGCCCACCACGCTGCCGGTGTTCACGTGCTCGCAAGGCACGGCGGTCCCGGAGGCGGTGCAGGTCATCGAGTCACCCGCTTCCAGGGTGTCCTGCGGGCAGGTGACCACGATCCCCGTATCGTCCTCCACGACCACGTCGCTCAGCGGCACGGAGCCGAGGTTGCTGACCTCATACTCCCAGAGGAGGGCGGTGCCGATGGGGATCGACAGGCCGGGCTGGTCGGCGTCCTCTCCGTTGACCTTCTTGCGGATCTGGATCGCCGGCCCTTCGATGCCGGTCGCGGCCGCGGCCACGCAGTAGGAGTGCAGAGCCGAGCTGGTGTGCTGCGCCGACTCGGTGTAGCGGGCACCGATGAACGACGGCCCTTCGGTGGTGAGATCGAACCAGCCGAACGGCTCGGACAGCTTGAGGGCGCCCACTTTGAGCACCTGGACCGGCCGCAGCTGCAGGTCATACCGGCCCATGAAGCGTCCCGGCTCGTCGTAGGTCAGGCCGCGGACCTTCACGCCCTCTTCAAAGAGGGGCTCGGGCTCGGGCGACGGGTTCCAGCGTTTGTCCGTCCAGATGATCAGCTCGGTGCCGTCCGTGAACGGGCCTCCTTCGAGGAAGCGGATGACGTGCCGCTTGCACGGTGCATCGCACTCTGTGAAGTCGATGTTGACCAGGGTCTCCCCCTGGAAGCAGTCGGCGCTCGGATCGGCCAGGAAGTAGTCCCCCCAGAGGACATCCGGCCGCGGATCCCCGTTGGTCCGGATGGTCACGTAGCCGACCGCCCGGCCCGGAACGACCTCCGTGCCGTACCACAGCCCGTCCCGCGGCGAAGGCTTTCCCGACAGCGCCGCCTGAAGGTGCGCGAGCTCCTCGGCGGTCAGCGTCCGGTCGAACAGCTTGCCTTCGACCAGCCAGTCATGCAGGTTGGCCGAATGCACCTCGTCGGGCGTGACGGTGTGGGGGAACCGCAGCACGGGAATCCCCCAGTTGGTGTGGACGGTGATCGTCACCTCCACCGGTTTCTTGGAGTTGTTGACCAGCGAGAACAGGGTGTTCAGGCTCTGGGTGGGATCGAGCGCCACTTCGAAGTAGGGAACCAGGACGTCGGAGGAGGGGTGGGGCTCCCCTGCCACCCGCCCCGGCGCGATCAGCAGCGCCAGCACGAGGCCGGCCGCCGCCATGCAGAGAGCGGTTCTTCGCTCGTGGGACATGATGAAACCTCCTTCTGCCCCCACGGCAATTTGACGAGTCACGAGCCAGGCATCAAAGGGTCCTCCTGTTGGTTGCCGGTTGATTCACTGCTCGTACACTTTCCACTTTGGCGCGCGGTGGAGACCCACCCCATACCCGGACGGACGGCGGCCCGGTGCGCCGGGAGGTGGGTGGCCCACCCGAAGAGGCGGTTCGGTGGCTCACCGTCCGGGATGGCCGTACGGCTGCACCGCATCCTGCCGAAGGTGCTCGACGTACTCGGCGTCGCCGATCCGGTTCTCCCACAGGCCGAAGACGCGCGCGCCGAGGTAGCCGGCCAGGAAAAGGGCGAGAACCGCCGCGGCGTACTGCCGGGCCTCCCAGCGCCGCCGCCCGACATGGACCCCCAGGGCATCACGGATCGGGCAGACCGCCACGCAGTCCAGGCAGCCGGTGCATTCGGGGCTCAGCACGTTGATCTTCCGCGACACCGGCAGCCGGGCCATGCACACCCGGTCGCACAGGCCGCAGTCGATGCAGCTCACCGGATCGCGCCGCACGTGCGCCGGCGACAGCCAGGAGAAAAGCCCCAGCAAGGCGCCGTACGGGCACAGATAGCGGCACCAGAATCCCTTGTAGAGGACCGAGAGGAGCGAGAGACCGAGGAGCACCGCGGCGCCCAGGCTGCCGAGCTCGACGAAGAACATCCCCGTCTTCACGTCGGCGATCGTGTTGTAGGGCGACTCGATGAAGGCGCGTAGCGCAGCCGGCGTCATGCCGAGGATGGCCCACACGAAGAAGAAGAGCAGGAAGTACTTGAGCCCGCGCAAGGGCACGTCGAGAGCCCGCCAGATCCGGAAATTGCGGCCGAAGATCCCCCGGCCCAGCCGCGCCAGCGCTTCGGAGAGGAAGCCGACCGGGCAGATCCAGGAGCAGAACGACTTGCGCAGGAGGAGGGACAGGCCCAGCACCACCAGCAGGATCATGGTGGCCGCCGGGTGCACCGGGTTGAGCGAGCCGTTGCGGACCCAGTCGACGAGGCCGAGAAGGCCGCTGATCGGCAGGAACCCCTCGACCCCGGCGGGCCGGTGCGGCAGGGGGACGGCGCCCTCCCGCGCGGCGGTCACGAAGCGTGCGAACTGCGCCCCCAGGAGCACGCAGGTCACCGCGAAGGCGGCCTGCACCAGCAGGCGCACGCGAAACGTCTGATATCCCTTGCGGCCGACCTTCCCCTCCAGCCACCTCTCCCAGCCCTCGGCGGGAGCGAAGGATTCGAGTTTCCAGGACTCTGTGGCTGCGCGGGAACCGGACTTGCCGAGAGCGATCATGAGGAGCCTCCACCCGGCGGCTCCCGCCGGGTCGGGAACAACCTACCAGCCGCCGCCCGAAGGTCCTATGACCGGCGTCATAAGACACCGCAAGAACCGTGTCTCTACAGCTTGGCGACGTCCCGCGCCAGCCGGGCGACGTCGGGATTCTTCGGCTGGAGGCGGCGCAGCTCCCGCATCAGCTTCTTGGCCTCCGCCTTCTTGTCGACGTGATAGCCGAGCACGATGATCTTGTTGTAGAGCGCCTGCCAATGGCCGGGGTCGAGGACCAGCGCGCGGTCGAAATTCCGGATGGCCCGCTCGTAGTCTCCCAGCTCCTTGTAGCAGAGGCCGAGGTCCGCGGTGGCATTGACGTCCGCCGGATGCTCATCGAGATAGCGCAGGAAGGCCTCTTTCGCCTCCATCCACCGCTTCTGGTCCACGTAGCCGTTGGCGCGAGCGAGCCAACCCTGGGCCACGTCGTCGGCATAGCCGTTGCTCACGGTCGGCGCCTTCTTTTCCTGCCCCCAGGAAGGCGCGGACGTCAGACAGGCGACGATGATCAGAGTCGTCCACCGGGCACGCTTCATGGCAGCTCCTCTTTTTCGAACCCTTCTCTCTTGCGCTTCATGGTACACCTTCCCGGCCCGGAAGGTGGAGGTTGCCGCGGCCTCAGACGCTCAAGGCCGCCCACTCGGCGCCGAGGAGGCTCATCACCACCTCGCTCCAATACCCCTCCGGCGCCAGGAAGGAGTCGCGGCGCACGCCCTCGCCGTGAAAGCCGACCTTCTCGTACAGGGCGATGGCCCGCCGGTTGACGTGGAAGACCCCCAGCTCGACGCGGTGCATGTGCAGCTCCTCGAAGGCGATGCGCAGCGCGAGGCGCATCATCTCGACGGCGGCGCCGGTGCCGCGCATCTCGGGAGCGAGGAGCACCCGGCCGATCCGCAACGACCGGTGGGCCCGGTCGATCGCCCCCAGCTCGATGTGGCCGCAAGACATCCCGGTCTCCACCCGCACCACCTTGTAGATGCGCCGGTCGCCGCGGGCCGCGCTGTCCGCCAGGTGGGCCTGGACCTGCTCCCGGGTGAGCGGAAACGAGAAGCTGGTGGCCGTCCACAGCAGCAGGTCCTCCGGCGTGGGCAGCCACTCGATCAGCCGGTCGATGTCGGCCTCGGTGAAGGGGGTCAACGCGAGCATGACGGAAATCTATTCTATCAGGCTCCCGGTTCGAGCCTCCTCGCCCTCGATCCGGCCATATGGCGGATCTCCCGGGAGAGGATCGGCGGACGGGCTGACCTGCAGCACCTTGACGAACGTCGCCTTGCCGTCTCCGGGGGCGTAGAAGTCCGCGAGCTCACCCGCAAGGGTGTAGCCTCGGGCGTGGTAGAAGGCCCGCGTGCTCTCGTACTGCGCGCGGGTCGAGGTTTCGACGTAGATGCGGGAACGGCCGCTCTCCGCGATCCAGGCCTCGGCATCGGCGAGGAGGGCGGCGCCGATCCCGCGGCCCTGGAGGTCCGGCTGGACGGCGATCCAGTACAGGTCCACGGAGGCGGCGGTCCCATCGATCACCCCCCAGCAGGCGTAGCCCGCCAGGCGGCCGTCCAGCTCTCCCACCAGAAAGCGGTAGTGGCTCGCCGCGCCGTGCGCGATGCGATCGTCGGCCAGCTCCAGGGCGACGGAGACCTCCTCGGCGTTGAAGAAGCCGGTGGCGCGGATCAGGTCTTCCAAGGGTTTCCGGTCGGTGCGCCGGAGGTCGCGGCGGATCGTGACGGCCGGCGGCGGGGCCTCCGGAGCGGCAGGGGCCGGCGCGTGGTGGCGGACGGCCGCGGCGAGGATGCGCTCGACCAGGGCGCCGATGCCGAGACCGGCGCGGGCCGCGGAGACTTCGAGGCCGGCACCCTCGGCGATGCACGGGTTGGCGTTGACCTCCAGAATGAAGGGCGCGCCGGTCTCGTCGCAGCGCAGGTCCACCCGGGCGTAGCCAGAGAGGCCGCAGACGCGCCAGGCCTGCAACACCAGCTCGCGCACCCGGGCGAGCAGCGGCTCGTCCTCCGGATCGGTCAGGAAGCGGCGGACGGTGTGGTCGTAGGCAAAGGTCCCCTCCCCCCACTTGGCCTCCCAACTCATGAAGCGCGGCATCCCCTCGGGATAGTCGACGTAGGTCATCTCGGGGATCGGCAGGACCTCCGGTCCTTCCGGCCCTTCCAGCAGGGAGACGTTGAGCTCGCGGCCGGGGAGGAAGCGCTCGGCGACGATCCCCTGGCCGGGGAAGCGCTCGGCGAGCTGCGCGGCGCGCGCCAGCGCCTCTTCGCGGGTGGCGCAGACCGGCGACCCGTCGAGGCCGATCGAGGCGTCCTCGCAGGCGGGTTTCAGAATCCACGGCGGCGCCACGCGGTCGAGCACGTCCGGCTGCTGCGGATCGAGCCGGCCGCCGGGGGCCACGGGGAGGCCTTCGGCGGCGAGGAGGGCGCGGGTGAGCAGCTTGTCGGTGGTGAGCCAGAGGGCCGCCGCCGGGGCGCCGGTGAAGCGGGCGCCGAGCAGCTCCAGAGCGCCGGCGGCGGCACATTGGCGCCACCAGCCGCCGGGGGGCGATTCGATCAAGTTGAAGATCAGCGTCGCGGGATCGCGCGCCGCCGCGGCGAGAGCGGCCAGGGCGGCGATGTCGGCGACGGGCCGGCGCTCCGCACGGATGCCCAGGACGGCGAGGCCGCGCTCGACGAAGGCCGCCTCGTCCAGCACGTCGGCGGTCGATGGATCGTCCTCCGGTGCCACCGGATTGTGGGCGATGAAAACCTTGCGGATCGAGCCCCTTCTCCGGCTCACGGCCAGAGCCCTGTGCGCCGGGCGGCGGCGTCGAGGATCTGCGCCAGCAGATCCGGATAGGAGTGCCCGGCGAGGCGCCACAGGATCGGCAGGTCGGAGCTCACCGGATGCAGGCCGGGAAGCGGGTTGATCTCCAGGAAGCAGGGCTCGCCGTGCTCGTCGCAGCGCAGGTCCACCCGGGCCGCGTCGCGGCAGGAGAAGGCATGCCAGGCCCCGAGCGCCACTTCGCACGCCCGCACGGCCAGCGGCTCGCCGTCGATCAACCGATAGGTGCAGCGGGTGGTGAATTCCGCTTTGTTGATCGCGGTGTACGCGGCATCCGAGCCGTCGCGGAAGCAGACTTCCAGAAGCCCCACCACCCGCGCCTCGGCACCGTTGCCGAGAATGCCCGCAGTGAGCTCACGCCCCGGCAGGTGGCGCTCCACCAGCACCGGCTGATCGAAGCGGGCGAGGAGAGCGGCGCACGCCGCCGGAAGGTCTGCGCGGTGATCGATCCGTGAGCGCGCGTCCACGCCCTTGGAGCTGCCCTCGGCGACCGGTTTGATGAAGAGCGGCGTCGGGAGGTCGACCGCCTCGGCGTCGGCGGCCCGTTCGATCACCACGAACGGCGCGGTCGGCAGGCCATGGTCGCGCACCAGGCGCTTGGCCACCGCTTTGTCCAGGGTCACCGCGCAGGTGAGCGGATCGGAAAAGGTATACGGCTGATCGAACATCTCACACAGGGCGGGCACCTGCGCTTCCCGCGAGCGCCCGTGGAGCCCTTCGGCGATGTTGAGCACCAGATCCCAGCGCTCGCCCCGGGCCAGCCGGTGCGCCAGCTCGGCGCCACGGCCGACCCGTTCGACCGCATGGCCGAGACCGGTGAGGGCGGCGGCGATCTCGGCGATCGTCTCTTCGCCGTCGAGCTCCATCACCTGCTCCGCGGTGAGCCCGCGGGCGAGGTAATCCTCTTTCCGGTCGTAGCAGAAGCCGAGGTGGAGGGGGCGCGGACGCCCCGCCGGTCGGCCTGGCGATCGACCGGAAGAGCGAGGTCTCACGTCCACGGCGGCAACGATAGCGGAGTTGTTTGCCCTGTCAAGGGGCGGTCATAGAATGGATGGCATGAGCGACCATCAACCGACCATCTTCGACAAGATCCTCGCCGGCGAGATCCCGAGCTACAAGGTGTATGAGGACGAGCACGTCCTCGCGTTTCTCGACATCGGTCCGCTCTCGGACGGCCACACACTGGTCATCCCCAAGGAGCGCAAGGCCCATCTCCACCAGCTTTCGGACGAGGCGTCCGCCGCCATCGGCCGGGTGCTGCCGCGGATCTGCCGCGCGGTGATGCGGGCGACCGGCTGCACCGATTACAACGTCCTGCAGAACAATGGCGCCGAGGCCCACCAGGTGGTGATGCACGTGCACTTCCACGTCATCCCGAAATTCGGCCGCGAGGGTCTGGGCATCCTCTGGCCGGCGAAGAAGCTGGCCGACTCGACCGCCCGCGAGCTGTTGGACAAGATGCGCAAGGCGCTCGACGCATGAGGGCCTGGGAGATCCAGGGCGGTTTCGGCCTCGATCACCTGCAGCTCGCCGAACGGCCGGACCCGCAGCCCGGCCCCGGCCAGGTGAAGCTCCGGGTGCGCGCCGTGTCGCTCAACTACCGCGATCTGCTCACCGTCCAGGGGCTGTACAACCCGCGCCAGAAGCTGCCGCTCATCCCCTGCTCCGACGGCGTCGGCGAGGTCGTCGCGGTCGGTGAGGGGGTGACCCGCGCGAAGCCCGGGGACCGCGTCTGCGGGATCTTCGCCCAGCGCTGGCTGGCCGGCGAGCCGAGCCGCGACAAGCTGCGCTCGACGCTCGGCGGCCCGTTCGACGGCCTGCTCGCCGAGCAGGTGGTTCTCCACGAAGACGGCGTGGTGCACGTGCCGCCGCACCTGAGCGACGAGGAGGCGGCGACGCTGCCCTGCGCCGGGCTGACCGCCTGGAGCGCGCTGGTCACCCATGGGCGGCTGACCGCCGGGGACACCGTGCTGCTGCAGGGCACCGGGGGCGTCTCCATCTTCGCCCTCCAGCTCGCCCGCCTCCTCGGCGTGCGGGCGTTGATCACCTCCAGCCGCGACGACAAGCTCGAACGCGCGCGCCGGCTCGGCGCCTCGGGGCTGATCAACTACCGGCAGACCCCGGAATGGAGCGGCGCGGTGCGCGAGCTGACCCAGGGGGCCGGGGTCGATCTGGTGGTGGAGGTCGGCGGTGCGGGGACGCTGGAGCAGTCGCTGCGCTCCGTGCGCCTGGGCGGCACCATCTGCCTGATCGGCAATCTCGCAGGGGTGGTGGCGCAGGTGCCGCTCACCCTGATCTTCATGCAGCAGGCGCGGCTCCAGGGCATCCTGGTCGGCCACCGCGAGGGGTTCGAGGCGATGAACCGGGCGATCGCCCAGCATGGGCTCCACCCGGTGGTCGATCGCGTCTTCCCCTTCGAAGACGCCCGCGCCGCCTTCGCGCTGATGGCGGCGGGCGGGCACTTCGGAAAGATCTGCATCCGCGGCTAAGGGAGGGGGAGCAGCTCGATCCTCGCCTCCTCGACCTGCCGGCGGAAGGCGGCGACATCCTCGCTCCATAGGCGGGCGAGCCCGGCCAGCGCGGCCCGGGCCGTCGCCTCCGCGTCGTCGAGCCCGGCGCGCTGGGTGGCGTTCGGCGGGTCCCAGGAGGAGGCGAGGGAGAAGCGGACGCCCTGGACCTGCGCGAAGGCGGTGCCGCTCTCGTCCAGGATTCCCTTGGTGCCGGGGGGGATGTAAATCGTCTTCTCCGCGGTGTCGAGCTGCGTGCGCAGCGCTTTCATCGCCTTCTTGAGATCGCTCTGCGGGTCATCCGCCGGGGCCGTCGCGCCGTCGCCCCGCTCCTTGGCGGCGGCGTCGAGCTTCTTCTGGATCCAATCGAGATCGGCGCGCGCGGCGTTGATCCGGTCGATCCCGGCGACCAGCTCTTTCTGCACGATCCGGATACGCTCGAACAGGGTTTCGCGGGCCTGCCAGTCCTCGGCGGTGTTGTGGACCGAGGGCGGCGGCAGCACCTCCACCGTGCCCTGCGCTTCGTGTGTCTCGCGCTTCACCGTGACGCGGTAGGTCCCGGGTGGCACCTGGGGACCGCTCTGGGTCTGCGGGCGTCCACGGCCGTCGCCCGGCGGAGCGGGGAAGGCCTCGCGGCCGAGGTCCCAGGCGGTGCGGTTGAGGCCCAGCCGGGCCGGACCCTCCATCTTGCGGATCAGCCGGCCGGAGGCGTCTTCGATCCGGATCTCGACGTGCGGTTCCTTCTCCTTGTCCAGCACGCGGCCGGCCGGTGGCAGGCCGGGGAGGCTCAGGGAGTACGTGAGGCGCACACCATGCGGCGGGTCCTCACCGCGGAAGTCACCGGCTCCGGCGCGGGCGTTGCCGTAGACGATCTCCCGCAGCGCGAGGCGGGCGGGTGTCGAACCGTACAAGTGGAGCGGCTCGCCGAGCGCCTCTGCGGTCAGATGGCGCAGCGGCGTGACGTCGTCGAGGACGTAGAGGCCGCGCCCGTGGGTGGCGATCACCAGGTCGTGCTCGCGCGGATGGACCACCACGTCCGCCACCTCGGTGGTGGGAAGGCCGTGCGTCCAGCGCAGCCAGCGCTTGCCGGCGTCGGTCGAGACGTAGAGGCCGAACGAGGTGCCGAGGAAGAGGAGGTCCGGGTCGGCCGGGTCCTGCTCGATCGAGAGCGCCCAGCCGTCCAGATCGCGGGTGGCGAGGCTCTTCCAGGTCCGGCCCCAGTCGTCGGTACGGTAGACGTACGTCGTCCCATCCGAGCGCCGGTGGTTGTCCAGCACCACGAAGGCACTCGCGGCGGCGAAGCGCGAGGGGCGGATGTGCGCCACCCAGGTGTGGACCGGCACGCCCGCCGGCAGGTTCTTCTCCACGCTCTCCCAGGTGGCGCCGCCGTCGCGCGTCACGTGCAGCCGGCCGTCGTCGGTGCCCACCCAGAGCACACCTCTCTCCAGCGGGCTCGGTGCGATCGCCAGGATGGTGGTGAAATTCTCCGCTCCGGTCACGTCCGGCGTCAGCCCGCCGCTCTCCGCCTGTTTTTGCCACTCCGGGTTGTCGGTCGTCAGGTCCGGGCTCACGATCGTCCAGGAGTCTCCCCGGTCGGTGGATTTGTGGACGTATTGGCTTCCCAGGTAGATCGTGCCCGGCGTGAAGGGATCGACGGCAAGGCCGGCGTTCCAGTTGAACCGGAGCTTCTCGTGCGTCCCCTCCTGCGGCTGCGCCGGCTGGATGCTCTTGATCTCTCCGGTGCGCAGGTCCCAGCGCGCCAGGTCGCCGCCTTGGGACAACGCATAACCGCGCTGCGCGTCCTGGGGATCCGGAAGGGTCTCGAAGCCGTCGCCTCCCACCACCTTGGCCCACTGCGCGTTGCGGACGCCGAGGCCGTCCGGCGAGCGCGACGGGCCGCGCCAGGAGCCGTTGTCCTGGAGGCCGCCATAGATGTTGTAGGGGATCTCGCCATCGACCGCCACGTGGTAGTACTGGGCGAGCGGCAGGTTCGGCGGGAAGTGCCAGGTCTGGCCGCGGTCGCGGCTGATCGCGAGGCCGCCGTCATTGCCGGCGACCAGATGCCGCGGATCGGCGGGATCGATCCACAGCGCGTGATAGTCGCCATGGGTCCGGGTGTCCACCGTTTCGAACGTCTTGCCGCCGTCGTTCGAAACCGAGAGGCGGGTCGCGATGTTGTAGACCCGGTGGGGCCAGGCGGGATCGACGCGGAGGTCGGCGTAGTAGAAGGGACGACCGGCGGTGCGCGGATCGTCATTGACCGTCCTCCAGGTGCGCCCGCCATCCTCCGACCGCACGAGGGCGCTCTTCGCCGCCTCGACGAGGGCATAGACGACCTCCGGATTGGAGCGCGAGATGGCGACGCCGATCCGGCCCAGGTCCCCCGCCGGCAGGCCGTCGTCTTCCGTCAGCCGCTTCCAGGTGGTGCCTCCGTCCACCGTGGCGTAGAGGCCGGAGCCCGGGCCGCCGGAGCGGAAGGTCCACGGTTGGCGCCGGTGGTCCCAGAGAGCGGCGAAGAGCCGCCCGGGATGCGACGGGTCGATCACCAGGTCGGCCGCTCCGGTGCGCTCGTCGACGTACAGCACCTTCTGCCAGGTGCGGCCTCCGTCCTCCGTCTTGAACACGCCGCGCTCGGCGTTCTCGCCCCAGAGCTGCCCGAGGGCGGCCACCCAGGCCACGTCCGGGTCGCCGGGGTGGAGGACGATCCGGGAGATGTGCTCGGTCTTCTCCAGCCCGAGGTGCGTCCAGGTCCGTCCGCCGTCGAGCGAGCGGTAGACGCCGCGTCCCACCGAGACGCTGTTGCGCACGTTGGCCTCGCCGGTGCCCGCCCAGACGACGTCCGGATGCTGCGCGGAGACCGCCAGCGCGCCGATCGAGGCGACCTTCTGATCGTCGAACACCGGATTCCAGGTGAGGCCGTCGTTGGTGGTCTTCCAGACCCCGCCGTTGGCGGCGCCGACATAGAGGGTGCCGGGAGCGGCGGCGGTCCCCTCGATGCAGGTGACGCGGCCGCTCATCGCGGCCGGCCCGAGGGCGCGCGCCTTCAGCCCGGCGAGGAGGGAGGGATCGACCGGTGCCGCAGCGCGGGCCGGAACGGAGAGGACGAGAGCGAGGAGAGGGACGGCGAGCCGATGGATCAAATGGATGCGGCGCATGAGGTCTCCCGGAAGAGGCAGGCGTTCAGGGGGCGACAAGCTCCGCGGTTGATATCCCGGAGCCCGGTGGGTGTCAATCCGGCAGATGCGATATCCTTCGCGGCAGGAGGTCGGTCATGCGCGTGCACGTCCTTGGCAGCTCGGGGGGTTACCCCGTCCCCGGCAACCCCTGCAGTGGCTTTCTGCTCGAGAAGGAAGCGGCGCGGATCTGGATCGATGCCGGAACCGGCACGATGGCCGCCGTGCAGGAGCACGTCTCCCTGGAGCGGCTCGACGGCATCGTCGTGAGCCATGCCCATGCCGACCACTGTGCCGACCTCCTGACGCTCCTGGTGGCCCTGCGCTTCCAGCTGGACGGCATCCCGCGGCGCAAGCCCCTCTGGGCGCCGCGCGAGGTCTGGGACGTCCTGCCGCGCTTCCTCGATCCGCGCGGCGCCGGCATCCTCAAGATGGAGGAAGCGTTCGACTTCCATCCCGTCGAGGCCGGAAGCGAGGCCGACATCTTCGGCGTCCATTGCCGGTTCATCCGCACGGCGCACCCGGTGGAGACCCTGGCCCTGCGCGCCGAGGCGGGCGGGGCCGCGCTGGTCTACACCGCGGACACCGGGCCGGCGGTCGATCTCGCCGGCTTCGCTCAAGGTGCCGGCCTGTTCCTCTGCGAAGCGACCTATCAGGATGCCCTGATGGGCGCGCCGGTCCACCTCTCGGCACGCCAGGCCGGAGATCTCGCCCGCCGGGCCGGCGTGCGCCGCCTCGCCCTCACCCACCTCTGGCCGACCCTCGACCCCGAGGTTTCGCTGCGCGAAGCCCGGGCGGCGGCGGGAGACGTGCCGGTGGAGCTGGCCCGGGCGGGAACGGCCTTCGAGATCTGAAGCCCGGCGGTCGATCCGCTCTACGACGGCGGCGCGGCGGGCGGCGGTGTCGCGGACGACCGCCTTCTGCGCGGCGCGGAACCTGAACCAGCGGCGCTCCCTGTTGACGGCAAGGAGGATCGGGCGTAGGATAGCTCAAGTCCATGGGAATAAGGAGTTTACACCTTGAACATCACGATGCCCCGCCCGATCGAAGCCCTTGCGGAAGAAGTGCTCCGACTCCCCGCCGGTGCTCGGTCGTGGCTGCTCGATCGAGTCGTCGCCAGCCTCGACCTGGATCGTGGGCGTGACGCGGCCTGGGATGCATTGGCGGCGCGGCGCGATGCCGATATCGAATCAGGCGCAGCCGCCGAAGTCTCGGGGCCCGAGGTCGTTGCGCGCCTTCGCGCCGAGCTCGAGTGAGCTACTCGCTACATCGCGGCGCCGAGCGGGACCTGACTGAGGCATTCCGGTTCTACAAAGCGGAGGCAGGCGCCAGTGTCGCCGGCAGGTTTCTGAAGGAGTTTGAGCGCGTCACAAAGGTTCTTGAGGATTTCCCAGAGATCGGAACCCCGACGAATGAGGGCCGCCGCACCTATCCGTTGCGCGGCTTTCCCTATTCCATCATCTACCGCTCGGTCGACGCGGGTGTCCGCGTCCTCGTGGTCCGCCACCAGAGTCGCGACCCTACGTTAGGTGATGATCGTTCGTGAGATCTCCGGCCCCCGAACGGACATCGACGCCGCCTGAGACCCGGCGCTCCCAGAGGCGCCTGCTGCAGGCGGGTGCCAGGTGAAAGTGCATAAGTCATGCAAGGACAACAGCCGGTGTTCGCGGCTTGAGGAGAAGGACCCGTATTCGGGGAGCCTCAGCAATAGAGTGCTTGCGCTGCCGCCACACTTAGAGGTGGCACCTGGTGCGGGTGGCTCCACCTCCAGATGCTCCGCGAGGTGCGGCAGGAGCTCCGCGCTGTAGTCGGCGATGCCGGAGCGGGCGGGCGGAAGGGGGCTGAACCAGGCGAGTCGCATGTCGGGTCCCGCGGTTGTATAGGAGGAAGCGGGGAAAGTCCAGTGGACCCGGGAGAGCCCGGCCCCCCTGCGACGTGGCGGCCCGTTGCGCGCGCACGCAATCCTACGAACGCGACGCGCAACACAAGAGCCGGCATCCACCGCGAGCGCTGCGCGCAGCACGGCGATGGATCGGCGCATCACCCCGAGCCCGGGGTTGTGCACACCAAGACCCACGCGCCCGGCTCCGTTGTGCGCAGGGCGCCGCAAAACCCTCACCGGCCACACAAAGACCGGGATCTCCCTCGACCGCCCCGCGGCGTGCATCACAAACATCCCGGCGTGCATCAAAGCCGCCGCCAAGGGAGAGCCCCGCATCGGCAAGCGCGCGTTGCGCACCGCGGGGATAGCGTTGCCGGTGTCGAATTTTGTGATGCGCGTCGTGGAGATCGCTTTGCGCGCCAGGATCGTCGTGATGTGCGCCGCGGCGGTGGCGTTGCGCGCCGGGCTCACCGTGATGCGCACCGGGCTCACCGTGATGCGCACCGGGAGGATGGTGATGCGCGCCGGGCTCACGGTGATGCGCACGCTCCTCGTGGTGTCCCCGCTCGCGGCCTCCGAGGCGCCCGCCAATCGAAGCGTAGCGCGCCCGCCGGCCTTGGTGCGGCACCTCTTCAAGAAGGAGCCGCCCGCCGCGGCGGCTGCGTCTCCCGGGAGAGGGAGCGCCGCCTGCGGTCGGGCGTAAGTCTAGCACAGGGTGGGCCTTGCGGCCCGCGGCGGGTGGCCTGCCTTACTCAAGATCGCCGGGAGCCGTCAACTCGGGCTCATACAGATGAATGGGCAGGTGCCTGGCATAGCCGGTGAAGTCGGGATCGGTTGTGAAGATGGGCACGTCGTAGCGGAAGGCCGTGGCGCAGATCAGCATGTCAATGTGAGAACCGGCGATGCCGTGGGACCGGCAACGATTGAAGAAGCGGGCTGCCTGGACGTGGTCGCCCGGGAGGGTTTCGAGGAGCCGGAAGGCCGCAAGCTTCTTGTTGAGAGCCTCGAAGGCTTCTTCCGCACGAATGCCTGACAGCACTTCCTGGCGCACCGCACCCATCAGCGCAGCTCGGCCGAACGTGACGAGCTCAGCCCAGCTGGCGACGAGCTGTGATTCCAGCGGCGAGAGTTGATGGCTGCGCCGCCGGAGCGCGAGCGACCAGATGGTGGTGTCGACAAGGACCATCACCGGGGCTGGCGATCACGGAGCCGCTTGGGATCATAGTCGTCGTAGTAGTCCACCTTGCCGACCCAGTCGAGGATCTCCCGCCGCGTGCGGGCCTGGACATACTCCTCAAGGGCCGCGGTGACCGCCTCCTTCTTGGTCCGATGGTGGCCGACGCGGACAGCCTCCTGGATCAGGGAGTCGTTAAGCGCTAGATTCGTGGGCATTTATCGCTCTCCTACAAAGAGTCTACACAAGGCGATGTGTGACCACAAGGGCCGCGGGAGGCGCCATCTCCGCCTCGACCGCGAACGCTTCGGCGACCACGGCCTTTCTGGGCGACAAACTGCTTATCTGGCCATCTCATCCATTGATGGACGCCCAAAGGGAAAGATGGGTGCAATCCACAGCAGGCGACAAAACTGTCAATCTGGCCAACTCACTCATTGATGGAAGCATCATGGAAAAGATGGGCACAATCCACACAAACTGTCTATCTGGCCATCTCATCCACATTGATGGCCGTATCGTTGGAAAGATGGGGTATAATAGTTAGAGCCGGAGAGGCACCCAACCTCTTCTACCTAACTACGGAGCAATCCGTGCGGGACTAACGCCGTAGTGGGGTGACTCGAGGCTGCTTCTGGTTCCGCGTAGACTTTTTGGGGCGGCGAACCGCCTCAGGTCTACGCGGGACCGTCCATTTCTTTTTACGAGGCATTTTACCTCCTTTGTTGTAGAGCGCCGACGGCACATACCGTAGGCCCATAACAGCGCGATCTGGCCGTCGGTGTCCAGGCGGTAGGTTGGGCTATCGCTACAAAGAAGGTGCCTCCCCGGCGGGACAGATTATACCACGCCATCCGATCTCCCTCCCCCTGGCACCGCGACATCGCTGTCATCCGGTCTTGGGCTCGGGACCACTGTCGCCTGTTCACCTTTGTGTTAACCTACCCCCTGTGCGAGAGGTCTACTTCTACCGAGCCGCCTCCGGTGCCTGCCCCGTGGAAGAGTTCCTTGACACCCTCACCGGCAAGCAGGCACAGAAGGTGGTCTGGGTGCTGCGCCTGGTGGAGCAGCTCGACCCGGTTCCCGCCCAGTACTTCAAGAAGCTGGCTGACACCGAGGGTCTCTGGGAAGCCCGGGCGCAGCACGGTGGAGACGCCTTCCGGCTGATCGGCTTCCAGGACGGCCACCGATTTGTGGTCGTAGGTGGTTTTGCGAAGAAGACCGAGAAGACTCCGCGGCGGGAGATCGAGCTCGCATCGGCCCGCCGCCAGGATTACCTGGGAAGGAAGGACACACCATGAGCGACCTCACGAAATACACCCAGACCCGCGCCGCGCGTGATCCCGAGTTCGCAGACGGTCTCGAAACGGGCTACACCGAGTTCAAAGTCGGCGCCCTGCTCCGCCAGGCCCGCGAAGAGGCCGGCCTTACCCAGGATCAGGTGGCCGAGCGCCTGGCTACGAAGAAGTCCGCCATCAGCCGCATCGAGAACAGCGCCGGCAGCATCCGCTTTTCCACCCTGGAGCGCTACGCGCGAGCCATCGGCTGGCAGCTCTCCCTGGCCCTCCACCCGCCCCGGTGAAGCGGTGAAGCCGGGCTCGCTCTCCGCTCTCCACACCTGCTGCCTCCCCCCTCCCAAGCCAGGCCGGGCCTTCGGCCCATCTTCTTGAATGCCGGCGAGACGCCAGCGCTCCCAGGGGGCGCGCGCCGGGAGTCCGGGGTTACTCGCCGATGATTTCGTTCAGCCCTTCGACCACCTTCTGCAGCTCCTCGGGTGACAGTCGCCCGAGGTGGTCGCCGAGACGATCAGTCGAGAGGGTGCGAATCTGGCTGATCTTGACCCAGGACCGCTTCGGGAGCGGGATGGAGCGGATCTCGAGATTCAGGGGATAACCGGCGGCCGGCGCCTGGCTGGTGAGCACCACGGCAATGACCGTGCGGGATCTCTCATTGAAGACGTCATGGCTCAACACGAGAACCGGCCTCCGGCCGGCCTGCTCGTGACCTCGCACGGGATCCAGATCGGCCCAGAGAACGTCGCCTCTCAGTATGCGGGCCATTCGGTCTCACCCAGAAAGATCTCTTCCGCCGCAGCCTGCTCAGCCGCAGGGTCCAGGAGCGCGCACTCCCGGGCCAGCCGGCCTCGCCGCAGGCGTTGCAGTTTCTCGGCGACCGCGTCCTGGATGAGCTTGCTCCGGCTGGGAAACAAGCCTCCGCCGACAAGCTGGTCCACCTCCCGAAGGGCATCCGGGTGAAGTGAGATGGCGATCTTCGCGCTGCTCATGGCTCCATGGTAACACCAGCGGTCGTACCAGGGGCGCACGCCGGGCGTCCCGGGGTTCCTGACTCTACGCTGCCGGCTCGACCGGCGTCATCTCCGCCTCGACCCCGAACGCTTCGGCGTCCACGGTCTCCAGGGACGTGAT
Organism: Holophagales bacterium UBA5704; assembly: GCA_002420005.1. Lineage (GTDB taxonomy): Bacteria > Acidobacteriota > Thermoanaerobaculia > Multivoradales > UBA5704 > UBA5704. Next base: position 31,177 of record DIHE01000038.1, on the reverse strand, counting down.
GTTCGCCGCGGTGCACAGGTCCACCTCGGCGCGGGCGAGGGCGGCGCGGCGGGCGGCGGTGTCGCGGACGATGGCCTTCTGCACCGCGGCGCGCAGCGAGACCTTGGCCGCGGTCTTCGCCTTGCGCACCTCGCCCAGCACCTCGGAGGCCACGTCGAGCACCAGCGGATCGCCGTCGGCGGCCAGGGCACGGAGCGCCGCCGCGTCCGGCCAGGACGACCGGTGCACCGAGCCTTCCTGCCACCAGGACCAGACCTCCTCGGTGACGTAGGGAAGGAACGGCGCGAAGAGCCGCAGGAGGACCGACAGCGCCTCGCGCAGGGCGCGGTGGGCCGAGCCGGCCGCGGCTTCCCCCTGGTTGCCGTAGGCGCGGTTCTTCACCAGCTCCAGATAGTTGTCGCAGAACCCCCAGAAGAAGCGCTCGGTGCGCTCCAGGGCGCGCGTGTAGTCGTAGCCCTCGAAGCTCGCGGTGGCGTCCTCCACCAGCGAGGCGAGACCGGCGAGCATGGCGCGGTCGAGCGGCTCGGTCACCTCGCCGGGCACCACCTCGCGGTCGAGCACGAACTTGGAGGCGTTGAGCACCTTGATCGCCAGGCGCCGGCCGATCTTGATCTGCCCGGTGTCGAAGGCGGTGTCGACGCCGAGCCGGCCGTTGGCGGCCCAGTAGCGCACGGCGTCGGCGCCGAATTCCTCCAGCGTGGCGATCGGGGTCACCACGTTGCCCTTCGATTTGGACATCTTCTTGCGATCCGGGTCCAGCACCCAGCCGGAGATTGCCGCGTGCTTCCAGGGCAGCGAATCGTGCTCCAGGTGGGCGCGCACCACGCTGGAGAACAGCCAGGTGCGGATGATCTCGTGCGATTGCGGCCGCATGTCCATCGGGAAGACCTTGCGGAAGAGCGCGTCGTCCGACCCCCAGCCGCCCGCGATCTGCGGCGAGAGCGAGGAGGTGGCCCAGGTGTCCATCACGTCCGGATCGCCGGTGAAGCCGCCCGGCTGGTCGCGCTGCGCCTCGGTGAAGCCTTCCGGCACGTCGCTCGACGGATCGATCGGCATGCGGTCGCGGTGTGGAGCGATGGGGGCGTCCCAGTCCACCGAGCCGTCCTCGCGCACCGGATACCAGAGCGGGAACGGCACGCCGAAGAAGCGCTGGCGGCTGATGCACCAGTCGGAGTTGAGGCCCTGCACCCAGGCGTCGAACCGCGCCTTCATGTGCGCCGGATGCCAGGCGAGCTCGGCGCCGCGCGCGAGGAGGGCCTCGCGGTGCTCCAGGGTGCGCAGGAACCACTGCCGGCTGGTGACGATCTCCAGCGGGCGGTCGCCCTTCTCATAGAACTTCACCGCGTGGGTGGTCGGCCGCGGCTCGCCGACCAGGGCGCCGCTCTCGCGCAGCAGCTCGAGGATGCGCGCGCGCGCCTTCTGGAGCGGCAGGCCGGCGATCTCGCCATAGGCGGCGCGGGCGCGCTCGGCGTCGTCGGACTCCCAGCCCGGCTCGCCGAAGGGCGCCGGCTGCAGCCGCCCGTCGTGGCCGACCACGGCGCGCACCGGCAGCTTGAGCTCGCGCCACCAGATGATGTCGGTGACGTCGCCGAAGGTGCAGATCATGGCGATGCCGGAGCCCTTCGCCGGATCGGCCAGCCGGTGCGCGAGGATCGGCACGCGGACGCCGAAGAGCGGCGTGGTCACCAGGCTGCCGAAGTGCGGCCGGTACCGCTCGTCGTCCGGATTGGCCACCAGGGCGACGCAGGCGGGGAGCAGCTCCGGCCGCGTGGTCTCGATCTCGATGCCGCCGGTCGCCGCATGGCCGAAACGGACGCGGTGGTAGGAGCCGGTCATCTCCCGGTCCTCGATCTCGGCCTGCGCCACCGCGGTGCGGAAGTCGACGTCCCAGAGGGTCGGCGCCTCCAGCTTGTAGACGATGCCGCGCGCGAGCAGGTCGAGGAAGCTCTGCTGCGAGACGCGCTGCGAGCCCTCGCCGATGGTGGCGTAGGTCTGCGTCCAGTCGATCGACAGGCCCAGGCGCCGCCAGAGGGCCTCGAAGACCTTCTCGTCCTCGTGGGTCAACCGGTGGCAGAGCTCGATGAAGTTGCGCCGCGAGACCGGGATCTGCTTCTCCGCCTTGGCCGGCGGCTCGAAGTGCGGGTCGTACGGCAGGTGCGGATCGCAGCGCACCCCGAAGTAGTTCTGCACCCGGCGCTCGGTGGGCAGGCCGTTGTCGTCCCAGCCCATCGGATAGAAGACCTCCTTGCCGCGCATCCGCTGGAAGCGCGCGATGAGGTCGGTGTGGGTGTAGGAGAAGACGTGGCCGACGTGCAGCGACCCGCTCACCGTGGGCGGCGGGGTGTCGATGGCATAGACCGCGGCGGGGCTGTCGCGCCGGAAGCGGTAGACGCCGCCGGCCTCCCAACGGTCCAGCCATTTGGTCTCAAGACCCTCCAGCGAGGGCTGCTGCGGAATGTCGGCCATGGGTGAAGCTCCTTCGAAATGAGGTTCGGGCAGCCGCGGTGCGGCGGGAGGCGGCGATTGTAGCAAAGGAGGGGGGAGGGGCTCTGCTCACCCCTCGCCGGTCAGCCGCGCCACCACCTGATCCCAGCCGATCCGCGCCACGTCCTCCCGCCCCTCTTCGCCCATGTGCTGCGCCCGGGACCGGTCGCGCCAGAGGGCGTCGATGCGGGCGGCCAGCTCGCGCGGGGCGTCCGGGGGGACGACGAACCCGTTGCGGCCATCCTCGACGAATTCGAGGACGCCTCCGGAGTCGGCGGCGGTCAGCACGGGTTTTCCCGCCTTGAAGGCCTCGACGGTGACGTAGCCGTAGTCCTCGTCATAGGGGGCGTAGAAGACACCGAGGGCGTTGGCGTAGAGCGCGGGCACGTCCTGGTCGTCCACCCAGCCGAGCAGGTCGACGCGGTCGCGCACGCCGAGCCGCTCGATCAGCGCCTCCAGCTTCTCCCGCTCCGGCCCGGTGCCGCCGATGCGGCAGCGCACCGGCGTCTCGACATGCTTCATCGCCCGTACCAGCAGGTCGCAGCGCTTCAGCGGATCGAGCCGGCCGACGGTGAAGACGTAGTCGCCGAAGGCGCCGGGCCGGTACCGCCCCTCCAGCCGCGGCGGCGGATAGAGCGCTTCGGCCGCGATGTCGTTGAAGCGCTTCAGGCGGCCGGCCACGTTCTGCGAGATGGTGAAGACCTCGCGCGCCTCGGTGAGGGCACGGCGGTCCATCGCCCGCACCATCTCGACGACCCGGCGGTCGCGCGGCGCCTCCGAAAAGTCGCTGTGCGGAGTTCCCAGGAGATCGTAGACCTGCCGCATCTGGTGGACGAGCCAGACGATCTTGTTGGGATGGCGGATCAGATAGGACGGGAAGCGGGTGGCGATCACCCGGTCGATCCGCTGGCCGCCCGCAGTCGTGAGGTCGAGCAGCCGCCAGGCCAGCCCGCTCTTCAGCAGCTGCACCCGATCCGCCCAGGCGAACGGCAACTCGACGAGGTCCACCGTGTGGCCCCGGGCCGCCAGCGCATCGCGCAACGACTCCGCCAGCATCTCGGCCCCGCCGTAGGAGAACGGGACTTTCGTGGAACAGACGACGATGCGTTGGGGCATCGGTTTTTACTCCGGGCTCTCCGGCGTCGCGCGCAGGCGCCGCTCCAGGGCGATCAGGCGCGCCTCCGTCTCGCGCAGCTGCCGGGCGAGCTTCTCCTGACCCTGGATCAGGTCCTGGATCAGCCGGCCGGCACTCTGGTTGAAGGCGTTCTGCTGTTCCAGGACGGGGCGCAGGTACCACTTCATGAAGACGTGGAAGAATGCCTTGCGGGCGAACACCAGCCACTTCCCCACCACCGGTCGGGGCGAGAGGGGGATCGGCTCGCGGATGTACTCCTTGGCGGTCAGCTCCACCAGCTTGAAGCGGGCCTCGTCGGCGCCGGCTCCCGCGGTGGCCAGCTCGGCCTGGCGTTGGCGCACACCGGCGCGCAGCCGGCTCAGCACCTCGCCGACGCGCGGCTCGTCGTTGGACGGTTCCATCACATCCCTCCGCCGGTGAAATCGAGGAACGTCCCCAGGTAGCGGAAGTCCTGGTTCGTGGGATCGCGGCGCGCCGGCATCACGCCGTCGGTCGAGGTCAGGATCAGCCGGTAGAAGTGCTCTTCCGGCGCTCCCGGGAAGAACCCCAGGTTCTTCGCCACCGGGTCGAGCTTCACCTCGACCGGCGTGCCGTTGCGCTTCGCGTCGGTGTCGAAGCGGACGACCACCCGTTCCTCGCCGCCGTCCAGGGTGAGGACGTTCTCCGCCGAGAGCGAGTACGCGGTGAAGCGGATCGCGGCGAGCGGCGTCGGGGAGACGATGGTCACCTCAGAGCGGGAGCCGCCGCGCACCCAGACGCCGTTTGGATGCGGTTCCATATAGAAGAAGTTCTCCTTCGGAACCACCCAGGCTCCCTGCCCCCAGTCGCGGACGGAGTAGCCGGGGATGCGTCCGAAGCCGATCAGGGTCAGCTCCCGCGGCAGCGCCTGAAAGGCCGGCATGCGCACGTGCGCCTGGAACGTCGCCTCCGGGGTGATCGTCTGGATCGGCGTGGCGACCACCGCCGCGGTCCACAGGCCGGCCGCGGCGAAGGGCAAGGCGAGGCTGCGCCGCGCGGAGAGCCGCCCCGGCAGGAAGAGCAGGGCCGGATAGATGCTCGCGAAGTAGCGGTTGCCCAGGAAGCCCGCGCCCCCGTGGTAGTTGTTCGGCCGGATGATCAGGAAGACCACGCAGTACCCCGCCACGGCCAGCAGCAACAGATGGCGCGAGCGGTCTTTCGGACCCACCAGATAAAGGCCCAGGGCGAACAGGGCGAAGGGGAAGTATGGAAGGAGCCCGGTATGGCGCCCGATCAGAAAGTATTCCAGGTTGCGCAGGAACATCCGGCCGCTCGTCTCGACCCCGAGGCCGGACCAGGAGCCGAAGCTCGTGCCGCGGTACGCCTGCCAGAGGTCCTTCGAGCTCTCGATCGGGTAGTCGCTCTCGAAAGAGCGCCGCTGCACGTCGCGGTACGGGCTCCAGGTGCCGGTCATCTTCCACTGGACGCCGAGGAGGAGGACGAGCCCGAGGAGGGACGGCACCGCGAGAGCCGCGAGCCCTTTCCAGCGCCGCCGCCAGAGGAGGTCCACCGCGATCGGGGCGCCCAGCACGACGGTCGGCTCCTTGGAGACGAACGCCGCGGCGAGGAGCGCTCCGGCTCCGGCGAGCAGCCAGAGGTCGCGCGGGCTCCAGACCTCCTTTTTGCGCAGGTGGTGCCAGAGGAGGAGCGGGAAGAACACGCAAGCCATGTTGAAGACTTCCGGCTGGATCCAGAAGACGTAGCAGAAGGCCGCCGAGGCGAAGAAGAAGCCGCCCAGGAACAGGCCCGTCGCCCCCTTCTGGTCGCGGAAGAACCACCAGGCGGCCCACAGCATGGCGAGCCAGAGGGCCATGTTGAAGATCACCATCCCCTGGGCGCCGAACACGGCGTAGAACGGCACCGCCGCCAGCGAGTAGGCGTAGGGCTTGCCGTAGAACATGCTCTTGCCGCCGTCGCGGGTGAACAGGATGAGGCCATAGGGACCCTGGTCCCAGAGCTGGTAGGCGCGCTGCAGGTCGCGGTGGTCGTACGCCAGGTCGTGATCGTGCCAGAGGCTCTGGGTGATCATGACGTACGCCGCCTCGTCGGCGACCGGGCCGGGCGGGAAGTGGATCTTGTAGATCGACCCGGCGAGGCCGAGGAGGACGAGGGAGAGGCAGACGGCGTGAAGGGGACGCAAACTCATGTGTGGATCTCGGCCGAAGGCGTCCAAGAGTACCATCACCCGCTTTCCGGTAGACTGCGCACGCCGATGGACGCCTCTCCTCCCCGCTCCCGCCTCCCGGTCCTCTTCCAGCATGCCCTCGCAGCGGTGGCGTATCTGGGGCTGTCGCTTGCCTACCTGCGGCCGATCTGGCGGGTGTTCTCCGACCACATCGGGCCGGATACCGGGGACCCCTGGTTCAACCTGACCGTCCTCAAGTGGGGCATGCACCAGATGCGTCTGGGGATGCCGGACTTCTGGAACCTGCCGTTCTTCTTCCCGGCCCGCGGCGTCACCGCCTATTCCGACAACCTGCTCGGGCCGGCCGCCGCCGGCACCCTGCTCACCGCCGCGTTCCCGGGGATGACCGCGGTGGCGGTCTACAACCTCTTCTTCGTCAGCTCTTTCGTGCTCTGCGCCTGGGGGGTCTGGTACGTGCTGCGGCGGTGCGGCACCGGGGTCGCCGCGTCGTTCCTGGGCGGCTGCATCTTCGCCTTCTCCTCCTACCGCTGGGACCAGACGAGCCACCTCCAGATGCTCCTCATGGGGTGGATCCCGCTGACCTTGTGGACCTTCGACCGCCTGCTGGAGACCCCGACCTGGCGCCGGGCCGCGCTCTTCGTCCTCTTCTTCGCCCTGCACGCGACCGGCGGCAGCTACCTCGCCTACATGATCCTGTTCCCGATGGCCGCGGTGCTCGCGGTGCGCGCTCCGGCGCTCTTGCAGCGGGACCGGCTGCGGGCGGCCTTGCGGGTCTTGATTCCGGCCGGGGTGGCCTCCGCGGTCCTGCTCGTCGCGCTGTTCCTCCCCTACGTCCGCGGCTCCTCCTCGCGCACCCGCTCCGACCTGGAGATCCAGGTCTACGGCGCCTCGCTGGTCAGCTACTTCACGCCGACCGACCGCATGCAGCACGGCGGCGATCTCGCCAAGGACTGGCGGCGGAACGAAAACTCGCTGTTCGCCGGCCTTCTGCCGACGCTGCTGGTGGCGGCGGCCGCGGTGAGCGGCGGGCTGGCGCGCCGCCAGGCGCCCCGGCGACCCCTCTCACGTCTCCAGACCACCACCCTCGTTCTGCTCGTGATCCTCGCCGGAGCCGGCCTGGCACGCGGGGAGATCGCCACCTGGTCGCTGTTCCGGGTGGACCCGCTGCCGGCCCACGGTTTCGATTACGGCCTCTGCTCGCAGGCTCTGGCTCTGGGCCTCGTCGCGCTCGGCCTGCGCCGCTGGTGGGGCGGCAACTGGCCGCTGCGCCTGGCGGACCTGTCCCCCTGGGAACGCGGGCTGCTGCTCGGTGCGGCGATCACCTTCTCGCTGACCTTCCCGATCGTCTACGAGCCGCTCATGCGGTGGATTCCCGGCCTCTCGGGGATGCGGGTCGCGGCGCGCTTCTACACCTTCGTCTCGCTCGCCATCGCCTGGTTCGCCGCCCGCGAGCTCGACCGCTGGCTTCGCTGTGCCGGCTCGCCGCTCCTGCGCAACACCGCGGCCGGCTGCGCCGCAGCGTTTCTGCTGCTGGTCGACCTCGCGCCGAAGCCCTTCGAGTGGTTCCCGTCGCCGCCCGACCGGGACTATGCGCCGGTCTATCACTGGCTGGCCCGGCAGGAAGGGGTGGCCGGCGTGCTGGAGCTTCCCCTGGTGGACGACTCGACCGACATCGACTACATGGTCGCCGCCACCCTGCACTGGAAGCCGCTGGTCAACGGTTTCAGCGGCTACATCCCCGACGTGTACGCCCGCTTCCGCGAGAGCTGCTGCTGGCCCGTGCCGAACCCGGACCAGCTCGCCATTCTGCGCGACCGGGGGGTGACCCACATCCTTCTGCACAGCAGCGGGCTCGACCGGGAATGGGCCTGGAAGCTTCTCAAGCGGTTCGAAAGGGAACCGGGGGTGCAGCTCCTCTACGACGACGGCGGCGACCGGGTGTACCGTATCCGGCCATGAGCGCCCCGCACGTCGCCGTCGACCTCCGCGCCCTGGTCCCCGAGGAGACGGGGATCGGCGTCTACACCCGCGCGCTGCTGCTCGAGCTGGCCGGGCGCAAGGCCTTTTCCTATACCGGGCTGGCCCACCGGCCGCCGCGCGGGGCGGAAGAGCTCACCGCGGCAGGCATCGCCACCGAGGAGGAGGCGGCGCCTCTGGGAGTGCTCTGGCAGCAGCTCCGCCTTCCCCGCCGGCTCGACCGCGGCGACTTCGACCTGCTCTGGTCGCCTCTGCTCACCTTGCCGCTGCGCTGCCCGATCCCGGCGGTCGCCACGGTGCACGACCTCACCACCCTGCTGCTCCCCGAGACCCACCGCCTCAAGGTCAAGTGGAGCATCCTCCCGTTTCTGCGCCCCTCGCTGGAGCGGGCCGAGCGCGTGGTCACCATCTCGGAGGCCTCGGCCCGCGACATCGCGTTTCACTTCCCGCAGGCCGCCCACAAGGTGCGGGTCGTCTACCCCGGGATCGATCCGGCGTTCCGCCCGGGGACAAGCGCAGAGATCGAGGCGATCCGCGCCGAGATCGGTGCCCCGGAGGGCTACGTCCTCTACGTCGGCACGCTGGAGCCGCGCAAGAACCTCGGTGCCCTCCTCGACGCCTGGGAGGCCCTGCACGACGAGAACCCGCACGTGCCGCCGCTCGTCCTCGTCGGCGGCTACGGCTGGGGCAGCCGGCACCTGGTGCGGCGGATCGCAGCGCTCGCCGCCAAGGGGGTGCAGGCCCTCGGCCACGTCGACCGCGGCCGGCTCATCCGGCTCTTCCAGGGCGCCCGCGTCTTCGCCTATCCCTCCCTCTACGAAGGCTTCGGCCTGCCCCCGGCGGAAGCCATGGCCTGCGGCATTCCCACCGTGGTCTCCGATGCGTCCAGCCTCCCCGAGGTGGTGGGGACCGCGGCCCTGCGGGTGCCGGCGGGCGAGCCCGGCGCCCTGGCGCAGGCGCTCTACCGCGTGCTGCAGGAGCCCGCGCGCGCCGCCGAGCTGGCGGGCCGCGGCATCGAGCAGGCGCGCCGTTTTCGCTGGGACCGGGCCGCCGCGGAGATGGAAGACGTGTTTCGCGAAGCGGCCGGCCGCTGATGTCGCGCGCTTCGGGTACAATCCGGAAGTCTCGGCAGAGCCCGGGAGACTTTCTTGCCCTACACGATCGGTTTTGACGCCCGCAGTCTCCGCGACTCCTACGCCCTCAATCTGTCCCGGGCGCTGGTGCAGATCGATCCGGAGAACCGCTATGTCCTGTTCGCCCGACCGCAGGACCGCGACGCCTTCATCGGCGTCCCGGACAACGTCCGGCTGGTCTTCGAACGGACCCCGGTCTATTCGATCCGCGAGCTGGTGGCGCTGTCCTGGCGGCTCCTGCGGCGGCCCGTCGAGCTCTATCACTCGACCCACTACGTCACCCCGGCCGTCCTGCAATCTCCCCTGGTGATGACCGTGCACGACGTGCAGCACCTGTTCTATCCGGACTTCCTCCCGAGCCGCCTGTCGTTCCTCTACGCCCAGCGGATGATCCGCCGCACCCTGGCGCGGGCGAACCGGATCATCGCGGTCACCCAGGGCACCCGCTCCGACCTCATCCGGCACTTCGCGGTGGACGCCCGCAAAGTCCACGTGGTCTACAACGGCGTCGACGATGCGTTCCGGCGGCGGCTGCCTCCGGACGAGCTGGAGCGCTGGCGGCGCCAGCTCGGGCTGCCCGGGTCCTACATCCTGTTCGTCGGCAACCCGCACCACCCGCGCAAGAACCTCGACACCGTCGTGCAGGCCTACGCCCACGCCCGCCGCCTCGCGAGCTTCGACGCGCCCCTGGTGTGCATCGGCGACCGCGCCGGCACCGAGCTCAAGATCCGCCAGCGCGCCGCCAACCTGGGGATCGCCGACCAGGTGCGCCTGCTCGGTCACGTGGCTCCGGAGGCGCTGCCGGCGCTCTACCAGGGAGCGTCGCTGTTTCTCTACCCCACCCTCTTCGACGGCTCGGCCCTGCCGGTGGTGGAGGCGATGGCCTCGGGCGTTGCGGTGATCACCTCCAACACCTCGATGCTCAAGGAGGTCGCCGAAGGGTACGCGCACCTGGTCGACCCGCTCGACATCGAAGGCATGGCGCAGGCGATCGCCCACACCCTCTCGGACCCCGAGCACCGCACCGCCCTGGCGCGCCTGGGGGCGCGGCGCGCCGAGGACTTCCGCTGGGGGCAAACCGCCCGCAAGACCCTGGAGATCTACCTCGCGGCCCTCCGCGAACGCCAGGGGCAGCAGCCGGGACAGCCGGCCGATCCGCAGACGGCCGGGCGGCCGAAAGGAGTGGCGGCATGATCGAAGCCGTCGCACCCCTCCCTCTCCCCCAGGCCCGGAAACGGGAGCCGCGGGTGGCCCTGGTCCACGACTGGCTCACCGGCATGCGCGGCGGCGAGAAGGTGCTCGAGGCCATCGCCTCGATCTACCCGGAAGCACCGATCTACACCCTCTTCCACTTCGCCGGCAGCGTCAGCCCGGCGCTGGAGAGCCACCCGATCCACACCAGCTTCCTGCAGAAGGCGCCCGGCCTGCGCAGCCGCTACCGCAGCTACCTGCCGCTGTTTCCGGTGGCGATCGAGGAGCTCGACCTGACCGGCTACGACCTGGTGGTGAGCTCCAGCCACTGCGTCGCCAAAGGCGTCATCCCGTCGCCCGACGCCTTCCATCTGTGCTACTGCCACACCCCGATGCGCTATGCCTGGGACCAGGAGCACGCCTACTTCCCGCGCCGCACCGGCACCGCCGCCCGCCTGCGCTCCCTCGCCTTGACCGCCCTGCGCTCCTGGGACGCCGCGTCGGCCACCCGGGTCCACCGGTTCGTGGCCAACTCTTCGTTCGTCGCGCGGCGGATTCGCAGCTACTACGGCCGGGAGGCGGATGTCCTCCATCCGCCGGTCGACGTGTCCTACTTCACCCCCGGGCCGGCCAAGGAGCAGGGCTTTGCGCTGATGGTCTCCGCCCTCGCCCCGTACAAGCGGGTCGATCTCGCCATCGCCGCCTGCGACCGGCTGGGGCTCGAGCTGCGCATTGTCGGTGACGGCCCGGAGCGGCAGCGCCTCGAAGAGCTCGCGGGCCCGAAGACCCGCTTCCTGGGCCACGTGGAGCCGCGCCGGCTGCGCGAGCTGTATCGCGGCGCCTGTCTCTTCCTGCAGCCGGGGGTCGAGGACTTCGGCATCGCCTGCGTCGAGGCCCTGGCCTGCGGCACCCCGGTGGTGGCGGTGGCCAAAGGGGGCGTGCTCGACATCGTGGAGGACGGGCGCCACGGCTCGCTCTACCCCGACTGGGGAGGCCCGGCCGACGTGGCGGAGGCGGTTGACAAAGCCCGGAGAATGGAATTCAATGAGTTGGACCTGCGTTGCCGAGCGGAGTCGTTCGCTGCGGAGACCTTCACCGCCCGGCTCCGGGCCCTTCTGTCATCTCGTCTCACTGCTGAGTTGAGGGAATCTCTCCGTTGATTCGACAGCGCCATCGCACCACCGCAGGGATCTTCCTGACCGGTGACCTTCTCGCGACGCTGGCCGCCTTCTTTGCGGCCTGGGTCCTGCGCTTCGAGATCGAGGTCATCCCGGTCACCAAGAACGTCCCCGAGTTTTCCCCCTACCTCCGTCTCGTCCCGGCCATCCTCATCCTCTGGCCGATCGTCTTCCACTTCCACGGCCTCTACCAGAACCGCCGCGGCCGGAGCCGTGTGGACGAGATCCTCACCCTCGCCATGGCCGTCCTGGTGGCCACCGTGCTGCTCTCGGTGTTCCTCGCCTGGTACCGACCGCCCGCCTGGCCCGGCAGCACCCAGGTCTTCACGTTCAGCCGTGCCTTCATCGGCCTGTTCGCCCTGGTCGATCTCCTGCTGGTGGCGGCGACGCGCATGGCCATCCGCTTCGCCTTGCCGCGCATCCGCTTCTCGGGCCTCACCACCCAGCGCATCCTGGTGGTCGGCGCCGGTGCCCTGGGCCGGGAGATCACCGACAAGATCCAGGCGCACCGCGAGATCGGCCTGCAAGTCGTCGGTTTTCTCGACGACGATCCCGGCAAGGCCGGCACCACGATCTGCGGCGTGCCGGTGCTCGGCACCTTGCGGCAGGCCGACGAGATCCTGGAGACGCACGGCATCGATCAGGTCTACATCGCCCTGCCGCTCGAAGCCCACCGCAAGATGCTCCAGCTCATCGACCTGATGGCGCAGGAGTGCGTGGAGATCAAGCTGGTTCCCGACGTCTTGCAATACGCCACGTTGCGCGCCGGCCTCGAGGACGTCGACGGCACGCCGGTCATCAACCTCTCCCAGGTGCCGCTGCAAGGTTGGAGCAGCATGGCCAAGCGCGCGATGGACGTCGCCATCGCGATCGCGGTGATGATCGCTCTCATCCCCGTCGTCCCGGTCATCGCGCTCCTCATCTGGCTGGAAGACCGCGGCCCGATCTTCTATCGGCAAGAGCGCATGGGGCTCGACGGCAGCTCGTTTCTGATCGTCAAGTTCCGCTCGATGCGGGTCAATGCCGAAGCGACCAGCGGCCCGGTGTGGGCGGTGCGCGACGATCCGCGCCGCACCCGCATCGGCAGCTTCCTGCGCCGCACCTCGCTCGACGAGCTGCCGCAGATCTGGAACGTTCTGATGGGTGACATGTCGATCGTCGGCCCGCGCCCCGAACGGCCGACGTTCGTCCGGGAGTTCAAGCACAAGATTCCCCGCTACATGCTGCGCCATCGCGTGAAGTCCGGCATCACCGGCTGGGCACAGGTGCACGGCTGGCGCGGCAACACCTCGATCAAAAAGCGGATCCAGTACGACCTCTACTACATCCAGAACTGGTCGCTCGCGCTCGACTTCAAGATCCTCTGGATGACGCTGCGCTACGCGCTGCTCCACCACAACGCGTACTGAGCCCACGCTGCGCAAACCCGCGCCCGCTCTCACTTTTTCGCATACCTCCTCGCTCCGTCGCACACCGCGGCAGGGGCGAGGTGCGCACCGCAAACCCGCGCCGGACGCATGCCGCGGGTCGCTCCCTCCACAGCGCGTTGTGCAACAGCCCCCAAGGGTTGCGGCGTAAAGGCTCTTGACGCCCTAGATATAGGGGCGTACCCTAATCGCATCACCCAGCCCAGATGTCGTGGGGCACCGATCCCGAAAGGAGAAAGTCCATGGCAGCAGCGAAGAAAGCAGCACCGGCCAAGAAGGCCGCCGCGCCTGCGAAGAAAGCCGCGGCTCCGGCCAAGAAAGCCGCCGCGGCTCCGGCCAAGAAGGCTCCCGCCAAGAAAGCCGCCGCCGCACCGGCGAAAGCAGCAGCTCCGGCAAAGCCGGCGGCCGCAAAGAAGGTGGCGGCTCCGGCCAAGAAAGCCGCCGCGGCTCCGGCCAAGAAGGCGGCGGCGAAGGCTCCAGCGAAAAAGACCGTGACCGCCAAGAAGACGGTCGCTCCGAAGACCGTCGCCGCCAAGGTGACGAAAGCGGCGGCGCCGAAGGCGGCTGCGAAAAAGCCCGCGGCCAAGAAGGCGGCCGCGAAGAAGTCCAGCTAGCAGGCGCGCGGCCCTCGCCCACAAGGGGGCCGCGAGACCCCGCCCGGCCTGGTTTTGCGGGAGAGCGTCTCGCGGCCACAACCTTGAAGTGGCGGTCTGGACTTTACCGGTTGGTCGCTCGATGCTTTTCCAGGCCGCCGGCCGCCACGGCATCCACCCACCACAAGGTCTCGCCGTCCAGCGCCCGAATGCCCTGCGCCGGCCGACGATCGGGATCGATCTCTCCTTCCAGCACCGCGCGAAGCGCCTCGGCCTTGTCGGCCCCCTGCACGAGAAAAAGCAACGCCCGTGCGCATTCGAGCACAGCCGGCGTCAGCGTGATGCGAAAACTTTCGAGCTTCCCGACCCACGGCGCGGCGACCCATCGCGTCCTCTCGCGCACCGCTTCCGTACCCGGAAACAGCGAAGCCGTATGGGCATCCGCGCCCAGACCGAGCAGCACGAGATCGAAGCGCGGATCTCCTGCGAAGAACGCGCGCAGCTCTTCCTCGTAGAGCGCCGCGGCGCGCGACGCCGCGCTTTCCTCCCCCCGGATGCGATGGACGTTCTGGAGTGGAACGGGCGCCGTGTCGAGGAGGGTCCCACGCGCCATCCGGAAGTTGCTCTCCGGATGATCGGGGGGCACGTGGCGCTCGTCGGTCCAGAAGAAATGCAACGCCCGCCAGTCGATGCGATCCCGGAAGGCCGCCGCAGGATCGGCGAGCAGAGAGAACAACCGGCGTGGCGTCGAGCCTCCGGACAGCGCAACGGCGGCCCGTCCTCGCAACCTCACGGCCTCCGCCACCCGGTGGACGAATTCTTCTGCCGCGGCGTGCGCAAGCTCCGCGCCGTCCGCGAAGACGCGCACTCTGATCAGAGCGTCCGCCATCGCCGGCCGTCTTTCTGCAGCAGCTCGTCGGCCGCCGCCGGTCCCCACGTGCTTGCGGCGTAGCTCGGAAAGTCGCGCGGCGTCAGGGCCTGCCACACGTCCAGGATCGGCGCCACGACGCTCCAACCGGCTTCCACCATGTCGCTGCGATGGAACAACGTCGAGTCACCGGTCATCGCATCGTAGAGCAGCGTCTCATAGCCGGTGCTCGGCCGCTGGCCGAAGGCATCGGCATACGCGAAGCTCATCTTCACCTTGCCGAGGTGCATGTCCGGACCCGGCACCTTCGCTTGAAAGTGCAGCGTGATCCCTTCGTCCGGCTGGATGTGCAGCACCAGCAGATTGGACGACAGGTGCTCCACCGCCGTGCCGCGGAAGAGCTGGAACGGCGCCCGTTTGAACTGGATCGCGATCTCGGTCACCCGCCGCGGCAGGCGTTTGCCGGTGCGCAGATAGAACGGCACGTCCGCCCAGCGCCAGTTGTCCACGTACAGTTTGAGCGCGGCGAACGTCTCGACGGCCGAGGCCGGCGCGACGTTTTTCTCGGCGCGGTACCCGGGCACCTCATGGCCGTCGATCAGCCCCGGCCCATATTGGCCGCGCACCGTCTGATGCAGCACGTCCTCGTGCGACAGCGGGCGCACGGCATAGAGCACCTTCACCCGCTCGTCGCGCACGACATCGGCGGCGAACGAGATCGGCGGCTCCATGGCGGTGAACGCGAGGAGCTGGAACATGTGGTTCTGCACCATGTCGCGCAAGGCACCGGACTTCTCATAGTAGTCCCCGCGCTGCTCAACGCCGACCGTCTCGGCGACGGTGATCTGGACGTGGTCGATATAGCGGCGGTTCCAGATCGGCTCGAAGATGCCGTTGGCAAAGCGGAAGGCCATGATGTTCTGGACCGTCTCCTTGCCCAGGTAGTGGTCGATGCGGTAGATCTGCTGCTCGCGCAGCACCTCGAGGATCTGGCGGTTGAGCTCTCGGGCGGAGTCCAGATCGTGCCCGAACGGCTTTTCGATCACCACCCGGCGCCAGCGCCCGGTTTCTTCGATCAGGCCCGCCGCCGCCAGGTGATGGATCGTGTCGTCGAAGAGGTCGGGCGGGATCGCCAGATAGAACAGCACGTTGCCGCGTGTACCGCGCTCCGCCTCGACGCGATCCAACGCCTCGCGCAAGCGCACATAGGTGGCGCCGTCGCCGATCTCGCCGCCGACATAGGACAGCCGCTCGAGCAACCAGGCGGAGCGCGCCGCGTCGGGCGTGCCGGTCGCGAAGGATTCGAGATCGGCCTTCAGGCGTTCCCGCAGCGCCTCGCTCGACATCTCATAGCGGCCGACGCCGACGACCGCGAGCTCCGCGGGGAGAAGCGATGCGCTCGCCAGGTTGTACAGCGCGGGGAAGAGCTTGCGTTTGGTCAGGTCTCCGGTGGCGCCGAAGATGACCAGGGTGCAGGGGGGCGCCGGTTGCAAGGGCGGCGCTTCGAGGGGCTCGGTAGATTTCTCGCCGGTCATGATCTCACCTCGGCTCATCCGGCTTTGGGCGGCTCGCGGTGGCCGCCAAATTTGTGACGCATGGCGGAGAGCACTTTGTCGGCGAAGCTCTGGGTGCGTCGCGAACGGAAGCGCGCGAAGAGAGAAGCGGACAACACCGGAGCCGGCACCGCTTCTTCGATCGCCGTCTCCACCGTCCAGCGCCCTTCGCCGGAATCCTGGACGAAGCCCGAGTACTCCTGAAGCTCGGGGCTTTCCGCGAGCGCGCTCGCGGTGAGATCGAGCAGCCACGACGAGATCACGCTGCCGCGCCGCCACACCTCGGTGATCTCGGCGAGATCGAACGCGAACCGGTGCTCCGCCGGCAGCTCTTCGGACGTCGCGCCGCGCAGCACGTCGAGCCCTTCGGCGTAGGCCTGCATCAATCCATACTCGATGCCGTTGTGGACCATCTTGACGAAATGGCCCGCACCGGCCGGGCCGCAATGCAGATAACCGAGCTCCGCCGTGCCGCCGCGCTCCGCCGGACGCCCCGGGGTCGCGGGAATGTCGCCGCGTCCCGGAGCGAGCGTCTTCCAGATCGGATCGAGGCGTTGCACGATGTCCCGGTCACCGCCGATCATCAGGCAATACCCCCGCTCGCGTCCCCACACGCCACCGCTCGTCCCGGCGTCGACGTAGTGGACCTGCCGCGCCGCCAGCTCCCGCGCGCGGCGCACGTCGTCTTTGAAATGAGAATTGCCGCCGTCGATCACCGCGTCCCCCGCGGCGAGGAGCTCGCCCACCGAGCGGACCATGCCTTCCGTCGGCGGGCCGGCCGGCACCATGATCCACACCGCCCGCGGCGGCGCCAGACGCGCCACGAGGTCCGCGAGCGTCGCCGCGCCGATCGCTCCTTCACCGGCCAGCCCTTGCACAGCCGCGGGGTTCAGATCCCACACCACGCACTCATGGCCCCCTTCCATGAGCCGCCGGACCATGTTGCCGCCCATCCGGCCGAGACCGATCATGCCGATCTGCATCGCGCCTCCTCTCGACACCCATGCGGTCCATCCGGCACGGGCCGATCGAGAGTGTACCGATTGTCGGCGGCGCGTGGGCTAGATGTACTCTTTCAATCGCGGCCAGGTCGCCTCGACGTCCACGTCCCGGCAGATCCACACCGGCAACCCGTCTTCATAGGGCATGCAGTGATCGCAGTGCGTCGTCCCCGCCCGTTCGAGACGCGGACAGGCGCGGCGGTTGTCCTCTTCGTCACCGCCCAGAACGATCATCACCTCGCCCGAGGCGTGCGGTCCCCAGAGGAAGTAGTTGTTGTGGCCGCTCGATGCGGGAGGCAGCCCCTCCTGGCGGCCGAGGACGTCGATCGCGCCGGCCTCGCCGTAATTCTGGGCATGGATGCCGGCCTTGGCCTGGTCCGCGGGCGACAGGGATCGGTAGACCCGCGCCACCTCGGCCACCATCTCGGGCCAGCCGTGCATGTCGGCAAAATGCTGCGGCAGGTCGCCGATCTCTTTTCTCTCGCCGGAGCCCGGCTCGACACCCAGCGCCTTCTGATAGCGAAGGAGGTCCGGAACCGGCAGGATCGGCACGACCAACGGTGCACCGATCGCACCGCCGACGAGCACAGCCACCAGCAGGAGGCCGGCGAAGGCCGGGCGGAGCCAGGTCCGCCGGAGGCGCGCGAGCCCACCTTCCCAAGCCGCCCCGCCCGCGGCGAACAGAACCGGATAAGCCGGAGCCAGATAATAGGCCTTGGAGCTTTGCACCAGGAGGACCGCGAGCACGGCCACGTACATCCAGCCGAGCAACCGGAACGGCTTCCCGCCGCGCCCCAGCAATAGCCACCCCAGTCCCGCCAGCCACACCGGAGCGCTGAACGGATTCATCTGCGTCAGCTGCTCGGTCAGGAAGTCGAGCGGCGCAAGCGCCACGTTCTTGTAGGCGGTCGCGTTGTGGATGAACTCCGCGGTCGGCCAACCGTTCTGGACCTGCCAGAGAACGTGCGGGAGGGCCAGAAGCGCGGCGATTCCCCCGCCGATCCAGATCCACCGCTCGCGCAGGTGCCGACGCTCCGGCGTGAGCAGAAGCCCCACCACCACGCCGAACCCGAAGAACAAGATGCTGTGCTTGTTGAGCAGGCCGAGCCCGGTGATCAAACCGAACGGGAGCCAGAGCCGGCCGTCCCCCGTCCGCGCGATGCGGGCCACCACCAGCGCGCCGAGCGTCCAGAACAGGACGTCGAACGGGTTCATCGAGAAGGTGTGGAACAGAAACAGGTAGACCGGTGCGCCGAGCGCACAGAGCGCCGCCAGCCCCTGGGCGAGCAGACCGCCCCCCATCTCCCGCGCCAGCCAACCGGTGAGAACGATCACCGCCGCACCGGCCAGCACCGCCAGGAAACGCAACGCCAGGTGCGACTCACCGGAGAGCGTCCAGGCCACGCGGGCGATCCAGGCCACGAGCGGCGGATGGTCGACATACCCGAACGCCGGATGGAGGCCGCAGACGACGTAATAGAGCTCATCGCGGAACCAGCCGTAGCGCGCGAGGAAGGGAAGGTGCAGGAGGATCGAGAGAAGGGCGGGAATGCCGAGAAACGCCGCATCACGCCGGGCGGTGGACGGCGAGGACGGAAGGGGGGTGGAAGCGGCCATGCCCGATTCTACGCGCCGGCCCCTCCGGGGTCGCGTGCTAAGCTCGCCGGCCATGATCGCGACGAAGCCGTTCTTCGCTCTCCTCACCTGCGCGGGCCTGCTCTCCGGCTGCGCCACGGCGCCCACACCTTCCCCCCGACCCGAGGAGCCGGCCGCCATGAACCAGATCGCCACCTCCTACGTGAAGCTCGTCCTGGGCGTCGGGCAGCACGACGCCGACTACGTCGATGCCTTCTACGGGCCGCCGGAATGGCGTACGGAGGCCGAGGCCCGGGGCAAGCGCCCGCTCGCCGAGGTTCGCGCCGAAGCGGAGGCCGTCCTGGCCTCCTTGACGTCCCAGCCGGCGGGAACGACCGGCCCCGAGGCGGGCAACCTCCGGTTGCGGCGCGAGTACCTCGACCGTCAGCTCCGGTCGCTGATCTCCCGCATCGACCTGCTGGCCGGCGCCAAGATGACGTTCGACGAGGAGTCGAAGGCGCTGTACGACGCGGTCGCCCCCCACTACGACGAGCCGCACTTCCAGCAGATCCTCGACCGGCTCGACGCGCTGCTGCCCGGCGACGGCTCCGTCGCCGAGCGGCTCGAACGCTACCGCCAGGACTTCGTCATCCCGCGCGACCGGCTCGATACAGTCTTCCAGGCCGCCATCGGCGAATGCCGCAAGCGGACGGCGCCCCACGTCGACCTGCCGGCGGAAGAGAGCTTCGTCGTCGAGTACGTGACCGATAAGCCGTGGAGCGGCTACAACTGGTACCAGGGGAGCTACCGCAGCGTCATCCAGGTCAACACCGACCTGCCGATCTTCATCGACCGCGCGGTCGACCTGGCCTGCCACGAGGGCTACCCGGGGCACCACGTCTACAACGCGCTGCTCGAAAAGCACCTGACCCGCGAGCGCGGCTGGCCCGAATTCTCCGTCTACCCCCTGTTCAGCCCGCAGTCGCTGATCGCCGAGGGAACGGCCAACTTCGGCATCGAGGTCGCCTTTCCGGGACCCGAGCGGGTGGCCTACGAGAGGGAGACGCTGTTCCCGCTCGCCGGCCTCGATCCCGCCCGGGCGGAGCAGTACTACACCGTCCAGGGCCTGGCGCAGCAGCTCGGCTATGCCGGCAACGAGGCCGCCCGGCGCTACCTGGACGGCACCATCCCCCGCGAGCAGGCGGTCGACTGGCTGGTGCAGTACAACCTCTACGCCCGCGACCGGGCCGACCAGCGCGTCCGCTTCATCGAGCGCTACCGGAGCTACGTCATCAACTACAACTGGGGCCAGGACCTGGTGAAGGACTACGTCGAGCGCCAGGGAGGCACCCCGGACCAGCCCGCCAGGCGCTGGGCTGTCTTCGTGGATCTTCTGTCGTCGCCCCGGCTGCCGTCGGGGCTGCGGTAGTCAGTCCAGCCTCCCGCACAGCATCCACCTCAGTGGCCTACCCCGTTTTGCGCAGCCCCCGCTCCGCCTCGTCGAGAGCGCGCTTGAGCGCTTCGATCTCGTCGGTCGCCAGCTCTTCGCCGCCGAAGCTCTCGCGCAGGTAGAAGCCGATCACCCGGCCGAGGGGCTCTGCGGCGGCGGGGAAGCGGGCGGCGGCTTCCTCACCGAGGCGCAGCGGCGGGACGGACTCCGGGATCGGCCCGCCGCGGCCGAGCCGGCGGCGCAGGCGCCGGTAGGCGGTGGTGGCGGTGAACGGCGGCCGCAGGCGCAGGTAGACAACGACGGCCAGGGCCGCCAGGAGAACCAGCCCGAGGGTCACCGGGACCGTCAACCGGAGCGGCTCGGAGGCCGGCTGCGGCCCGGCCGTCTCTCCGGGTGCGGGTGGCGCCGGGGCCTCCGTGCTCTTGGGTGCGGACGGGCCGCCGCGGTCGAACCGCCGCCAGAAGTCGGCCCAGAGGTCCCGCAGACTGCCGAAGATGCGGATCTGATCTCCCACGCCGTAGGTCAGGACGTAGCGGTCCCAGCGAAACTGCAGGTAGTCCCACGCCTGGCGCGAGAGCAGGAGGAACCCTTCCTCGCCCTCACCGGGCCGGCCGGCCGGCGGCGTCGGATCGAACGTCCGCCACCCTTCGCCCGGCAGCCAGGCTTCGACCCAGGCGTGGGCGTTGCTCTCGCGCACCACGAAGTAGCCCTCGAAGGGATTGGGCTCGCCGCCGAGGAAGCCGGTCACCAGCCGCGCCGGGATCCCCTGCGAGCGCAGCATCAAGACCATGGAGGAAGCGAAATACTCGCACTGGCCGCTCTTGTAGTCGAAGAGGAAGGCCTCGATCGGGTTGGCTGCGCTGCGCCCCCGGAAGTCGAGGGTGTAGGTGTAGCTCTGCATCAGGTGCGTTTCGAGCCGGCGCGCCCGCTCGGTATTGGTCCCCGTGCCCATCACCTCGCGGGCGAGGGCGGCGATGCGCGGCGTCACGCCGTCCGGGTCGAGCGACGGCTCCGGGCGGCCCGGCGCGCCCGCCGGGCGCGGCACGTCGCCGATCAGCACCGGCCGGTCGATCATGCCGACGCGGTATTGCCGGATCTCCAGGGGGGCCACGGTGAAGGCGAGCGCGCCGCCGCCATCCCGGTCGAGCGAGGTGACGCCCGGCTCGACGACCACCGTGTCGACCGGCAGCGGCAGGCTGCGCGTGCGCAGGGGCTGGAGATAGATGGTCGCCCAGCGCCGGGGCGTCTCTTTGCGCAGCCAGAAGCGCGCCCCGACGCTGCGGTGGAGGACGGTGGAGACCGGGGAGCGCCGCCATGTTCCGCCCTGATAGGCGTCGTAGGTGGCGGCCTTGAACCGGATCTCGCGGTCGGGATCGAGCGGCGTCTCCGTCTGGAGGCGCAGGGCGACCTCGCGGCTGTTGCGGATGAGGCCGATCGAATCGAGGGTCACTTCGTCGGAAAAGCCGGAGGCCTCGATCTGGGTGCCCGTCCCTACGCCGCGCCCGACGATGTAGGGGGAGCGCACGCGCGGCAGGAGCACGAAGAGCGGCACCGCCAGGAGCAG
The DNA here is from genome assembly GCA_002420005.1 of Holophagales bacterium UBA5704. Classification (GTDB taxonomy): domain Bacteria; phylum Acidobacteriota; class Thermoanaerobaculia; order Multivoradales; family UBA5704; genus UBA5704. The sequence goes on along the minus strand of DIHE01000038.1, from coordinate 9,884 downwards.
GGTGAGCACGGTCGCCAGGGTCAGGAAGCCGCGCAGCGGAAGCCCGGCGAGCGCCGGATCTTCCCGGCCGAAGCCGGCGAGGACGTGCAGGAAGGCGAAGCGGGTGAGCAGGAGCAGCGCGAGGACCAGGAAGGCGATCAGGTACAGAACGATCGCCGGATGCACGCTGGTGCCCATGGCGGCCAGGAAGAGGAAGAAGATACCCAGCGCCGCCTGCCACTTGTCCCGCTCGCGGACCAGGGCGTACAGCTTGACCACCAGGGTGAACAGGCCGAGATGGAGGACCGCCTGGACCAGCCGGCCGCCGGAGAAGGTGTACAGGTCGAAAAAGAAGAAGGGGACGTAGAGCAGCCCGAGGACGTTCATCCCCCAGTTCGGCAGCCAGCCCGGCGGGTCCTGGGCGGCCCGGCGCAGGAAGAAGAGGACGCCGGCGAGATAGAGCGCGAGCAGCGGCCAGCGCACCACGTCATTGAACGGGAGGGGAAGGGGCGCGAGAAACGCCAGCCAGCCCAGGAGGAGCCGCTTCTGCCGCCCGAAGGTCATGAGGGGGCGGCCTCCGCTTCGAGGTGGACCCGCAGCTGGGGCGCCCGCGGGTCGCTGGAGAGCAGGGGGTCGGCGCGCCGCGGCTCGGGCTGCACCAGGGCGAGCGCCTCCAGAATCGCCAGCCGCTGGCGGGAGCCGGTGGCGAATCCCAGCGCCCGGCCGCGGGTCACCAGCTCCACCTCATAGCCGCGGGCGAGATGGTCGAGCGCGGTGGTGGCGGCTTCGCTCACCAGCCTCTCGAAGCGGGGCTTCGCCTCCTCGCTCAGCACACCGACGGCGTTGTCGAACAGGATGGACAGACGGCGGCTGTGCTCGGCCTCGCGCTCCATGTAGACCATCGCCCCGGTGCGCGCCGTCTGCTTCCAGTGGATGCCCCGCGGGTCGTCGCCCGGGCGGTACTGGCGCAGCGCATACAACCCATGCCCCTGGCCGGCGCGGCGGCTCAGCTCCTCGCCGGAGCGGTTGACGTCCTCCAGCTCGCCCCCGGCGGCCGGGAAGATCTCCGGAAACACCAGGAGCTCCAGGTCCACCGGATAGCGCACCCCCTTGCGGAAGAAGCCGAACGGGAAGAGGCTGGAGACGTGGGCATGGGGGAGGCTGTGGAGCCCCCGCGTGCCCAGCATCATTTCGAGCCGGCCCACGCTGCCGCCCCGCCGCGGCAGGTGGGGGACGAGGAACGGCTGTGCCGACCGCGCGACGGTGAACAGGAGGAACCAGCGGGAGAAGACGCGCCCCCGGTTGCGCAGGGTGAAGCCGAGGGAGAACGGCCGGTTGGCGAACAGCTCGCCGGGCGGCTCGAGCGCCACCTCCAGGCCGCGCACGTTCTCGCGCGACAGGACACCGGAGACGATGAGCGCGGCGAACATCGAGGCGAGGACGGTGTAGAGCGCGTTGTTGCCCGTGTTGGTGGCGGCGATCGCCACCAGGATGGAGAGGAGGACGAACCACAGGCCCACCGTGGTGATGCGGATGCCCTCGGGGACCGGCCGGCGCCGCAGGTAGCCGCGCAGACCACGAGAGAGGGGCGCGGTCACAGCGGAACCGGCGTCGCCGCCAACACCCGCTCGATGGCCTTGCGGGTGCTTTCCAGGTCGCCGGCCCCCCGCTTCACCTGGACGCGGTGGGAGAGGACCGGCACGGCGAGCCGCTGCACGTCGTCCGGGATGACGAAGCCGCGCCCTTCGCACAGGGCGAGCGCCTGGGCGGCCCGGAACAGCGACTGCGCGCCGCGGGTGGAGACGCCGAGCTGGAACTCGCCGCCGCGGCGGGTCGCCTCGGCGAGGGAAAGGATGTACTCCGCGAGCTTCTCGGCGACACGCACCCGCCCCACCCGCTCCTGCAGCTCGAGCAGGGTCTCGCGCGGCAACGCCGGCTGCAGCTCGTCCAGGGTCTTTTCCACGCCGCCGGAGAGGAGGAGCTCGCGCTCGTCGGCGCGCGGCGGATAGCCGAGGGAGAGCGACATCATGAAGCGGTCGAGCTGCGATTCGGGGAGCGGGAAGGTGCCCTGGTATTCGAGCGGGTTCTGGGTGGCGAGGACGATGAACGGCTCGGGCAGGGCGAAGCGCTTGCGCTCGACCGAGACCCGCCGCTCGCTCATCGCCTCCAGGAGGGCCGACTGGGTCTTCGGGGTCGCCCGGTTGATCTCGTCGGCGAGCACCACATTGGCGAAGAGAGGCCCGGGCACGAACTCGAAGGCCTGCGTCTTCTGGTTGAAGATCGAGACGCCGATGATGTCCGAGGGCAGCAGGTCGCTGGTGAACTGGATGCGCTGGAAGGAGAGCCCGAGGGAGCGGGCCAGCGCCTGCGACAGGGTCGTCTTGCCGACCCCGGGGACGTCTTCGATGAGCACGTGGCCGCGCGCCAGCACGCAGACGGTGGCGAAACGGATCGCCTCGCGCTTGCCGCGGACCACCCGCGCGATGTTCGCCTCCAGCCGTTGGATGGGGTCGGCGACGACCCGCGCCGCTGCGCCCGCCTCGATCGTCCCGACCGTCTCGACAAGGTTCGGTTCCATAAGCCTCCGTCCGCTCCGTCCAGGGTGAGCCGGCGCTCCACGATAGCACCGTGCTCCAACAAGGTGGATTGACCCCCGGATTCCCGTCTTTTACCATGGGTCTGTTCAAGGGGCGGTAATCGGTCGTACAATGCGGCCCGGAGCAGTCTTTATCACCACCAACCATGTCCCCCGGCCCACGGGCCGCAAGGAGCGAGACGATATGGCAGAACCCAAATTCGACCGGCTGAAGGCCGTGGACGGCGCGCTCTCGCAGATCGAGCGGCAATTCGGCAAGGGGGCCATCATGCGCCTGGGTCAGCGCGAGACGCTGGCCATCGACTGCATCCCCACCGGCTCCATCTCGATCGATGCCGCGATCGGCATCGGCGGGTTCCCGCGCGGCCGGGTGGTCGAAGTCTTCGGGCCGGAGTCCTCGGGCAAGACGACGCTGGCGCTCTCCGTGGTCGCGCAGGCGCAGAAGCGTGGCGGCGTCGCCGCCTTCATCGACGCCGAGCATGCCCTGGATGCCGAGTATGCCCGCAAGCTCGGGGTGGACATCGACAACCTGCTGGTCTCGCAGCCGGACAGCGGCGAGCAGGCGCTGGAGATCGCCGAGATGCTGGTGCGCAGCAACGGCATCGACGTGGTGGTCGTGGACTCGGTGGCGGCCCTGGTGCCCAAGGCCGAGCTCGAAGGCGACATGGGCGACTCGCACGTCGGCCTGCAGGCCCGCCTGATGTCGCACGCCATGCGCAAGCTGACCGCGATCATCTCCAAGTCGAACACCTGCCTGGTCTTCATCAACCAGATCCGCGAGAAGATCGGGGTCATGTTCGGCAATCCGGAGACGACGACCGGCGGCCGGGCGCTCAAGTTCTACTCCTCGGTGCGCATCGACATCCGCCGCATCGCCTCGATCAAGGACGGCGAGGAGGTCACCGGCTCGCGCTCCAAGGTGAAGGTGGTCAAGAACAAGGTGGCCGCGCCGTTCCGCCAGGCCGAGTTCGACATCGACTATGGAGAAGGCATCTCGCGCACCGGCGAGCTGGTCGACCTCGGCGCCGAGCACAAGCTGGTGGTCAAGAGCGGCGCCTGGTACTCCTACGGTGATCTGCGCCTCGGGCAGGGGCGCGACAACGCCAAACAATATCTGCGCGACAATCCCGAGCTGGCCGACGAGGTCGAAGGCAAGATCCGCGAAAAGATGGGCCTGCCGGCGGTGAGCCCGGCGCGGGCGGAGTAGGAGAGGAAGACCAAGGACCAAAGGGACAACAAGGACAACAAGAACAACGAGATGAAGCCACCCGGGCGGGGGGGCCTTGTCGCCCCTGTTGTCCTTGGGGTCCTTTTCTCTTCTACGCCTCTCCGACCGTCTGGCCGCCGTCCACCGTCATCACGCTGCCGGTCACGAACCCCGAGGCGTCGCTCGCCAGGTAGAGAGCGGCGCCGACGAGGTCTTCCGTCCGGCCGATCCGGTGGAGCGGGATGGCGCGCAGAGCTTTCGCCCGCAGGGCGGGCGTCGACCACAGCACCTCGCTGAACTTCGTCTCGATGAGCCCCGGCGCAATGGCGTTGACCCGGATGTCCGGCGCCAGCTCGATGGCCAGGGTGCGGGAGAGCATGAGGACCGCCGCCTTGGTCACCCCGTAGACCCCCAGGCCGGAATGCGGGACCACTCCGGCGACCGAGGCGACGTTGACGATCCGCCCGCCGCCGCGCTCACGCATCCGCGGCACGCAGGCGCGGATGGTGTGGACGTAGCCCTTGACGTTGACCTCGAAGGTCTTGTCCCACTGCATTTCCGTGGCGTCGAGCAGGGGGCCGTAGTGGGGGCTGGCGGCGGCGTTGTTGACCAGGACGTCGACGCCGCCGAAGACCTCGCAGGCCCGGGCCACCAGGGCGTCGACGTCCGCGGCGCGGCCGGTGTGGCAGGCGACGGCGAGCGCCTCGCCCCCCGCGGAGCGGATCTCGGCGGCGACGGGCTCCAGGGCGTCGATCTTGCGGCTGGCCAGGACGACGCGCGCTCCCGCCGCCGCGAAGGAAGTCGCGATGGCCGCGCCGATCCCGCGGGAGGCTCCGGTGACGATCGCCACCTTGCCGGCGAGGCTCAGGAGGGAGGAGGGCGGGGTCACGCGCCCACCGTCGCCTTCTCGTGGATCTCCCGCGCGGCCCGGTATCCCGATTCGAGAGCGGCCTCCATGGTGCGGGCGAGCACACCCGTGTGCTCCCCTGCGAAGTGGATGCGTCCTTCCGCCCGTGCCAGCTCGGGCATCCACCGGGTGAGTTGCTCCGGCTTCCACCAAGCGTAGCCGCCTCCCGCCCAGGGGTCCTTGTGCCAGCTCACCGAGATGCCCGTCTCGACGACGTTTTCGAGGCCCGGATGCAGCTTGCTCAAATGTTCCACGGCCAAGGAGATCTGGTCCGCCGGGTCGAGGGCTCCGATGCGCTCGGCCTCGGGACCCTTGACATGGCATTCGAGGATGCCGCGCGTCTGGTCGGCGGAACGGATGAACGGCTGCTCGCTCACGAACTGGATCGGGAGGTCCGTTGCGGAGGTGCCCGCATGCCCCTGCTCGGCCCAGATCCGGCGGCGCGTCTGGAGGTAGATCCGGGTCACCGGAGCATATTCCAGGCTGGAGAGGATCTGCAGCTTGGCGGGAGGAAGCTCCGGGGTGATGCGGATCGTCTTCAGCGCCGGCACCGGCACGGCGCAGACCAGGTCATCGGCTTCGAGGGTCTGCTCGACTCCTCTCTGGCGGACCACGGCACGGATCCTGTCGGGCTCCTGGCGGATCGCGACGACCGGAGCGCCATACCAGATTCGCTCCCGCAAGATTTTGGCGAAGGCGTTCGGCAGGCGGTCGGAGCCGCCTTCGAGGAAGCGCGCAGACAAGCCGCCCGCCTGGAACAGCGCCATGTCCGAAATCAGGCGGTGCAAGGCGGAGATCTCGGACCATCCGTAGCCGAAGCCCGTGTTCGCCGCCAGCAGGCGGATCGCCCCCTCCGAGGCACCCCGGCGCTGCAGGAACTGCGCGAGGGTCATCCGGTCGAGGTCGGCGAAGCGGTCGATCCGCCAGGCCGGATCGCTCGGGTCCCCCAGCTCGGCGCCCGCAGATCCGAGGAATTTGTCAAACAGAGCCGGGACTCCCAGGCTTTTCTCCTCCGCCGTGAGGTCGAAGGGCAGGCTGGACAGGGCGCCGGGCTTGAGCTCGATGCGCCGGCCGGCGAGGAAGGTGACGGGGATCAGGGGCTGGGGTGGCGGCCCCGGCGAGGCGACGGTGAGGCCGAGCTCCTTGACATAGCGGACGAGGTGCCGGTAGGCGTCGCCGAAATTGACCGCCCCGGCCTCGACGAAAAGCCCGTCGGCGAAGGGCTCGCGCACGGTCCAGACCCTTCCTCCGGCCCGGTTCTGCGCCTCCAGGACCGTGACCTCGTGACCCGCGCGGGCCAGCTCGTAGGCAGCCGCCAGGCCGGCCAGGCCGGCGCCGACCACGATCACCTTCCGCGGCCGGGAGGCCGGAGGGAGCGCCGCGGGCGCAGGCTCCGAGGCGGAGGCCAGCCCGGAGAAGGCTGCGACGGCGGGAACGGTGAGGGCCGCGTGCCGCAAGAAGGCACGGCGGGTGAGGTCGGGCTTCATGGCTTTTCCTCCTGGCTCCGCAGCTCGGCGACGTAGGCATCCGGGACACCGTCCCGGCCGTCGGTCCAGACGGCGAACAACCGGCCGCCCGCCGCCGCCAGGCCGAGATAGTCGCCGAAGTTCGCAAACAGAAGGCCGGCGCGATCCGACCGGGTGGCACACCAGTTGCTCGTTTGGGAGGTGACCCGGATCGGAGCGCCGAATCCGGCGCCACCGTCGGTGGAGCGCACCCACCAGACGTCCGCCAGGGAGCTGACCGAACCGGCCCGCGTCGCCCCGGAAAGCAATTCCACGCGGCACTCGACGTCGCCCGGATCGGAGGTCGCCTGCGTCTCCCGGCTCTCCAGGAACGTCACATCGACGGCGCCGTCCGGCTCCACGGCCACGGTCGGCCAGAAACGTTTGACGCCGGTCGGCGGGACCGCACCGGCGAGGAGCCGGGGTGGACTCCAGGTCGCTCCCTGGTCGTCGGAGGAGATCAGGTAGATCTCGGAAGACACCAGGCTCTGGCCGGTGGCGGGTGCGCGCACCGGCTCCAGGGAGCCGGCATAGGTGACGTAGAGGCGGCCGGCGTGGGGCCCCGCGGGGGCCACCGCCAGGCGCGGGAAGTTGTTCAGGTTGTCCTTGCTGTAGCCGACGGCCGGGTTTTCCCAGAGCCCGTTGACCCGCGCGAGGTCCCGCGGGGCCTGGAAGGTCTTCCCGCCGTCGAGCGAACGGGCGAAACGGATGCCCACGACCGGCTGGTTGACCACGGCTCCGTCGACGATGGCCGCCACCGGGCCGGCCTGCCAGAGCACGTAGACCTCGTCACGCAGCCCCAGGGCGACACTGGTGGCGAATTGAAAGGTCCCCGGGCTGCCGCAGGCGGGGTCGGCGGGATCCGCCGTGACCGCGGTGTCGTCGGGGCTGACGACGGCCGGCCCTTCCCAGGTGACGCCTCCGTCACTGCTGCGCAAGAGCTCGATCTGGCCGGCCGAACGGCCCGGCTGGCCGCAGATCTTGCGGAGGTTGCCATACCCGACGACGAGCTTCCCGCTCCCATCCTTGGCCGCAGCGAGGCTCGGGCCCCGCAAGACGTCGCCGGCGACGGCCGGAGCGAGGAGCTTCCCGTCGTCCCAGACGAACGATCCTTCCTTGAAGTGTCCCCGGTGGAAGGTCAGGCCGGTCTGCTGCGACCGGTCGGCGGCGTGCCGTGCCCGGTTGACCAGATAGAAGGTCTGCCGGTCGGCACCTCCGCGATCCAGCCAGGGATGGCCACCTGCGATCGAATCTCCGACCGGCGGAGGTGCCCCGAGCTCGGTCCAGGTGCGCCCACCATCGGAGGAGGCGCCCACGGCCGTGAGGCCCGGCGGAACCGGAGCCGGGCAGGGCTTGCCGAACGGCGGCCCGCAGGAGCCCTGGAGGGTCTCCCAGGCGGCCAGCACCAACCGTCCCGCCGCGTCCGTGGCGACCGCGGAACCCACCCGTCCGATCTGCCCGTCGGGGGCCGGACGTTGCGGCCCGTGGAGCCGCAGATTCGGCCCGACGTGCGGTACCGCGACCGGAGGCGCCGCAACGAGAGGAGACGCCGCCGCCGTCAGCAGCGCCCAGACGACGAAGTCCCGTGCCGCCCCGCGTGGAGGCGGGAGGCTTGAAGCTCTGCCCATGCCAGTTCCTTTCCCGGCGCCTGCCATTGCCTTCGAGCCGCAGGCGATTGTCCGCGCATCATACCTCCGTTCCCCCGGTTCCCCCCGTTCCCCCTTCGCTTCTCGCCCGCCGTCAGATTGGGTACAATCCAGCCCGCACCTCCGACCGAAAGACCAACGAACTCCGTACCCATGCTTGAAGGTTTTCTCGATTCCAGGTCTGTCTCGAGCCTCGTCGAGGTTCTGCGGCGCCGGGCCGCAGAAACGCCCGGCCGCCTGGCGTACGTCTTTCTGGCGGACGGCGAGGAGGACGAGCGCCGGTTGTCCTATGCGGAGCTGGACCTGCGGGTGCGCGCGGTGGCGGCGCGGCTGCAGGCGCTCGGTCTCGCCGGGGAGCGGGTGCTGCTCCTCTTTCCTCCCGGGCTCGACTATCCGGTCGCGTTTCTCGGTTGCCTGGCCGCGGCGGCGGTGGCGGTGCCGGCGTATCCGCCGACCGGCAGCCGCGGCGTGCCGCGCTTGCAAGCGATTCTGGCGGACGGCTCGCCCCGCTGCATCCTGACGACGGCCGCGCTGCGCCCGGTGGTGGAGCGCCTCGGCGCGGCGTCGCTCTGCCTGGAGATCGACGAGATTCTGGAGGCCGAGGCCGCGGGGTGGCGCGATCCCGGGCTCACCGCGGACACCCTGGCCTTCCTGCAGTACACCTCGGGCTCCACCAGCACGCCCAAAGGGGTGATGGTCTCGCACGGCAACCTGGTCGCCAACGAGAAGATCATCCAGGAGGCGATCGGCAGCGACGCCTCCTCGGTGATGGTGAGCTGGCTGCCGCTCTACCACGACATGGGGTTGATCGGCGGCCTGCTGCATCCGCTGTGGCTCGGCTCCTCGTGCGTGCTGCTCGCGCCGCTTCACTTTCTGCAGAAGCCGGTGCGCTGGCTGCGCGCGATCGCCAAGTACGGCGGGGTGGTGAGCGGCGCGCCGAACTTCGCCTATGAGCTGTGCTGCCGCAAGGTCGATCCCGCGGCGGTGGCGGATCTCGATCTCTCGCGCTGGCGGGTGGCGTTCAACGGCGCCGAGCCGGTGCGCGCCGAGGCGCTGGAGCGCTTCGCCGCGCGGTTCGCGGGGTGTGGGTTCCGCAGCTCTTCCTTCCTGCCTTGCTATGGCCTCGCCGAGACGACGCTGATGGTCTCCGGCAGCCGGTACCACCCGGAGGTCACGATCTTCCCGGTGGAGCCGGCGCGGCGGCTGGTGAGCTGTGGCGGCATCCCGTCCGGCGTCGAGGTGCGGATCGTCGATCCGGTGACGCGGCGGGTGGTGGTGGGAGAAGGCGAGGTCTGGGTGGCCGGCGCCACGGTGGCGCACGGCTACTGGAACCGCCCCGAGGCCACCGCCGAGACGTTCGGTGCGCGGCTGGAGGACGGCGGAGGGCCGTATCTGCGCACCGGCGATCTCGGTCTGCTGCGCGGCGGCGAGCTGTTCATCACCGGGCGGATCAAGGACCTGATTCTGATCCGGGGCCGCAATCTCTATCCCCAGGACGTGGAGTGGACGGCGGCGCGGTGCCATCCGGCGGCGCGGCCGGATGCCGGCGCGGCGTTCACCGTGGACGACGGCGAGGAGCGCCTGGTCCTGGTGCAGGAGGTGTCGTTCCGCGGCGTCGACCTGGGCGAGGTGGCGGCGGCGATCCGCCAGGCGATCGCCGAGGAGCACGAGGTGCCGGTGGCGCGGCTGGTGCTGGTCAAGCCCGGCGGCGTGCCGAAGACCACGAGCGGCAAGATCCAGCGCCGCGAGTGCCGGCAGCTCTTCCTCTCCGGCGGCCTGGTGCCGCTCGGCGAGTGGCGCGACGGCGACGGGGACGCGGCGCGGGAACGGGTGGCTCCCCGCACCCCGGCCGAGGCATCGCTGGCCGCCCTGTGGGAAGAGGTGCTCGGGCTGGCGCCGGGGACGGTGGGGGCGGAGGACCACTTCTTCGCCCTGGGCGGCGATTCGCTGCGCGGCACCCAGCTGCTGGCGCGGTTGCAGGAGGGCGGGTTCGAGGTGGCGCTGGAGGATCTGTTCGCGGCGCCGGTGCTGGCGGAGATGGCGG
>DIHE01000048.1 GCA_002420005.1 Holophagales bacterium UBA5704 | reverse complement strand
TTGTAGGCCACCGAGGCGGGGCCGATGGCCAGCACGGCGCTGCGGCGGTCGTGCTTGGAGAGGCGCAGAAGGACCGGCGTGAAGTCGGCGTCGCCGGAGAGGACGATGAACTCCTCGAAACGGGTGGCATGGCCCAGGGCATCCAGGATGTCCATCACCATCTGGATGTCGGCGCTGGTCTTCCCGCCGCTGGTCAGCGGAGGGCAATCCACCACTTCGAAGGCGGAACGGGTGAAGTACGGCCGGAAACGGCCGAACTGCGAGGGGTTCAGATAGCACCGGCGCGACAGGATCTTGCGCGGCTGCCGGCCCCCGGGCTCTTCGTTCCCCAGGGACAGGCTCTGCTGTAGCCAGTGCAGCCAGTGGGAAGGATTGGTGGCGAACTGCTCGGCCGCGTTGGGGTCCTCGCGCTGCAGTCCCAGATAGATATTGTCAAAGTCGACGAAGAGAGCTGAACGGATGTGCGGCGGATTCGGGTGATCTGCCATGAGGCGCCTCCATGAAATCCGAAATTTCGGGACCCCCTTGCCGCCGGGAGGTGTTCCGACAATAGAGACGATTGTATACCGGGGAAACCCCTCAGCCTGCGAGGAAGTGGTCCATGGCGTCCCGGTACTCCTCCCGCTTGAGGACGGAAGCGGCATGGCCGGTGCCGGTGAAGACGCGGACCTCGGCGCCGGGATGGAGGGCCTGCATCCGTTCGCGAACCGGCGCCGGGGTGGCCGGGTCGTTGTCGCCGAAGAGGAGAAGGACCCGGCCGGGCCAGCCCGCGAGGTCCTCCGGAGTGAGCCGGTGGCGCAGATCGAAGTCCACCACCCGCCGGTAGCCGTCGATCATCCCCTTCTTGGTGAGGTGGAAGGCGATGATCTCCTCCAGGTAGGCACGGGTCCAGGCGAGCTCGGGCAGGTTGGGCAGCAGGGCCGACATGACCCGGCGGTATTGGAGGCGCAGCAGGAACATCGGGAGGATCGGCAGCCAGCGCAGCGACTTGTCGATGACCTGCCCGCGGGCGGGATTGGGCGGAGCGGTGTGCGAGAGGACGAGACGGGCCACCCGGCCCGGGTGGCGCCGGACGAAGACCTGCGCCACGAAGCCGCCATAGGAGCCGGCGACCACGTCGACCGATCCGAGGCCTTCCCGGTCGAGAAGGGCCGCCACGCCGTCCGCCAGCTCCGCCATCGTGGGGACCGCCGGGTAGGACGGGGCGATCCAGCGGAACCGCGGCGTGAAATGGTCGAGGGTCCCCCAGGCGGCCTCGCCGGTTCCCTGGGCGCCGGGGAAGAAGAGGAGCGTGCGATCCCCGGAGCCGCCGGTGCGGTATTCCCAGGTGACGCCGTTGCGCTCCACCGCCTGGAGGGGGTGGTCGCGGCGGAAGCGTTCAAATCCCTCCCGGTCGGCGGCGGGAACGTCGCGGTAGATCGCGGCGAGGCGGCGTGCATGCTCGGTGGTGCTCTGTGCGCTCATGGTGGTACCCCCCTCTCTTCTAGGTGCGAGAGTACCCCGGGGAGGTGACGACGGAGATTAAGCGCCGCCCAGCTCGCGGTGGCGGAAGCAGCTCACCTGATGGTCATTGACCAGACCGACCGCCTGCATGAAGGCGTAGCAGATGGTCGGCCCCACGAAGCGGAAACCGCGCTTCTTGAGCTCCTTGCTCATCGTCTTGGAGAGGGCGGTCTCCGCCGGCACGTCGGAGCGCTCGCGGAAGTTGTTCTGGAGGGGGACGCCTCCGACGAGCTCCCACAGGAAGGCGGCGAGGCCGCCGGCCTCTTCCTGGAGGCGAAGAAAGGCGCGGGCGTTGCCGATCGTGGCCTCGATCTTGGCCCGGTTGCGGACGATCCCTTCATCCTGCAGGAGGCGGTCGATCTCCCGGGGGCCGTAGCGCGCGATCGTCGCGGCGTCGAAGCCGGCGAAGGCGCGGCGGTACCCTTCGCGGCGGCGCAGGACGGTGATCCAGGAGAGGCCGGCCTGGGCGCCTTCGAGGTTGAGCATCTCGAACAGCCGGCGGTCGTCGCGCACGGGCACTCCCCATTCCTGGTCGTGGTAGGCGAGGTAGAGAGGATCGTCGCTCACCCAGAAGCAACGGGGACGGTCGAGGAGGGAAGGGGCGGTCATGCGGCGGAATTGTAGCAGCGGGTCGGTGGCCGGAAGGCCGCGGGCGAGAAAATTTCTGCGGCGTGACCGATTTCGGCCCGCGATGGCGCATCGCCAGGTAGGCCCTTCCGCAGAGCTGTCCCGTCCTCGGTCGTTCACGGCACCTGGACGGAGTGCACTCGCGATGCGGGTCCGGTACGGGTGAAATGAATGTGGGGCGGCGGACACCTTCGGGTAACTCGCCCCTTTTGCGGTCGCGAGACCGATTATGGCTGTCCTGGAGGATGAGATGATCTACCGCCTGGTGGTTGGAGCGGCGCTCTGCCTGCTCGCCCTTTGTTCCCCGGCTTTGCAAGCCCAGACGATCACGTTCCTGGATGAAAACGGCGCTCCGGCCACGGAGCTGCTCGACGGCGGGCCGGTGGGCATCCGGCTCACCGCACCCTCTTTGGACACCACCCCGGGCCGGGACGGCACGTATGCGCTGGCCAGCTCCGTCCTGGGCGGCGGCAGCATCGCGGTGACGCTGCGCGAGACGGGGCCGGCCACCGGGGTGTTCGAGGGCTTCTTCGATCTCCTGACCGGCGGCTCGTGGGGCTCGGGGCTCACCACGGGCACGGTCTATCAGCCGGCGACGCGCGACACGGTGAACCTGGAGCACAACGGGACCGGCTCCCAGCTCACCGCCTCGGCGACCCTGGTGGGCAACCGGATCCGCTTCGTGGACGCCTGGGGCCGTGACAGCACCTCCTTCGCGGCGGGGCAGCAGGTCCACCTGATTCTTCAGGATCAGATGCGCAACAACCGGTATGTGCGCGACGTCGTCAGCGTCTCGGTGACCTCGCCGGCGGTGCAGGACAACGAGACGGTGAGCTTGCAGGAGACGGGAGTCGACACCGGGGTCTTCCGCGGGACGGTCGCCCTCTCCACCTCGGCGTCGACGCCCAACGACGGTGTTCTGGAGGCGCCGTCGGGGGTGACGATCAACGCGAGTCTCATCGCCGCCGACGGGGTGACCTCGGCGACCGACCAGGCCCAGATCGTCGAGGGTGTCCTCCTTCTGCTCGATGCGGCGGGCAATCCGGTCACCACGCTCCTCGAATCCGAGCGCGTCCGGGTGCGGCTGATCAGCCCGGCGACGCCCGGGTTCTCGGTGAGCGTCCAGGTCACCGCGGCGCTGTCGAGCGACAGTGAGACCCTGGTGCTCGTCTCCGACGGCGCCGGCTCGTTCAACGGCGAGCTCCCCTCGGCCTTGAGCTGGGGATACTTCCTGGTCGAGAACGGGTGGCTGTCCATCGGCAACGTCGAAGGGCCGCCCTACCAGGGGGACACGGTGACCGTCACCTGGTCGGGTGGGGGAGGCGCCCCGCTGGCGGCTTCGGCCGGATTCGTTCCGAGCCGGCTCAGCTTCCTGGACGACCAGGGCCGCACCACCACCTCCTATCCGGCGGGCTCCGAGGTGCACGTCCGCCTCGAGCGCCGCAACGATACGTCGCCGTTGTACGAGTCCTTCCCGGCGGTGCTCGCGAACCCGACGACCGGCGAAGAGGAGAGCCTGAGCCTCCTCGAGACGGCGGGAGACAGCGGTGTCTTCATCGGCTCGATGTACCTGTCCGGCCTCACCACGCTGTTCGACGGCGAGCTGGGCGCCCAGCCGGGAGAGCAGATCGAAGCCCGCTCCTCCGGCTCGACGCAGACCGCCGCGGTGGTCGGGGTTGCGCTCACCTTCCTGGATGAGCACGGCGAGCCGACCGGTGAGGTGGTGGAATCCAGCCCGGCGCGGGTGCGCCTGTTCAGTCTGGCGGACAACCTCGACGGGGCCATCGTGGAGTCCGCCGTGATCGAGCTGGGGGCTCTGGGGAGCTTCGACACCGAGTCCCTGACGTTGACCGAGACGGGGCCGGACACCGGCCTCTTTGAAGGCTCGATCCTTCTGGAAATGGGCTCCTATGGCAACCCGGACGGCAAGCTGCAGACCGAAAACAGCGGCCCGCCGGCCTACCGCGGCGACGTGGTGACGGCGCGCTACGGCGCCTTCGAAGCGACGGCGCGCACGATCGGCGCGCGGATCGAGTTTCTCGATGCCTTCGGCCGGCCCACCGACAGCCTGACCGGTGGCGTACCGGTGCAGCTGCGGATCTTCGACCCGTTCCAGACGCTCTACGGCAACTCGTTCACGGTCTCCCTCTGGTCGTCGAAGAACGACGAAGAGCCGGTGACGATGCAGGAGACCAGCCCCACGAGCGCGGTCTTCCTCGGCTCGATCCCGTCGAGCCTCACGGCGTGGGCCGGGCCGGACGGGTTGATCGCGGTGGCCCCCGGGGGGATCGTGGAGGTGCGGCATGCCACCAGCTTCAATCCCTTCCCGCTCACCCGGCAGGCCACCATCCGCGGCAGCTCGCTGGTCTTCGTCGACGCGGCGGGTCAGCCGGCCGAGGTCTATCTCGAATCGACCCAGGCGCGCCTGCGGCTGGTGAGCGCGCTCGACAACGCGAGCCCGGGGAGCGTGGACACCGTGAGCGTCCAGCTCACCGCCGAGCTGAGCAGTGACGCCGAGACGCTCACCCTCACCGAGACGGGGCCGGACACCGGCGTCTTCACCGGCGCGATCCCGCTGCGGCTCACCTGGGGTTACGGCCCGCCCGGCAACGGGCTGCTGGAAACGACCGAGTCGACCTCCAACCCGCCCGGCGTGCACCGGTTCGACGTCCTGCACGCCTCCTTCACCGGGGTGAGCGGCGAGACCACGATGGCCGAGATCGGTCTCACCGGCTCACGCACCTGGTTCGGCAATGCCGCGGGGAGCGAGGTCCTTTCGTACGCGGTGGGTTCCTCGGCCTACATCTGGGTGGAGGATCAGAACTGGAACATCCCGGGGCAGTGGAACCAGGTCCAGGTCGTCGTGCAATCGCCGGCGACCGGCGACCAGGAGTACCTGACCCTTCAGGAGACGACGCGCGACAGCGGGATCTTCGTCAAGGTGCTGCCGCTGACGGCGGCACCGCCGCAGATGGGCAACGGCGTCCTTTCGGTGGTCCCGGGCGGCCAGATCGAGGCGAGCCACGGCGACTCCTTCGGCGCCACGGCCTCGTCGGCGGTGGCGAACGTCGTCGGCTCGGCTCTGGAGTTCATCGACGGGTCCGGTGCGGTGGTGGCGGAGCTGGTGGAGGGCGGCACGGCCCGGGTGCGTCTGCTGAACCTGTCCGGCAACCAGAACGCCGGGGTGGCGGAGACGGTGACGGTCACCTTGGAGTCGCTGCAATCGGGGGACACGGAATCGCTGGTTCTCAACGAGACGGGGGCGGACACCAGCCTGTTCGAGGGCTCGCTCGCAATGGCGTACGGCCCGGGCGGATCGGGCAACGGAACGCTGGAGACGTTGACCGGCGACGCGCCGGAATACCTGGCGGACGCGGTGACGGCGCGCCATGGCTCGGTGTCGGCGACGGTGCCGGTGGCGGGAGCGCAGCTGCGGTTCTTCGACGCCTACGGGCGGGAGACGGCGGGGTATGCGGCGGGGGAGAGCGTGCGGGTGCGGGTGGTGGACCACAGCCGCAACACGCCGCAGACCCGGGAAACGGTCGTCGTCCAGCTCGCCTCGCAGGGCGGTGGCGATACGGAGCCGCTGAGCCTTCAGGAGACGGGCTTCAACACCGCGGTCTTCGAAGGCGTGATCGCGAGCGGCTTCACGCAGAACGCGACACCGTCGGACGGCCACCTGCGGGTGTATCCGAACGACGTGGTGACGGCCGAGCACCAGCCGCTGCACACGCCGCACCCGGTGGAGGGGACGGCGGTGATCTCGGCGACGGCGGTTCGCTTCGTGGATGCGGCGGGAGATCCGGCCACGGTCTATCTCGAATCGTCGCCGGCCTGGGTGCAGGTGGTGTCGGCGAACGCCAACCAGAGCCCGGGGACGGCGGATACGGTGTCGATCGCGATCCGTTCCGAGCTGACGCCGGACCTGGAGACGATGACGTTGGCCGAGACGGGTCCCGACACCGGCGTGTTCGCGGGCTCGATGCCGACCCGCCTCTCGCTCGGTGGCGTGGTGCCGGGCAACGGCACCCTGGAGGTGGTCGAAACCGGGCCGTCCCAGGGCGCGCCGCACGAATTCGACACGCTGCTGGCGGTCTACAGCGATCCGTATGGGACGTGGACGGCGCGCATCGGCATGACCGGCTCGCGCACGTGGTTTGCGGATGCGTCGGGCGCACCGGTCCTTTCCTATGCCGTGGGAGAGACGGC
>DIHE01000197.1:42991-47266 GCA_002420005.1 Holophagales bacterium UBA5704 | reverse complement strand
AGGAGCGGAAGGTCCGCCACACACCGATCCGCATCCCCCACGGCCGCCGTGAGCAACCGCTCGAAGCCGGCGGCCAAACGGTCCACCGTCGTCGCGTCGAACAGATCGGTGGCGTACTCGGCGCCGCCGACGAGCCCACCCCGGCTCTCCCCGAAGCTCACCGTGAGATCGAACTTCGCCACCGCTCCCTCGACGTTCAACGGCCGCAGGCGCAGAGTCTCGATCTCGAGGCTTCCGGCCGGAGCGTTCTGCAGTGCCAGCATCACCTGGAACAAGGGCGGGTAAGAAAGATTTCGCTCGGGAGCGAGCTCCTCGACCAGCTTTTCGAACGGTACGTCCTGATGGAGGTAGGCGGCCAGCGCGGTCTCGCGCACCCGGCCGAGCAGCTCCCGGAACGAGGGAGCCCCCGCCCGGTCCCCGGGAGAGCTCCCCGTCAAGTCGCCGCGGAGAACCAGCGTGTTGACGAAGAACCCGATCAGGCTCTCGATCTCCGCCCGATTGCGGCCGGCGACGGGCGAGCCCACCGCGAGGTCGTCCTGCCCACTGTACCGGGCCAACAGGGTCTGGAAGCAGGCGAGCAGGACCATGAAGAGGGTCGCCCCTTCGCGGCGACCCAAGGCCTCGACCCGCCGGGTCAGCTCAGCCGGCAGCCGGAGCGGCCGGAACCTGCCTCGGAAGCTCTGCACCGCGGGCCGCGGCCGATCGGTGGGAAGCTCGAGGAGCGGCGGGAGCCCGGCGAGCTGCCGGCGCCAGAAGGAGATCTCGCGATCGAGGGCTTCGCCGTGCAGCCAGGAACGCTGCCAGGCCGCGAAGTCAGCGTACTGCACCGGCAGCGCGGGCAGGGAAGGCGGCCGGCGAGAAGCGAACGCCGCATAGAGCGCCGCAACCTCGCGCAGCAGGATCCCCATCGACCAGCCATCGCTCGCGATGTGGTGCACGGTGAGCGCCAGGGCATGGTCGTCCTCGGCAAGCCGCAGCAGCACGCCGCGCAGCAGCGGCCCCCCTTCGGGGTCACCGAGATCGAAGGGCCGGCCGGCCTCGTCTCCGGCCAGGGCGAGCGCCAGCTCCATTCGTGCGCTCCGCGGCAGCTGCGCCACATCCACCAGGGGCAGGTCGATGGGGCCGGACGGACGGATCACCTGGACCGGGGAGCCCTCGATCGCGACGAAAACCGTGCGCAACGCCTCGTGTCGGCGGACGACCTCCCCGAGGCAGAGCGCCAGCAAGCCGGCGTCGAGAGGGCCTTCGATGCGCAGAGCCACCGGGATGTTGTACAGCGCGCTGCCCGGCTCGAGCTGATCGATGAACCAGAGCCGCTGCTGGGCGAACGAAAGAGGCAGGCCCCCTCTGCGCGGCACCGGCACGAGCTGCGGGGCGGATTCCGCGATACCCGCCCGCCGCGCCTCTTCGATCCGGGCTGCGAAGTCTGCCAGCCGAGGAGCCGCGAAGAGATCCCGCAGCGGCACCTCGACCCTGAATACGGCACGCAGGCGTGACATCACCTGCGTCGCCAGCAGCGAATGGCCCCCCAGATCGAAAAAGTGATCGACAGCCCCAACCCGTTCGAGACCCAGCACCTCGGCCCAGATGCCGGCGAGCACCTCCTCGACCGGTGTGCGCGGCGCCACATGCTCCTCGCCGGGAACCGGTCCATCCGGCGAAGGCAGGGCTCTGCGGTCCACCTTGCCGTTGGGTGTCAGCGGCAGTGCGGCGAGCGCCACGAAGGCGGCGGGCACCATGTAGTCCGGCAGCCGCTCGCGCAACGACCGGCGCAGCGTTTCGACCTTGGCCTCTCCGACGAAGTAGGCCACCAGCCGGCGGCCTGCGGGCTCGTTGCAAGCCACGACGGTGGCCTCGTCGACGTCGGGCAGAGCGAGAAGGGACGCCTCGATCTCCCCCAGCTCGATGCGGAAACCGCGGATCTTCACCTGCTGATCGATGCGGCCCAGGAACTCGAGGCTCCCGTCCACCCGCTGCCGCACCCGGTCTCCCGTGCGATAGAGACGCTCTCCCACCGTCCCGCACGTCCCGAAGGGGCTCGGCACGTACAGCTCGGCCGTGAGGTCCGGGCGGCCCAGATAGCCCCGCGTCAAGCCTTCCCCGCCCGCGTACAGCTCCCCTTCGACCCCCAGCGGCACAGGGGAGAGATGTCGATCCAGGACAAAGGTCCGGGTGTTGGTGATCGGACGGCCGATGGGCAGGGTCTCCCCCACCTGGTCGGCCGCCGTCAGGCGGTGGCAGCACGTGAACGTGGTGCCCTCGGTGGGACCGTAGCCGTCGATCAGGGTGAGACTCGGATGGGCGGCGAGGACGCGGCGGGCATGCTCGGGCGAGACCACGTCGCCACCCGCCAGGAGCTGGGAGAGCGGCCGCAATCCATCCAGGTGGCCGTCCACCATCTCGTGAAACAGCCCTGCGGTCAGCCAGGCCGAGGTGACACCGTGATCTGCAACGACCCGAGCGAGGTCGTCGAGCGCCGCGATCCCGCCGGGGAACAGAACCAGCCGGCCTCCGTTCAGGAGGGGAGCCCAGATCTCCAGTGTCGAAGCGTCGAAGGAGACGGGAGCGTACTGGAGCCAGGTCTGGTCCGGCCCCAGGTCCGCGTAGGTGGCGCCGCGCACGAGGCGGACGACATTGCGGTGGGTGACCGCCACACCCTTGGGTGTGCCGGTGGAGCCGGAGGTGTACATGACGTAGGCCAGGGCCGTTGCCGGGACCCGCGGCAGGCCGATCTCAGGCGCCTCACCATCGGGCGGGACGAGCCGCAACCCGGCTGGCAGCTCGAAGGGCAAGTCTCCCCGGGCGACGAGGAGGGAAACACCCGCGTTGCGGAGCGTCCAGGCCAGGCGCTCCGGCGGATCGGAGGGATGGAGGGGCAAGTACGCGCCCCCCGCCTGCAGGATGCCGAGGAGGACCGCGATCAAGTCCGGCGAGCGCTCGCCAAGAACCGCCACCCTCTCCTCCGGCCGTAGCCCGCTGGCCACCAGCCGGCGGGCGACCCGCTCGGCCCGCTCCTGCAAGTCGCGATAGGTCAGCCTGGTCTCGCTCTGCTCGACGGCCACGGCCCCGGGGCGGAGCTCCACCTGGGCGGCGAAAAGACCGTGAATGGTCTCCTCCCGCGGGAAGGGTCTTTCGGTGTCGCTCCACTCCCGCAGGAGCTGGTGCTCCTCGGCATCGGTCAGCAGGGGCAGCTCCCAGACCCCCTGCTGCGGCCCGTCCAACGCCGCGGCGAGCACGCGCTCATAGTGGAGGATCAGGCGATCGATGGTCGCGGCGTCGTAAAGATCGGTGGCGTGCTCGATCGTGCCGACGAGCTCGCCCTCCGCTTCCGACAGGGTCAGGGTCAGCTCGAACTTAGCCGTCGTCCCGGCTTGCGGGAAGGGTTGCAGGCGCAGGGTCTCGATGTCCAGACGTCCCAGGGGAACGTTCTGCAGCACGAGAGCCACCTGGAACAAGGGGGAGTGGGCGAGGCTTCTCTCAGGAGCGAGCTCTTCGACCAGTTTTTCGAACGGCACGTCCTGGTGCGTGTGGGCGGCGAGCACCGTCTCGCGAACGCGGTGCAGCAGCTCCCGGAACGAAGGCTCACCCGTGAGGTCGGCTCGCATCACGAGCGTGTTGATGAAGAATCCGATGAGCCCCTCGACCTCCACGCGGTTGCGGCCGGCCACGGCGGAGCCCACCGCGAAGTCGCCCTGCCCGCTGGAGCGCGCCAGCAAGGTCTGGAGGCCGGCCAGGAGCACCATGAAGAGCGTCGCTCCCTCGCGGCGGGCGAGAGCCTCCATCCGGAGGGTGAGCTCGGCCGGCAGCCGGACGGGCCGGGTGGCACCCCGGAAGCTCTGCACCGCAGGGCGGGCGCGGTCGGTGGGCAGGTCGAGGAGAGGCGGCAGACCCGCAAGCTGCTCCCGCCACCAGGCGATCTCCTGCTCCAAGACGTCGCCGTGCAGCCAGGAGCCCTGCCAGACGGCGAAATCCGCATACTGCACCGGCAGCTCGGGCAAGGGCGAGGGAGCGCCCGCCAGGAAGGCGGGATAGAGGGCGCCGACCTCGCGCACCAGAATGCCCGTCGACCAGCCATCTCCGACGATGTGATGCATGGTCAGGGCGAAGACATGGTCGCCCGCGGCGAGGCGCAGCAGCACGCCGCGCAGCAGCGGGCGGCGGAGATCTCCGAGATCGAAGGGCCGGCCGGCCTCGTCCCCGGCCAGAGAGAGGGCCAGCGCCTCGCGCTCCCTCTCCGGCAGCCCCGAAAGGTCGACCAGGGGCAGGCGGAAGGGC
>DIHE01000197.1:21726-42774 GCA_002420005.1 Holophagales bacterium UBA5704 | reverse complement strand
GGGCAGGCGGAAGGGCTCGGGCGGCCGGACCACCTGGACCGGCACGCCCTCCGGAGCAGCGAAGACCGTTCGCAAAGCCTCGTGCCGGCGCACGATCTCGCCGAGACAGCGCGCCAACACACCGGCATCGAGCGGCCCTTCGACGCGCAAAGCCGCCGGAATGTTGTACCTCGGGCTGCCCGGATCGAGCTGATCGATGAGCCAGAGCCGCAACTGGGCGAACGCCAAGGGCAAAGGCCCCTGGCGCGGAACCTTGACCAGAGGTGGGAAGCGCTGCTGCCCGCCGGCCCGCAGAGCCTCCTCGACCCGGACGGCCAGGTCCGCCAGCCGCGGCGCCGCAAAGAGCTCGCGCAGCGGCATCTCGATGCCGAAGGTGCTACGCAGGCGCGACATCACCTGGGTCGCCAGCAGCGAGTGGCCGCCCAGATCGAAGAACGAGTCGGCCGCTCCAACCCGCTCGAGTCCGAGCACCTCGGCCCAGATGCCGGCAAGGACCTCCTCGATCTGGCCACGCGGGGCCGCCCACGCAGCGGCCACAGCAGTCCGTGCCGTGCCCGGCACCGGCAGGGCTTTGCGGTCGAGCTTTCCGTTCGGCGTGAGGGGAAGCTCCCCCAGGAGGACCCAGGCGGAAGGCACCATCCACTCGGGCAATCGCTCGGAGGCGAAGGCCCGGAGATGCGGCACCAGCTCTTCCGAAGCTTCGCCGCGATCCGGCCGGTTGGCGAAGCGGCTCCGCGGCGCCTCCTCACGGCCGGCCCGGAACGGCCAGGGGGGCCGCGTCCCGGGGAGGTGAAACAGGACGTCGAGCCGCTCCGGGCCGTCGGTGGACCAGCGGACCTCGGCCTCGCGGCCCAGCTCCGCGGCGAGATGCCAAAGGTCGGCGGGCTCCACCCCGGCGGGGAGCGCGGCGAGCTCGGCCCGCAGCTCGCCGGCAGTGCCCGATCCGCCGCCGTCGCGCATCCGTCGGAACGCGGCGATCTCGGCCAGCACCCGTGCGTTCGGCACACCGTGGACGGCGAGCATCCCCGATCCGTCTTGCGCCAGTCCGCGGCGCAGCGTCTCCAGGGTCCAGTCCCTCTCCCAGACGGCGAGTTGGGGATCGCCACCGGCCACGGCGGGCGGCTCGGCGCCGCCCTGGATCTGCAGGCAGACGTCGTACCGGAAGCAGGTCAGCTCATTGCGCGCCCGCCCTCCTTTGAGCTGAATCGACAGGCCCTTCACGCGGCCGAGCCGCCGCGCCAGATCCTCGAATAGGGCGGGATCGACCGCCAGCTCCTTGTCCTGGACCAGACGCCGCCACGCCGCCTCGCGGATCGCCGCGAGAGGCCGGCTGTCTGGAGAACGGAACAGCTCCACCGATGAGTGAAAGGTCTCGAGCAGGGGGAAGCTCCGCAGGCCGCCCAGGAACACGACACCCCCCGGAGCTGCCGCGGCAACGGCTCCCTCAACCACCCGCACCAGGTATTCGACGCTCGGGAAGTACTGCGCCACCTCGTTCAGCACGACGATATCGAAGGCGCCGGAGGGGATGCCGGCGAAATCGTCGGCGGCGCGCGGCAGCAGATCGACCGGCGGGATATCGCTGCGCTGCGCGAGCTTGTCTCCCAGGAAGCGCAGCGCCTCCTCCGAGATGTCGGTGCCCGTGCAGGCGGTGCAAAACGGGGCGATCCTCTGCAGCAGAAGGCCGGTGCCGCAACCGATCTCCAGGAGGCGGGCGGGGCGCAAGGAGAGGATGCGCGCGACCGAGTCCTCGAAGCACTCGAAGATCTCGTTCTCGGGGAGCGGCTCGCCCGTGTAGCTGCTCACCCAGACCCGCAGGTTGATCCCCGCATCGTGCTCCGATCGCGAGCCGCTGCCGTAGATCTCGTCGAACACCGTCCTCCACAGCCCGACACGCTCACGGTCGACGTCCTCGTCCTGTACCGGGACGGCGTAGGCCACGAGGCGCTCCTGTCCGAGCGCGTCCTCTCCCACGATCACGGCCGCCGTGCGAACTCCCGGATGGTCCGAGAGGACCGCCTCGATCTCCCCCAGCTCGATGCGGTGGCCGCGCACCTTGACCTGATGGTCGATGCGCCCCAAGTACTCGATCTCGCCGGCCGGCCGGTAGCGCGCCAGGTCGCCCGTGCGATACAGGCGCTTTCCAGGCTCCCCGGACAGTGGATCCGGCCACCAGGTCTTCGCGGTCTGGACGCCGTCTGCGAGGTAGCCACGCCCCACGCCGATCCCGCCCACGAACAACTCTCCGACGACGCCGACCGGCAGCGGCTGCAACGAGGAATTCAGGATGTAGAGCCGCAGCCCTGGAACCGGCCGGCCGATGGGGATCCGCGCCTCCTCCAGAGACACGTTGTACGGAATCCGATGATGGGTCACGTCGTCCGAGCATTCGGTCGGCCCGTAGGCGTTGAGCAGGGGCACGGCCGGATAGAGCCGCAACCAGTCGCGGCAGAGATCCGGAGGGAGTGCCTCGCCGGTCGAGATCATCCAGCGCAACCTCTCCAGAGGCGGGCGTTCCTGCGCTTCCTGCCGGTCGATCTCTGCGACCACGATGCGCAGGAGCGAGGGGACGATCTCGAGCACGGTGATCCCCTGCCGGTCGATCTCCTGGAGGAGCTCCCAGCCGTCATGGGCCACATCGTCCGGGAAGACATGGACCTGACCTCCGACGAGCAGCGGGGAGAGAAACTGCCAGACCGAGATATCGAAACATTGCGAGGCGGTCTGGGCGACCCGATCCGAGGGACCCAGCCCCAGGTCTGCGACCTTGGCCCACAAGTGGTTCACCATGCCGCGCTGCTCCAGCATGGCCCCCTTTGGCACGCCGGTCGACCCCGAGGTGTAGATCACATAGGCGAGGTCGGAGGGCTGGGCGCGCCGCGGCGGAGCAGAAGCGGCACCGCGCTCGTCTTCGCCGAAGCTCTCCAGGACCAGACATTCCGGCTCCTCGGTCTTCCCCTGGAACGCCCGCGCCAAGGCGGGGGCGAAAGCCTGCGACACGAGAACCCGCCGGGCACCGCTCGCGGCGATGATCTGAACGCTCCTCGGCAGCGGGTGGAGCGGGTCGAGAGGCAGGTAGGCGGCACCGGCACGGAACAGTGCGAGCACGCCCACCAGGAAATCGAGCCCGCGCTGCGCGAGGAGCGGGACCACCTCATCAGGTCCGATCCCCAGGCCCGCCAGAGCCCCCGCCATGCGGTCGACCCGCCGGTCGAGCCCGCCGTAGGTCAGCCACGTCTCTCCCAGGACGGCGGCCACGGCCTCCGGAGCACGCCGCACTTGCTCGGCGAAGAACGGATCGAAACAGGTCGCCGGCCCGGCCCCTGCGACGCCCGGATCGTTCCATTCGGCGATCACCTGATGGCGCTCGGCGGCAGAGAGCATCGGCAGCTCCGTCACGGCGAGATCCGGCGCGGCCACGGCCGCCGCGAGCAATCGCTCGTAATGGACGGCCAGACGCTCGATCGTCGGGGCGTCGAACAGGTCCGTGGAGTATTCGATCGAGCCGAAGAGCCCGCCGCCGCCCTCTTCGAGGACCAGGGTGAGATCGAACTTCGCGGTGGGCTCGATCCGGTCCACCGGATGGAGATGCAGGTCCTGGATGTCCAGGCTCCCGACGGGAGCGTTCTGCAGGGCGAACATCACCTGGAAAAGCGGTGTGTGCGCGAGGCTGCGTTCCGGAGCGAGCTCCTCCACCACCTTCTCGAAAGGCAGGTCCTGGTGCATGTAGGCCGCCAGAGCCGTCGCGCGCGCGTGTCCGAGAAGCGCACGAAACGTCGGGTGGCCGGCGAGGTCGCAGCGCAGCACCAGGGTGTTGACGAAGAACCCGATCAGCCCCTCGATCTCCACCCGGTTGCGGTTGGCCACGGGCGAGCCGATCGCGAAGCGCTCCTGACCGCTGTAGCGCGCCAGGAGCACCTCGAGCCCGGCGAGAAGCACCATGAAAAGCGTCGCCCCCTCGCGCCGGGCCAGCGCCAGGACCTGCCGCGCGAGCTCATCGGACAGCCGCACCGCTCGGGTGAAACCCCGAGAGCTCTGCACCGCCGGCCGCAGCCGGTCGGTCGGCAGCTCCAGGAGCGGAGGCAACCCGGCGAGCTCGGTTCGCCAAAAGGCGAGCTCCTGCTCCAGGACCTCGCCCTGGAGCCAGGACGACTGCCACTGCGCAAAATCCGCGTACTGCGCCGGCAACGCGGGCAGCGGCGACGGCCGGCGCTCCAGGAAGGCCGGGTAGAGCGCCGCGATCTCCCGTACCAGGATGCCCATCGACCACCCGTCGCTGACGATGTGATGCAGGTTCAGGACCACGATATGGTCCTTCTCTCCGAGGCGCAGGATCATGCAACGCAACAGGGGACCCTGGACGAGGTCGAACGGCCGGGTGGCGTCCTGATCTGTCAGGAACAGGGCCTGCAGGGCCCGGAGATCGAGCCGCTCCGTCGCGCCGGACGGATCTGACGGGCCCGGCAAGCCCGTCAGATCCACCAGGGGCAGGACGAGAGGCTCCGCCGGCCGGATGATCTGGACCGGAGTGCCTTCCTGGAGGGCGAAGACCGTGCGCAGGGCTTCGTGGCGCCGCGTGATCTCCTCCAGGCAGGAGGCCAGCACCGCGATGTCCAGCGGCCCTTCGACTCGCAGAGCCGCGGGGAGGTTGTACAGAGGGCTCCCCGGCTCGAGCTGGTCGATGAACCAGAGCCGCTGCTGGGCGAACGACAGGGGCGGGGGACCTCCGCGCGGCAGCGCGACGAGGGGTGGGGCGGAAGGGACGGTGCCGGATTGCCGCGCCACCTCGATGCGCGCGGCGAGGTCCGCCAGAACCGGGCTCGCGAAGAGGTCGCGCAGCGGCATCTCGATGCCGAACGCTCCGCGCAAGCGCGACATCACCTGGGTCGCCAGGAGAGAATGCCCGCCCAAGTCGAAGAAATGGTCGTCCACCCCGACCCGTTCGCGACCGAGCGCCTCGGCCCAGATCCCTGCGAGGACCTCTTCGACCGGTGTCCGCGGTGCCAGATGGTCTTTCTCGATCTGCTCCGGCTCCGGCAGCGCCTTGCGGTCGACCTTGCCGTTGGAGGTCAAGGGAAACGCCGCGATCTTGACGAAGAAGGACGGCACCATGTAGTCCGGCAGCCGCTCCCGCAACGATCGGCGCAGCGCGTCGGCCGGGGCGTCCCCGGTGACGTAGGCCACCAGGCGCCGGTCGCCGGCCCGCCCGGTGGAACGGTCCTCACGGGCCTCCACCAGGACCTCGCGAACCCCGGGCTGCCCGGCGAGGACCGCCTCGATCTCGCCGAGCTCGATCCGGTAGCCCCGGATCTTGACCTGATGGTCCAGGCGCCCGAGAAACTCCAGATTGCCGCTCGCGAGATGGCGGCCGAGGTCACCGGTGCGGTAGAGGCGCTCGCCAGGCCTCCTGGCGAAGGGGTGCGGCACGAAGCGTTCTGCGGTCAGATCCGGCCGGCGCAGATAGCCACGCGCCAGGCCGACGCCGCCGAGGCAGATCTCGCCGGGTGCTCCCGGCGGCGCCGGCTGCAGGCTCCGGTCGAGGAGAAACACCTCGTACCCGGCGAGGGGGCGGCCGATGGTGGGGCCGCCGGAGCCCGGCTCGATCCGATGAAAGGTCGCGTCCACCGAGCATTCGGTCGGGCCGTAGAGGTTGAAAACAAGCTTCCGTTCCGCCTGCGCGAGGCGCCTCCAGAGAATCTCGTCCACGGCCTCGCCCGCGGTGAGCACGACGCGCGGGCCGGACGGGCTGTCGAGCAGCCCGGCGTCCACCAGGAGGCGCAATTGCGAGGGGGTGCAGTCCAGCAGGTCGACTTCCCGCGTCTCCAGAAAGGCGAGCAGGGCGGCGCCGTCCGCCCGGATGTCCTGGGGAACGACGCACAGGGTTTGGCCGGCCAGGAGCAGCACGAGCTGCTGCACCGAGGCGTCGAAGACGAGCTGCGCATTGAGACTGGCCCGCCGCGGGTCGGAGAGGTGGCCGGATTCCGCCCGAGGCCCGAGGACCGCGTCCTCCAGGGCGGCGAGCAGATGGAGGGCCGAGCGGTGCTCGACCTGGACCCCTTTGGGCCGGCCTGTCGATCCGGAGGTATAGATGATGTAGGCGAGATGGCCGGGCCCGGCGCCGCCGCGGGGCCGCTCGGCCGGCCGCCGGGCGATTCCGGCATCCTCATCGAGCCACACCGTGCGCACGCCGAGAAGCTTCCCGGCGCCGGGCAGGCCCGCGGCGAGCCGTGAGCGGCTGACCAGAAGGGGGGCCGCGGTATCCGAGAGGAGGAAGGCGAGCCGGTCGGCCGGCTGGGCCGGGTCGAGGGGCACATAGCAGGAACCGGCTTTCCAGACGGCGAGAATCGCCACCACGGCCTCCGCGGATCGGTCCAGGCACAACGCAACGGGCACCTCCGGCCCGGCTCCCGCGGCGCGCAGATGGTGGGCCAGCCGGTTGGCCCGCACGTCCAGCTCGCGGAAGGTCAGGAGGTCTCCGGCCACCACGGCGAGGCGATCCGGGGTGCGGTCCACCTGATCCTCGAAGACCGCGGCCAGGGTCTTCCCTTCCCACCGGCGACCGGCGGCCTGCGGCGCGCGGGACAGGTGCAGCCAGAGACCCAGCTCGTCGTCGGCCATCGCCGCATGGTGGCCGAGAGAAGCTTCCGGCCGCGCCACGACAGAGTCCAGGAGCGCGGCCAGGCGACCGGCCAGACGCCCGGCCGCCTCCCTCCGGTAACGCCGGGGGTCGTAGCGCACTGCGAGCCGGAGGCTCTCTCCCTCGCCGCTGCACGACAGAGAGAGAGAGAAGCTGTCGAGGAGGGCGCGGCCCGCCAGGCGCCAGACCGGCTTGACCTGCAAGCCGTTGACGGCCAGCTTCCAGTCGCCCGTCCCGGCTTCGAAGCAGAGGGGAAATCCGCCGGCTCCCGGCTTCGTTCCGGCAACATGGTCCCAACTGAAGTACTCCTCCCACTGCTCAGCCTTCTTCATCGCCTGCCCGACCTGGGCGACAGCTTCTCGGAGCGAGGACTCTCTGCTGAAGCGGCCTGCGATGGGCAGATAGCGGGCCAGCGGGCCGATCACCCCGCGCAACTCCTCGGCGTTGCGGCCCGGGCACAGCACGCCGACCAGGGTTTCGTCGCGGCCGGTGCCCCGCTGGATCACGGCCTTCCAGGCGGCGAGGATCAGGACCTGCGGCGGAGCGCCCCAGGCGCCGGCCAGGCGGGCCAGGGCTCCGGCGGTCTCGCAGGCGAGGGGAACGGCCACGTCCCGCGGAGCGAAGGGACCCGGAGCGGTCTCGCTTTCCTGCAGGGGAAGCGGCCAGGAGAGCCGCGCGTCGATGTCATGCACCTGCCAGTGCTCCCGCCAGACGGCAAGCCCCTCCTCGGCGTCCTGGCCTTCCAGAAGGCTGTTCTGCCACTGCGCCACGTCCGCGTACTGGAGGGGCGGCTCGGGCTGGCCCTCGTCTCCGGCCAGCTCGCGCGCATAGGCCGCGACGAGCTCGGCGGCGAGCGGCTCCAAGGCCCCCGGATCCGCGCACACGGCGGACAGCGCGAGCAGCATCTCGTGGTCCCCGGGGCCGAGCTGCACCAGCGCGGCACGCCAGGCCTCGCCCTGCTCGAGGTCGAACGGTGCGCCGCCCAGGACGCCCAGGAGCGCGGCGAGCTCCCCCGGCCGGTGCTCCGGCGCCAGCTCGCGGAAGTCAACCTCGGGGAGGGAGACGGCTCCCGGATCGTGGATGACCTGGAGCGGAGTGGCCAGGCCGGCCGGGACCCGGAAGGCGGTGCGCAGGATCTCGTTCCGCGCCACGGTCGCGGCGAGGGAGCGGTGCAGCGCGCGCCGGTCGAGCTCTCCCTCCAGGCGCAGAGACAGCAAGGAGCACGAGGTGGCGCCCTCTCGCTGCAGCCGCCAGGCACGGAGCTGCTGCGGGGACGAGCGAAAACCCTCGATCGGTTTCGTCATGAACAGATCTCCATCAGCTCTGCCGCCCGCCGCGCTGGCTCCGCAGCTTGCCGAGATTCTTGGATTTGAGCTCCATGCTGCGTTCGGCGAGCCGGTCCTGTTCCGCCTTCTCCAGCTCGGCGGCCACGAGGCCGAGCCGCACCTCGGGCCGCCACGCCAAGGCGTGCAGCCAGACCTCATGCTGGTCGAGCAATTCGTCGATCAGCGGCTCATCGTAGAGATCCGTGCTGTAGGTGAGCGTCAGCCAGAGCTCCTCCTGGCTCTCCTGGAAGCTCCAATGGAGATCGAGCTGTGCCGTCGCCGTGCTCAGGTCCACGACCTGCCAGGCCAATCCGGGCAGCTCCAGGTTTGCCCGGGGCGCGTTCTGGAGCACCAGCTTCACCTGAAAGACGGGGGACCGCTGGAGGCTTTGCTCGACCCGCAGCGCCTCGACGAGCTGGTCGAAAGGCAGGTCCTGATGCGCGTAGGCTTCCAGGGCGGTCTTGCGGACCCGCCCCAGTAGCTCGCACAGCGTGGGATCGCCGGTCAGGTCGGCGCGCAAGGGAAGCTGATTGATGAAACAACCGATCAGCCCCTCGGTTTCACGACGGTCGCGCCCCGCCACGTCGGTGCCCAGCACCAGATCGGTGACGCCGGCCCGGACGGCGAGGAGAGCCTGGAGCGACGCCAGGAGAGTCATGAACAAGGTGGCCGATTCGCGGCGGCCGAGGGCGCGGAGCTGCTCCAGAAGGGGAGGAGCCAGACGGCGCCGACGCGCCGCGCCGCGCGGCGAAAGCTCTGAAGGCCGCGGCCGGGCCCCCGGCAGATCGAGCTGCGGCGGCGCCCCGGCCAGACGTTGCCGCCAGTGCGCAGCCAGCTTCTCGAGAGCCTCGCGATCGAGCCAGCCGCGCTGCCAGACGGCGAAGTCGGCGTACTGGATGGGCAGGTCGGGCAAAGGGGACTCCCCGTCCTGCGCAAAAGCGGTGTAGAGCGCCGTGATCTCGCGGACCAGGAGCCCCATCGACCAGCCGTCGCTGGCGATGTGATGCATGGTGAGAGCGGCGACGTGGTCGTCCGCCGCGAGCCGCAACAGCAAGGCGCGCAGCAGCGGGCCACGCCCGAGGTCGAACGGGCGTACCGACTCTTCCCGGGTCAGGGCGGGAACGAGCGCCTCGCGCGCGCGCTCCGGCAGGCCTGTCAGGTCCACCACCGGCAGCGGGAATCGCCGCGCCGGTTGAATCACCTGGAACGGTACGCCCCCCGACGCCACGAAGGCCGTCCGCAGGGCCTCGTGCCGGCGGACGATTTCCCCGAGGCAACGCACCAGCACCTCCCGATCGAATGCTCCTTGAACACGCAGGGCCGCCGGGATGTTGTACAGCGGGCTTCCCGGCTCGAGCTGATCGATGAACCAGAGCCGCTGCTGGGCGAAGGACAGGGGCAGAGGGTCGCGGCGCAGCGCCGGCGCGACAGGCGAGAGCGGCGGAGCCGGAAGGGCAGCACCAGCCCGCAGCGCAGCCTCGATGCGGGCCGCGACCTCCGACAGCCGGGGAGCTTCGAAGAAGTCCCGCAACGGAACCTCGACGCCGAAGGCGTCGCGCAGACGCGACACCACCTGGGCGGCCAGGAGCGAGTGCCCTCCCAAGTCGAAGAAGTGGGCGTCCGCCCCGACCTCCTCCAGCCCGAGAACCTCGGCCCAGAGACCCGCGAGGACCTGCTCGACCGGCGAGCGCGGCGCCGCCAGAGGGTCCCTCTCGGCGCCGGGCGACTCCGGAGCCGCTTCTCTGGAGGAGAGCGCCTTGCGATCCACCTTGCCGTTGGAGGTCAGAGGCAGGGTCTCCAGCACCACGATGGCGGCTGGAATCATGTAGTCCGGCAGCTGGTCGCGCAATGCATCGCGCAGCGCCGGAGCCGTGGCGTCGCCGGCGACGTAGGCGACCAGCCTCCGGTCTCCAGGGCGATCCTCCCGCACCATCACCACCGCCTGGCGGGCGCCCGGCAGCGCCGACAGCGCCGCCTCGATCTCTCCCGGCTCGATGCGGAAGCCGCGGATCTTCACCTGATGATCCAGCCGGCCGAGGTACTCGACGTCGCCGTTCGGGAGGAAGCGGCCGAGGTCGCCCGAGCGATAGAGCCGCGCGCCCGGCGAAACACCGGATGGGTCCGGAATGAAGCGCTCGGCGGTCAGATCCGGCCGGCCCAGGTAGCCGCGGGCCAGTCCGGCGCCGCCGACCACCAGCTCGCCCGGCACGCTGATCGGAGTCGCGCACAGAGCCCGGTCCACCGCGGCCAGCGAGAGATCGGCGAGGGGGACACCGATGACGCTGCCGTGCCCGCCCCGGGCCTCGGCCGCAGACAGCGGACGGTATGTGACGTGGACCGTCGTCTCGGTGATCCCGTACATGTTGACCAGCCGCGGCGCCGAGTCGCCATGGCGTGTGAACCAGGGCTCCAGGCCGGCCGGGTCGAGAGCCTCGCCCCCGAAGATCACCCACCGCAGAGCCGTTTCGACACCACCTCTCTCCGCGTCCACCTGGGCGAGCTGCGCGAAGGCCGAGGGGGTCTGGTTGAGCACCGTGACCCTCTCGCGGACCAGCAGATCCAGGAAGTGCCCGGCTGTGCGGCTGACCTCCCAGGGAACGACGACCAGGCGGCCGCCGTACAGCAGAGCCCCCCAGATCTCCCAGACGGAGAAGTCGAACGTGTACGAGTGGAACAGCGTCCATACGTCGCTGTTGCCGAACCCGAACCAATCCTCGGTGGCGTCGAAGAGGCGGAGGACGTTGCCGTGGGTGATCAGGGTGCCCTTGGGGCGGCCGGTGGAGCCGGAGGTGTAGATCACGTAGGCCAGGCTCGCCGCATCGCCCGGCGGCTGAAGATCACCGGCCGGGAGGCTCTTCGCCTGCGCGATCTCGTCCTCCCCCACCACGATCCGGATGTCCGCATCCTGGAGGACGAAGGACAGCCGTTCCCGCGGCGCGCCGGGATCGAGCGGCACATAGGCGGCTCCGGACTGGAGGACGCCCAGAACCCCCACCACCAGGTCGACGGAACGGTCCAGGCGAAGGCCGACGCGGCACTCGGGACCGGCGCCATGCCCTCGCAGCCAGCGGGCCAGCTGGCTGGATCGCCGGTACAGCTCGGCGTAGGTGAGAGTCACGTCGCCGCAGATCAGCGCCGGGGCCTCGGGGTCCCGGCGGACCTGCTCTGCGAACCGGCCGTGGAGCGTCGAGCCCGCTCCGTGCTCCCCCCGAGCGCCTCCCCACTCCAGGAGCTGGTGCCGCTCCGTCTCGCCGAGCAGGGGCAGCTCCGCGATCCGTTCGTCCGGCCCGGTCGCCGCCGCCACGAGCAGACGCTCCAGGCCGGCGAACAGCCGGTCGATGCTCGTGCCGTCGTGGAGATCGGTGGCGTGCTCCACCGTCCCGGTGAGCCTGTCTCCGTCCTGCGCGAGGGCGACCGTGAGCTCGAACTTGGCCGTCGTCCCTTCGATCACCACCGGCCGCAGGTGCAGGTCCTGGACATCCAGGTTTCCCAAGGGTGCGTTCTGCAGCACAAGCACCACCTGGAACAGCGGCGTGTGGGCGAGGCTCCTCTCCGGAGCGAGATCCTCGACCAGCTTCTCGAACGGTACATCCTGATGCATGAAGGCCGCGAGCGCCGTCTCCCGAACCCGGCTCAACAGCTCGCGGAACGACGGCTCTCCCGAAAGATCGCCGCGCATGACCTGGGTATTGACGAAGCACCCGATCAGGCTCTCGACCTCCGACCGGTTGCGCCCGGCGATGGGCGAGCCCACGGCGAGGTCGTCCTGACCGCTGTAGCGGGAGAGCAAGGCCTGGAGGCCTGCCAGCAACACCATGAAGAGCGTCGCTCCTTCGCGCCGGGCGAGAGCTTCCAGCCGGCCGGTGAGCCCGGCCGGAAGCCCCACGGGCCGGGTGGCCCCTCGGTAGCTCGGGACCGCGGGCCGCGGTCGGTCGGTCGGCAGCTCGAGGAGTGGCGGCAGGCCGGCGAGCCGGCTCCTCCACCAGGAGATCTCGCTCTCCAGGACCGCGCCTTGCAGCCAACCGCGTTGCCAGAGCGCGAAATCCGCATACTGCACCGGCAGATCGGGGAGCGGCGACGGCCGGCCGGCCAGAACCGCGGGATAGAGCGCTGCGATCTCCCGCACCGCAACGCCCGAGGACCAGCCGTCGCCGGCGATGTGATGCATGGTCAGGGCGACGGCATGGTCCCGCTCTCCGAGGCGCAGGACCAGTCCGCGCAGCAGAGGTCCCCGCGCGAGATCGAACGGCCGGCGGGCCTCGAGGCCCACCAGGAGAAGGGCCTCGGCCTCACGCCGTGACGCCGCGAGCGCGGAAAGGTCCACCAGGGGGAGGGCGCAAGGAGACGCGGCCCGGATCACCTGGACCGGGGAGCCGTCCCGGACGGCGAAGACCGTGCGCAAGGCCTCGTGGCGCCGCAAGATCTCACTCAGACAGGCCGCCAGCACCGCGATGTCCAACGGCCCTTCGACACGGAGGGCCGACGGGAGGTTGTACAGCGGGCTGCCCGGTTCGAGCTGGTCGATGAACCAGAGCCGCTGCTGGGCGAACGACAGGGGCAGGGGTCCCTCGCGCGGCACCGGGAGGAGAGGCGGAGCCGGTGAGACCGGGCCGGATCGACGCGCCGCCTCGACGCGGATCGCGAGGTCGGCCGGCCGCGGGGCCACGAAGAGGTCGCGCAGCGGCATCTCGATACCGAAGATGCTGCGCAGGCGCGACACCACCTGCGTCGCCAGCAGCGAATGCCCTCCGAGCTCGAAGAAGTGGTCGGCCGCTCCCACCCGTTCAACGCCGAGCACCTCGGCCCATATGCCGCAGAGGACCTCTTCAACGGGCGTGCGAGGCGCCAGATACGTCTCGAAGCGCTGCCGTTCCGGAGCCGGCAGTGCCTTCCGGTCCACCTTGCCGTTGGGGGTGAGGGGCCAGGCGGAGAGCGCCACGAAGGTCGTGGGCACCATGTACTCCGGGAGCCGCTCTCGCAACGCCCGCCGGAGCCCGTCTTCTGAGCCCGCCGTGGCGTCGCCGACCAGATAGGCCACCAGCTGCCGCCCCCCGGCCGGGCTGTCGCGGGCCAGCACGACCGCCTCCCGGATTCCGGGCAGGGTGACCAGCACCGCCTCGATCTCTCCGAGCTCAATCCGGAAACCCCGCACCTTGACCTGATGATCGATGCGTCCCAGGACCTCCATCCGTCCGCCGGGCAAGTGGCGCGCCAGATCGCCCGTCCGGTAGAGACGTCCTCCCGCCTCCTCCACCTCCGCCGCCAGGGGATTCGGCAGGAAGCGCTCCGCCGTCAGGTCCGGCCGGCCCCAATAGCCACGTGCCAGACCCGCCCCTCCGATCCAGAGCTCGCCGTGTCCTCCGAAAGGCACGATCTGGAGGTGGCGGTCGAGCAGGAGGATCTGGGTGTCTGCAATGGGCCGGCCGATCGAGACAGGACCGCTCTCGCCCGGCCGGATACGTGCAGTGGCCGACCACACCGTGGTTTCGGTGGGACCGTAGAGATTCCACAGCTCGCGGGTGCGCCCGGCGAGAGCCGCGGCGAGATCGCGCGGCAACCCCTCACCGCCACACAGCGCCCGCAGGTTGGGGCAGCCGGCCCAACCTGCGTCGAGGAGCATCCGCCAGGTCGCCGGCGTCGCCTGCAGCACACCGGCACCGGACGCGCCGAGACGGGCCGCCAACAGCGCGCCATCGGCGGCCTCGGCGCGGCTGGCCAGCTCGACGCAGCCGCCCACGGTCAGCGGAAGGAAGATCTCCAACGCCGCGATGTCGAAGCTGAGGGAGGTGACGGAGAGCAGCCGCTCCCCGCGGGAGAAGCCCGGTGCCCGGCGCATCGACCCGAGGAAATTCGCCAGGGCCTGATGGGGAACTCCCACTCCCTTGGGGCGGCCCGTCGAGCCCGAGGTGTAGAGGATATAGGCAAGCTGGCCGCCATCCCCTTGGACCGGCACCCCACGGTCCCGGCCGGGCGAACCGGCGAAGAGCGGTTCGCCGTCGAGGCAGAGGACCGTCGTCCTGGAATCCGTTGGAAGCGCGGCGCGCAGGCGCGTCTCGGTGATCAGCACCTGCGGCGCCGCATCCGCCAGCACAAAGGCCAGCCGTTCACGCGGGTGGCCGGGATCGAACGGCACATAAGCAGCTCCCGCCTTGAGCACGCCGAGAAGAGCGACGAGCAGGTCGACGGAGCTCTCCAGGGAGACACCGACGCGGCTCTCCGCGACGCAGCCCAGCCGCCGCAGATGCCGGGCCAGCCGGTTGGCACGGGCATCGAGCGCGGCGTAGGTGAGCGTCTCCCCGCGGAAGACAGCCGCCGGCGCGTCCGGTGTGCGAGCCACCTGAGCCTCGAAGAGGCCGTGCACGAGGAGACCCTGGGACCGCGGGACCGCCGTGTCGTTCCACTCGCTGAGCATCTGGTGGCGCTCGGCGGCGTTCAGCAGGGGGACTTCGGCGATCCGGGCCGTGGGAGCTTCGAGAAGCGAGATCAAGAGACCTGTGAAGTACGAGGCCAGGCGGGCGATGGTCACCGGGTCGAAAAGGGCGGTGTTGAATTCGAGCCAGCCATGCAGACCTCCGTCAGCCTCCTTCATCTCCAGCAGGAGGTCCAGCCGCGCGACACCGACGTCGATCTCCAGAGCCTGGACGGTCAAACCGGGCAGCCCCGGAAGCCCGGAAGCTGTGTTCTGGAGGATGAACAGAACCTGGAAAATCGGATTCCGGTCGAGGGTCCGCTCCGGCCTCAGCTCCTCGACGAGCCTCTCGAACGGGAGGTCCTGATGAGCCTGGGCTCTCAGAGTCACCTCGCGGACCTGGGCGATCAACTCGGCAAAGGAAGGGGTGCTCTCGAAGCGGGTGCGCAGAGCCAGGGAATTGACAAAGAGGCCGATCAACGGCTCGAGCTCCAGCCGGTTGCGCCCCGCCACCGGCGAGCCGATCACCAGATCGTCCTGCCCGGAACAACGGTGGAGCAAGGACGCGAAGCCGGCGAGCAGAACCATGAACAGGGTGGCATGGCTGCGCTCGGCCGCCGATCTGAGCCTGGCCGTGAGGGGCGGCGCCAGCAGCACCGGA
Organism: Holophagales bacterium UBA5704; assembly: GCA_002420005.1. Taxonomy (GTDB): domain Bacteria; phylum Acidobacteriota; class Thermoanaerobaculia; order Multivoradales; family UBA5704; genus UBA5704. Next base: position 27,742 of record DIHE01000197.1, on the reverse strand, counting down.
TGTCTGCGGCCTCCGTAGGTCGCGGATTCGCTCCCGAGCCGCCTCCCCGGCAGCTCGAGGACGGGAGGCGCGCCGTGCAGCGCCTGCGTCCAATACGCGAGCTTCTCCTCGAGGACCTTCCCGGTCATCCACCGGCGCTGCCAGACCGCGAAGTCGGAGTACTGGAGCGGGAGTGGTGCGAGCGGGGACGGACGGCCTTGGAGGAGCCCCGCATAGATCTCGGCCACCTCCCGCACGAAAAGGCCGGCGGACCAACCGTCCACCACAATATGATGAAACGCCGCCGCGAGGCAGTGCTCCGCCTGATCCATCCGGAAGAGCAGGAGGCGCAACAAGGGGCCGGCGGACAGGTCGAACGGAGCGGCGGCCAGGTGCCGGGTCAGCCGCCCACACTCCTGCTCCCGCGACGAAGCCGGCAGCCCCTGGAGATCGATCACCGGCAGCTCGACGTTCGCTTCGGGGTGAATCCGCTGGACCGGCACACCGCCGACCTCCTCGAACGTCGTCCGCAGAACCGCGTGGCGCCGGACGACCCCGGCGATGGCGCGGCGGAGCAGGTCCGGATCGAGAGCTCCCCGGAGGCGCTTGAGGTCTGCGAGGTTGTACGCGGGATTTCCGGGCTGCAGACGGTCGAGAAACCACAGCCTCTCCTGGGCGAACGACAGGACGGGCACGCCGCCCTCGGGAGCACGGGGGATCACCGGGAGGGCCGATGCCGCCACCTCTCCCTTGCGCGCCTGGAGGGCGCGCAAGGCGAGCAACCGCCTGTGGTCCCCGGAGAGCTTCTGCAGCTCGACCGTTCCGTTCCCCGGCGGTGACGGGCCCTCCCGGCGCGGCTCCCCGGAGACGGCGGCCGCCTGCTGCGGCGATTCCCGGGCGAGATTCTGCAGGAAGCTCTCGATACCCCGGGCGTCTACCCGCGAGACGAACTCTGCCGCGGCGGCCTGTGAGCGCCGGGCCAGCGACTCGTAGTGCGGCCTCTCGGAGAGGACCCTGGCGAGCGCTTCGACCCAAGGGGCGGTGTCCTGCTCCGGTACGACGGCGATGGGGTACTCGCGCTCGTCGAATCGCTCCTCGAACCTCTCGATCGTGCGAACCGGCAGCACGTAGTCGATGCCCAGCTTGGCTTCAGGGAGGCCGCCCGCGTCGCTGGCCAGGACCGGAATGCCCCGCAGCATCGCCTCCACGCAGAGCAACCCGAAGGCCTCGATCCAGAGCGAGGGCATGAGCAGGACGCGCGTCCGCGCCAAGATCTGCTCCAGGTCGTCGACCGGCTCGACGATCTCGACGTTCGGCAGGCGCTCGAGCTCCCGCCGATCCGCCCCGGTCGTCCCCCACCCACGAACCGCCAGAAAAGGCACCTCGGGAAACCGTCGCGCGAGCTCGAGGAAAATCGAGATTCCCTTGTAGGCGCAGGGGTTCACCAAGGTCACGGCGCCGCGATCGAAGTCGGCGAGAAACGGGAAGGGGCCCTGGCCATAGACCGGGAAAGGAATCACCGACGCATCGCGGCCTGATCCCTCGCGAATGTACTTCTGGACATAGGAGCTGACCGTCACGATCCCCGCCGCCGCGCGAATCAATGCGAGGCGCCGGGGATTCGGCAAGAAGCTGGCAGGACCGAAGGGGAGGTACTGCGGTGTGTGGACCACGTAGACCACGCGCGAGGGGGCCTCTTCCAAGGCCCCGGAGAGCAGGTTCTGGCCGGGGTCCTCCGAAGAAACCAGGATCCAGTCCGGCTGGAACCGGCGGATCTGCTCGACGGCGAAGGAGCCAAACGCCGATTTGTCCTGGACGGCGCGGACCTCAACGCCTCCGTGCTCAAAGGCGAGGGCTGCACCCGATGCCTCCGTCTGCAGCCGGGCTCCTCGCCGTGCGAATTCCTGCACCAGCGCCTCACGGGTCCTCGGACCATGGCTTCCGATCAGGGGCGCCACCGCCCGGCAGGCGTGTCCGCTCGCCGCCAAACCCTCCAGCAGCAGGCGGTTGGCCTTGTTGGCACCGCCATGGCTCGGCAGGTAGATCATGTTCTGGAGCAGGAGAATGCGCATGCGTCCCTCAGGTCCGGCCCTCTCCGCTCCCGCCTGACCTGACCGGCGCGAGCACCTGGCGCACCTCTTCAGCGGAGAGACCCTCGATCTCGCTCACACCCTGGCGCATCTCTTCGACATCCATACCCGCGATCAGCCGCTTCTCCAGCTCCCGGGAGAGGGCTGCGATCGTCGGTGCTTGAAAAAGGACGGCGAGCTCCATCTCCACACCGAACGCCCTCTGGATGCGGGACATCAGGACCGTGCCGAGCAAGGAATGGCCCCCCGAGGTCAGGAAGTTGTCCTCGACTCCCACCTCGGTGACCCCCAGAACTTCCATCCAGACCTCGGCCAGGGCTTCTTCGAGGGCATCGCGGGGCGGCATGCGCTCTGCGGAGGATGCGGCTCGCGACCGGCGCGCCGCGGCCTCGGCATGCCGGGCGATCTCCTCCGCGTCGACAAGCTCGGTCGCGATCCGCTGGAGGAGCGCACTGTGGCGCCCTGCATCCCGGATGATCCTGGAAGTCTTCCTGGCAGGGGCTTCGTGCGCAATCGATGGTTGCGACGCGGACGGTTGACCGGCTTGCGGGAGACAAGGAATCTCGGCCGCGGCGCGTGCAGAAAGCGTGAACAGCATTTCGCCGTCCACCCGGTTGAGAAGGGGCGCGGAGATCGCGCCGAAAAAGTCCTGCACCGGCGCGTTTCTGTCCGTCGGCCGGAAGAGGATCTCCAGATGGCCCAATCCCCTCTCCAGGGCGATCTCTCCCAGGCGCGCGATCACGCGATGCTCGACGAATCGGCCCAGCACACGGCAACTGAGAAGAAAGGTGTCCACGACAAGCGCGCCGCCGGCCGAGGAGAAAAGGACGACGCCGACCAGGCCGTAGTCGCCGAAGCGATCGCGCACCTGCACGACCAGGCAGTCGGAGAGCCCGTCCTTCAGAAGAGCCCGGATCTCGGCTTCTGAACGCCGGATGGTGGTCGTGTTGAACTGATTGGTGCGCTGCGTGAGCTGGCTGACGCGGGCCAGCTGCCCGTCGTCCATGGGCCGGATATCGACCTGGAGCTCCAGCCGTGCGAGGAATTCCCGCAGGGTGAGGGCGGAGCTGCGCGACCGCTCACGCGCGAGGTTCTGCTGGTAGAGCGAGGTGCGCCGGAGGTCCTCGTCGCTGACCCGCAGAGTGTCGAAGATCCACGCGTGACGCAGGAAGGACGGGATGCGTTCGGGCTCCTCCGGCAGTTGCAGGGTGATCACCTCGGGGCAGGCCGCCCGGACTTCGGCACATTCGACCGGGTTGTCGTCCACCAGGACGAAGCTGTCCAGGCCGAGGCCGAGCTCCTCCGCCAGGGAGCGCAGGCTCTCCCCTTTGGCCTGCCACCCGATTCTCGAGGCGACGATGTCTTCGCGCCGAAGCCTCATGTCCGGCCGGCTGTCAAAGACGCTGAAGACATCCCGGGGGTTGTTCTTGCTGCACAGGCACAGGAGCTTGCCGGCCTCCTTCTGCCGCAGGAAGAACTGCTGGAGGAGCCCATACGCCGAGCCGATCTCGACTCCTCCCGGACCTGCCTCTGCACAGACGCCTTTCCAGAGCGTGTTGTCACAGTCGAGGACGATGACCTTGCACGGCGGCCGGCGGAGCGCGTAGATCCGGCGCGCCAGCATCGTGGCGAGGGCCGCAAAGTAACTGGGCGTGAACGGAACGTGGGCGTGCTTGTCGCCATAGGGCTCGTAGAACTCGGCGACGGGATAGAGCTCGGCGATCTCCTGGGTCTCGATGAGGTGGACATGCGGCAGGCCGGCCACCGCGCCCCGGATCTCGCCCAGCAGGGATTCGAGACCCGGCGCCAGGTCCGCTCGTTCGGCACATTGCGGAGACGGCGCGCAGATGCACAGGAGAAGAGGCGCGAGGGCGCTCTCCGGCACGGCGACGAGAGCACCGAGGAGGTCCTGCACTCCGGCGCGGATCCGCTCCAGGGCGACCGCGGCCGGCAGCCCGGAGCCGGTGTCCTCCCCATGGCGCAGCCAGTCTTCCAGCCGGACCAGCACCACGTTGACCCCTTGCGCGTTCCCGGTCAGCAGGCTCCCTGGAGTGATCAGTTGCTGCGCGACTTGTTGGTAGGGCGCGAAGACCACCTCGGCGGGGATCTCGAGGACGCCCATCCAGTCGCGCAGCACGTCCGCGAGCGGCTCCGCCGAGAAGGTCGCCGCGACGGCGATCCTCTGCTTCCGGTCGCGCAGACGGGCGGCCTCAGCCTTCGCCTGAAGCTTCTCGGGGAGCTGCATCTGGGACAGGAGCATCCCGGGCTGCCGGGCGAAGAGCTCCAGGAACCGTTCATAGCTCTCGACCAGCTCGGCGATCGTCTCGTCGTCAAACAGGGAGGCGTCGTACTCGATCAGCCCGAAGATCCCGCCCTGCGTCCCCTCGATCGAGAGGTAGAGATCGAGGTCCGCCGCGCCGCGGAAGATCTCGACCGGGGTCAGCGAGAGGTCACCCAGGCGCAGGAAGGGAAGGGGGGTTTCCTGTAGATTGAACGCGACTTGAAACAAGGGGGTCCGCCCCTGGATCCGCTTCGGCTTCAGCCTCTCGACCAGGCGGTCGAAGGGAAGGTCCTGATGGGCATGGGCTTCGAGGGTGGCATCCCGCACCCGGGCGAGGAAGCCGCCGAGGTTCGGATCCTCGGAAAGATCCGCGCGGATCGGCACCGTGTTGGCGAACAGACCGATCAGCGGTTCGAGCTCTTTCCGGTTCCGGTTCCCGCTGAGCACGCCGATCACGAGGTCCGTCGCACCGGAATACCGATGGAGCAGCGCCTGGAACGCCGCGAGGAGAACCATGAAGAGGGTGGAGCCTTCCCGGCGTGCGAATGCGGCCAGATTCCCGGCCAGTGCCTCCGGATAGCGAATGGGGTGTCGGCCGGCACGAAAGGCGGCGCCGGCGGTCCTTGGATGATCCGTGGGCAGATCCAACGTGGGCGGGGCTCCCGCGAGCCGGTTCGTCCAGTAGGAGAGGTGGTCCTCCTGCACCTGCCCCTGGAGCTGCTCGTGCTGCCAGGCCACGAAATCGAGATACTGGATCGGCAGCTCCGGCAGAGGGGAAGGTCTGCGCCGAGAAAAGGCCTCGTACAGTACCGACAGCTCCTGAACCAGCACGATCATCGACAGGTTGTCCGCCACGATATGGTGCAGGGTGACCAGCAGCAGATGGTCCTCCGGGGCGAGCCGCACCAGGGCCGCCCGGAGGAAGCGGCCGAGATCCAGGGAGAAAGCCTCCCGGCTCTCGGCGGCCGCCAGGCGCAAGGCTTCCTCCTCGCGCTGCGCCGGCGCGATCGACGCGAGATCGATCTGGGGAACGGGCAGAGAGAAAACAGGGAGCGGCACCTGCTCCGGGACACCATCGACGACCGAGATCTGCAGGCGCAGCGCTTCATGGCGGCGGACGATCTCGGCGAAGGCGCCGGTCAGCGCCAGGATGTCCAACCGGCCGCGGATGCGAAGGGCCTTGGCGAGGTTCGACGAGGTGGGGTCCGCGCCCAACTGCGTCAGGATCCAGATCCGCTGCTGGGAGAAGGAAAGGGGCGCAGGCCCGGAGGCCCGACGCGGCGGGATCCGGGCCGGGTCGCCCGCCGGCCCCCGCTTGGGCGTCTCCTTGAGACGCAGTCGGAGAAACTCGAGCTGCTCCGGGCTGAGATCCGCAAGGCGCGACAGGTCAACCATGTCGAATCTCCCCCTCGAAATCGCTTTCCGGTTGGACCAGGAGCCCCGCGAGCTGTTCCTTCGAAAGCTGCCCGAGCTCGGCCAGGGCGCGGGCCAATTCGTCGGGATCGACACTCTCGGCCTGCTTCTGGATGATCACGACCCCGAGCTGCTGCACCGTCGGGGCCTCGAACACCGCGCGCAACGCGACCTCGACCTCGAAGGACTCCCGCACCCGCGAGATGAGCTGGGTCGCCACCAGGGAGTTGCCGCCGAGGTCGAAGAAGTCGTC
>DIHE01000197.1:21188-21495 GCA_002420005.1 Holophagales bacterium UBA5704 | reverse complement strand
CGGTCGATTCCGAGCATCTCCTCGAACAGGCGGGCGAGCATCGCCTCGGTCTCGGTGCGCGGCGCCTCGTACGGCGTCTGGAGGCCCGGCCGGGGATGGGCCCGGCCCGCTCCACGCAGGACCTCCAGATGCCGGTTGTGCTCGTCGCCGCTCGGCTTGCGGCGGAGGCGCCGGATCACCGCCGGCAGATCGCGGGTCGAAATCAGCAGGCGCGGCACGCCGGCCAGCCGCGGGGAGAGGGCACGGCCGAACGCCTCGGCCCCCTCGGCCGGGGTGAGCCCGAAGGCTTCGTCCTCGGCCGCCGCGG
>DIHE01000197.1:20814-20983 GCA_002420005.1 Holophagales bacterium UBA5704 | reverse complement strand
GGCTTCGTCCTCGGCCGCCGCGGGGCGCCGGGCCACCCCCCGCGCCTCCTGCCGGAAGCGTTCGGTGTCCGGGACCCGCCGCAGCGTGTAGCCCTCGATCTCGGCGAGCGGGCTCCCCGCGCCGTCGAAGAGCGAGATGTCGCAGGTCAGCTCGCCCGCGCCGGCCGGC
>DIHE01000197.1:20334-20550 GCA_002420005.1 Holophagales bacterium UBA5704 | reverse complement strand
CCGGCCGGCAGGGGCGCGCGGAGGCGCAGCTTGCGGCAGGAGAAGGGGAGATACGTCCCTTCGCCGAGAATGCGGACCACGCCCGTCGCGGCGTCGAGCAGCGCGGGATGGAGCGCCATGGCGTCGAGGTCGCCCTGGAACTCGGCGGGGAGCTCGAAACGGGCCCAGCCCTCCCGGTCGCCGCTCCTCAGCTCGCGCAGCAGACCGGTCCAGCGC
>DIHE01000197.1:19782-20083 GCA_002420005.1 Holophagales bacterium UBA5704 | reverse complement strand
CCCGCCGCGAGCGCCGCGGCCAGGGCGGCGCCGCGGTCGGTCCAGGCGGGGGGAAGGGGGTCGGGGACGGCCGCCGCCGCGGGCGCGGGCGCGGCCAGGCCGATGCTCCCCCGCACGTGCTCCTGCTCGCCGGCCGGCCCGTCGCTGACGATGCGGAAGGCAAACCCGCTCTCCTCGCGACGCAAGAGGGTCCGCGCCTCCCGCACCGCGCCGTCCGGCACCACCAGAGGCTGCGCCAGGACGATCCCGGAGAGGACCACGTCCCGGCCTCCGGTGTCGCCGGTCTCGGCGGCGTGGGCCG
>DIHE01000197.1:19395-19564 GCA_002420005.1 Holophagales bacterium UBA5704 | reverse complement strand
GCCGGTCTCGGCGGCGTGGGCCGCCCGCGCCATCTCCAGGAAGGCGGTGGCGGGGACGATCCCCTCGCCCAGGAAGCGGTGCTCGCTCAGGATCCAGCGATCGTGGGCCGCGAGCCGGGTGACGAAGGCCGGCTCGGCGCCCTCCACCCGCCGGTCCAGGAGCGGATGC
>DIHE01000197.1:4438-19205 GCA_002420005.1 Holophagales bacterium UBA5704 | reverse complement strand
CCCCGGCCCCCCCCCCCCGCCGGTCCAGGAGCGGATGCAGGCGCGGCCCTGCGCCGTCCGCCGCCTCGCTCTCGAACAGGGCGCGCAGCCGCCCGGCCACGCCGGCCTGCGCCGCCTGCCCCACCTCCAGCCAGCTGTCCCAGGCGAGGGAGACCACCGGCAGCCCGTCGCGCGCGGCGCGCTGGGCGAAGGCGTCCAGGAAGGCGTTGGCCGCACAGTGATCCACCAGGCCGAAGGCGCCGGTGACCGCGGTGAGAGACGAGCAGAGGAGCAGGAAGTCGAGCCCGGCGTCCGCGAAGACGTCGCAGAGCACGAGGGTGCCGGCGACCTTGGGCGCCAGAACGGCCTCGGCGGCCTCCCTGGTCTTGAGCTGGAGGAGACCTCCCGGTGGCACGCCCGCGGCGTGGATCAGGCCGTGGACCGCGCCGAAGCGCTCTTCGGCGGCGCGGCGGACCTTCTCCATGTCGTCCCGCCGGGTCACGTCGCCGGCCAGGAAGAGCGCCTCGATCCCGCGCCCGCGCAGGCGCTCGAGGACCTCCGGCGCCGGCTCCTTGCGGCCGACCAGCACGAGCTTCGCCTGTACCGACGCGCCCAGCCATTGCGCGAGCGTGAGACCGATGCCGCCGGTTCCGCCGGTGATCAGGTAGACGCCTCCCGCCCGCAGGCGCAGGGACGAGGGCTCGGCCGGCGCGATCCGCTCGCTCTCGAAGCGCTCCACCCAGCGGGTGGTCCCGCGCCAGGCGACGGCTTTCTCGTCCGTCGCCACCTCCAGCTCCGCGATCACGCGATCGGCCCAGACCGCGGCCGGCGCCGCCTCCGGAGCGGGCAGATCGATGTGGAGACAGGCGACGCCGGGCATTTCCTGCGGGATCACCCGGCAGGGGCCGAGCAGGGTGGCGCGCTGCGGGTCGAGAGGCTCGCTCCCGACCACGTCGTAGACGCCGCTCGACACGACGGCGAGAGAGAGCGGCGCGCGCCCGGCCCGGTTCGCCCAGGCCTGCGCCAGGGCGAGCAGGGAGAAGAAACCCGCTCCCCCCTCCTCCACCGGGCCGTAGCTCCCGAGGTGGACGACGGTCCCGGGGAGCCGGCCGCTCTCGCGCAGCCCGGCGATCAGCTCGTCAAAGGTCTCGGGAGAGTCCGCCACGGGGCCGGCCACCTCGCGGCCCAGAGCCCGCAGGCGCTCCGCGAGCAGGGCTCCCAGCCCGGCACCGTCACCCAGGATCAACCAGGGGCGGCCGTCTGCGACCGGCACCGCGGCCGGCAGCAGGCGCGCCTGCTTCCAGGCCGGGAGCCAGAACCAGTCCGCCGGATCGCTGCGCTTGGCGAGGCTCTCCGCCTCCGCAGCGGCCGCCGCCTGCCCGTCCGGCGGCGGCGGATCGATCCAGAAGCGCCGCCGCTCGAAGGGATAGGCGGGCAGCGGCACGCGCCGCCGGGTCTCGCCCCCCCAGAAGGCTTCGCCGTCGCACGCGACTCCGGCCAGCCAGAGCTTGCCCAGGGCCGCCGCGGCCGTGGCCCGGTCGGGCTCGCCGTCATAGGCGTGCGGAAGGGAGGAGATCGCGGCCACGGGGGCATCCTCGCCGCCGAGTGTCTGGAGGGCGATGCTCCCCAGGGCGTTGCCCGGGCCGATCTCGAGAAGGACCCGGCCGCCTCCGGCGCAGAGGGTGCGGACCCCGTCGCCGAAGCGCACGGTGCGCACCATGTGCTCGGCCCAGTAGCGGGGATCGGTCGCCTGCCCGGCGGTCATCCAGGTGCCGGTGGTGTCCGAGACCAGAGGGATGCGCGGAGGACGCAGCTCGAGCGAGGCGGCGATGCGCAGGCAGGCATCCAGCGCGGGCTCGAGCATCCGCGAGTGGAAGGCCCGGGGGGAGCGCAGGCGGCGGCAGACCACGCTGCGGGCCGCGAGGTCCTGCTCCAGCCGGACGATCTCCTCTTCCGGGCCGGCCGCCACGCAGAAGGCGGGACCGTTGACCGCGGCGAGGGAGAGCCGTCCGCCCAGCAGGGGCGCGATCTCGCTCTCCGGCAGGGAGACGGCCAGCATCGCCCCGGCGGGCAGCCCTTCGAGGAGGCGCGCCCGTGCCGCCACCAGCTCCAACGCGCCTTCCAGGGTGAAGACGCCGGCCAGGCAGGCGGCGGCGTACTCGCCGATGCTGTAGCCGAGCAGCGCCTCGGGCCGGATTCCCCAGCTCATCCAGAGCTGCGCCAGGGCGTATTCCACGGCGAACAGCGCCGGGTGGAGCACGGCCGTGCCGTGCAGCGGATCGTCCTCCGGCCTCTCCTCGCCACGGCCCAGCATGCGGCGCAGGTCGAGCCCGCCGCCGCTCTCCTCCCCTCCCCCGGCGGGGAACAGGAGCCGGCGCAGATCGGCGCCGAGACGGGGCGCGAGACGGCGGGCGCATTCGTCGAACGCCTCGCGAAACGCCGGCTCCCCTTCGTAGAGCCCGCGGGCCATCCCCGGGTGGTGGTCACCGATGCCCGGGAACAGGAACGCCACCGTGGGCTGGCGATCCGCCGGAACCTCGGCACCGAGGAGCCGGCGCGGCTCCTCGCCGCGCAGCAGGCGCACGGCTTCGGCGCCGTCGCGGGCGACCAGGACACGCCGGTGGGCGAAGGCCCGGCGCCCGCGCTGGAGCGTGTACGCCACGTCGGCCAGCGGCAGCTCCGGATGCGCCTCCAGATGGCCGGCGAGGTTGCGGCACGCCGCCTCCAGAGCCGTGGCGCTGCGCGCCGAGAGGCTCAGGAGCTGCCAGGGGCGCGAAGGGGCGGACGCCGGACGTGCCGGCACCTCCTCCAGCACCACATGCGCGTTGGTGCCGCCGACGCCGAAGGAGCTCACCCCGGCGCGCCGCGGCACCGGCCCGGCCGGCCAGTCGCGCAGCCGGTCGTTGACAAAAAACGGCGTGCGCGCGAAGTCGATGCGCGGATTCGGCCGCTCGAAGTGCAGGCTCGGCGGGATCTGCCCATGCTCCAGGGCGAGCACCGCCTTGATCAGGCTGGAGACGCCGGCCGCCGCGTCGAGGTGCCCGATGTTCGTCTTGACCGAGCCGATGGCGCAGAACTGCCGGCGCTCGGAGGCGAAGGCCTGGGTGAGCGCCGCGATCTCGATGACGTCGCCGAGCGGTGTCCCCGTGCCGTGCGCCTCGACGTACTGGATGCTCTCCGGATCGATGTCGCCCAAGGCGTGGGCGGTGGCGATCACCTCGGCCTGGCCGTCGATGCTGGGGGCGGTGTAGTCCAGCTTGAGCGAGCCGTCGTTGTTCACCGCGAAGCCCTTGATCACCGCGTGGATGGTGTCGCCGTCGGCGAGGGCGTCGCGCAGGCGTTTGAGGACGACCAGGGCGACCCCGTCGCCGAGCACGGTGCCGTGCGCGTCCGCGTCGAAGGCGCGGCAGCGGCCGTCGGGGGCATAGACGCCTTCCTGGAACAGGTACCCCGAGCGCGGCGGCGCGGTGATCGAAACCCCTCCGGCCAGCGCCATGTCGCACTGGTAGCCGAGCAGGCTCTGGCTGGCGAGGCAGACGGCCACCAGCGAGGTGGAGCAGGCGGTCTGCACGTTGACGCCCGGCCCCTTGAGGTTCAGCTTGTAGGAGGCGAGCGTCGCCAGGAAGTCCTTGTCGTTGCGGATGCGCAGCTGGAGCGGCCCGATGCGCCGCACCAGCTCGCGGTGCGGGACCAGGTTGTTGATCAGATAGCTGGTGATGTTCGCGCCGGCGAAGACGCCGATCGGGCCTGCGAAGACCGCGGGATCGTAGCCGGCGTGCTCGAAGGCCTCCCAGGCGTGCTCCAGGAACAGCCGGTGCTGGGGGTCCATGGTCTCGGCCTCGCGCGGGGTGAAGCCGAACAGCTCGGCGTCGAACAGATCCACGCCGTCCGGCACGCCGCGCGCCCCCACATAGCTGGGATCGCGCAGCGTTTCGGCGGGGATCCCGGCGGCCCGCAGCTCCTCCTGCGTGAAGAAGGAGATCGAGCAGACTCCGTCGCGCAGATTGCGCCAGTACGCCTCGAGGCTCGCCGCCCCGGGCACCCGCAGGCTCATGCCGATGATGGCGATCCCATCCAGCCCGTCCTGCTCTTCCATCTCCGTCTCCACTGTGCTCATTCCTCCTCCGTGGGCCGCGGTCCTCTCGGGGCGCGCGGGCGTTGCCGCTGGAGCGCGGCTTTCTGCAGGCTGGCGCGGGATTGCAGGCGGTCGGCGGCCGGCCGCTGCCCGCCGCCCAGGGCCGAACGGCCGATCGCGAACAAATTGTAGAGAACCGAGCCGCCGAGCAAGGGGTCTTGTTCAACAACGACATCGAAGCCCCGGCTCTGCAACAGGTCGACCACCACGCCGAGCCGGCCGTCCAGGTCGTGCACTTCGAGGACGATCTGGCGGATCTTCGGCCAGTGCCGGTCTTCGATTCCCTGGAGCACCTGCAGCTCGCTCTTCTGCACGTCGATCTTGAGCAGATCGATGGTGTCGACCCGCTCGGCCACGATCACCTCGGAGAGCGGGACGAGCGGGCAGGTGAACGTACGGCTGGTGAAACGGGCGTCCAGGAACTCCTCCGAAACCTCCAGGAGGCGGTCGACGCCGCTCATCCCCTCCTGGTGGTGGTGCTCCAGGATCGAGCGCAGGACCGCCTTCTCTTCTCCGAGGTCGGCGTGGAAGGAGGACATCCCCGAGCTGTAGGGATAGAAGGTCAGCTCGGCCGTGCCGCGGGTGTCCGAGACGCCGGCGTTGATCAGCCGCGCGCCGGGGGCATGGCGGGAGGTGTTGTAGGAGAGGATCTCGAAGAGCGGCGGCGCCGGCTCGAACGTCCAGGTGCGCGCCGCCGGGCAGCACAGGTGGACGAACAGGGTGAACATCCCGATGTTGCCGCCGACGTCGAAGACGCAGGCGTTCTCGGGGAAGCTGACGCCGTGGCGCCGGTAGATCATCTTCTCGAAGATGTCTTCCCAGATGTGGTCCGCCTCGGTGCGGCTCTGGCAGGCGATCTCCAGGCCGTTGGGCAGGGTGAGCAGGCGCGGCTCCGCCGCCACCGGCGCATCCACGCCGGCCACCGCCAGGCGGACGCCGGGCAGGCTGCTCATGCTCCCTCCCCCGCCCCGGAGCGCGGCCTGGCTCGGCCGCGGGCGAGCTTCTCCAGCCCCAGCCGCTGGCTGCGGCCACGGTCCTGCGCCTTTTCGTGGCGCTCCTGCCCGCCCCCTTCCCCCGCCCCGGCGTCCTGGGCGAGGTAACGGCCGAGCGACGCGATCGTCGGATGCCGCATGAGGTCGACCAGGGTCACCTCGCGGCCGAGCGCGGTGCGCAGCCGGCCGTGCGCCTCGACGAGCAGGAGCGAGTTGCCGCCGATCTCGAAGAAGTTGTCGTGGATGCCGACGCGGTCGAGGTGCAGCAGCTCCTCCCACACCCGCGCCACCGACCGCTGCATCTCGTTCTCGGGTGCGGCATAGGCGCGCTCCGGCTCCAGCCGCACCGCCTGCGGCGCGGGCAGGGCCTTGCGGTCGATCTTGCCGTTGGGGGTGAGCGGCAGGGCGGCGAGCGGTACGAAGAGCGACGGCACCATGTACGCCGGCAGCTGCGCCGCCACCTGGTCGCGCAGATCCGCCAGGGCGAGCGCCGGGGCCGCCACGGCCGCCTCCACCGCGGGGTGGACGGCATAGACCATGTAGACGGAATTCATCCCCTCGCCGGCCGAAATGAAGTCGTCGGCCGCCACCCGGTAGCCGCGCTCCTCCAGCAGGGCGACCGCCTCGCGCAGGAGCTCCTCGCTGTGGATCTCGAGCACGATCTGGCGGATCTTCGGCCAGTCCTCGCCGGCGATGCCGCGCAGGACCTGCAGCTCGCTCCTCTCGACGTCGACCTTGAGCAGGTCGATCCGCTCGATCCCCTGCTCGCGGATCACCGCGGAGAGCGGAGCGAGCCGGCACCGCCAGGTCTCGCTTTGCAGGAGGTCGTCGACCGCCGCCTCGATCTCCGCGGCCTCGACCCGTCCGCCGGAGTCGGCCATCCAGCGTTCTACGATCGAGCGGGTCACCGCCCGGTCTTCCTGGGCGAAGCGGCCCGAGAGCCCCGCCATCCGGGGATAGAAGGTGAAGTCGGCCTCCTCGGCTCGGTCGGAAAGGCCGAGCGGGAAGACCCGGGCATCGAGCCCATACAGCTCGACGTTGGCGCGGAGCACCGCGCAGGTCGGCGGGATCGGCTCGAAGGCGAAGATGCGGGCGCGGCGGGCGCGCGTCCCCACCCACAAGGTGAACAGCCCCACATTGGCCCCCACGTCGAAGACGCAGGCGCCGTCGGGAAGCGCGATGCCGTGGCGCAGGTAGATCTCCTGCTCGAAGATCTCGCGGTAGATGCCGCCGGTCTGCTCGGCGCTCAGATGGGCCACCGGGAGGCCGTTGGGGAGGCGGTGGCGCTCCTGCGCGTCGAGCACCTGCTCGACGCGCTCGGGGGTGGCGCGGGCCGCCAGCTCGGCCGTGCCGTCGAACGGCGCTCCGGCCGCCGGGACGACGTAGGCCACCAGCCGCCGGCTCGCCAGATCACCCGGCCTCTCGTCACGGGCCACCACCACGGCCTCGCGCAGCGCCGGGTGCGCGGTGAGCACGCTCTCGATCTCCCCGAGCTCGATGCGGTGGCCACGCACCTTGACCTGATGATCCACGCGGCCGAGGAAGGTGAGCCGCCCGTCGGGGAGCCGCCGCACCAGGTCGCCCGTCCGGTAGAGGCGGGCGCCGGTTCGCGGGCCAAAGGGATCGGGCAGGAAGCGCTCGGCGGTCAGGTCCGGCCGGCGGTGGTAGCCGCGCACCACACCGAGACCGCCGATGTACAGCTCGCCCGGCCACCCCACGGGCACCAGCTCGAAATGGGCGTCGAGCACGTGCAGCTCGGTGTTGGCGATCGGCCGGCCGATCGTCACCGGCCCCGCGACGGTCTCGACCGCCGACCAGATCGTGGTCTCGGTGGGGCCGTACATGTTGAGCAGATCGCCGCGCAGCACGCCGTCCAGCCGCTCGGCCAGCGGGGCGGGCAACGCCTCGCCCCCGACCAGCATCGTCTCCAGCCCGGCGAGCGCCGCCGGTCCCGCCGGATCGAGCAGGAGGGCGGTGGCCGCCGACGGCGTGCATTGCAGATGGGTGGCGCGGTGGCGCGCCAGGAGCGACGGGATGCTCTCCCTCTCCACCGGGGGGCTCTCCCGGCCGTCCGGCCGGCAAAGATCGCGCAGCGCCGCCAACCGGTCGAGGCTCGCCAGCACCACATCGGTCGCGATGCCGAAGTCGACCAGGCAAGCGATCTCGTCGACGCCGAGGCGCGCGAGCTCGCCCACCCGCGCCAGGCAGCTCGCGGGGGTGCCGAACAGGCCGCTGGTCTCGAAGTAGCGGTCGAAGGCGCGGCCGAGCAAGGCGCTGCGGTCTTCGTCGGTGAAGCCGGCGAGGTCCTGGCCCGGCGCCATCACCTTCATCAGGTCGAGCGAGCTCTCCAGATAGGCCGTGAACGGCCCGCGCACCGTCTCGCGCACCTGCTCGAGGTCCTCGCCGATGAAGGTATGGAGCATCAGGGCGACCTGCCCCTCCCCGGGGTGGCCGGCGTCGCGCCAGGCGCGGCGGTAGACGGCGATCTTCTCCTCCAGCTCGCGCAGGCTCTGGCCGAGGAGGTGGGTCAGCAGGTGGGTGCCGAGCTCGCCGGCCAGGCGGAAGGTCTCGGGGCTCGCCGCCGCGGTGAGCCAGATCGGCAGCTCGGGCTGCACCGGGCGCGGCAGGATGCGCACCTCGACCTCTCCCTCGCCCCCCTGGCGGCGGACGGGCTCGCCCCGCCACAGCCGGCGCACGGCGTCGATCTGCCCGCGCAGCAGCTCGCGGCGCCCGGCGTAGCTCCCGGGTGCGAAGACGAAATCCGTCGCGTTCCAACCGGAGGCGAACGAGAGCCCCACCCGGCCGTTCGACAGGTTGTCGACGACCGCCCACTCCTCGGCCACCCGGATCGGATCATGCAACGGCAGGACGACACTGCCGGCCCGGATGGCGATCCGCCCGGTGAGCGCCGCGACCGCGGCGCCGGTGACCGACGGATTGGGATACAGGCCGCCGAAGGCGTGGAAATGGCGTTCGGGGGTCCACACCGCCGCGAAGCCGAGCCGGTCGGCGATCACGGCTCCGTCGAGCAGCAGGCGGTAGCGCTCGCGGCCGGCGGCCTGCCGCTCGTCGCTGGCGAAATAGAAGAGGCTGAAGTCGACCGGCCGGACGGGCCGGGTGGCCGCGGTGGCGGGTTCCACCGCCGTGCCGCGATGGAGGACGACCGTGGAGCCGCGCGAGAGGGTCCAGAGGAGCTCCAGCACCGAGATGTCGAACGAGATGCTGGTCACCGCCACCCAGCGGCCGGGAGCGGTGCCCAGGCGGCGGTCCATGGCGGCGAAGAAGTTGGCCACCTGGCGGTGCTCCACCATCACGCCCTTGGGCCGGCCGGTGGAGCCCGACGTGTAGATGAGGTAGGCGAGGGAGGCGGGCGGCCTCTCCGTCCGGCGGGCAGGAGGCGCGGCGGCGATGGCGTCGCGGTCGGCGTCGAGGCACACGGCCCGCACGCCGGTGCCGGCGAACATCGCGCCCAGATGCCGCCCGGTGAGGAGGAGGTCGATCCCCGCATCCTCCACGATGAAGCGCAGCCGGTCGGGCGGGTACGCCGGATCGAGCGGCACATAGGCTCCGCCGGCCTGGAGGACGGCGAGGAGCGCCACCACGGCATCGGCCGAGCGGTCGAGGCAGACGCCCACCCGCCCCTGCGGTGCGAGACCGAGGCGGCCCAGGTGGCCGGCGAGGCGGCTCGCGCGCTGGTGCAGCTCGCGGTAGGTGATGCTCTCGGCACCGTCGTCCACCGCCGGCGCCTCCGGCGTCCGTTCCACCTGCCGCTCGATCAGGCGGTCCACCAACAGGTCATCCGGCAGATCGGCCGCGGTGTCGTTCCACACCGCCACGAGCTGCCCGCGCTCGCCGGGGGTGAGCAACGGGAGCTCGGCGACGGTTCGCTCCGGCTGTGCCACCACCGCCCGCGCCAGCACGCCCAGATGCCCCGCGAACCGCTCGGCCGTGGCCGCGTCGAACAGCGCCGCATCGTATTGGAGCGAGCCGGCGAGGCCGCCCTCCCTCTCGGCCATCGAAAGGGTCAGGTCGAACGGCGCCGGCTGCCAGCCGAGGCGCAGCGACTCCAGCTCGAGCCCGGCCCAGGCCAGCCGGTGCCCGTCTTCGCCCAGGGCGAATCCGGCGAGGCCGTCGAGCTCCGGCAGGTGGGACTTCTGGAAGAGGAAGAGAACCTGGAAGACCGCCGGCCGGCCGGGATCGCGCTGCGTCTGCAGCTGCTCGGCGAGGAGCGCGAAGGGATGGTCCTGGTGGGCATAGGCGGCGAGCACGTCCGGCCGCAGGCGGTCGAGCAGGCCGGCGAATCCGGGTGCACCGGAAAGGTCCGCACGCAGCACGACCGGGTTGACGAAATAACCCGCCACCCGGGAGAAGCGGGGGGCTCCCCGCCCCGCGGTGGGGGTTCCGATCAGCAGGTCTTCCTGCCCCGTGGCGCGATGGAGCAGGGTCTGCAACAGGGCGGTGAGCGCCATGAAGAGCGTCGCGCCCCCCGCGCGTGCCAGGGCGCGGAGCCCGGCGGCCGCCTCTGCCTCCAGGGCGAAGGGCACCGAGCCACCGCGGAATTCCTGCATCGCCGGACGCGGCCGGTCCAGCGGCAGCTCGAGCTGCGGCAGCGGAGCGGCCAGCCGGCGCTCCCAATAGCGCCGCAGGTCCTCGCCGCGCGGGCCGGCCAGCAGGGCCGCCTGCCAGGCCACGAAATCCCCGTACGTGGCGGGGAGGGCCGGCAGCTGTGCCACCGCCGCACCCGTCTCCCGGCGGTACAGGACCTCGAGCTCGCCGAGCAGGCCGGCGATGGTCCAGAAGTCGGAGATCAGGTGATGGAAGACGAGAAGGAGCACGTGCTCGCCGCCACCGCAGGCCCAAAGGCGGGCACGCCACGCCGGAGCCTCCTCCAGCGCGAACGGCCGGGACGCCTCGCGGTCCAGCACCGCGCGCAGCTCCGCCTCGCTCCAGACCCCGGCCTCCTGCACCGCCACGTCGGGCTTCAGGTGGGGATGGATGCGCTGCAAGGGCGATCCCGCGGACGCCGGAAACGTCGTGCGCAGCGCGGGATGGCGGGCCGCCAGGGCACCGAAGGCGCGCTCCAGGGCGGCGGCATCCACGGCGCCGCGCACCCGCGCCGCCGCCGCCAGGTTGTAGACCGCGCTCTGCGGAGCCAAGCGATCGAGGAACCAGAGGGCGCGCTGGCCGATCGAGAGCGGAAGATCGCCCTCCGGCGCGCCGGAGGTAGGGCCCACGGCTTCGCCGGCGGCATCCCCCGCAGCCCGTCCGAGCGCCGCGGCGAGCTCTCCCGCCAGCCCGTCCAGGGTCGCTCCGCCCAGCAGGTCGGACACGGCGAGGCGGACCCCGAAGAGGGTCTCCACCGCGTGCTGCAGCTCGACCGCGGCCAGCGAGTCGAGGCCCGCCTCGACCAGGGGGCGATCCGGCGCGAGGCCCGCCAGACCGCGGCGCGCCGCCTCCTCCGCCAGCCAGGCCGCGAGAGCGGCACGGCGCTCCTCCACCGGGAGAGCGGCCAGCGTCTCGCGGGCGAAGGTGCCGCCGCCGGCCCCCTCGGCCTCGGCCGCTCCGGCGGTCATGGTGCTCCGCCCCAGGACGGCGAGCCCACCGGCGAGCCAGGCGGCCCGGCAGGCGCGGCGCTGCACCTTGCCGCTGGAGGTCTTGGGCAGCGTCCCCACCCGGATCAGCACCACCTCATGCACCTGGGCCTCGAGCTCCCGGGCGACCGCCCCGCGCACCGCCGCCGCCACCTCCTCGACCGGAGCCGGGCCGCCGCGCTCCTGCTCCCCCACCAGCACCAGCCGTTCCTCTCCTTCGACGTCCACACTGAAGGCGGCGAGACCGCCCGGCCGCAAGGCCGGATGGCTCTGCTCGGCGGCGAGCTCGACGTCCTGCGGGTAGAGATTGCGCCCGCGCAGGATGATCAGGTCCTTGCGGCGGCCGGAGACGTACAGTTCCCCCTCCTGCACGAACCCGAGGTCCCCGGTGCGCAGAAACGCCACACCGCCGGGATCGCCCGCCAGGCGGGCCTGGAATGTGGCCGCCGTCTCCTCCGGGCGCTCCCAATACCCGCCGGCCACGCTGGGGCCGGCGACCCAGATCTCGCCCACGCGGCCGGGCGGACAGGCCTCTGCGCTCTCCGGATCGGCGATGACCAGCCGCTGTCCGTCCCACGCTCCGCCACAACCCACCAGGGTGCGCGCCGGCTCGCCCGCACCGGCCGCCTCCGCCCGTCCCTCCTCGAGGCCGCGGACGGACACCGTGGCGATCCGGGCTCCACGCCCCGGCGCCCCCCCGGCCACGAACAGGGTCGCTTCCGCCAGGCCGTAGCAGGGATAGAAGGCCTCGCGGCGGAAACCGCACGGAGCGAAGGTCGCGGCGAAGCGGTCGAGCGTCGCCGCGCGCACCGGCTCGGCACCGTTGAAGGCCACCCGCCAGCTCGCCAGGTCGAGCGTCTCCAGCTCCGCCGCAGCGATCTTGCGGACGCACAGGTCGTAGGCGAAATCAGGTCCGCCGCTGGTGGTGGCCCGGTACCGCGAAATCGCCCGCAGCCAGCGCACCGGGCTCTGCAGGAACGCCGCCGGCGCCATCAGGATGCAGCGCGCCCCGGCCCAGAGAGGCTGCAGCACGTTGCCGATCAGCCCCATGTCGTGATGCAGGGGAAGCCAGCCCACGATCACCGACGCCGCGCTCTGGCCGAAGGCACGGCGGATCATCTCCTCGTTGTGGCGGAGGTTTCCGTGCGAAACCAGGACCCCCTTGGGATCGGCCGTGGAGCCCGACGTGTATTGCAGGAAGGCGGTCGCGCCATCGCCCGGCGACACCTCCCGCCAGGCGGCCGCTCCGGCGGGGTCGAGGGTGTCGGTCGCCAGCCAGCACACGTCCCGGAGCTGCGGGACCGCCTCGGTCAACGCGCCGCTCCGGGCGCACAGATCGGCCGTCGCCAGGACGGCGCGCGGCCGGGCGTCGGCGCTGATCGCCCGCAAACGGGCCGGATGGCGGGGCCGCGGCAGATCCGACGGCACGGCGACCACGCCCGCATACAGGCAGCCGAAAAACGCGGCGATGAAATCGAGCCCCGGCGGAAAAAGGAGGAGAACGCGCTCGCCCTCCAGGTCGTGCTGCTGGAGCAGCGCCGCGATGCTGCGCGCGCGAGCATCCAGCTCCCCACAGCGCAGCTCGGCCTCCACCTCCTCTCCCTCGCGGAGAAAGGTGTAGAGCAGCCGTTCCGGATCTCGGCGGACGAGGTCTTGGAGGATGTTCAACAAGCTTCCGTTTTTTGCATGATCTATGAGTTGAAAATTATCTCTGGTCGGGGGCGTCAGACTTTCCCCTGAATCGTACTCTAATTGTTCTGCGAGGTCGTCGCAAGGGCAAACACAATCCTGCCTGTCTTCGCGGATGCTGCGATGAGGCCGGTTGGTATACGCTCGTTCTCCCATGAAGCTGCTGAGCTCCCGCCGCCTGACCGGCCCGAACCTGCTGCTCCCCGGCGAAGGCGCCGTCCTCGACGTGGCCCTGGAGACCACCGCTGCGGACCTCGCC
This sequence comes from Holophagales bacterium UBA5704, assembly GCA_002420005.1. Taxonomy (GTDB): domain Bacteria; phylum Acidobacteriota; class Thermoanaerobaculia; order Multivoradales; family UBA5704; genus UBA5704. The sequence goes on along the minus strand of DIHE01000197.1, from coordinate 6,560 downwards.
CTCGCCGCCTGGCAGGACCGCCTGCGCGACCTTCTCGACGCGGTCGGCTGGGGCGCCGAGTCTCCCGCGATCCGCCGCTTCTCCGGCGGCCTGAGCCTCGCCTTCTCCGCACCTCCCGATGCCCTGTATGCCGCGACCGAGGTGAACGAAGAGGCCTGGCGGGCCGCCGAGGCCGCCGCCGCAGGGGAGCCTCTCCCCTCCCTCGGCGAGGCTGTGGAGCGGCTGCGCGCCGCGATCGAGCAGGAGCGGCAACCGGCCCTCCTCGCCTTGCGGGCCGCCGCCGCCGAGCGCTGCGTGGCGTTTCTGGCGGATGGCGACCAGGTCTCCGTGGGGCTCGGTGTCGGCTCCCTCTCCTGGCCGGCCGGCGAGATCCCTTCGCCGGAGGAGGTCCCCTGGGAGCGGGTGCACGACGTCCCCGTCGTCCTCGTCACCGGCACGAACGGCAAGACCACCACCGTGCGCCTGCTCGCCGCCATGGCGCGCGCCGCCGGAGCGGTCGCCGGGCTCACCTCGACCGACCGCATCGAGGTGGATGGCGCGGTGATCGACCGCGGCGATTTCTCCGGCCCCGGCGGTGCACGAACCCTCCTGCGCCACCCGAAGGTGGAGATGGCCATCCTGGAGACCGCACGCGGCGGCATCCTGCGCCGCGGCCTCGCCGTGCGCCACGCAGACGCCGCCGTGGTCACCAACGTGGCCGCCGACCACCTGGGCGAATTCGGCGTCGGCGATCTCGAAGGGCTCGCCGACGTCAAGATGGTCGTGGCACGCGCCGTCCATCCCGGCGGGCGCCTCGTGCTCAACGGCGACGATCCTCTCCTGGTGGCGCGCTCCGGTGCCTGTGCCGGCACCGTCGTCTGGTTCTCGCTCGATCCCGAGCGCCCCGCCTTCCAGTCGCTCCTCCGGCGGCCGAAGACCACCGCCTGGGTGCTCCACGGCGCCGAGATCGAGCGCTGGCATGGGGGCTGGAAGCAGACCCTGGGACACGTCGAAGACATCCCCGTCACCTTCGGCGGCTCGGCGCGGCACAACGTGGCGAACGTCCTCGCCGCGCTCGCCCTGGGCTCCGGCCTGCACCTCCCCATCCCGGCGATGTTCAGCGCCCTGCGCACCCTCCACGGCACCCTGGTGGACAACCCCGGCCGCGGCAATCTGCTCGAGCTGGGAGGCACGAAGATCCTGATCGACTACGCGCACAACCCGCACGGCCTCACCGCCATCCTGGCCCTGGCGGTCAACCTGCAGGCCCGCCGCCGTCTCCTCCTCTTCGGCCAGGCCGGCGACCGCGACGACACCGCCATCCGCGATCTCGCCCGCACCGCCTGGAGCTTCCGCCCCGACCGCATCGTGATCAAGGAGATGCCGGAGATGCTCCGCGGCCGGCGGGAGGGCGAGATCCCCGCGCTCCTCGCCGACGAGCTCGCCCGCCTCGGAGCCCCCGCCGACGCAGTGACCCGCGCCCCCGACGAGCTGGAAGCCGTCCGCGAAGCCCTCACCTGGGCCCGCCCGGGAGACCTCCTCCTCTTCCTGGTCCACACCCGGCGCGACGCCGTCTTCCAGCTCCTCGAACGTCTCCGCGACGCACGGTGGCAGGCGGGCCAACCGGTGGCGCGGTAGGGGGAGCCGCGGCCTGCCGAGGCCCCCTCCCCTGGCCCCTCCCCCGCAAAGCGGGAGAGGGGGATCGCTTGCCGCACCTTCGGCTCTCTCCGGGCGGGGGCGCCCTCTCCCATGACCTGCCTCGCGAGCACCGTGATCGGCCTCGCGTTCATCATGATCGGCCTCGCGATCACCGTGAACTGGGTCGCGAGCACCATGAACTGGGGCCCGTTCACCACGGTACGGAACCCGTTCACCGTGAACCCACCTGCGTTCACGGTAACCCGGAACCCGTTCACCATCCTCTCAACGGTCGACCAGCCGCTGCGCCCTTTTCCGGCCCGAAGGGCCGGGAGACCATAGCCCAGGGATGAGGCCGCAGGCCGATTCCCTGGGAAAGGAAGGCGATCCCTGACGGCGGCCTGAAGGGCCGCTAGAGAGGTGCCCGGGGCCGCAACCCCTCCCCCGCCCCCCCAATCCGGGCCGGGCCTTCGGCCCATTTCATTTGAATGCCGGCGAGACGCCA
>DIHE01000197.1:0-4221 GCA_002420005.1 Holophagales bacterium UBA5704 | reverse complement strand
GCCAGCGCTCCCAGGGGGCGCGGGCGGCAGCTTGCAGGCCATCACCGGCTCCCGGAGCGGGCCTCGCTTCACCGCCCGGGGCGGCGCCCCAGCCACCCTTGCACCCGCTGCCACAACGTCGGCCGCCACGGCACGGCCGGCGGTTCCGGGTGCTCGATCCGCCGCATCAGCGCGGCCACCTCGTCGACCTCGGTCGTCCACCCCAACAACTGAAAGGCGTCGCGCGAGGTGCGGAGGATCTCCAGGGCGCGCGAAGGCTCGGTGGTGGCGAGGAGCGCGCCGTAGAGCCGGCCGCAGTAGCCGAGGAAGTCCGCGCGGCCGATGCGGCAAAAGAGGTCCCAGGATTCGGCGAGGCGCTCCAGGGCCTCCGCTGGCTTCTCCTGCTGAAGGTTCAACGTGGCCAGATCATATTGGGCGGCGGCGATTCCATCGACATCCCCGAGCCGGCGGTTGGTCTCCAAGCGCTCCAGTTGCAGCTTCAGAGCACCCGACACGTCACCCGCCTGCGCGCGCAAACGCGCCACGTCACCCAACGTCACCGCCCGCGACCGCACATCGCCCAACTGCTCGAAGATCTGCAACCTCTCCTCATGCAGCTTCAGAGCACCCGACACGTCACCCGACTGCGCACGCAAGCGCGCCACGTCACCCAACGTCACCGCGCGGCCCTTAAGATCCCCCAACTGCTCGACAATCTGTAGGATCTCCTCATGCAGCTTCAGAGCCCCCGACACGTCACCCGTCTGGGCGCGCAACCGCGCCACCTCACCCAACGTCAGCGCGCGCTCCCGGAGGTGATTACCAGCTTCGAAGTCGGCGAGGGCACCGTTGAGCTCGCTCACGGCCTGGCCCGTTTTCCCTTCACCTGCCAGCGCTCTGCCTACCAACAGGCGGGTACACGCGCGGATGAAGAGGGCTTCCTCGCCTTGCGCGGCGCCCAGCAGCTCCAACGCTGCAGCGAGTTGGCGCTTTGCCTGAGCGATCTGCCCGAGGGGTGTCAGCGCGTCGTGAGCGCTTAGCAGAAGCTTCGCCAGCGCCAAGCGCTCCGCTTCATCGGTTCCGATCGGGAACCGCTCGATCCCTTCCCGTGCGATCTGGAGGCAGGCGGAATGCGCATAGCGGCCCCTGAGCGACCGCGCCCACTTGCCGTATAACTCCAACGCCCCCGCCCGGTCCCCCGCCGCATCGCGATGGCCCGCCGCGATGCCGAAGTCCGACAGGGGCTTGCCAGGCTGAACCAGATGCTCGGCCACCCGCAGGTGCCACGCCTTCACGGCCTCCTCCCCCTCCCGCTGCGCGAGCGCCTCCTGGTGGCGGCCGACCAGGAGCCGGTGGATGGCGTCGCCGCCGGTCAGCGCGGAGGGTGCCACCGTGCGCGCCAGGCAGCCGTGGTCGCGCAGCCAGCCGAGATCCGCCGCCGGGGCTGCGAGGCCTTCGGCGGTGAGCAGCGCCTCCAGCTCGTCCGTGGGGAGCGGGACGGCCAGGAGGCACAGGCGGTCGAAGGCCGGCCGGCGGTCGTCCGGGACGGTGGCCAGGACGCGATCGACGAGGAGCTGGCGGCCCTGCACCTGGCGCCGGGCGCGCAGCTTCGCGTCCACTGCTTCGAGCGCGGGCCCCAGATCGGCGAGGAGCTGGGCGACCCGGTCGGGCTTGCCCTGGAGGTAGCCGTTGAGGAGATCGAGCGCTTTCGGGTGACCGCCGAGGTGCGAGAGGACGCGCTTCCAGGGCTCTTCCTGGAGGAGGCGTAGCCCCTCGTACCGCGGGAGCGAGCGGAGCTTGCGGCACCCGGACGGCGCCAGCTCGCCCAGATCGATCTGGCGCACCTCGAACGGTCCCTCCCCCAGCTCCACGGCAAGCCGGCTGGTGAACAGCAGCCGGAAGTCCTCGCCCCCCAGCTCGGCGAGATCCCACAGCGCCTCGCCCAGCGCCGGATTCTTCAGCGCCCCGTCGGCCTCCTCCTGGTTGTCCTCGAAGTTGTCGAGGAACAACACCGTCCGCTCCGCACGAAGCGCCTGCTTCAGCCCTTCCCGGAGCCGCTCCTCCGCCACTTCCGCGGGGACGCCGGACGGGCGGCCGAGGCCGAGCCGGGCGGCGGTCTCTTCGAACACGGTGGACGGGGCCAGCTCGCGGCCGGCGTAGAGGATGAGGACGCGCCAGCCGTCGGCCTGCCGGCGTTCCAGAAAGCGGGCCGCCAGGGTGGACTTGCCGATGCCGCCGAGGCCATGGATGGCGATCAGGCGATCGGTCGCGAAGGCGCGGCGCAGCCGGCGTTCGGCGTCGCGGCGGCCGACGTAGCCTTCTTCGAGATAGCTGACGCCCGCGACGTCGAACGTGCCGCGGGCGGCTTCGAACGGGTGCTCCACCGGCTCGGCGCTGCCGCGGGGCGCCACCAGCGGGCCGGCGTCGCAACGGGTGGTGAGCGTGGGGATGGCCCATTCGTGGGGCATCCCCTTGGCACCCAGCTCGACACGGCCGGCCCGCAAGGCGAGGGACAGGTCGGCGCCGTCGGCCAGGCGGGCATAGAACTTCTCGGCGAAGGCGGTGGCGCCGGCATCCGAGACGGTGCTCTGCATGCCGAGCACGCGCAGCAGCCCGCCGGCCACCAGCGTCTCGGCGAGACCGGTGGCCTCGTGGGCCACTCCGGCCTCGGCCACGGCACCGCGGTGGTGCGGCGGCGCGGCGCCCTCCCCCACCGTGCCCGCCGTGCTGCACGCCGCGAGCACCAGCAGAGCCAGCTCCGGCGCGCCACCGGGAGCCGAGCGGCTCCAGGCGAGCAGCTCCTCGGCCCCGAGCGGGGATCGCCGGCCGTCTGCATCCTCCAGGAAGAGGACCGGACGCGCATCCTGCACGCTCCCATGGCAGGAGATGTGAACCACCTGGGGACGCTCGGCTTGCGACAGGAACAGGCGCAGGTCCTCCTTCTCCCCCGTATCCGGCAGATGCAGCCGGCCGCGGCGCTCGCGCAGAAGGCCTTCGAGAGCGAGAAGCAGCCGCTCCTGCTCCTGTTCCCAGAACAGCTCGGAGGAACCGAAGCCACCCGACGCACCGAAGCGCACGGTCGGTGCCTCATCCTCCACCGGCGCCGCGGTGAACCCGAGGACCTCGAGGTGATCGGCGGGGAGGGAGGCGGCGGTGTCCAGGAGCGGATCGCCGGACGCTCCGGGGCCGGGGAGGCGGCGGACGATTTCGAGAAGCCCTTCGCGCACCGGCAGAGGATGGCGGGCGACGCCGAGCAGCTCCCAGGGCAGGGCGAGGACGGCCGGATCGGCGCTGCGGACTTCGAGGGTGACGAGACGGCTGACCGAAGCGGCGAGATCCAGCACCCCCGCCAAGGCGTCGCCCAGGCCGCCGGGCAGCGCCAAGACCCCCAGCTCCTCACCAAGAAAAAGGATATCGCCCTCTTTGACAAGGCTGCGAGAGTCCGCGCCGCGGCGAAACGCAATGAGGACCAGCCGGGCGCTCGGGCTCAAGTCGAGCCGCACCGGCACCGGCCCCAGCACGGAGTCCGGGCGGGTCCAGGCGGGAGCGACGTCGCGCAGATGAAGCCGGGCGGCGCGGCCCTCCGGGGCGGAAGCGATCTCCAGCACCACCCGGGGCCGCAGCGCCGCAAGCCCGGCGGCGATCTCGCGGCGCAACGAAGCCTCATCGGTATATGGGCGGGTCCAGAGACCGGAGCGGTACTCCGTCACCTCGCCGTCGAGGAAGTCCTGGAGCCCCGGCTCGCGATCCGCGCCAGCGGCGCGGGAGAGGAAGACGAGACAGCGCAGCCCCTGCTCCCGGGCGAGCTTGAATTCCTCCTCCGTGATGGCGCGCGGCCGGTCCTCGTCGCTCCCCGCAGGCACCGTGCCCAGGCGGCGGTCGAACAGCCCGACATAGGTATCGCACGCCGCGATCTCCCGGGTGAGCCGGTCGCGCACCGCCCCCGGCTGCGCGACATGATGCTCCGTCAGAACCGGCTCCAACCCCACCAACCGCGCCGCCTCCGCCGCGACCTCGCGCAGATCGAGCATGCCGCCAAACACCGACGAGATGAACACCCGGCCGAGCTGCATGCGTGCGACCTCCTGCGGAACCCTTCCAGCGTTTGCTCGATTCTAGCAGGGGAAGCCGATCTGCAGGGCGGAGATGTACAATCGGCATGCCTACGCCGGGCATGAATGCCCGGGCTATCAGCAGCGCCGTCTGAAGACGGCTTCAAGCCCCGTTCACGGGGCGCCGTTG
>DIHE01000193.1:40302-41156 GCA_002420005.1 Holophagales bacterium UBA5704 | reverse complement strand
ATCCAGGCCGGCCTGGGCAACGAAGCCGCCGCGCTGGCCCTGTTGACCGCCGTGCAGCGCGCCTTCCGCAAGCTCGGCATGGCGTTCGACTTCGCGCTCGTCAGCCTGGAGCTGGGCGAGGTGTTGCTCCGCGAGGGCCGGTACGAAACCGTGCAGGAGCTCGCCCTCGAAATGCAGTGGATCTTCGACCGCGAGGGGATTCACCAGGAAGCGGAAAAAGCCGTCCGCCTCTTCCGCCGGGCCGCCGAAGCCCGCTCGGCCACACCGGCGCTGGCGGGGCAGGTGGTGCGGTATCTGTACCAGGCACAACATGATCCGGAGGCGCGGTTTGCGGCGTAGGAGGCCGGGCGAGGGCGGAGCCCCCGCTTGGCCTTTCGCGGTTTCATGGTTGCTCGGTTTCGGCCCCCAAGGCGCCTTCGTTTCTGTGGGCGCTCATCAGAATCCGCAGAAATCTTGGTTTCTTGTGGCCGGGGCAGCCTCCCTGGTGCCCGCTTGCCACCCGGTGCCGCCAGCCGTGCCGCCCACTGCTCCGGCTGGTGCCGAGCACCCTGCGTTGCGCGGGGTCTGGCAGGACCTTGGACCTTGAGACGCCGGGCAGCCTCGTCGTGTTTGAGCCGGCCCGGCGCTTGGACCTCCTCGGTGGACAAGTCACCTGGACCAGCTGCATCCTGCTCGGGTCCAGCGGCCACTTGCGGGTTTGCAAGAACGGCCGGGTCGCCACCGGCGCCCCTTCCGCGGTAGGTGCCTTTCCTACAGCCGTAGCAGGCTCTACTACCGCGGTCACAGGCATTCCTACCGTGGTAGCAATCTCTCCTACCTTGGTAGCAGCCGCTCCTACCTTGGTAGCAGCCGCT
>DIHE01000193.1:35569-40007 GCA_002420005.1 Holophagales bacterium UBA5704 | reverse complement strand
AGCAGCCGCTCCTACCGCCGTAGAAATCGCTCCTACCGTGGTAGCAGCCGTGCCTACCGTGGTAGCAGTCGCTCCTACCGTGGTAGCAATCGCTCCTACCGTGGTAGCAATCGCTCCTACCGTGGTAGCAATCGCTCCTACCGTGGTAGCAACCCTTCCTACCTTGGTAGCAATCGTGCCTACTGCCGTAGCAGTCGCTCCGGGCCGGGCCGGCGGCCCTCGGCATCTGGGAGCGAGCTCGCCTACCGGCCCGCCGGGGGAAGCTTCCCTGCGCTGGAATCTCTTGGACTGACGGGAGCTGCGAAGGTGAGGAGCGATGGAGCGGGAGACGGGATTCGAACCCGCGACCAACAGCTTGGAAGGCTGTGACTCTACCCCTGAGTTACTCCCGCGAGGTGAGGATAGATGGTGGAGGCGGATGGATTCGAACCACCGTAGGGCGTAGCCCAACAGATTTACAGTCTGTCCCCTTTGGCCACTCGGGTACGCCTCCAAAGAACCTCGATGCTGCTCCGGCGGATGGAGCCGGCACCCGGAATCGAACCGGGGACCTACTGTTTACAAGACAGTAGCTCTACCGCTGAGCTATGCCGGCGGTTGCTCCGGTCTGCTCAACAACCCGCCAGGGCCGCCCCCTATTCCGGGAGCGGCGGAGAGTGTACTCTCTGAGGCCCGGCCATGCAAGGCCGAATTTCAACCCGGATCGACATGCGGATCAAACGGCGGACCTTGCGGCGGCTCCTCTCCCTCTGTGGCTGCCTCCTTGCAGCGGTGGTGCCCTGCGCCGGCGAGCCGGCGCGGGAGGATTCGTTCTACCGCGTGAGGTGGGAGCGGGTCGAGCTGCCGCCCGTCCTCGTCGCGGGAACCACCCACCGGGTTCTGGTCACCCTGCGCAACGCGAGCCCGGAGATCTGGCCCGACGCCCAGATGGCCGATCCGGTCGGACGAACCGCCGCCCGGGCGATCCGCCTGAGCTACCGCTGGTGGGAAGGAGACCGCGACGTCCTCCTCGGCGACTACGCGGTGCGCTCCGATCTCCCCTGGCCTTTGCGCCCCGGCGAGTCGATCACCCTGCCCCTGCGCGTCGAAGCCCCGGGCCGGGCCGGCCGCTACCGGCTGCAGCTCGACCTCGTCGAGGAGCTGGTGGGCTGGTTCGAGCCCCGGGGAGCCGCCCGATGGATCACCCCGATCGAGGTCCGCCCGCGGCGCTGATGGACCGTTCCACCCCTGCCTCGTTCCGGCTCTGGCGGCTCGCGCTCGCCGCCGTGGTTCTCGCGGCGGCGGCGCTGAGCGCGTCCTGGGCCCGGCTCGTCCCGATCTTCGAGGCACCGGACGAGGACATCCACTTCGACTACGTGATCAGCCTCCTGACCGCCGGCCGCCCCCTGCTCGCCTCCGAAAAGGAGGTGGCCGAGATGTCCGAGGTCAGCCAGTATCCGCCGTACACACACCCCTGGACCTGGCACCTGGAGCTCTACGCGCAGAGCAAGGAGATCCGCTTCCACCCGAAGCGCAGGGCTCCGGAGGGGTACGGAACCCGCGCGTTCTTCGACGAGATCAACCGGCGCGCGCCGCGGAATTTCCTGCCGCCGCTGCGCAATCCCTGGCTGATCACCGAATACCCGAGCGGCTACTACGCCCTGGCCGCCCTGTGGCTCGCCGCCTGGCGGCCGGTCTTCCCCGAGCTGGTGGAGATCTTCTTCGCCACCCGGGCGTTCTCGACCCTTCTCCTCGCCGTCGGCCTGGTCGCCATCCATGGGACGCTGCGCGAGCTCGGCACCCCTCGCGCCCGCGCCCTGGGGCTGACCGCGGCGGTGGCCTTCTTTCCCCTGACCTCGTTCGTGTCGTCTTACGTGCAACCGGACAACCTGACCTTCGCAGCGACGGCCCTCAGCCTGTGGGCCGCGCTGCGCACGCGCCGGCGCACGCCCGCCGCCGGAGGTGCCGGCCGCCTCCTCGCCACCGGCGGCGCGCTCGGCCTTCTCCTGCTCGCCAAGTACCACACGTTTCTCTGTGTCGCCCTGCCGGTGATCGCCTTCCTGGCCGTCGAGCAGCTCCGGCAGCCCAGGCTGCAGAGGCGGTGGCTGCGCGGGGCGCTCCTCGTGCTGGCGCCGGTGGTCCTGCTGGGCGCCTTTCAGCTCTGGATCGGCTCCGGCAGCTCCGGGCTGCGCAATCTGACCACCGCCACGAGCCGCGACAAGCTGCTGGCGGAATCGGGCGGCAGCGCGGGGGTCTACACCGTGCGCGCCACCCGGGATGCCTTGAAGAACTTCCTGCTCACCGACGGCGTCACGTTCAAGACCTTCTGGGGCCGCTTCGGCTGGCTCGACGCCCCCTTGGTCATCGGGTCCCCCGCGACCGACGAGGTGGTGGATTTCGGCCTCGAGATCGCAGGCCTGACCCTCCTCGCCTTGCTCGCCGTCCGCCTGCAGCAGAACGCCACCGCCCTGGTGCGGATCGCCCGCGCCGGCCGGCGCCTGCAGGCCCTGCGGCTGCTGGTGGCCAATCCGCTCTGCAACAGCTATCTCCTCTTCGCGGCGGTCCTGCTCATCCTTTACGTGTGGACGAACAACGGCTTTCTGGCCCAGGGCCGCAACTGGTTCCCGGTCCTCCCCGGGCTGTTCTGGGCGATGGCCTTCTGCGCTCCCCGCGCTCTGGCCTCGCGCCGGGCAGGCCGGTGGATGTCCCGCGCCGTCCTCGGTGCCCTGCTCCTCTACGCAGCGGTCGGCGGCTACTGGTCGATCCGGGTGCTCGAACAGCGCTACTACGGCCCCCCCGCGCCGCCCGCCGGAATGGTAGGCTCTGGCGCGACACCATGAGGCCGGCCGCTTGGACATCCGCGTCCCTTTCAACAGCCTGAAACCCGCGCAAGCCCTCCTCGGCGACGCCCTGGAGACCGCCGTGCGGCGGGTGCTCGCGAGCGGCTGGTACATCCTCGGCCCGGAGCTCGCGGCGTTCGAGGACGAATTCGCCGCCTGGCACGGAGTGCGCCATGCGGTGGGCGTGGCCAACGGCACCGACGCGGTCGAGCTGGCGCTGCGGGCGCTCGGGATCGGCCCCGGCGACGAGGTGGTCACCGTCGCCCACACCGCCATGGCCACCGTCTGCGCGGTCGAACGCACCGGCGCGACCCCGGTCCTGGTCGACATCGACCCGGCCACCTTCACCATGGACCCCGCCGCCGCGTCCGCCGCCCTCACCCCGCGCACGCGGGCGATCGTTCCCGTCCACCTCTACGGCCATCCGGCGGACCTCACGGCCCTGGGCGACCTCGCCGCGCGCCACCGGCTCGCCCTCGTCGAGGACTGCGCACAGGCGCACGGCGCGCGCTGGAACGGCCGGCTCGCCGGCACCTTCGGCCACCTGGCGGCGTTCAGCTTCTACCCCACCAAGAACCTCGGGGCTCTGGGGGATGCCGGCGCGGTGATCACCGACGATCCGCAGCTCGCCGCGCGGCTGCGCCGCCTGCGCAACTACGGGCAGAGCGACCGCTATCATCACGAGGAGCCCGGGCAGAACAGCCGGCTCGACGAAATGCAGGCGGCCCTGCTGCGCGCCAAGCTCCCCCACCTCGCCGCCCACAACGAGGAACGGCGGCGCCTCGCCGCGCTCTATACCGGATCGCTCTGCGGCGTCGCGGTCCCGCAGAGCCGGCCCGAGGCCGGGCACGTCTTCCATCTCTACGTCGTCCGCCACCCCCGACGCGACGCTTTTCAGGAAAGTCTCGCGGCGCGCGGCGTCCAGACGCTCATCCATTACCCGATCCCCATCCACCTGCAGCCGGCCGCCGCCCACCTCGGCCTGCTCCCGGGAGCGCTGCCGGAGACCGAGCGCGCGGCGCGCGAGATCCTCTCCCTGCCGCTCTGGGTGGGGATGACGGACGCCGACATCGCCCTCGTCGCAGAGGCCGCAGAGGCCGCCGGGATATGACCTCCCGCTTCGACGACCTCGACTTCGCCGGGTTCCAGGCGCTCGCCCGCGATCCGTCGCTCAGCCTGCACGAGAAGGTCGGCTTCCCGGACTCCTACCGCGCCGGCAAGGAAGAGGCGATCCTGCGCGACGTCCGCGGCAAGCTCACCCAGCTCGACGCCACCGGCCGGCAGGTGCTCGATGTCGGAACGGGATGCAGCGGCGTCGCCCGCGGGCTCATCGACCTCTGCCGCGAGCGGTCGCACGACCTGACCCTGATCGATTCCGCCGAGATGCTCGCGCTGCTCCCCGACACCCCGGGGGTGACGAAGCGCGCCGGCCGCTTCCCGGAAGACCATGCCGCGTTCCTCGCCGACCGGCGCGGACGGCTCGACGCCATCCTCGTCTACAGCGTGGTGCAGTACGTGTTTCGCGAGGGGAACGTGTTCGCCTTCCTCGACGCCTGCCTGGAGCTCCTCGCCGGTGGCGGCGAGCTGCTGATCGGCGACATCCCCAACCGTTCGATGCG
>DIHE01000193.1:19529-35288 GCA_002420005.1 Holophagales bacterium UBA5704 | reverse complement strand
GAGATCCCGGAGGTCCCTGCGGATCTCCTGGAACCCGGCCAGATCGACGACGGTGCGCTTCTCGGCCTCGTCCTGCGCGCCCGCGCGGCGGGCTACCACGCCTTCCTCGTGCCACAGGCGGCCGACCTGCCGATGGCGAACCGGCGCGAGGACCTGCTGATTCGCAAACCTTGAGAGGATCTCCCCATGGAGAAAACCCGCAAGCTGATCCTGGTGGGCGACAGTGCCTTCGCGGAGATCGCCTACGAATACTTCACCCACGACTCTCCGTACGAGGTCGCCGCCTTCGCCGTGGAGCGGGCCTACCTCAAGCGGAGCGAGCTGTTCGGCGTTCCCGTTGTGCCGTTCGAGGAGCTGCCGGAGCGATTCGATCCGCAGGCGACCTGGTTTTACGCCGCCCTCGTCTATACCCAGGGAAACGCCCTGCGCCGCCGGCTGTATGAAGCCGCCAAGGCGATGGGTTTTTCGCCGGCGTCCTACGTGAGCCCCCACGCCTTCGTCTGGCGCAATGCCCGGCTCGGCGAACACTGCTTCATCTTCGAGAACAACGTGATTCAGCCGTTCGTGACGATCGGCGACAACGTGGTCCTGTGGAGCGGCAATCACATCGGCCACCACTCGGCGATCGGGGACCACTGCTTTCTCTCGTCGCATGTGGTGGTTTCCGGGTTCTGCCGGGTCGGCCCATCCTGTTTTTTCGGCGTGAACTCAACGATGGGCAACAACCTGAGCGTCGGGGCCGACTGCCTGGTGGGAGCGGGTGCGCTGATCCTCGGCGACGTCGGGGAAGGCGAGAAGGTCGTCGGCGTCTGGAAAAAGCGGTAAGATGTCTCCTGCTTTCTGCGTCGGTTGTAACGTCCGCGCCCGCTTGACGCCTGTGTATTGTTGATTGGAGGAAACGTTCATGAAAAAGCTCTCGACTGTTTTCGCGTTCCTGGTTCTCGTCCTCACCGTCCTGGTGGCCGCTCCCGCCGCCCAGGCCCAGGCGACCCGCACCTGGGTCTCCGGCGTCGGCGACGACGCCAACCCTTGCAGCCGCACGGCGCCCTGCAAGACGTTCGCCGGGGCCATCTCGAAGACCGCGGCCGGGGGAGAGATCTCCGTCCTCGATCCGGGCGGCTTCGGCGCGGTGACCATCACCAAGGCGATCACCATCAGCGGTGACGGCACCCTCGCCGGCATCCTCGCCGCCGGCACCAACGGAATCATCATCAACGCGCCGGCCACCTCCCGGGTCGTGCTGCGCAATCTGTCGATCGAGGGTGCGGGGACCGGACTGAACGGCATCCGCTTCATCGCGGGCAAGAGCCTCCTGGTGGACAACTGCACGATCAGCAACTTCACCACCCGCGGCATCGACGTGTCGTTGACCGCGAGCGCCGACGTGGTCGTGAAGGACACCACGATCACCGGGGTGCCGACCGGCTTTTTCATCAATACCACCTCCGGCTTCGCCCTCGCCTCGCTCGAGCGCGTCCATCTCCATGGGCTGACCAACGGCGTCGAGGCCCAGAACGGCCGCGTCACGGTCAGCAACTCGGACATCTCCAACAACGCCTCGAACGGCGTCCTGGCCAGCAATGCAGCCGCGCAGATCAACGTGGAGACCTCTCAGTTGAGCTTCAACCAGATCGCCGCCTTCAATGCCTCGGCCAGCGGCGCGACGATCCGCGTCTCCAACAACGACATTTACAACAACACCACGTCCTTCACCATCTCGGCCGGCGGGATCGTCTCCTCGGCGAACAACAACCGCGTCGCCGGCAATGGCGCCTCGGTGGGCCCCAACGGCGCAGCCATCACGATCCAGTGACGCTCCCCGCGGGAGCTCCGAGCGGCCCGACAGGAGCTCCCGCGTCGCCTTCAATCTTGTTCGAGAACGGCATAGCCGAATCCGGTGGCGCCGTGCCGGTTGCCGTTGTAGAAGAGGTACCGGTTGCCGCCCGCATCCACGACGCACGGGTAGCAGACCATCTCCGCGTCCCACCCCGAGCCTGAACGATCCAGCCCCACCACCTCATCCCGCCGGGTCCAAACCAATCCGTCGCTCGACTCGGCGTAGCCGAAACGGTACGGCTGATCCTCGGAGCGCACCGAGAACCACATCCGGTAGAGACCGCCTTCGTGCAGAACCCAGGGGCGGCCAAGGGAGTATTCGCGGGACCAGTCCGGCTCGAGACAAACGTCTCCCTGCGACTCCCAGTGGAGCCCGTCGGCCGACCGGGCGTGGCGGATCACGTTGTTGTAATGCAGGCCGCTTCCCCCTTCCGTCCAGCGCAGGCAGGACCAGTACCACATGCGGTAGCCGCCCTCCACGGCAAGAACACACGGCGCGGAGCGCGAAAAGGGCTCCTCGTCGGTGCGCTCCAGAATCGGTACGCGGGACGCCCTCTGAAAGGAGCGCCCGTCGGCGCAGATGGCAAGGCCGCCGAACAGCATGTAGGGCACGCGCTCGCAGCGCTGCCAGCCGATGTAATAGAGATGACGGCTGCCCCCGATGGTGACGACGCAGGAAGCGTTGACGCCGCTGTCGTCGAAGCTGCCGGGATCACCGAGATCGAGGAGCGGCTCGGCGGTCTGCGCCACGATCCGCCCCGGGTCGCGGGCATCGAGGTCGACCGCGCCGATACGCCCGAAATTCCGCTCATCCAGAGAGGCGAAATAGACCCGCACCGTCCGGTCGTCGAGGACCTCGGCGGTGGGGATTGTCGCGTAGCGCCGCGCCCACCAGAGGTCGCCGGACGGGCGGTAGACGAGCCCACGCTTGCGCCAAATCATGGCGGTTCCTTTCGTCGCGGCCGTCGATGCCGGGGCACCGGGCCACATCGCGCCCTATGGTATGCTCTGCCGCACTTCGATGAGAGTCGAGCGGTTCATCGACGACCTCCGCGGCACCTGGGACGAGCTCGTAGGCAAGAGCAGGCGCGGGTCCTTTCTCTTCCTCCGCGACTACATGGACTACCACCGGGACCGCTTTGAGGACCACTCTCTGGTCGTCCGTGGAGAGCACGACAAGCCGGTCGCCCTGCTGCCTGCTCACCAGAAGGACAAGCTGCTCGACAGCCATGGCGGCCTGACCTTCGGCGGCCTGGTTCCCGCACCCTCCTTGCCCGTTGGCACCGTGCTGGACGTCTTCGAGGTCCTGTTGCGCTATCTGCGTCTGGAGGGCTTCGAGACCCTCCGGTACCGCTCCATGCCCCACATCTATCACCAGGGGCCGGCGGAAGAAGATCTCTGTGCCCTGGCGCGGCACGGCGCGCAGGTGGCGCACCGCACGGTGCTCTCGGTCCTCGATACCCGCCACCCGGCCGCCGCCCAGGAACGTCGACGCCGCGGAGCACGCAAAGCGCGGGCGGCGGGCTTGACCTGCCGGGAGACTCCTGACCTTGCCTCCTACTGGTCGCTGTTGTCCGAGGTTCTCTGGACAACCTACGGCGCCCGGCCCGTGCACTCCCTTGCAGAGATCGAGCTCTTGCGAGGACGGTTCCCGCGCAACATCCGGCTGTTCGGCTGCTACAGGGGCTCCGAGATCCTGGCAGGCGTCCTCATCTACGAGAGCCCCACCGTCGCCCGCGCCCAGTACATCGCCGCCTCGGACACCGGCAAGCGGCTCGCAGCGCTCGACCTGTTGTTTGACGGCCTGCTCCACGAGGTTTTCGTCGACAAGCCGTATTTCGACCTCGGGACCTCGGAATCCGCCGACCGCCGCGGCTTCAACCAGGGCGTGCTCGAATTCAAGGAAAGTCTGGGAGCGCGCGCCATCACCCAGGACACTTATGAGCTTCGGCTCCGGTAAGCGGAAACCCCATGCCACTCCAGGACTGCCATCTGATCGATCTACCCAAGATCCACGACCAACGTGGAAACCTGACCTTCATAGAAGGCGAGCGCCACGTCCCCTTCGACATCCGGCGGGTCTTCTATCTGTATGACGTGCCCGGTGGCTCCCTGCGCGCAGGACATGCGCTCAAGACGTGCCATCAATTCATCGTCGCCATCTCGGGGAGCTTCGACGTGGTGCTCGACGACGGCACCACCCGCCAGAGGTTTCACCTCAACCGCTCGCACTACGGGTTGTATGTGTTGCCTCTGACCTGGCGGGAGATCGACAACTTCTCCTCCAACTCCGTCTGCCTGGTCCTGGCCTCGGCAACCTACGACGAGAACGACTACTACCGGGACTACGAGAGCTTCCTCGCCGCCGTCCGGGAGGGCCGATGACGCCGACCGTTTCGGTGATCGTACCGGTCTACTTCAACGAGCACTCGCTGCCTCTCCTGTTCGACGCTCTGCTGGAGGTGGAGGGCGGGCTCCGGGAGCGTGGGCTCGCTCTCGAGCTGATCTTCGTCGACGACGGCTCCCGTGACGGCTCGCTCGCCGTCCTGCGTCAGCTCAAGGCCCGGCGGCCGGCGACGAAAGTCGTCAAGCTGACCCGAAACTTCGGTGCCGTCCATGCCTCGAAGACGGGGATGCGCTTCGTCACCGGTGACTGTTTTGTGGTGCTCGCCGCGGACCTGCAGGACCCACCGGAGCTCATCCTCGAGATGGCGGACCACTGGCGGCAAGGCGCGAAGTTCGTCGTCTGCGTCCGCGAGGGCCGCGCGGACTCTCCGCTGTCCGTCCTGTTCTCCAAGCTCTACTATGGGTTGCTCCGCCTCTTCGTCGTTCGCGACTACCCTCCCGGCGGCTATGACCCGGCGCTGATGAGCAAGGAGTTTCTCCCCTACATGCTGGAGAGCGGGAAGAACGTCAACACCCCGCTCTTCGCCTGGTGGCTCGGCTTCGAACCGGTGAAGATCCCGTTCTCGCGGCGCAAGCGGCTGCACGGCACATCGCGGTGGACGTTTCTGAAGCGGGTGAAGTTCTTCGCCGACTCGATCCTCGGGTTCTCGATCGTGCCTCTGCGCGTAATGTCCTTCTTCGGTGGGCTGGTCGCGTTCGCCAGCTTCGGCTATGGGTCGGTGATCGCGGTGAACGCCCTGCGCGGAGTCGCCTCGGTGCCCGGCTTCCCGACCTTGGCGGTCATTCTCTCGTTCCTGCTGGGGATCGTGATTCTCATGCTGGGGATCATCGGCGAGTACATCTGGCGGATCTTCGTCGAGGTCACCCGCCGGCCCGAGGCGGTCATCGACGAGGTGCTCTAGAGGCGCAGCCGAGGGGGAGCAGAAATCCCCCTCGGCCAGCCGGGTGGATCGGATCTACTTCTGGTTGGCCTTCTTGAGCTCACCGACCTCGGCCGCGAGAGCCTCGATCGTCTTCTGCTGCTCCTGCACGACCTTGGTCAGCACCGCGACCACGTCCGTCGCATTCATGTGCTTGCGGTCGTTGGTCGCCACGAGGTCCGGCAGATCCTCGGCGATGAAGCCGACGTACTGCTCCTCCGGTTCCGTCTTGTAGCGGAAGGTCACCGGATTGAGCTCCCGGAAGGCCGCGAGCGCCTCATCGTTCGACAGCTCCACGATGTCCTTCTTCGAAGCACGGCTCGAATTGTCCTGCCAGACGCCCCCGGCCGTCAGCTCCGCGCCGTTCGTCGCCTGGATGAAGTCGGTGCCCGGAGCCGGGAAGCGAATCCGCTCCGTGCTGTTGGTCAAGATGACCAGGGGGTAGCTGCTGACCGCGTTGATCCGCGCCAGGTTGTTCGCGTTGTCGAGCCCCACGAACAGGCCTTGCGTCGCACCTTCGAAGTACTCACCGCCCGCGAACCCGCTGGCATTGGTATTCGTGTAACGCACCGAAGCCGCCGAGGCCGCGCTGCTTTCGACTTCCAGCTTGGCGTCCGGAGAGGCCGTACCGATGCCGACGTCACCGTCGGCACTGATGTCGACCGAGCTGGTCGGCGCGCCCGGACGGATGCGGAACGGGAGACGCGAGCCGCTGGTGACGTCACGGACGAAGAAATTCGCCTCGTTGCCGGCGATGTCCCAGGTCTGGGCCGTGAAGCCGCCCGAGTTGTTCTGCTCCAGCCGGAGAGCCGGCGTGTTGCTGGTCGCGACGTGGAGGTCGAGGACCGGCGTCGAGGTGCGGAAACCGACCCGGCCGGTCGAGTCGACAAAGATCGAGTTGGTCGAGGCGCCCGCGGTCACCGTGAACGGAACCTTGGCACCGGTGATGTCCTCGATCGAGAACTTGGACGCACCGCCGCTCGCGGAATCGTTCGCCGTGAGCTGCCAATCGTTGGTGGGGAACGTCCCCGTGCTGGTGTCCTCGAACTTGATCCGCAGGTTGTTTTCCTTGAGGCGGATGGTGTCGAAGCCGAAGCTCTCGTTGTTGACGCAGTCGAAGCCGAAGCAGCCGCTGCCCTGGACGATCAGGTCGTCCGGGATCACCTGGTCCGCCAGGGTGATGACCTGGGCCTTTCCGGCCGCCGCACCCCGCTTCTCCTCCAGGCCGGCGCCGACCAGGGTGCCGTCCTTCACCAGGAAGGCGCCCGACTGCACCGGCTCTTCGCGCGGCAGCTTGCCGGCGTCCTGCAAACGCTCGATCACCTCACGCTCGTTCCCCGCCTTGCGGGCCGCCATCAGGTCACGGCGGGTGGCTTCGTCGAGGCGCGGGGTTCCCCGCAGCTCGTAACGATAGGAGCCGTCCTTTGCGTTGGTGTCCAGCTCGAAGACCACCGGCTGGCCGGCCTTGAGCTCGCGCCGGATCACATTGCCGCCCGGCAGCGAGACGGTCAGCACGACACCGTCGAAGTCGCCGCTCACATCCCACTGCACGGAGTGGAGCCCTACGTCGACGCTCGCCAGGTCCGCCGCCGACGACGGCAGAGGCAGGCAGAGAAGCAACGCAAGAACCGACAGAACCTTCAGTCTCTTCATCGCATCCTCCTTGTTTCCGACTTATTTCCGAGTTGCCTGCTCGATCGCGTCGAGCTTGGCCGAGAGAGCCTCGATCGTCTTCTGCTGCTCCTGCACGACCTTGGTCAGGACGGCGACCATGTCCATGGTGCTCAAGCTCTTGTGGTCGTTCATGCCGACCAGCGCCGGCACGTCTTCGGCGATGAAGCCGACGTACTGCTCGCCGGGCTCGGAGCGGTACTGGAACTTGACGGGATCGAGCTGCTTGATCGTCGCCAACGCCTCACCGGCTTCGAGTCCGACGATGCCTTCCTTGTAGGAACGGCTGGAGGCGTTGGTCCAGGTCCCTCCTGCGCTCAGGGAGGCGCCATTGGCCGCCGTGATGAAGTTCCCGCCCGGTGCCGGAAAACGGATCCGTTCCGTACTGTTGGTCAGGATGACCAGCGGATAGCTGTTGACCGCGTTGATCCGCGCCAGATTGTTCGCATTGTCGAGCCCCACGAACAGGCCTTGCGTCGCACCCTCGAAGTACTCGCCTCCCGCAAACCCGCTGGCGTTCGTGTTCGTGTAGCGCACCGAGGCCGCCGAAGCCGCACTGCTCTCGACCTCGAGCTTGGCGTCCGGCGAAGCCGTGCCGATCCCCACGTCGCCATCGGTGCTGATGTCGATCGAGCTGCTCGGCGCGCCGGGCCGGATGCGGAACGGCAGACGCGAGCCGCTGGTGACGTCGCGGACGAAGAAGTTCGCCTCGTTGCCGCCGATGTCCCAGGTCTGGGCCGTGAAGCCCCCCGAGTTGTTCTGCTCCAGCCGGAGGGCCGGCGTGTTGCTGGTGGAGACGTGGAGGTCGAGGACCGGCGTCGCGGTGCGGAAGCCCACGCGCCCGGTCGAGTCGACGAAGATCGAGTTGGTCGCGGCGCCCGCGGTCACGGTGAACGGAACCTTGGCGCCGGTGATGTCCTCGATCGAGAACTTGTTCGCGCCGCCGCTCGCCGAGTCGTTGGCGGTGAGCTGCCAGTCATTCAGGGGAAACGGGCTGACGCTGGTGTCGTCGAACTTGATCCGGGTGCTGTTCTCCTTCAACCGGATGGTGTCGAAGCCGAAGCTCTCGTTGTTGACACAGTCGAAGCCGACGCAGGTGCTTCCCTGCACGATCAGGTCGTCCGCAAACACCTGATCCGCCAGGGTGATGACCTGGACTTTGCGGTCGGCCGCCGTGGCCGGCTTCTCTTCCAGGCCGGGCCCGACCAGGGCGCCATCCTGCACCAGGAAGGTGCCCGACTGCACCGGCTCTTCGCGCGGCAGCCGGCCGGCGTTTTGAAGGCGTTGCATCACCTCGCGCTCGGTACCCGCCTTGCGGGCCGCCACCAGCTCGCGGCGGGTGGCCTCGTCGAGGCGCGGTGTTCCCCGCAGCTCGTACCGGTATGTGCCGTCCTTCGCCGCCGTGTCGAGCTCGAAGACGACCGGCTGCCCCGCCTTGACCTCCCGGCGGATCACGGCGCCCCCGGGCAGGGAGACGGTCAGGACCGCTCCGTCGAAATCTCCCTGCAGGTCCCACCGCACCGCATGAGCACCGACGTCGACGGCGGCCAGATCCTCCGCCCGGGATGGAGAGGAAAGGCACAGCGCCAAACCCAGACAGACCCCCCACATGGACTTCTTCATCAAAAATCCTCCTGTAAACCTTGGCGTTTCAACCTGAGAGCCCGTTACGACAGACCACGTACTTCAGAATAAGAACACTGAACAACCTGCGACTTTCCGAGACAGGATGCGTCGATGGGTTGTCAGAATCAGTATAGCACCACCCTGAAACCGCCTCTCGGTACGGCTCCGTGCCCCTCCGGCGGGGCAGGTCCCGGTGCCTTCAGCGCTTCGAGCGCTGCCGTACCGCGTCGTACAGCACCGCCGCCGCGGCGGTGGCGATGTTCAACGAGCCGACCCGGCCGCGCATGGGCAGGCCGATCATGTGATCGCAGAGCTGGCGCGTGCGGGCGCGCAACCCCTTCTCCTCGCCGCCGAGACAGAGCACCACCTTACCAGTGAGGTCAAGCGTCCAAGGCGGGACACCTTCGGCGTCGGTGCCATACACCCAGAAGCCTTCCGCCTTGAGCCGCTCGAGCCCCTGGGCCGTATTGGGGATGCGTTCGATCGCCAGCCACTCGGCGGCGCCGGCGGAGGTCTTGACCACGGTCGGAGAGATGGGGGCGGCGCCGCGGTCACGGATGAGGACGCGGCCGACACCCGCGCCTTCGCAGACGCGCAGCACGGCACCCAGGTTGCGCGGGTCCTGGACGTCTTCGAGGAGGACGACGAGGCCGGGGTCGGCGGAACCTTCCCCGGCCGCGACGGCCGCGGCGCGGACCTCGGCGGCCATGCCGTTGTGGGCGGGGCCGGCCCGCTCGGCGAGCACGCGGTCGGCGACCACCTCGCAGGGGACGCGGTGGCGCCCGCAGAGCTCTTCGATCTCCTCCCGGCGGCGCCCCGTCCGGCTCGCGCTCACCAGGACCCGCACCACCTCATGGGGCCGGTGGCGCAGCGCTTCGCGGACGGGGTGGTAGCCGTAGAGGTACGTCTCACACCTCGAGGATCTGCTGCTCTTTCTTGTGGAGAGCCGTGTTGATCTCGGCGATGTAGTGGTCGTGGAGCTTCTGGACCTCGTCGAGACCGCGGCGCTCGTCGTCCTGGCTGATGGCCTTGTCCTTCTCCAGCTTCTTGAGCTTGTCGTTCCCCTCGCGGCGGCCCTGCCGCACCGCGTTGCGGGCATGCTCGGCGAGATCGTGCGCCTTCTTCACGATCTCCTTGCGCCGGTCCTCGGTCAGCGACGGAACCGGGATGCGGACCACCTTGCCGTCGCTCGACGGGTTGAGGCCGAGGTCCGACTTGCGGATCGCCCGCTCGATCACCGCGATCTGCGACGGGTCGTACGGCTGCGCCACGATCATCGAGGCGTCGGCCACGCTCAGCGTGGCGAGCTGGTTGAGCGGCGTCGGGTTGCCGTAGTAGTCGGCCATCACGCCGTCGAGCAGCGCCAGGGAGGCGCGGCCGGTTCGCAGGTGCTTCAGCTCGTGGTGGAGGTGGTCCACCGCGTGCTTCATCATCGTTTCGGCTTCCTTGTGAACCTCTTTCATGTTTCCTCCTACGCCCGGACGACCGAGCCGATCCGCTCGCCGCAGACGACCCGCCGGATGTTGCCCGGGGTCATCATGTCAAAGATGGCGATCGGGATGCCGTTGTCGCGGCACAGGCTGATCGCCGCGGTGTCCATGACTTTGAGGTCCTTTTCGAGGACCTCCTGGTAGGTGACCTCGGGGAGCAGCACGGCGTCCGGATCCTTCTCGGGATCGGCTGAATAGAGGCCGTCCACCTTGGTGGCCTTGAGCAGGATCTCGGCGTGGATCTCATTGGAGCGCAGCGCCGCGGCGCTGTCGGTGGTGAAGTAGGGATTGCCGGTGCCGGCCGCGAAGATCACGGCGCGGCCCTTTTCCAGATGGCGCAGGGCGCGACGGCGGATGAACGGCTCGGCCACCTCGCGGATGTCGATCGCGGTCTGCACCCGGGTCGGGACCCCCCGCTTCTCCAGGGCGTCCTGCAGGGCCAGCGCGTTGATCACCGTGGCCAGCATCCCCATGTAGTCGCCGGTGACCCGGTCGATCCCGCGGTGGCTCGCGGCGAGCCCTCGGATGATGTTGCCGCCGCCGACGACGACCGCGATGCCCACGCCGAGGGTGTGGACGTCCCGGATCTCGTCGGCGATGGCCGCCACGATCTGCTCGTCGATGCCGAACGGCTGCGAGCCCATCAAAGCCTCGCCGGAAAGCTTCACCAGCACCCGGCGATAGGCCGGTGTCGCCGCTTCGCTCACCCGCGGCTCGCCTGGGCCATGACTTCGGCGGCGAAGTCGTCCTGCCGCTTCTCGATCCCTTCGCCGAGCTTGAAGCGGGTGAACCGGCGGACCTGGATGTTCTCGCCGATCTTCGCCACCTTCTCGGTGATCATCTGGCCGACCGTCTTGTCCGAATCCTTGACGAACGGCTGTTCGAGCAGCACGTACTCGGCGTAGTACTTCTCCATCTTGCCGGTGACGATCTTCTCCACCACGGCGGGCGGCTTGCCGGACGCCAGCGCCTGGTCGCGGAAGATCTCCCGCTCGCGGGCCAGCACGTCCTCGGTGACCTCTTCGCGGCGCACGAAGCGCGGCTCAGCCGCGGCGATGTGCATCGCGATGTCCCGCACGAGGTTCTGGAAGTCGTCGGTGCGCGCCACGAAGTCGGTCTCGCAGTTCACCTCGACCAGGACGCCCAGCGTGCCGGCGCCATGGATGTAGGAGCCCACGGCTCCCTCCGCGGCGATGCGGCCGGCCTTCTTGGCGGCGGCGGAAAGACCCTTCTTGCGCAGGAAGTCGATCGCCTTCTCCATGTCGCCCTGGGTCTCGGTCAGCGCGTTCTTGCAATCCATCATCGGGGCGCTGGTGCGCTCCCGCAGCTCTTTCACCATTTGAGCGGTAATCTGCGTCGCCATGAGAGTATTCTCCTTGAAACTCTGAATCTTCCTGCGCAGACAAAAGAAAAGGTCAGATCGACGCGGGGTTCGACTGACCTTGTTCTCGAGCGCCGTCGATCGCTTCGAGCGGCGCGCCCAGGATGCTCTGCCTTAATGGGCCGGGGCGCCTGCCATGTCCTTGTCGATCATCGGGGGCATCGGCATCCGCATGCCGCCGTCCTTGCTCATCGACGCTCCTTCCGAAGCGTGCGCCGAGCCTTCGATGTAGGCGTCGGCGGCGCGCGCCGCGAAGAGACGGATGGCGCGGATCGCGTCGTCGTTGCCCGGGATGATGTAGTCGATCAGCTCGGGGTCGCAGTTGGTGTCGACGATCGCGATGACCGGGATGCCCAGCTTGTTCGCCTCGGAGACCGCGATGTACTCCTTCTTCGGGTCCACCACGAAGAGCGCGTCCGGCAGCTCTTCCATGTCGCGGATGCCGTCGAGGTTCTTGAGCATCTTGTCGCGCTCGCGCTCCAGGCGCAGCCGCTCCTTCTTGGTGAGCGCTCCGCTGTCGTCGCCCAGGCGCGCCTCGGTCTCCTTGAGCCGCTGGATCGAGGTGCGCAGGGTGACGAAGTTGGTCAGCGTACCGCCGAGCCAGCGGTTCGTCACGTAGAACTCGCCGCAACGGCTCGCCTCCTCGGCGATCGCCTCCTGTGCCTGGCGCTTGGTGCCGACGAACAGGATCCGCTTGCCCTGGGAAGCCAGGTCCCCGACGAATTCGATGACCTGCTCGAACAGCTTGAGCGTCTTCTGCAGGTCGATGATGTAAATCCCGTTGCGCTTGCCGAAGATGTACGGCTTCATCTTGGGGTTCCAGCGCCGGGTCTGGTGTCCGAAGTGGACACCGGCCTCCAGCAGTTCCTTCATCGTCACTTCGACCAAGACAGCCTCCTTCTAGCGCTTGCTGAACTGGAAACGGGCCCGGGCGCCCCGCTGACCATACTTCTTGCGCTCCCGGCGGCGCGGATCGCGCGTCAGGAGGCCGGCGGACTTGAGGCGGCCGCGCAGCTCGATGTTGAAACCGAGCAACGCGCGGGAAATGCCATGGCGGATCGCTCCCGCCTGGCCCGCGCTGCCACCGCCGCGAACCGAGGCCACGATGTCGAACTTCTCCGCCGTCTCGGTCAGCAGCAGAGGCTGCTTGATGATCATCTTCAAGACTTCGTTCGGGAAATAGTCGTCGAGGCTGCGGCCATTGACCTTGACCTCGCCCGCGCCCGGACGAATGAAGACCCGGGCCGCCGCCGTCTTGCGGCGTCCGGTGCCATAGTACTGGACCTGATTGACCACTGGGATCTCCTCGTCTCTTGCTCTAGAGGGCCTGGACGGCGTCGAAGGCGACCGGCTGCTGCGCCTGGTGCGGGTGGTCCGCGCCGGCATAGACCTTGAGCTTCTTGAGCTGCTTGCGGCCCAGGCGGGTCTTCGGCAGCATGCCCCACACGGCCTCTTCCACGAGCTTGGCCGGGCGGCGGCGGCGGCGATCGGCGGCCGTCTCGCTCTTCATTCCACCCGGATAACCCGAGTGGTGGTAATAGACCTTCTGTTCTTCCTTGCGCCCCGTCAGCACCGACTTCTCGGCATTGACCACGATCACGAAGTCGCCCGTGTCGATGTGCGGCGCCCAGGTCGGCTTGTGCTTGCCCATGAGGAGGCGCGCCACCAGCGACGACAGGCGTCCCAGGGGAACCCCGGTGGCGTCGAGCACGTACCACTGATGCTCGATCTCGGCGAGCTTCGGGCTATAGGTCCTGTTCATTCCTGATTCTCCGTCGGCTTCTGCTCTGGATTCGCGCCACCGGCGCGGCATACGTGACCCGCCTTCGCGGCGCAAAGGACCCACATGGTAGGCGGATGAGGAGAAGCTGTCAAGGGGCGTGCACAGATCGATCCGGAGGACCCGGAGGTTCATCCGCACACGAACCGCGGCGAGGCCGCATTGTACTAGACTCTCCCCGATGACGGAAGCCACCGCACGCCTCGACAAGTCGGGGCGCACGATCCAGGACATGTTCGCGGGGGTCGCCCCGCGCTACGACCTGCTCAACCATCTCCTCTCCGCCAATCTGGACGTGGTCTGGCGCCGGCGCGCCGCCCAGGTCCTCGACCTGCCGCCCGGGGCTCCCGCGGTCGACGTCTGCTGCGGCACCGGCGACCAGGCGGTCGCCCTGCGGCGGCGCGGCGCCCGGGTGGCGGCGTCGGATTTCTGCGTCCCCATGCTCGCCCTGGCGCGCCACAAGTTCGCCCGCCAGGAGGCGCCGCGGCCGGGCGCCCTCGCCGCCGACGCGCTCGCCCTGCCCTTCCCCGATGCGCGCTTCGCCGGCGCCTCGGTGTCGTTCGGCCTGCGCAACGTGGCGGACCTCGACGCGGCGCTCGCCCAGCTCGCCCGCGTGCTGCGGCCCGGCGGCCGGCTGGTGGTGCTCGAGTTCGCCGTGCCCCGCTTCCCGCCTCTGCGCGCGCTCTACCTCTTCTATTTCCTCCGGCTGCTCCCGTGGATCGGCCGGTTGCTGTCGCACCGTGGCTCGGCCTATACCTACCTGCCCGAGTCGGTCCTCTCCTTCCCTCAGCGCCAGGGTTTCCTCGACCGCATGGCCGCCGCCGGGTTCACCGACCTGGCCTGGGAGGACCTCTCCGGCGGGATCGTCTGCCTCTACAGTGGGAGGACGCACCCGTGAACCCGCGATCGAATCCGCATCAAGGACCTCAGATTCTCGACGGCCGCCACACCGCGGCCGACATCCGTGCCGAAGTCGCCGTCGGCGTCCGCGAGCTGCGCGAAGCCGGCCGGCGGCTCCCCTGCCTCGCCGTCGTCCTGGTGGGCGACGACCCGGCGTCGCACGTCTACGTGAACAGCAAGATCAAGGCCTGTGCCGAGGTCGGCATGGAGAGCCGCTCGATCCGCCGCTCGGCGACCCTCTCCGAGACGGAGCTCTTGGCGATCATCGACGAGCTCAACGCCGACGACGCGGTGGACGGCATCCTCGTCCAGCTCCCCCTGCCGAAGCAGATCCGCGAGCGCGCGGTCATCGACCGCATCGATCCCGCCAAGGACGTCGACTGCTTCCACCCCGCCAACGTCGGCCAGCTCTGGCTCGACCAGCCCCGTTTCGCTCCGGCGACGCCGGCCGGGATCATCGAGCTGCTCAAGCGCAACGGCATCCCCCTCTCCGGCAAGGCGGCGGTGATCGTCGGCCGCAGCGCCATCGTCGGCAAACCGATGGCGGCCCTGCTGCTGCGCGAGAACTGCACGGTGACCATCTGCCATTCGCGGACGGTCGACCTGCCGGCCGTCACCCGCCAGGCCGACATCCTGGTCGCCGCGATCGGCCGCCCGGGGATGATCGGTTCGCAGCACGTCCGCGAAGGAGCGGTGGTGATCGACGTCGGGATGAACCGGCTGCGCGAGCGCGCCGACGTGGAGCACTTCTTCCCCGGCGACCTGGAGCGGATGCGGCAGTTCGAGCAGAAAGGCTCGACGCTGATCGGCGACGTGGACCTCTTCCGCGTCGCACCGCGCAGCTCGGCCTACACCCCCGTCCCGGGCGGCGTCGGCCCGCTGACCGTGGCGATCCTGCAGGTGAACACCCTGAACGCCGGCCGGATGCGCCAGGGCCTGCCGCCGCGTCCGCTGGGAGGCGCATGAGCTCCCCCCGGAGCCTGCGCATCGGCCTGACCGGAGGGCTCGCCAGCGGCAAGTCCACGGTGGCCGGCTGGCTCCGGGAGGCCGGTTTCCTCGTCGTCGACGCCGACCGCGTGGTCGCCGAGCTGTACCAGCCCGGCGGCGCCGGAGCCGCCGCGGTGCGCGATCTTTTCGGCTCCGCGGCGCTCCACCCTGACGGCTCCGTCCACCACGCCCAGGTGGCGGAGCGGATCTTCTCCGATCCGCAAGCCCGGCGCGCCCTGGAGAAGGCCATCCACCCCAAAGTCCGCCGCCGCTTCACCGAGATCGCGGAACAGAACGAGGGCACCACGGTGCTCGAAGCCACCTTGCTCGTCGAAGCCGGGTACGGGCCGGAGCTGGATCTGATCGTCACCGTCGAGTGCGACGGGGAGACCCGCCTGCAGAGAGCCGTCGCCCGCGGCCTCACCGAGGAAGCCGCCCGCGCCCGCCTGATCGCCCAGGGCGACGGCGAAGAGCGCCGCCGTGCCGCCCACCGGCGGATCGACAACTGCGGCGATCTGGACCAGCTGCGGCGCCAGGTGGACGACCTGATCGTCGAGCTGCGCCGGCTGGCGGACGGGTGAGCGCGCCCTTCGTCCTGGTGACGGGCAACCGCGGCAAGATCGCGGAGGCCCGGATGGTCCTCGGCGAGGACCTGGAGGCGGTCGCCCTCGACCTGCCCGAGATCCAGTCGCTCGACCTCGGCGAGGTCCTGCGCGAAAAAGCCGAGGAGGCCTGGCGGCGGATCGGCCGCCCGCTGGTCAT
>DIHE01000193.1:19043-19230 GCA_002420005.1 Holophagales bacterium UBA5704 | reverse complement strand
TCCCTCGGCGCCGAAGGCCTCGCCCGCGCCGCCGCCACCCAGGGAGACCCCCGCGCCACCGCCCGCTGCGGCCTCTTCTATAAGGACGCGGAGCAGACTCTCCTCGCCGAGGGGGTCGCGGAGGGCACCCTGATCACCCCCGGCCGCGGCACTGCGGGCTTCGGCTGGGACCCGGTCTTCCTGCCGG
>DIHE01000193.1:4214-18713 GCA_002420005.1 Holophagales bacterium UBA5704 | reverse complement strand
CGGCTGGGGCGGGCCTGAATCTGCCGGGCGATAGAAAGGTGTAGACTTTTCCCTCAATGATCCAGAGCGTCACCATCGAGAACTTCAAGAGCTTCGAGCGGGCCACGCTGCCGCTCGCTCCGCTGACCCTTCTGATCGGCGCCAATGCCTCGGGCAAGAGCAATGCGATCGAGGCGATGCAGTTGCTGGCGTGGCTGGGTTCTGGGCGACCGGTGACGGATCTTCTCTATGCGACTCGCGAGCAGGAGCTCTCCCTCCGAGGGGGAAGCAAGGATTTTGCCCGGGAGAATGGGGAGATCTCTCTGAGTTGTGAAGCCGCTGCCGGACCTGATGAGCCCCCCCGAAGCATCTGCGTCTCTCTCGCCTCTGGGTTCACCTTCGTCACCGAGATCGAAGCAGACGATCCTCTCGCCGAGGACTTACGGCGCATCCTCTTCCTGGAGGCTGAGCCGCGCCGGATGCGCGAGTACAGCTTTGTCCAGGAGAAGGACCTCAAAAGGGACGGTTCGGCCCTCTCCGCGGTCCTCCACCGCCTGACCGAAGAGGAGGGGCAGAAGGCCCGCATCCTGGAGATCATCCGCTCTCTACCCGAACAGGACATCTCCGACATCACCTACATCAGGACGCAGCGCGACGAGGTGATGGTCCGGCTTCACGAGACCTTCGGTCAGCGCAACGTCCCCCGGGATGCGGCCCTCCTCTCGGATGGAACCCTCCGCGTGCTCGCCATGGCCGCCGCCCTCTTCTCGGTTCCGCAAGGCTCCCTGGTGGTCATTGAGGAGATCGACAACGGCGTCCACCCCAGCCGGGCCGGGCACCTTCTCTCTCAGATGCAGAAGGTCGCCATGGAGCGCGGCTTGCGCGTCCTCCTGACCACCCACAACCCCGCCCTGCTGGACGCCCTGCCACTCGATGCCATCCCGGATACGGTCGCCTGCTACCGCGATCCCGAGAAGGGAGATTCCCGGCTCGTCCGCCTGGCGGACCTCGAAGGCTATCCCGAGCTGGTCGCGCAGGGGCCGATCGGCCACCTGCTCACGCGGGGCATTCTCGACAAGTATCTGAAATCTCCGGACCTGCGGGACCGCAGCAGAAAGGTCGCGCGGGACCTCGCCTGGATCGAAGAATTCCGCCGGCAGGCCTGATCCCCGTGAGCATCTGCCTTCTCGACACCAGCATCCTCTGCGAGCTGTTACGCATCCCCGACCACTGCGACGCTCCCGAGGAGATCGCGGCGGGCTTGAGCCGCAAAATCAGAGACCGGGAGTCCCTGCTCCTCCCGATGAGCGCGATCGTCGAGACCGGCAACCACATCGGCCAGATCCGCAGCGGTCGGCAGCGCCGGGCCACGGCGGAGAAGCTCGTCCGGCTGGTCCGGCAGGCGATCCTCGGCGAGAGCCCCTTCACCCCAACCCCCTTCTTCGAATCCGAGGCGTTGCTCGCCTGGCTGGACGAGTTCCCCGACTGGGCCGTCCAGGGGGCGGGCCTGGCCGATCTGACCATCAAGAAGGAGTGGGACCGCCTCTGCCTTCTCCATCCTCAACGGCGGATCTACATCTGGTCCCTCGACACGCACCTGTCCTCCTACGACCGTCAACCGTAGCCTCTCCCTCAACGCCCGCCGCCCGCCCGACGTACACTGAGGGTGCACATCATGGCTGCGGAAGACGTGACCCAGCTCCTCCTCGCTTGGCGCGGTGGCGACAAGGCGGCGTTCGATCGCCTTCTGCCGCTGGTCTACGACGAATTGCGCCGGCTCGCCCACCACTACATGCTCGATGAACGCCGCGGCCATCTGCTGCAGACGACGGCTCTGGTGCACGAGGCCTATGTGCGCATGGTGGGCCTGGAGCGGGATTGGGAGGGCCGCCGTCACTTCTTCGCCGCGGCGGCGCAGGTGATGCGCCGGGTGCTGGTGGACCTCGCCCGGCGGCGCGAGGCGGGGAAGCGGGGCAGCAGCCTGCTCGTCCCGCTGGAGGACGGCATCGAGCCGGCGGCACCGGAGCGCACCGCGGATCTCATCCGCCTCGACGACGCCCTCGCCGCCCTGGAGCAGGTCGATCCCCGCAAGGCCCAGGTGGTGGAGCTGCGCTTCTTCGGCGGGCTCACCATCGACGAGACGGTCGAGGTGCTCGGCCTCTCCCACGCCACGGTCGAGCGCGACTTGAAGCTCGCCCGGGCGTGGCTGCGCAAAGAGATGGCGGCGCCGGCCTGACCGGCGCCGTCAGAGAGAATCCAGGAACCGCAAAAGAGCCCCGCGATCCACCGCGGGGAGGGAACGGAAGCGCGACCGCGCCGTGCGGGCCTCGCCGCCATGCCAGAGGATCGCCTCTTCCGCGCTGCGCGCCCGGCCGTCGTGGAGCAGGGCGACCGTCCCGGTGACGGTCTTCTGGAGACCCAGGCCCCAGAGCGGTGCGGTGCGCCAGAGACGGCTGGAGGGCGCCCGATCCGGCCGGCCGTTCAGGCGGATGTCGGCGAGATCGGAGCCGAGATCGTGCAGCAGGAGGTCGGTGTAGGGGCGGATCGTCTGCCCGGCCAGCTCCGGAAAGGACGCCTCCGGGGCGGTGCGCAGCTCGGGGAGATGGCAGCCGGCACAACCGGCGCGCCGGAACAGCGTCTCGCCGCGCCGGACCTCGGGCCGGTCGACGCCGCGGCGGGCGGGGACGGCCAGGAGGCGGACGTAGGTGGTCAACCGGCGCGGCTCGTCGCCATCCAGCTCGGTGAGGCCCAGATCTTCGGCCATGGCGCGCTGCACTTGATCCTGAACCGAGGTCGCGGCGCCTTTCCAGCCGAACCGCCCCGGTGGACGGCGCCCGGCCGGCAGGTCCGCGACGGCCACCGCCTCCAGCAGGCCGAGACCGACGAGGGAGGGCGGGATGCGCGGCGACAGGCGGGTTCCGGGATGCAGCGGACCCTGCGCCAGCCGGTCCACGCGCCACCGGGGGCGCCGCAGGGTGTAGCGGGCGCCGTCCGGATAGCGCCCCCGGACCTCCTGCCAATCGAGAATCACCGTGCCCTCGGCGCGGGCACCGCCCACCGCGCGGTCCTGGAGCTGGACGCCGTAGCGCGGCTCGGGGAGCGGCGCGCCGTCCGGTCCCGGAATGCTGAGCCGCAGGAGGACGGGAATCGTGCCCGAAGGCTCGCCACGGCCGTCGAGGAAATGGCAATCGGAACAGGAGCCGGCGTTGTGCAGAGGACCGAGAGGCGGCTCGGCCCAGCGGCGGACGAACAGCTCCTTGCCGGAGCGCACCAGGGGCCATTGGGAGCGGCGCAGGTTGGCGACGGCCCGCCCGAAGGCGTGCCGGGAGGCGTCGGAAACCGTGGCCGTGCCACCGCTCGCTGCGGCCGGCGGCCGGGACAAAGAGGGGGCGGCAGCCGAGGCCACCAGGGCCACGGCCACCGCCGGAAAGAGGCGAACCCAACGAGGTGCCGAGAGATGCATGGGAAGGAGAAGGTACGCAGGGTGATTTCAATGGGTCTCTTCGCTGACGATCTGCAGATCGAGCGAGGAGCGCAGGGTGATGCCGTCGAAGCTCACATAGGGGTAGTGGCCACCGGCCGCGACCTCTTCGACGAAGTGGATCTCGTCGCCCTTCACCTTGGTGCCATTCGGCAGGGTGAGAGCCAGCGGCTCCCCGAGGCCGAACGTCCAGACGCAGGCGCCGTTCGCCACCCGATTGTGGAAACCGATGAGGTCCCAGATCTCCCAATACAGGTCGAACCAGTCGTCGATGTTGAGGTACCGGTCGCCCTCGACACCACCCTGGCTGCCCACCAGGCGGCCGTCACGGTAGATGAGGATCGAGTGGGTGCCCGGGCCGTCGGAGCCGGTGAAGGTGGCGGAAAGGTGCAGCCCGTCGTCTCCGGGCTCGACCAGGGCCCGGCTGATCACCTCACCGCCGGCCTCGGCGCCCAGAGCGGCGCGCGAGCTGCTGTTCCCTCCGGAGAAGCGGACGCCGGCCTGCCAGTCGACCGTATCGGCCGGCAGGACGGACGCGACGCCGTCCTCGCCGGCATCGCCGGTGCCGGAGACCTGGAGAACGTCGCCGTTCACCTCGAGCGTGGCGGCGCCGATCGCACAGTGGTCGAGGCCGGCGTACTTCACGCAGTCGGCGCCGGCGAAGGCAGGAGCCGCGGTCAACAACAGGGCGGCGGCGAGGGGACGAAATGCAGAAATCGACATGAAACAGTCCTCCTTGAAACGGCGCCGCCTTCGTGGCGGCTCCGGAGCCGCCCCGGAGCGGCTCACCTGGACAGGGCGCAGGGCGCGGGAGATTTCCCTCATGGGGGGCAAAGAAAAAAAGGACCAAAAGGTCGCCAAGGACAACAAGGACACAGTCCCGAGAGTTGGGTCCTTGCCGTCCTTGGCGACCTTGACGTCCTTGGATTCCCCCCAACCCCGCCTTGAACTACAGTCTGCCGGAGCATGCACCCCGGCCCTTCTGCCCGCTGGCTCCGGATGGAGGAGCTGTTTCATGCCGCCCTCGAACGGCCGGTGGAGGAGCGCGCCGGCTTCCTGGCCACGGCGGCCGGGGACGATGCGGAGCTGCTCGCGGAGGTCGAGGCCCTGCTGCGGGAGTCGGACGGCGACGACGCCCCCCTCGCCGAGGCGGTCGCCGCGGGCCTGGCTCTCGCCCAGGTGGAAGAGCCGGCACCGGAGCGGATCGGCCCGTACCGGGTACAGGGCGTCATCGGCCGGGGCGGCCTGGGCACCGTGTACGCCGCCGAGCGCGACGAGCCGTTCCGCATGGCGGTGGCTCTCAAGCTGGTGCGCCGCGGCCTCGACACCGCGGACATCATGGCCCGCCTGCGCCGCGAGCGGCAGATCCTCGCCCGGTTGGACCATCCCGGCATCGCCCGCCTGCTCGACGGCGGCAGCACCGCCGACGGGCGTCCGTATTTCGTCATGGAACGGGTGCACGGCGAGCCCATCGACACCTGGTGCGCGCGCCATGGACCTTCGCTCCCCCGCCGTCTCGCGCTCTTCCTCGACGTCTGTGCCGCGGTCGAGTTCGCCCACCGCAATCTGGTGATCCATCGCGACCTCAAGCCGAGCAACGTGCTGGTCACCGCCGACGGCGTCGTCAAGCTGCTGGACTTCGGCATCGCCAAGCTCCTGGTCCCCGATCCGGCCGGCGAGCCGCTGCTCACCACCCGTGCCGAAGCACGGCTGCTCACCCCCGCCTATGCGAGCCCGGAGCAGCTGCGCGGCGCCCCGCTGACCACCGCCAGCGACGTCTATTCGCTCGGCGTCCTCCTCTATCGCCTGCTCACCGGCCGCCACCCCGTCCCTCTCGCCGGCCGAACCGCAGCCGAGGTCGAGCGCGACGTCCTCGAACGCGAGCCTCCCGCCCCTTCCGCGCTGCTGCTGCGGAGCACCGCCGACCTGGCGGACCCCCTCTGGGACGGCGAGGAGGCGACGCAGCGGCTGCGGCGGAAGCTGACCGGCGATCTGGAGGCCATCGTGCTCACCGCGCTGCGCAAAGATCCGGCGCAGCGCTATCCCACGACGGAGCGGCTGGCGGAGGATCTGCGCCGTTTCCTGGAAGGGAGACCGGTGACCGCCCGGCGGCCGACTCTCCTCCATCGGGCTGTGCGTTTCGCTGGCCGCCACCGCGTGGCCCTGCTCGCCGCCGCCCTGGCAGCCGGTGGCCTCCTCGCCGGAACCGCCATGGCGCTCTGGCAGGCGCGGCAGGCCGACGCGGCACGCGCCCGCGCCGAGCGTCTGCTCGCCGAGTCGGAGGCCCAGCGCGCCCGCGCCGAGCGGGTCACCGGGTTTCTGGTCGATCTCTTCGAGGTCTCCGATCCGGCGGAGGCGAAAGGTGAGGAAGTGACCGCCCGCGAGCTGCTGGATCGCGGCTCCGCCGCGATCGGCCGCGGCCTCGCCGGTGAGCCGGCGGTGCGCGCGACGCTCCTCGATACGATGGGTCAGGTCTATCACAAGCTCGGCCTCCTCTCCCGCGCCGAGCCGCTGCTGCGGGAGGCCTTGACCCTGCGGCAGAGCACTCTGCCGACCGACCATCCTGACGTGGCGGTGAGCCGCGAGCACCTGGGTCTCCTGCTCATCGACCGCGGCGCCTATCGACAAGCGGAGAGCGAGCTGCGGCAAGCCTTGACCGCGCAGTTCCGGGCCTTCGGAAGCGAGCATCCCGAGGTCGGACGCACGCTCAACGATCTCGGGGTCGGCCTCTATTACCAGGCCCGGTACCGGGAGGCCGGAGCCTTCCTGCGCCTTGCGCTGGGAGTACGGCGCCGCACCCTCGGCCCCCGCCATCCGGACCTCGGCCGGACGCTCAACAACCTGGCCGTCGTCTGGTACCAGCAAAAAGACATGGCCGCCGCAGAGGCGGCCCTGCGCGACGCCCTTGCGCTGCATCGATCCGCGTACGGCGAGATCCATCCCGCGGTGGCCACCAATCTGAGCAATCTCGGAGGGCTCCTGGGAGAGACCGGGCGCACCGTGGAAGCCGAGGCGTTGCTGCGGCAAGCCCTGGCGGTACGCCGGAAGCTCCATCCAGAAGCCCATGCGGACGTCGCCGAAACGCTCAGCAATCTCGGAATGGTCGAGCAGAGGCTGGGCCGTTGGGAGGCCGCCCGGGCGAGCCTGCGGGAAGCGCTCTCCCAGATGCGTACAGCGCTGGGTCCCGACCACCCCAGCGCGCTCGCGGTGCTCTCCAACCTGGGAGACCTGGAGCTCTCCGCCGGTGCGCTGGGACCGGCCGCCGCTCTGTTCGAGGATCTCCTGGCGCGGAAACGGCGCGCGCTGCCGGCCGGGCACCGAAGCCTCGCCCAACCACTCCAGCGCCTCGGCTGGATCCGCCTGCTACAGAAGGACCCCGCCCGGGCCGAGCCCCTGCTCCGCGAGGCGGTCGCCGTGCAGCGGGCGGGCCGCCCGGCGGGGGCCTGGCAGACCGCCGAGGCCGAGAGCCTCCTCGCCGGCTGCCTGCTCGCCCGGGCGGAGCGCTCCGAGGCCGCCGGCCTCCTGCGGGCCAGCCTCCCCATCCTGCGCGATCACCTCGGCCCGGATGCCGAAGCGACCCGCCGGGCCGAAGCCTGGAACGCGGCCCTCAAGGCGGGTCTTTGACGACGATGAGCAGCCCGATCTGGCCGGGATCGCAACCCGGGAACTCGTCCTCGAACCCCGTGTGGCCCTGGAGGCGCGACATTGAGGTCAGGCCCACCTGGACCCGCTCCGGTTGAGCACACACCGAGGTCCCGCTTCCAGCCAGCTGCCAGGCGACGTCCGCGAGCGCCGCCGCATCCGCCGTCCTGTCTCCGGCTGCCGCCGCCCCCGCCCGCGCCGTGGCCCACAGTCCGGCGAGCTCTCCGGACCCTCCGCCGTGCGCGCGGCGCAGCGCCTCCGCTCCAGCTCCACCGGGAACAGCGACGGCTTCGTCCTCCACCTCCAGAACCACCGTCCCGTCGACCGTCACCGCGGCCTCCCAGGAAGACTCCGCAGAGGTATCGAGCCCGCCCTCCACCCTGGCCCGCGCCCGCCCTTCCACCTCCGCCTCCCAGGAGATGTCGGCCGCACAGGGCACCGGACACCCGGTGAGGACGACCCGCGGCACCGCGAGCGCGCCGGACCATGCCCCCTGCGCCACCGCCACCGTTTCGGCGGAGCGGATCTCCGAACGAACGCAGCGGCGGCGCAGGGCGAGGGAGCTGGAGCGCGCCTGCTCCACCCGCCGGCCGGCTTCCCGGCGCGCCCTGCACGCGGCCACCCCCGCCGCCACGCCGCCATCCCCGATGCCACCTGGAAGCGCCGCCTCCACCGTCCAGGCACAGCCGCAGATCCCGGGAGGAGGAGCCGGCAGCGCCACCCAATGCCAGGCCGCGGTCAGCGCCGCCCCGCGCAGCGCCGGATCGGCCGCCGCCGTGCCGAGCAGATCCATCGTTCCCGCCGGCAGCCCATCGAGAGCCCGGCCGAGGGCCGGATCGACCAGGGCGGCCCCCGGTGCCGTGAGGCCGGGGAGGAGCTCGAAGCGGCACGCCTCACCGGGCGGGCAGTCCAGGGCGACGAGGAGCGGCAGCTCCTGCCCGAGCGCAACGCCGCCCTCGCCCACCACACTCAGCCTCCAGACCGGCCCGGAGCGGGTGAACGCCGGCAGTGCACCGGCCAGGCGGGCGCGCCCGAACCTCGGCCCCTCCTCCGTCACGGCACCGCGGAGGACCTCCCCCCCTTTGGCCCCGGTCAACACCACCGTCGCCGGACGGCCGGCAGGCAGACCGGTCACGAACACCTCCAGATCCGCATCCACCATCCGCAGCCCGGACGCCCCGGCGACACCTGCCTCTGCCTTGAGCCCGACCATCCCCGGGCCGGCAGCGAGCGCGAGCACCACGAACACGAGTCGGCGAAAACAACAAAAATTCATGAAAATCTCCTCCCGGCAAAAGGAGCCCCCCCGACGGCGGACCCCGGACTCACTCTCACAGGGCGCAGAACGCAGCCGCTTTCCCTCACAGTGCGCCGGGAACGCCTGAACGCGCCCGCGGAGCCGGCGGAGGACCTGCTAGAATCACCCCTGTATGTCCGGATTCCAACGCGTCGCCGCCACCCTGGATGAGCTCGAAGCGCTCCGCGAGCCGCTCACCTCCGACATGGGGATCGATGCTCTGGAAGGATTCGAGGCCTCCTGGAAGGAGGCGCTCGGCGAGATCCTCGCCGCACCCCTCGGTGGAGACGACGCCCGGCGGCTCGCGGCGTTCCAGCGGGACATCGGGCTCCTGCCCAAGTACAAGAGCTACGCGATCAAGGCGAGCAGTCCTCTGGGGTACTCCGTCTTCTTCCAGGAACCGGGGAGAGGCTTCAGCTTTCAGCAGCACCGCCACCACAAGGTCGAGATCTTTCACGTGCTGGAGGCCCGGCCGGAGTCGTTCGCGCTCATCTGCTCTCTCGAAGAGTGGCTGGCCACCTACGAGAGGGACTCCTTCTCGCGCTGGCTGGAGGGGTCCGGAGACCCGCGCTACGAAGGCTGGCGGATTCCCCTCGGCGCGGGCGACGTCCTGCGCCTCGAAAAGACCGGCGTCGTCCATTCGGTCATCGGCTGTGTGCTCGAGGAGTTCGCCACCACCTCGACGGACATGGTCGACCGTCTGCACGACCAGAACGCAGGAGCTCCGATCCCGCACATCTACCACCGGGAGATGGCGCTCCACCTGCTGCGCACCACTCCGGCGCCGCGCGACAGCCAGGAGATCACCCTGCCCGGCCGGCAGCGCCGGTCACCGGCCCGCCGGAGCTTTCCGGGTGGAGACGTGGCGACGCTGGGCGACGTGCCCGGGCTGCGGGCGTCGCGCCTGCGCCTGGAGAGCGCGAGGCAGAGCCCGCTGCAGGCCTCGGACGGGCAGGCGGTGATCCTCTTCGCCTCGCGCGGCGACGCCCGTCTGCTCCTCGGCACCGCGGACGAGCTCGCCCGCCGGGAGCCGCCGACGCTCGACCTCCCCCGGGGCACCGCCGCCATGGTGGCACCCGGCCTGTGCTTCGCCCTCGCGTCCGGCACCACAGAGGTCGAAATCTCCCTCCACGCCATCGCCCCGGACGTCGCCTTGGGCCGGGATTGAGCCCGGGGACGCCATGGATGGCAGGCGCAGACAGGACATCCGCCCGGGCCTGGAAGTGGACATCGTCCTCAAACCGGACCAGGCGACGGGCCAGACCACCCGCGGCATCGTGCGGGAGATCCTCACCTCCTCCCCCACCCACCCGCACGGCATCAAAGTCCGCCTGACCTCCGGCGCGGTCGGGCGGGTCAAGGCGATCGTGGGAAAGGGGCCGGGCTGAGCAGGTCTGTCGGAAAGCAAGGAGGCTACACCCGCGGTCGGCCGGGAGCTTCAGCTCGGCTCGTCGAGGACCGCGCAACGGCTCGGCCGCCTCCTGGCCGGGCGGGTGCCTGCGACGGCGAGTGAACCTGGGGCTCACACCCTCTTGGGCACCGGGGCGTCGCCCTACCCCCGTTCCAGACCAGCCGCTTCCGGCTCCAAGCGCACCGGCACGCCGCTCAGGACAGCGTTGCCGGAGAGGGGATCGCGCAGGTTCTCGTCGAGCAGCGCGTTCAAGTTGGCGCCCGGCCGCCGGGCGGCGACCTCCAGGTGGATTCCGGGAAGGTCGTGGCCCCAGCCGTGCGGCAGGGAGATCACGCCCGGCATGACCTCGTCGCTGACCTTCACCTCCACCGTGACCGCCTGTCCGCCGGCGCCGATCAGGCGCGCGGTGCCCGCATCGGTCACGCCGCAGCGGGCGGCGTCGGCGGGATGGACCAGCGCCGTACACCGTCGAGGACCCTTGGCCAGGACCGGAAGATTGTGCATCCAACTGTTGTTCGAGCGCAGGTCGCGGCGGCCGATCACCACCAGGTCGGGAGCGGGTGCCGCGAGATCCGCCTCGGCGTGCCGCAGGTCCTCGAGAAACAGGGCGGGCGCGAGCTCGATCTTTCCCGAGGGGGTGCGCAGGACTTCCGGCACGCGGGACGCCAACGGGCCGAGGTCGATGCCGTGGGGCGCGGCCTGGACCTTCGCCAGCGTCAAGCCGTACGGACCGCCGCGCAACGCGAGATCGAGCAGCCGCTCGGGGCCGCGCCGCGGTGCCACGGCCTGCAACAGGACGTCGGCCTGGGCGCCGATCCGGCGGCGCAAGTCCTCGGCCACCATCTCGTCATCCAGGGTCTGCACGATGTGCGCGTGGTCTCCGGCGCCCCTCCCTTCGGCGACCGCCGCCAGCCGCAGCAGGATCTCCCACTCCGCAGGCCGTTCCGGCGGCGGCGCGAGCACCGGTGCGCTGTAGCGAGCATGGTTGCGGCAGGAGAGCTGGGGGAACGCCACGTCATAGTGCGACTCCTCCAGCGGCGACAGCCCCGGCAGGATCACGTCGGCGTGGCGCGTGGTCTCGTTGATGTAGACGTCCACGCTGACCATGAAGTCCAGCGTCTCCAGCGCGGCGGCCAGCCGAGGGCCGTTGGGGGCCGACAACACCGGGTTGCCGGCGACCGTGACCAGCGCCCGGACCTGGCCCTCACCCGGGGTTTCGATCTCCTCCGCCAGGCAGGTCATGGGCAGCTCGCCGTACACCTCCGGCGCATTCGAGACGCGGCTCCGGCGGCGCCCGGTCTCGACGCCCTTTCCCCTGCCGGGAGGCCCCATCGTATTGGCGGCGAAGGCGGCGGCCTTGGGGAACATCGCGCCCCCGGGCACGTCCAGATGGCCGGTGAGCGCGTTGAGCACGTCCACCAGCCAGCTGCTGAGCGAGCCGAAGCGCTGCGTGCAGGTCCCCAGCCGCCCGTACACGGCGGCCCTCTCAGTACCGGCCAGGGTGCGGGCCAGCTCCCGGATCGTCTCCGCCGCGATGCCGCAGCGGGCCGCGACGCGCTCGGGCGCGAACGGTACGACAGCCTCGCGCACCGCTTCGACGCCGTTCACGTGCTCCGCGAGAGTCCCGAGACGCACCAGCCCCTCGGCGAACAGCGTGTGCACCAGGCCGAGAAGGAAGAAGACGTCGCCTCCCGGACGGATGAACAGATGCCGGTCGGCGAGCCGCGCGGTCTCCGTGCGCCGCGGGTCGACCACCACCAGCTTGCCGCCGCGCGCCTGGAGCGCCTTGGCCTTGCCGCGGAAATCGGGCACCGTCCAGAGACTGCCGTTGGACGCCACGGGATTGGCGCCGAGCACGAGCAGGAAATCGCATCGCTCGATGTCGGGCACGGGAATCGACAGCCAGTGGCCGAACAGCAGCCCGCTGGAGAGCTGCTTGGGCATCTGGTCGAGGGTCGAGGCGCTGAACACGTTGCGCGTGCCCAGGGCGCGGGCGAGCCGCGTCACATAGAGCAACAGGCCCATCTTGTGGACGGTCGGATTGCCGATGGCGAGCGCCGCCGCGTCCCGTCCCGAGCGCGCGAGGATGGGTGGGAGACGCCTCTCGATCTCGGCGAACGCCTCGTCCCAGGTCGCCGTCACGAAACGGCCGTCGCGCTTCACCAGCGGCTCGCGCACCCGATCCGGATCCTCGTGCAGCTCCTTGAGCGCCACCCCCTTGGGGCAGAGATAGCCGGCGCTGAAGACGTCCTCCCGGTCGCCACGGACGGCGGCCACGCGGCCGTCGCGCAGCTCGACCGTCAAGCCGCAGC
Source organism: Holophagales bacterium UBA5704 (assembly GCA_002420005.1). GTDB lineage: Bacteria > Acidobacteriota > Thermoanaerobaculia > Multivoradales > UBA5704 > UBA5704. The sequence goes on along the minus strand of DIHE01000193.1, from coordinate 6,591 downwards.
AGGCTTCGCACAGGGGACAGATGCGGTAGGCGACCGTGGGCTCCGTCATGCTCGTCGGACGCAAGGTCAGTGCAGGTCCCACGCCCCTGCGGGACCCGGGAGTCAGGCAAATCTTTGAAAAGTCGGGGAAAATGGTACCGGTGCCCGGACTCGAACCGGGGACCTCCTGATCCACAGTCAGGCGCTCTAACCAACTGAGCTACACCGGCCCAGAGGGCAGGAATCCTAAGCGGTCGCCTCCGGTTTGTCAAAGGACCCCTCAGGAGGAGTCGGGAAGAGAAGAAGGCCGTCCGGAGGAAGGGGGTGCCGGAGGCCCCCTTCCAGCAGGACCCAGTCTCCTGCGTCCTGCACCAGCCGCGCCTCCCGCTCTGCCGGCACGTCGCCCTCCGCTTCCAGGCGGATCATCCATCCTCCGGACTCCAGCAGGAGCCTCCCCTGCACCCGCCAGAGCCGGGAGCCGACCTGGAGACGATCGCCGGGCAGGAGGTCCTCGAGGCCCGGTGGGCGACGCGGGAGACGGATGCGCGACTGGCCCCACAGGCGGACCAGCCGACGCAGCAACCCGCTCACCGGGTCTCCTCTCCCACCTTGGTCGGCTCAGGCTCGGCCGGCGGCGGCGTCTTGAGCCGGGCCAGGCGGTCCTCGACCGCGTCGGCGACGGCGTCGGCCTCGAAACGGCGGCGCACGTCGTCTCCGGAGAGCTGGTCGTCGAGCCGCTGGTAATTGCGCTCGGTGGCCGCCTCCTCCTCCACCCGGCCGCTGATGCGGTCGAACTCGGCGTGCAGATTGTGCGCGTGGGCGCTCGACAGGACACCTCCGATCGCCTTGCGCGCCTCGATCTGCCGCATCTGCGCCTGGACCACCTGGAGACGGCTCTTCGCTTCGTCGCAGCGCTGCTGCATACGGACCACCGACTCGCGGACCTCGGTGGTCTCGGCGGACTGCTTGGCGAGTTGCGCCGCGAGCTGCTCGCTCTGCCGCTCGGCCAGCTCGACGCGCCGCAGGGCTTCGCGGGCGTCCGCCTCGTTCCCCTTCCCCAGGGTCCGCTCGGCGGCCCGCTGCCAATCGGCGGCGTCCTTGGTGTGGAACGCGATCTGCGCCCGCAGCCGGTCCTCGTTCGCCATGGCGCGGGCCACCGCCCGCTTGGCAGCGTCGAGCTCCTCCTCCATGTCGTGGACGAGCTGCAGGAGGCTCCTCTCCCGGTCCTCGATGGCATCGAAGGCCGCGTTGATCCGCCCTCTCAACAACAACTGGAAACGTTGCAGGATGTTCATGATCGGTCTCCCTCTCTGGATATCGGTTGGGGTCAGCTCCAGGCCTGGAGCTCGCGGCCGAAGACGCGGATTTGTTGCAGGAGGTCCTCCCGCCGGGATTCGAGCACCGCCGCGGCGCCCATGACGGCGAGGCCGAAGGCCGCCCCGAGGACCCAGAGGAGCGTCGGCGCCGAGGTGCCGATGCGGAAGATGAAAAAGCCCAGGTCGGTCAGCAGCGCCGCCGTCGAGACGGTGAGCAGCGAGCGGCTGCGCAACCCGAATGACACCGCACCGAACGCCGTGGCGAGCACCAGCAGGGCCGCCAGCCAGCCCCAGGAGATCTGGTCCGACAGGGCGACGATCGGGGTGGCGTACAGGCACGAGGCCCCGACGGCCACCACGTGGCGGCTCCATCGCTCGCCCAGCTCGGTGCGCAGCAGCCAGGCCAGCGCGAGCAAGGAGGCACCCGGGGCCAGCGCATACAGCTCGCCGCCGAGGCGGGTCTGGTCGATCACCGCGATGAACGGCAACCCCAGAAACAGGGCCGCGGCGAGCGACGGGAAGACGCGCCGCTCTTCACGCGAGGCCACCACGAAGTAGAAGAGGCTCACCAGGAAGACGGCACAGGCCGGGAACCACACCGCGGCTCCAAACGCCCTCCACGTGCGGATCAAGGCGAGCAGACCGGCTGCCAGCGGCAGGGCGAGACCGGTGGCCCGGCACGGATGGAAGAAGGCCTCTCGCAGGTCCGTCCGGCCGAGAAGCTGCGCGGCTCCGTAGAGACCGGCGCCCGCGGCGAGCAGGAGGTACGGCGTCGGCGCATTGCCCAGGGTGATCCAGCCCGCGGTCAGGGCCTGGACGAACCCCAGCCCGATCCAGATCTGCATCGCCCAGACGTCGCTCTCCCGCCGGCTCCGCCAGGCCGCCACACCGGAAAGGAGCGCCCAGAGTACCGCAATCCCTGCCAGGGCGAGACTCTCGACCTGCGTGAACGGCGCCGGCAGCGAGAGCACGAGCCGCCAGCAACAGGCCGCCACGTACCCGAGAGCGGTGAGGCCCGCCAGGGCGGTGCTCCACGGCTCGACCGCAGGCCGGCGGCCGAGAGCCTCTCCGAGGGAACGCCA
>DIHE01000193.1:3478-3942 GCA_002420005.1 Holophagales bacterium UBA5704 | reverse complement strand
GCCGCGACCTGGGCCAGCAGGAGCAGCGAGGGTCGCAGCGGCAACGCCGCCGACGGCGCCCGGCCGGCGAGAGCGCGGCGGCTCAGGTAGACCAGCGCCACCAGCGCCATCGTGAGGGCCAGAGCTTCGGGGCCGGCGAAGATCGCCCCGCACAGCACGGCGGTCATCCCCCAGAGGTGAACAAGGTCCGCCAGAGGGTCGAGAGTCAGGCTTTTCCACTCCTCCTGGCCGATGGACAGCCTCGACGCCAGCCGCTCCCCGAGACCGTGGCGAGCCCATCGGATCATCGCCGCAAGCACCACGGCGGAGACGGTCAGGCCCAGGAGCCACGGCTCCGGAGCGTCGAAGCCGGCCACGGCACCCAGCTGGATCGCAGGCCAGGCGGCGAGCAGGCCGAGCCCCTGGAAGGTGAGGTTGCGGCGGCGCAAACGGAGCCCTTCTTCGAGAAAAGCCGCACCCAGGAG
>DIHE01000193.1:0-3089 GCA_002420005.1 Holophagales bacterium UBA5704 | reverse complement strand
GGCGAAGAAGGTCTGCACCAGCAGAACGGTCTGGAAGGTGCCCAGATCGCGGCCCCAGAAGCTGAGCACCAGGGCCACCGAGGGAAGGGTGCAGGCGAGGGCGAGCTCGGATCGCCGCGTGAGAGCTGTGGCGATCACGCCGACAAGCAGAACGGCGGGCAGCACCCGGAGACCGTCCGCCTTCGGCAGCGCGAGAAACGTCACCGCGACGAGCTGAAGCCCCGCAGCCACCGCATGGACCGTCCGCAGGCGGTCTGGCACGTCGAGCCGCCGCAGCCACAGCGCGCCGGCCACCAGGAGGGCGAAGAAACCGAGCTGGCCGAGAGCCAGGAGCGAGGCGTCCGACGCCACACCCGTGGCCGCCGTCACCGCGCCCAGAAGCCAGCGGGCCACCGGGCGAAACAGGGCGGGCGCCGCGGTGTAGGCGAGGAGCGAGGCACCCAGGCCCAGCGCATACAGCGTAGCCGTCCGGTGGCGCAGGCCCCAGCGCAGCAGGAAGACCGCGGCCGCCAGAGCCACCAGGGCCAGGCAGACGCCATCGGGATCCCGCAACGCAACCGGCACGGAGCACGCCAGCAGGCCGAGGCCCACGGCGATCAAGCCCACCGATCGGCGGGGCCAGCGCGCCGGAGCCTCACCGAGCGAGGCGGCGAGAGCGCGGTGGTACTCCTCACCGGTCGAGGCGAGGACGATGCCGAGGACCGCCAGGGGAAGGGCGAGAAAGTGGGAGTCGGGGTCGAGCAGCATCAGCGCGCCGCCATAGAGGAGACCGAGCAGCAGGAAGGGGACGAAGTGCACCGGCCGCTCGACGCCGTCGCGGCGGTCACGGTGGAAGAAGAAGCGATTGACATGGAGCGCCCCGAAGTACAGGAGCGCGCCCAGGCCGAGCGCCGCGGTCGCGTAGACCCCGCCGGGAGCAAAGGGGTGATCCGCCAGGACCGAGTTGGCCAACCAGGGGAGCACGGCCTGTGCAGCGAGCAGGACGCCGAGAACCGCGGGATAGAAGAGCCCCTTGTATTTGAGCTCCTCCGCCAGCACCCGCCGCGCCGCTCCGAGGAGGACCGCGAGCCCGGCACCAAACGCCAACCAGCCCGATGGTGTGTCGAGGAGCTTCAGGTACCCGGCGCCCCAGGCGAGGACCGGCACGAGGCCGGCGAACAGAGAAAGCAGCGCCGACCCGGCATACGGGAGGTGCAGGCGGCGCCGCGTCAAGCGGCCCAGCCCGAAGATGGAGAGGGCACCGCCCACGAGGAGCAGGAACTGCAACGGCTCCGGCAGGAAGGACCACTGCGTCTGCACCAGGCGGTAGACCGAGACGCCACAGACGAGGGCGCCAGCCAGCAGCAGCCAGCGGATGCCCTGCGAGGAGCGCAGCCCCTGTTCCGCGGCCGAGCCGGCGGCGGGGACGGCCGCCTCCGGCCGCGGCGGCTCCGGAGCGTTCGAAAGACTGAGAAGCGGGGTGGGTGTCGAGATCTGAGACAGCGTGTCGTTCATGGGTTCGAGCCTCCTTGTGCTCGCCCCTCTCCTTCTCAAGACCCGTGCCTGCCGGGAGGAGCCCGCGGAAGTGTCGGCAAACAAAGGAGACGGAGGTGGCGCAGGGGGAGGCGGGCGGGGGGGGAGTGCAGTCGCAGAGCTGCACTCTGGAGGGGGGCGATGCAGTGCGGGGACTGCATGGGGGTACACTGGCCTTCCGTGCCCCAGGACCTCCTCCTCTTCGTGCAGCTCGTCCTGTTTCTGACCGGGACCCTGCTGTATGGCTTCCTGGCCCGGGAGCTGTTCCGCCAGCCGCGGGTGTTGCCGGGGCTGCCCATGCGGCTCCTCGCGGTCAGCCTCACCCTCTGGCATGGCGGGTGCCTGCTCGATGAGCTGGTTGCGATCCTGTTCGACGTGGCGGCGCTCGGCCGTATTGCCACGTTCTTCGATCTCCTGCGGGGGACGGCCTGGCTCGCCAGCTTTCCCTTGCTCGTCCATGGCCTCTGGAGCCTGCTGACCGACGAGGCGGAGCCGGCGGAGCGGCCCGGGTGGATCTGGCTCTTTCCGGGCTATGCCACCCTGGCCCTGTTCGTCCCGGCTTCCTGGAAGGCCTGGCAGGAGGCCACCCTCTTGCTCGCCACGGTGGTGCGGAGCATCTTCCCCTTCGTCGTCCTCCACGTGGCCGTCTCCTCGGCGTGCAGCGCCGGCCTCGTCCTGCGCCTGCTGCGCACGGCCGAGGACTCCCACCTGCGCCGATTCCTCCGCTGGCTCCTCGCCGCCCTCGCCACCACCACCGGGCTGCTCACCCTCGGCGGCCTGCTGCACCCCGCGGCCTTGCCGGGAGAACACGCCGGCACCGTGGCAGCCGGCGAGGTGCTCTGGCTGCTCTCGTCCGAGATCGCCGGCCTGGTGCTCGGCCTCACCTTCGTCTTCTTCGTGCTGCGCTACAACCTGCTGCGGCTCTCCCTCTCCTACCGCAGCCTGCGCCGCTTCGCCTCCCTGCTCGCCCTGGTGGGGCTCGTCATCGCCACCGGAGCGGCCCTGGGCGCCGAGGGGACGCCTCAGTTTCGCCGCTCGGTCGCCGTGGGCCTGCTGGTGGCCCTCCTGGCCGCCGCGCTCTACACGCCGCTCCAGAAGGCGGCGATCCGCCGTTTCACCGGGCTGCGCCGCCTGCTGGGGGTGAGCATCACCGCGGAAGAGCTGGAAGGGCTGACCCGCCGGCTCCAATCCCTCGAGCTGCCCGAGCCGGACCTGCGCGACCTCGCCGCACAAGAGATCAGCCGCTGGCTCGCCACCCGCGCCCGCTTCCTGCCCCCCGGGGAAGAAGGGCTGTGGGAGTGCTTCGCCGATCCGGACGCCCGCGCCTTCAACCGGCTCGACGCGCCGACCGGCCGGCTCGCCGCCCTGCTCCACCGCGCCGATCTCCAGGCCGCGTTCCCGCTGCGGGTGGCGGGCGAGCTGGCCGGCGTCCTGGTCCTGGAGATCAGCCCGGCGGCCGGCGGCTACCAGGAGGGGGACATGGAGACCGTGCAGCTCGTGCTGCGGCAGCTCGCCGCCTCCCTGGAGCTGCGCCGCTTCCTCGACGAGCGCCTCACCGCCGAGCGCCGGCTCGCCGA
>DIHE01000057.1 GCA_002420005.1 Holophagales bacterium UBA5704 | reverse complement strand
GTCGACCATTACATGCTGCCTCCCGAGAGGCGCCTGCCCGAAGTGCGCCGGCTGATCGACGAGAAGGGATACTTCGTCATCCACGCCCCCCGCCAGACCGGCAAGACCACCTTCGTGGGAGCTCTCGCCCGGATGCTCACCACCGAGGGGCGGTATGCGGCTTTGCACACCTCCTGCGAGGCGGGACAAACCCTGGGGAGCACAGCCGGCGATCTGGAGCTCGGGATCACGACGATCCTGGAAACCATCCAGCAGGATGCAGCGATGTTCCTTCCCCCGGAGCTTCAGCCGCCCACGGTCGACTCTTCCCTGGGAGCCGCCACCCGGCTGCGAGACCTGCTCATCCGCTGGTCTCGGCAGTGCCCCCTCCCGGTGGTCTTGTTCCTCGACGAGATCGATGCCCTGCGGGACGAGACCCTCTTGTCGGTGCTCCGGCAGCTCCGCTCGGGCTACCCCCACCGGCCCGGCCATTTTCCTCATGCAGTGGCGCTCATCGGCTTGCGCGACGTTCGCGACTACCGGATCCGGCTCCGGCACGATGAGGAGACCCTCGGCACGTCCTCCCCGTTCAACATCAAGATCGAGTCGCTGACCCTCCGCAACTTCACGGAAGCAGAGATCGCCGAGATCTACGACCAGCACACGGCGGACACAGGGCAGGTCTTTACGTCCGAGGCAAAAGCCCTCGCCTGGGAGCTGACTCGCGGCCAGCCTTGGCTGGTCAATGCCCTGGCGCGGCAGGCGGTGGAACAGGAGAATCCTGATCGCTCGGTCCCCATCGGGGCCGCTCACATCCAAAGGGCGAAAGACGCTCTGATCGAGCGCCGGGACTCCCATCTCGATTCTCTCGCCGACCGTCTCCGGGAACCGCGGGTCCGGCACGTTCTGGAACCGATTCTGACCGGAGAGCTTCTGCCTCCCGACCTGCCCGAGGACGATGTGCAATTCGTCAAGGATCTCGGCCTGGCCGCGCCCGGTCTCTCCGGCCTGGAGATCGCGAATCCGATCTATCGCGAGGTGATCCCGCGCGCTCTCACGGCGGTGCTCCAGGATGGCCTTCCCGTGGCACGCTCGCCCTTCATCGCACCGGACAGGACTCTGCGGTTCGACAAGCTCCTGGAGGAGTTCCGCTCGTTCTGGTGTCAGCACGCCGAGCTCTACCTCGAGCGGCAACCCTACTCGGAAGCGGCGGCCCAACTGGTGTTCATGGCCTTTCTCCAGCGCATCGTCAACGGCGGTGGATTGATCGACCGGGAGTACGGGGTCGGCCGGGGGCGGATCGATCTCTGCGTCCGCTGGCCACACCCCAAGGGCATGCAACGCTGGGCGGCGGAGATGAAGGTCTGGCGCGACCGCCGGCCGGATCCTTTGAAGGAAGGACTGGAGCAACTATCGGGCTACCTGGATCGTCTGGGTCTCGACCAGGGGACCCTGATCCTCTTCGATGGCCGCACGAGCGCCGCTCCTCCTCCGGAGCGCTGCTCGCAGGAGGACATCGAGCATCGGGGCCGGCGGATCTCGGTCCTGCGACTGTGAGATTTCAGCACCGACGCCGTTGCCAAAGCACGGCACACCGAAGATGGGCGCCCTTTTCGGCCCAACGGGCCGCGAGAGCGGAGCCCAGGGATGAGGCCGCCGGCCGATTCCCTGGGAATGAAGGCGATCCCCAGCCCTTCGGGGTGGGGTTCGCCACCCCTTCGCGAGAGGACGGCGGGGCCGTTTGGGCCTAAAATGAAAGTATGATTCGAGGCGATCCTCTTTTCGTGGCCTAACAGCTCCCTGCTCGGTATTTCCGCCCGATCGCCTCTTCTCGGTTTGACCGAAGGAGGTACCCCCATGAAAATCGCATACCTCTTCCCTGCCGGAGTAGAGATCAAAGCCGGCAATATTCGGAAGGCACAGAAGCTGGACATCTCTCTAGACACGACATTTCTCCGCCAGGCCTCAAAGGACGGCAGGCTGCGCTGCCCGTGCAACTGGTGCCTCGCACCTCTGCAGGTCTCGCAGAGGGGCGGCACGCTGTACTTCGCGCACAAGCCCAGAACGGCTGCGGTCTGTCCCCACTACTGGGCGCAGGCGACCGAGCTCGTCGAGAGCACCATGCGCCTGGTCGATGACCTGAAAGCAGCTCGAGCCGAGGCGGCGGCGGCGAAGGCTGAGCTGGCAAAGCTCCGGGACAAGTTGATGCAGCCGCACCCCCACACACCAATCCTGCTGTTGCCTCTGACCCAGGAAATGTTGGACCTCCGTAGGGAGGTCCAGGAGCCCCGGCACGTGCTGTTCGTCATCCCGGAGTCCGATCTTGAGTCTATCGCGCCCCAGCTCGGCCTCTCCATCCCGCCGGGACTCCCCGGCCGGATGATTCCGCCCGCTCATCCCGAGAGCGAGCACGTCCACTGACTCGGAGACGGGACGCCCGGTTACACCGTGCGGCGTCCCGTCGACACAGTTGGACCTTCAGAGTCGACGGGTCTGGCGGTCGCGGCCGCGCGGACTGCGGGGCATGACGCCAGACTCCCCCGACAGCGCAACGGAGTCTTTAGACTTGCCGCTGACTCATTGGTGCGGAAGGCCGGCATTGGCTCCAGGGCCGGAGATAAGGGGTAGTCGGGGGCACGCACCGTGGCCACCCCTGAGTACGGCTTCAGCACTGTCCTCCTGTCTGGATGGTGGAGGGCCAATCTACTGCACCGACGCCGTGGACAAGGCACCCCCAATCCGCCGGGCCAAGCGAGCGCCGAGGTCCCGTGACAGGTGCCGTGACAGGTGCCACCCCTGGGTGCGGTGGTGCGGTGTCAGCGCAAGCACTCCATGGCCGAGGCCGCCCCGCAGCCCGATTCTCTCGCCGGGTCCTATCGGCTCTTGGCTTCCTTGCGCCACTTCTGCTCTTTCACCTGGCACCTGCTGCTAGCTGCACCTGCTGCTAGGCTCGACATGTCGGCTCCGCTCAC
>DIHE01000076.1:53031-73243 GCA_002420005.1 Holophagales bacterium UBA5704 | reverse complement strand
CGCCAAGGACGGCAAGGACCCAGGGACATTTCAGGCGCTCTCCTCGCCCAGCAGCTCTTCCAGCTCCTCCTCGCTCATCTGATCGAGCTCGGCGAGGAGGCTCTCGGTCTCGCCGTCGGCGTCGGGCATCATCCGCAGGAAAACCTCCCTGGCCAGGGATTCCAGGTCGGGGGTGTCGAAGAAGACCGGGAGGGGGATCTCGACGCCGAATTCGTGCCGGATGCGGACGCCGAGCCGGATGGCGAGGAGGGAGTGGCCGCCCAGCTCGAAGAAGTTGTCGTGCACGCCCACCTGCTCGACGCGGAGAAGCTCCTGCCAGATCGCGGCCAGGCGCTCTTCCAGGGGATCGCGCGGAGCGGCGGAGCTTGTGCCGTGGGTGGTCTCGCGGGCCGCCAGCGCGAGGAGGGCCTGGTGGTCGAGCTTGCCGTTGGCGGTGCGGGGGAGGGCGCCGGCGGTGGCCACGAAGGCGGCTGGAACCATCGCGGCCGGCAGGCGGTCGCGCAGCCAGGCGCGCAGCGCGTCGCGGTCGATCTCTCCGGGGCCGGCGAGGATCGCGGCGAGGCGGGGCTCCGGGTCTTGCACCAGGACCACCGCGGTTTCCCGGACGTCCGGATGGGTGGCGAGCACGGCCTCGATCTCCCCCGGCTCGATGCGGACACCGCGCAGCTTCACCTGGCGGTCGGCCCGGCCGCGGATCTCGATCCGGCCGTCTGGAAGCCAGCGTGCCAGGTCACCGGAGGCGTAGAGCCGGGCGCCCGGCGCCCCGCGGCGGGCGGCGCAGGGATCCGGGAGAAACGCCGCCGCGGTCAGGTCCGGACGGCCGAGGTAGCCGCGGGCGAGCCCGCCACCGGCCACGCAGAGCTGGCCCACGACGCCGGCCGGCACGGGCCGTAGGTCCTGGTCGAGGATCGCCACCGCGGCGCCGGGGATCGGCCGGCCGAGGGTGACCGGGCCGGCGTCGATGCGGGCGACGGTCGTATCCACCGTGCATTCGGTGGGTCCGTAGACGTTCCAGCCGCGGGTCGCGGGATCGGCGGCCAGGCGGCTCCAGGTGGCCGCATCGAGCGGCTCGCCACCGAGAAGCAGGGTCAGGGGGGCTGCCGTGCGCAAGGGCGCTCCGGCGTCGAAGAACAGCCGGAGCTGCGAGGGGGTGGCGTCGAGGACGTCCACGCGGTGGTTCTCCAGGTAGACCGGAAGAGCCGCCGGGTCCAGGCGCACCTCCTCGGGCAGTACCTCCAGGCAGTGGCCGGAAAGGATCTGGATCACCTGCTTGATCGAGCCGTCGAAGCTGAGCGGTGCGTTCATCGCCACCCGCAGGCCGGCGGGAAGGCCGGCGTAGACGGTGGCGCGGAGCGCCGTGGCCAGTTGGATCACGGAGGCGTGCCGCACCAGGACGCCCTTGGGCCGCCCGGTGGAGCCGGAGGTGTAGATCACGTAGCAGAGGTGATCCGGGAGGACCCGTGCCGCGGGCGCCCGTCCCGCGGGAGGGACGGCGGAGCCGGCGGCGTCGACGTCGAGGGCCCGCGCCGCCCAGCCCGGGGGCAGGCGGGGGAGGAGGCTCCGGCGGGTGAGCACGAGCGGTGCGCCGCAATCCTCCAGGAGCATCTCGATCCGCCGGGCCGGTGTCGCAGGGTCGATCGGCACGAACGCGCCGCCGGCCCGGAGGATGCCGAAGAGGGCCGCGATGAGGTCGGTCGAACGCTCCAGGAAGAGGGCCACGGGCACGTCCGGTCCCACGCCCCGGAGGCCCAGGTGGGCGGCGATCCGCTCCGCCTTCCCGGCCAGCTCCCGGAAGGTGAGCGTCTCCTCCCGGAAGCGCACGGCGGGGGCCTCCGGGGTCTCCGCCGCCTGGAGCGCGAGCCGTGCGGGAACGGTGAGGCCGGCGGTCTCTGCGTCCGCCGTGGCGCTCCAGGCGTCGAGGATCTGGGCCGTCTCGGGTGCGGTGAGCACCGGCAGCCCGGAGAGCCGCCGGCCGGGCTCCGCGACCATGGCGGCGAGCAGGGTCTCCAGGTGCGCCAGGATGCGCTGTGCCGTGGGGGTGTCGAACAGGTCGGTCGCGAACGTCAGGTGGCCGGTGAGGTGCGGCGCGGTGTCGAACACGGTGAGCGACAGGTCGAACCGGGCGGTGCCCACCGGCCGGCGCAGCGGGCCCACCGTGAGCCCCGGCAGCTCGATCGGTGGCGCCGGGGCGTTCTGTACCGCGAAGAGGACCTGGAAGAGCGGCGTGACAGAGAGGTCGCGCGCCGGGCGCAGCTCGGCGACCAGCTTCTCGAACGGCAGGTCCTGGTGGGCGTAGGCCGCGAGGGCCGTCTCGCGGCAGCGTCCGAGCAGCTCGGCCGTGGTCGGGTCCCCGGCGGCATCGACGCGCAGGACGAGGGTGTTGACGAAGAAGCCGATGAGGTCTTCGAGCTCGCGGCGCTCGCGGTGGGCGACGGTGGTGCCCACGGGCAGGTCGGTGCCGCAGCCGTAGCGCCGCAGCAGCTGCGCCAGCGCGGCGAGCCAGGTCATGTGGAGGGTGGTCCCGTGCGCCAGGCCGAGGGCGCGGATCCGCGCCGAGAGCGGGGCGGGCAGCTCGAACGGCACGGCGGCGCCGCGGGTGGTGCGCACCGGCGGGCGCGGCCGGTCGAGCGGCAGGTCGAGCAGAGGCGGCGCACCGGTCAGCCGCGCGCGCCACCAGGCGACCTGGGAGGCCAGGCGCCCGCCCTGGAGCCACTCCTGCTCCCACACCGCGTAGTCGGCGTATTGCAGCGCCGGCTCCGGTGGCGGTGCGCCGCGATAGAACGCCAGGACGTCGCGCACCAGGACCCCCATCGACCAGCCGTCAGAGACGATGTGGTGCATCGTCAGCAGGAGGACGTGCTCGTCGCCCGCGAGCCGCAGGAGCCGCGCCCGCAGCAGAGGGCCGTGCGCGAGGTCGAAAGGCGCCAGGGCCTCCTCCTCGGCGATCCGGTGGAGCTCCGCCTCGCGGGTGGCCTCCGGCAGGGCGTGGAGGTCGATGCGGCGCAGATCCCCCGCACCCGTCGTGGGGCCGAGGTGCTGCACAGGGTCGCGCGCGACGATGGGGAAGGTGGTGCGCAGGGACTCGTGGCGGGCCACCAGGGCGGCCAGGGCGGAGGTGAGGGCGCGGACGTCGAGGTTTCCGCGGAATCGCAGCGCGACCGGGATGTTGTACGCCGGCCGGCCGGGCTCCAGGCGGTCGAGGAACCAGAGCCTCTGCTGGGCGAAGGAGAGCGGAGCGGCGCCGCCGTGGTTCCGGGGGACGAGCGGGGGCTCCGCGCCGTCGAGCCCGGCCGGCTGGAGCGCCGCGATCCGTTCGGCGAGGGAGGCCACGGTGGGCGCCTCGAACAGCGTGCGCAGCGGCAGGTCCACTCCGAGGGTGCGGCGGACCCGCGAGACGACCTGGACGGCGAGCAGCGAGTGCCCGCCGAGGGCGAAGAAGTCGTCCTCGACGCCGATCCGTTCGCGGCCCAGCACCTCGGCCCAGATCGCGGCGAGCGCCTGTTCGGCCGGCGTGCGGGGCGCAGTGGCCGCGGGCTCCGGGCCGGCCGCGGGAGGCGGCAGGGCGCGGTGGTCCACCTTGCCCTGCGGGGTGAGCGGCACGGCGTCGAGAGCCACCCAGGCGGCGGGGATCATCGGTGCCGGCAGGCGGTCGGCGAGCCAGGCGGCGAGCCCCGCGGGGGGTCGGGGGACGAGCCAGGCGACCAGGCGCAGGTCCCGGCCCTCGTCCGCCACCGCGCGCACCACGGCTTCCTGGATCTCCGGATGGCTCGCCAGAACCGCCTCGATCTCGCCCGGCTCGATGCGCAGGCCACGGATCTTCACCTGGCCGTCGATCCGGCCGTGGATCTCCAGGCGGCCGTCGGCGAGCCAGCGGCCGAGGTCGCCGGTGGCGTAGAGGCGGGCGCCCGGCTCGTGGCTCCGCGCGGCGAAGGGATGGGGGCGAAACGCCGCCGCGGTCTGGTCCGGACGGCCGAGATAGCCGCGGGCGAGGCCGGGGCCGGCGATGTGGATCTGGCCGATCACCCCGGCCGGCACCGGGTGGAGGTCCGGATCGAGCACGTAGACGGAGGAGCCGGCGAGCGGCCGGCCGAGCGAAGGCAGGCCCGGCTCCACCCGGCAGGCCATCATCTCGACCGTGCACTCGGTGGGGCCATAGACGTTCCAGAAGGTCGTCCGCGGATCGGCCGCCAGGGTGTCCCAGAGCCCGCGGTCGAGCGCCTCGCCGCCGACCAGGAAGGTGTCGACCGGCAGCCCCGCGCCGCCCGCCAGGAACAGCCGGAGCTGCGACGGAGTGCCGTCGAGGATGTCGATGCGATGCGCCGCGAGGTAGCCGGGGAGGGCGTCGGGATCGAGCCGCACCTCGCCGGGGAGGATGTCGACGCAGTGGCCGGCGAGGAGCTGGACCACCTGCTGCATCGAGGCGTCGAAGGCGAGCGGCGCGTTGAGCGCCACCCGCAGCCCGGCCGGCAGGCTTGCATGAATGGCTTGGTGCAGAGCCTGGGCGAAATGGGCCACCGCGGCGTGCTCGATGAGGACGCCTTTGGGGCGGCCGGTGGAGCCCGAGGTGTACAGGATGTAGCAGAGGTTCGCCGGGAGGGACCTCACCCCCTGGCCCCCTCTCCCATCGCCCCCCCTCCAGCCGGGAGAGGGGGAACCCCCTCCCTTCGTGTCCAAGAGGACGGCCCGGTCGTGCCAGGCCGTGGGGAGGCCGGGGAGAAGGCTCGTGCGGGTGACCACGAGCGGCGCGGCGCAATCCTCCAGCACCAGGGCGCGGCGGGCCGCGGGAGCGTCCGGATCGAGAGGGACGAAGGCGGCGCCCGCGCCGAGAATGCCGAAGACCGCCACCAGGAGATCGACCGAGCGCTCCAGGCAGAGGGCCACCGGCACGTCCGGCCCGGCGCCGCACTGCCGCAGGTGGGCGGCGAGGTGGCCGGCGCGGAGGGCCAGCTCGCGGTAGGTGAGGACCTCGTCGCGATACCGCACCGCGGGCGCCTCGGGGGTGGCCGCCGCCTGGCGCGCGAACAGCTCGTCCACGGTGAGCCCGCCCGGCGGCGCAGGCGCCGAAATGCCCCAGGCGTCGAGGATCTGCGCCTGCTCCGCCGCCGTCACCACCGGCAGCTCGGAGAGGCGCAGGGTGGGCGTCTCCACCAGGGCTCCGAGCAGCAGAGACAGATGCTCCAGCATCCGCCGGGCCGTGGGCGCGTCGAACAGGTCGGAGGCGAAGGTGAGGTCCCCGGTGAGGCACGGCTCGGTGTCGAGCACGGTGAGCGCCAGATCGAACCGGGAGGTGGCGGGCGGTTGGCGCAGCGGTGCCACGGTGAGGCCGGGCAGGTTGAGCGCAGGCGCGGGCGCGTTCAGCACGGCGAGGAGGACCTGGAAGAGCGGCGTGTGCGACAGGTCGCGCTCCGGGCGCAGCGCGGCGACCAGCTTCTCGAACGGCAGCTCCTGGCGGGCATAGGCGTCGAGCGCGGTCTCGCGGGCGCGCTTCAGCAGCTCGGAGCCGGCCGGATCGCCGGAGGCATCGACGCGCAGCACCAGGGTGTTGACGAAGAACCCGACCAGATCCTCCAGCTCCCGCCGGTCGCGGCCCGCCACCGTCGTCCCCACCGGCAGGTCGGCGCCGCAGCCGTAGCGGCGCAGCAGCGCGGCGAGGGCGGCGAGCCAGGTCATGTGCAGCGTCGCGCCGTGGCGGCGGCCGAGGCGGCGGATCTGCTGCGACAGGTCCGGCGGAAGCTCGAAGAGCACCGCGGCCCCCCGGTCGCTGCGCACCGGCGGGCGTGGCCGGTCGAGCGGCAGGTCGAGGAGCGCCGGCAGCCCGGCCAGCCGCTCGCGCCAGCCGGCGAGGAGGCGCTCCTCCCGCTCTCCCTGGAGCCGGGTGCGCTGCCAGGCGGCGAAGCCGGTGTAGGGCACCGGGAGCGCGGGGAGGTCTGCGCGGCGGCCGGCGTAGAGCGCGGTCAGGTCGCGCACCAGGAGACCCATCGACCAGCCATCCGAGACGATGTGGTGAACGGTGAGCAGCAGCAGGTGCTCGTCCACCGCGAGCCGGAGCAGCCGGGTGCGCAGCAGCGGCCCGCGGGCCAGGTCGAACGGCGCGAGCGCCTCCTCCCGCGCCAGGCGGCGGGCTTCGGCCTCCCGCCGCGGCTCCGGGAGGCCGCGCAGATCGTGGCACCGGAGGGGCTCGGCCACCGCCGCACCGATCCGCTGCACCGGCTCACCCGCCGGCTCCGGAAACGTGGTGCAGAGCGCCTCGTGGCGGGCCGCCAGGGCGGCGAGCGCGCCTTCCAGGGCCGCCGGGTCGAGATCTCCGGTGAGCCGCAGGGCGAGCGGGATGTTGTAGGTGGGCCGGCCGGGCTCGAAGCGGTCGAGGAACCAGAGGCGTTGCTGGGCGAAGGAGAGTGGCGCGTCGGTGCCCGGCGGGAGCGGGGCGAGCGGTGGCTCGCCGGCATCTTGCGCAGACCGGCGCCGCTCCTCGATCCGCCGGGCGAGCGCGGTGATGGTGGGTGCCTCGAACAGGTCGCGCAGCGGCAGCTCGACGCCGAACGTCTTGCGTACCCGTGACACCACCTGGAGGGCACCGAGCGAATGGCCGCCGCGGTCGAAGAAGCCCTCGTCGATGCCCACCCGGTCGAGGCCGAGCACCTCGCCCCAGATCTCCGCCAGCACCTCCTCGGTGGGGCTGCGCGGCCCGGCGGAGAGGCCGGGGTCCGCCGCGGCGTCCGGAACGGTGAGGGCGCGGCGGTCCACTTTGCCGTTGGCGGTGAGCGGCAGGGCGTCGAGAGCCACGAAGAGCGAGGGGATCAGAGGAGCGGGCAGGCGCTCTTCCAGGTAGGCCCGCAGATCCGCTCCCGCCCGGCGCGACACGACCCGCGACACGACCCAGGCGACCAGGCGGAGCCCCCCGGCCGGGTCCGGCCGTGCGAGGACGACGGCGTCCGCGACCTCGGGATGCTCGCGCAGCACCGCCTCGACCTCTCCGGGCTCGACGCGGTGGCCGCGGATCTTCACCTGGGCATCGCGGCGCCCGAGGAATTCGAGCGCGCCGTCCGGCCGCCGGCGGGCGAGGTCGCCGGTGTCGTAGAGCCGCGCGCCGGGCGTCCCCCAGAGAGGTGCGAACGGATCGGGCAGAAAGCGTTCGGCGGTCAGATCGGGACGGCGCAGATAGCCGCGGGCGAGGCCCGATCCCCCGGTGAGCAGCCGGCCCGGCGCCCCGTGGGGCACCGGCCGGAGCTGCGCATCCAGGAGGACGATGCGGGTGCCGGGGATCGGCCGGCCGATCGGCAACGAGGAGCCGAGGGGGGCTTCGGCGCGATGGCAGGAGGTGAAGACGGTGTTCTCAGTCGGGCCGTAGCCGTTGAGCAGGCGCAGGCCCGGGAGCTGCCGCAACGCCGCGTCCACATGGGGAGCCGAGAGGACGTCGCCGCCGGCCAGGAGCTGGCGCAGCGAAGACAGGTCGTCCAGACCCCGCTCGACCATCTGATGGAAGAGCCCGGCGGTGAGCCAGAGGCTGGTGACGCCCTGCCGGCGGATGGTGGCGGCGATCTCCTCCAGCGTCGGCTCGGCACCGGCGAGCACCAGGTGGGCGCCGTTCGCCAAGGCTCCCCAGATCTCCAGGGTCGAGGCGTCGAACGCGGCGGGCGCGAGCTGCAGCCAGACCTGCCCGGGTGTGAAGTCGATGGGGCCGCCCGGACCCTGACGGACGAGGCGCAGGACGGCGGCATGCGGCACCTCCACGCCCTTTGGGCGGCCGGTGGAGCCGGAGGTGTAGAGGACGTAGGCCCTCTCTCCCGGCGCCTCCCCGTCGCCGCGCACGAAGCCCACCCGTTCCTGCGGCCAGGACGGATCGATCGGCAGATAGGCGGCGCCGGTCTTCAGGATCGCCAGCATCCCGACGATCAGCTCCGGCGTCCGCGCGGAGGACAGCGGGACGATCGATCCAGGCCCCACACCATCGGCGCGCAGGCGCTCGGCCTCGGCGTCCGCCGCCCGGTCGAGCCCGGCATAGGTGAGCGTGCGTTCCCCCCAGGTCAACGCCGGAGCGTCGGGGGTCCTCGCGGCGTGCTCGGCGAACGCCAGGTGGAGACCGGCGACCGCGGGGAGGTCGCCGCCCGTGTCGTTCCACTCGACGAGAAGCTGGTGGCGCTCCGCGGCGGGCATCATCTCCAGGGCGCCGAGGGGCTCGTGGGGATGCGCGGCGAGGCTCTCCAGGAGGGTCCGCAGGTGCTCCTGGAGGCGGCGGATCTCCGCCTCGTCGAAGCGGGCGCGGTCCCAGATGCAGCGCAGGGCCAGGGCGGCCCCGGGGGTCACGGCGAGGGTGAGCGGATAGTTGGAGGCCTCGACGAGGTGCATCTCGCGGATCTCCACGCTGCCGGGACCGGCCCTGCGCTCGGCGGCGGTGGGGAAGTTCTCGAACACGAACAGGCTGTGGAACAGCGGCGTGCCGGCCGGCACCTCGCTCCAGCGCTGCACCTCGAACAGCGGGCTGTGCTCGTGCTGGCGCAGGGTAGCCTGGTGCTCCTGGAGCCGGCGGAGCCAGGGCACGGCCGGTCCGTCCGGCGCGATGGCGGCGCGCAGCGGCAGGGTGTTGATGAACAGCCCGACCATGGTCTCGACCCCGGGGAGCGCCGCGGGCCGTCCGGACACGGTGACGCCGAACAGCACGTCCTCCGTGCCGCCGTGGCGGGAGAGCAGGAGCGCCCAGGCCCCCTGGGCGAGCGTGTTGACCGTGAGCTGCTCGGCGCGCGCCAGGGCTTGCAGGGCCGCCGAGGCCGCCGGGGAGAGGCGCACCGTGCGATCGCCCGTGCCGGTCTGCTCCGGGAAGGCCGCGCGCGCGCCGAGCGGCGTCGGGGCGGTGAAGCCGGCCAGCTCCTGCCGCCAGAAGCGCTCGGTCGCTGCGAGATCCTGCCGGCGCAACCAGGCGACGTACTCGCGAAACGGCCGCGAGCGCTCGATCTCGCGGCTCTCCCCCCGCGCGAGGGCTTCATAGAGGGACAGCACCTGCCCCACCACCAGGGCGACGGACCAGCCGTCGAGCAGCAGATGGTGGTGAGTCCAGATCAGCAGGTGCTCCTCGGCGCCGGTGCGCAGCACGCTGAGCCGCAGGAGCGGCGCCTGGGTCACGTCGAACCCGCGCCGCCGATCCGCGGCGAGAAAGGCGGCGAGGTCCAGCGCCTGGCCGCGCACGTCCCGCGTCTCGATCGGCATCCGGACCTGCCGGTGCACCACCTGGGTGGGCGTCTGCAGCTTCTCCCAATGGAACGACGTGCGCAGGACCGGATGCAGCGCGAGCACCCGGTCCCACGCCGCGGCGAGCGCCTGCGGGTGGAGCGGGCCCGTCAAGGTGAGGCAGAACTGGACGACGTAGACGTCCGCCTCAGGGGTTCGGAGGTGGTGGAACAGCATCCCCTGCTGGAGCGGGGTGAGCTGGTAGACCTCTTCGAGGTCGCTGTCGGCGTGGGCTGTGCGGCAGCGGCGGATCAGCTCGCGCAGCTCCTCCACGAACCAGCCGGCCAGCCGCTCCAGGGTGGTGGTGCGGTGGATGTTCGTGCTGCCTTCGACGTCCAGCACCAGCCGGCCGGCGAGGAGGGTGGCGTAGATCTCCAGGAGATGGCGGCGGGCGGCGCGGGGGCTGCGGGTGGCGCCGAAGGATTCGCGGGCGGGGAGGATCAAGGAGCCTTCGCCGGCCAGGGCGTCGAACTGGCCGAGGTTGTTGAAGATGACCTGTGGCGGCGGCAGAACCGTGGCTGCGGGGCGCTGCCGGAGCTGCTCTTTGATCGCTCGCAGGTCGTCCTCGGGCGCGCCGCCGCCGGTCTCCAGGAGGACGGGGTGGATGGTGGTGAACCAGCCGACGGTGCGTGAGAGGTCGAGGTCCGGGAGCCCGTCGCGGCCGTGGCCTTCGAGGTCGAGGAGGAGCGTCGGCTGGCCCGTCCAGCGGCGGAAGGCGCGGGCGAGGGCGGTCAGAAGCACGTCGTCGATCCGCGTCTGGAACGCCTGGGGCGCCTCGCGCAGCAAGGCCTGGGTCTCGTCGGCCTCCAGGGTGATCTGCACCGTGTGGGCGGTCGCTTCGAGGTTCTCCCCGCTCAGCCCGTCGCCGGGCAGCGGGAGGGCGCGGCGGAAACCCGCCTCCTCTGCGGCGGGGGCGGAGCGGACGGCGCCGGAGAGCGTTTCGGACCAGCGGCGGTAGGAGTTGGTCTTGGGCGGCAGCCGCACCGCTTCGCCGCCAGCAAGCTGGCGCAGGGCGGTCTGGAGGTCTTCCAGCAGGATGCGCCAGGAGACGCCGTCGATCACCAGGTGGTGCACGGTGGCCAGCAGCCGGTCGGGCTCGGCCGGGCCGAGGTGGAAGAGGGCGAAGCGCTGGAGCGGGCCGGCCGCGAGGTCGAGGCTCTGCTGCAGCGCCCCGGCGGCGGCTTCGAGCGCGGCGGTCTGCCGGGCGGCCGGGAGGGCGGAGAGGTCGAAGGCCGTGCAGGGAACGGGGCCGCCGGGCGGTTCGTTGTGCTGCGTCCAGCCGGAGGGCTCACGGTGGAAGCGCAGGCGCAGGGCGTCGTGGTGCTCCAGAAGGGCGGCCACGGCGCGGTCGAGGTGCGCCGGGGCGACCGGCGTGCGCAGCTCCAGGAGGACGGCGAGATTCCAGTGGTGCGGATCGGCCAGCTCCTGCTCGAAGAACCAGCGCTGAATCGGGGTGAGGGGCACCGGCCCGGTCACCGGTCCCTGCTCCTCGGTGGGGGCCGTGGCGTCCGTGGCGAGCAGGGCCAGCTCGGCGATGGTCTGGTGCTGGAAGAGCTGGCGCGGCGTCAGGTGCAGGCCCGCCTGTTGCGCCCGCGCGATGACCTGGATGCTCAGGATCGAGTCGCCGCCGAGGCTGAAGAAGTTGTCGTGCACGCCCACCTGCTCAAGGCCCAGCACCTCGCACCAGATGGCGGCGAGCCGCTGCTCGGCGCTGCTCTGCGGCGCCACCAGCGTCTCCTCCTGCTCCGGGCGCGCGCCGTCCGGCGCCGGCAGCGCGGCGCGGTCCACCTTGCCGTTTGCGGTGAGCGGCAAGGCGTCGAGGAGCACCAGGGCCGAAGGGAGCATCGGCTCCGGCAGGCGCTCGGCCAGCCAGGCGCGCAGGCGGGGGACGAGCTTGCGGGCGAGGAGGCCCTGGAGGGGGTTGTTGGTGAAGGTGCCCCCTCTCCCATCTCCCTCCCAGCCCCCGCCGGGAGAGGGGGAAGAAGGCAGGAAGAAGGCGTCGAACAGGCCTATGGAGTCTCCGGCGCGGATCTCGACGTCGTAGCCCAGCTCGCGGCCCAGCTCCCAGAGGTCCTCGGGCTCGAGGCCGGTCTCTTCCCGTTCCAGGAGGCTCCGCAGCTCTCCGGCGGTCCCTGGGCCTTCCTCCCCTTCCAGCCAGGCGAGGATCGTGGCGGCTTCGCGGAGGCGGGCGTCGGGGAGGCCGCGGAGGCCCAGGCCTTCCGGGTGTCCGGCGAGGAGCTTGCGCAGACCGGGGAGGGCGGAGGTTTCGGGGCCGGCGTCCACCCAGGGGCAGGCGGCGGCGGGGCCGGCGGCTCCGACGTGGAGCAGGGCGTCGAAGCGGAAGCGGCTCATCTCGTTGCGGTCGCGGCCCCGCTTGAGCTGGATCTCGACGCGGGCGATCCCGGGCAGCTCGGCGGCGAGCGCGGTGAAGAAGCGGGGATCGACGACCAGCTCCTCCTCCTGCACGGTGCGCAGGCGGACGCGGCGGTCGAGCTGTGGGCGGGTCCAGCCGGCCGGCGCCTGGGCGAGCTGCACCGAGGCGTGGAAGGCGCGCAGGTGGGGAAGGTTGCGTACGTCGCCGATGAAGACCGAGCCGCCCGGGGCCACGGCGCCGACGGCGCCCTCCACCACCCGCCGCAGGTAGGCGGCGCCCGGGAAGTGCTGGGTCACCGAGTTGAGGATCACCGTATCGAACCCGCCGGGGGGCAGGCCGCTCCAGTCGTCCGCCGCCCGTCGGTCGAGCGTCACGTGGGCGAGGCCGCGGGCGGGGAGCTGGCGCCGGATGCCTTCGAGAGCCACCGCGGAGAGGTCGGTGCCGTGATAGCTCCGGCAGTGCGGCGCCAGGCGGAAGAGCAGCAGTCCGGTGCCGCAGCCGATCTCCAGCACCCGGCCGAGCGAGCCGCCGGCCGCCCGGGTGACGATGCGCTCCACCGTGGCCTCGACCCACGCCCGCATTTCTGCCGCGGGCAGCGGCTCGCCCGTGTAGCTGCTGATCCAGCCCGCCAGGTTGAGCGTGGGATCGGACGGATCGGTCGGATCGGACGGATCCGTCCGATGCTCTGCTTCCCCGGCCCCGCGGCTGTAGACCTCGTCGTAGACGCTCTGCCAGCGCTCGACCTGGGCGTCGCCGGCCTCTTCGTCTCCGGTGTAGGTCTCGTCCTGCACGACGTAGGCGACGAGCCGTTTGTCGCCGCGCGGGCCGTCGTCGGCGCGGGCCACGGCGACCGCCTCGCGCACGGCGGGGTGGGCGAGCAGGGCGGCCTCGATCTCGCCCAGCTCGATCCGGTAGCCGCGGACCTTCACCTGGTGATCGAGCCGGCCGAGGAACTCGATCGTGCCGTCCGGCCGGAAGCGGGCGCGGTCGCCGGTGCGGTAGAGGCGGGCGCCGGGCTCGCCGGTGTGCGGATCGGGGAGGATCTTGGTGGCGGAGAGCGCCGGATCTCCCGCATAGCCGGCGAGCAGGCAGGCGCCGCCGATGTAGAGATCGCCCGGAACGCCGAGCGGACAGGGCTCCAGCGCGGCGTCGAGCACGTGATAGCGCGCGTTGGCGATCGGCCGGCCGTAGGGGATGCTCACCCAATGGGGGGCGAGCTCCTCCACCGGGAAGGCATTCGACCAGATCGCCGCTTCCGTGGCACCGCCGAGCGCGATCACCCGCAGGCGGGGAAAGGCCTCCTTCAACGCACCGGGGAGCGGCAGCGGAATCCAGTCGCCGCTCAGGAAGGCGAGCCGGAGATGGCGGCGGTCTCCCCCGGCGGCGGGGAGGAACGGCACCACCTGCGCCAGCAGGGCCGGCGCCGAGTCCCAGAAGGTGATCGGCTCGCGGCCGAGGAGGCGCGCCAGGGCTTCCGGATCGCGGATCTCCGCCTCGGAGGCGACGCGCACCGCGCCTCCGGCGGCCAGGATGCCGAACACGTCGTAGACCGAGAGATCGAAGGCGGGCGAGGTGACGAACAGCAGGCGGTCGCCGGGGCCGACGCCGAAGGTGCGGTTCACCCAGTGGATCAGGTTCACCACCGGACGGTGGCGGAGCAGGACGCCCTTGGGAACGCCGGTGGAGCCGGAGGTGAAGATGGCGTAGGCGAATCCCTCTCCCCCCGTTCCCCACTCCCGCTCCTCCGAGGGAGGGGGAAGGCGAACCGGGGCGC
This sequence comes from Holophagales bacterium UBA5704, assembly GCA_002420005.1. Classification (GTDB taxonomy): domain Bacteria; phylum Acidobacteriota; class Thermoanaerobaculia; order Multivoradales; family UBA5704; genus UBA5704. Next base: position 59,873 of record DIHE01000076.1, on the reverse strand, counting down.
GCAGAACGTGCTCGATGTGCAGGGTGTCGAGGATCGACCGGACCCTCGCCTCGGGCCAGGTGGGTTCCAGGGGGACGTAGAAGCCCCCGGCGCGCAGGATGCCGAGGAGCGCGGGGATCAGGTCCGCGGTGCGGGGGAGGGCGACGGCGACCGGGGTTCCGGGGCGGACGCCCCGGGCGCGCAGGTGGGCGGCCAGGCGGGCGGACTCGTCGTCCAGCTCGCGGTAGGTGAGGGTGCGGTCGGCGGCGAGGACGGCGGGGGCGTCCGGGGTGCGGGCGGCCTGGGCGAGGAAGAGGCCGTGCAGCGTGGCGTCGGCCGGGAAGGGGGCGGCGGTGTCGTTCCACTCGGTGAGGAGCTGGAAGCGCTCGGCCGGCGCGAGGAGCGGCAGGCGCGCCACGCTTTCCCCGGGATCGGCCGCCGCGGCGGCCAGCAGGTGGAGGAGATGGGCCGCCAGACGGTCGATGGTCGGGGCGTCGAACAGGTCGGTGCGGAATTCGAGCCAGCCCGCGATCCCCTCCGCGGTCTCGGTGAGCTGAAGGTTCAGGTCGAAGTTGGCGCTGCGGCCCTCGATCTCCAGCGGCGTCAGGGTGAGCCCGGGCAGCTCGATCGCCGTGCGCGGTGCGTTCTGCAACACCAGGGTGGCCTGGAAGAGCGGCGTGCGGCTGAGCTGGCGCTCGGGTTGCAGCTCCTCCAGGAGCTTCTCGAACGGCAGGTCCTGGTGGAGATACGCGGTGAGCGCCGCCTCCCGCACCCGCGCCAGGAGGTCCGTGAACGGCGGCGCGTCCCGCAGGTCGGCGCGGAAGGCGAGGAGGTTGAAGAACATGCCGATCAGCCGCTCGACCTCGACGCGGGTGCGGTTGGCCACCGGCGAGCCGACCAGCAGCTCGTCCTGGCCGGAGATCCGGTGGAGGAGGGTCTGGAACGCCGCGAGGAGCACCATGAAGAGCGTGGCGCCCTGCGATCTTCCGAGGTCGCGGAGCCTCCGGGTGAGCGCGCGCCCGATCCGCACCGGCCGCCGCGCCCCACGGAAGCTCGGCACCGCCGGTCGCGGGCGGTCCGTGGGCAGCTCCAGCACCGGGAAGCCGCTCGTGCCGAGGGTCGCCCGCCAGGCGGCGAGCTGCTCGGCGAGCACCGCACCCTGCAGCCGGTTGCGCTGCCAGGCCGCGAAGTCCACGTACTGCACGGCGAGCGGTGCGAGCGGCGAGGGCCGGCCGGTGCGCAGGGCTTCGTAGAGGACGGTCAGCTCGTCGCACAGGACGCCGGTGGACCAGCCGTCGGAGACGATGTGGTGGAGGGTGAGCACGAGCGTCCGCTCCCCCGGGGCGAGGTCGAGCAGCGCCGCCCGCACCAGCGGCCCGCGTTCCAGGACGAACGGCGGTGCGGAGACCTCGCGGATCACCCGGCGCTCCTCCCGGCCGCGGGCGTCCTCGGCGAGGCCGCCGAGATCCACGACCGGCAGGGCGATCGCCAGCTCCGGGGCGATCACCTGCCACGGCCGGCCGTCGCGCACGCCGAAGGTGGTGCGCAGGGTCTCGTGGCGCCGGACCACCTCCTGGAGCGCGGCGGCGAGAGCGACGGTATGGAGCGGGCCGGTGAGCCGCAGGGCGGTGGTGAGGTGGAGGTTCGGATTGCCCGGCTCCATCTGGTCGAGGAACCAGAGGCGCTGCTGGGCGAAGGAGAGAGGCAGGTCACCGTTCCGTTGCAGAGGGCGGATCGGCGCGGGCGCCGCCGTGCCGCCGCGGCGCGTGTCCTCAATGCGGCCGGCGAGGGCGGCGAGAGTGGAGGCTTCGAACAGCGCGCGCAGCGGCAGATCCACGCCGCAGGCGTCGCGCACCCGGGAGACCACCTGGGTGGCGAGGAGCGAGTGGCCGCCGAGGGCGAAGAAGTCGTCGTCCGCGCCGATCCGCTCCACGCCGAGGACGCCGGCCCAGATCTCCGCCAGCAGCGTCTCGATGGGCGTGCGCGGCGCACGGTGATCGCTCTCCCGCTCCGGTGCCGGCAGCGCGGCGCGGTCCACCTTGCCGTTCGGCGTCAGGGGAAGGGCGTCGAGGGGGACGAGATCGGCGGGGATCAGGTACGGAGGAAGCACCGCCCGGAGCGCCTGTCGCAGCCCGGCGGGGGAGAGGCTCGCCGGCACGACGTAGGCGGCCAGCCGGTCCTCGGCGAGCAGCACGTACGCCGCGCGCACGCCGTCGAGCCGGAGGAGAGCCGCTTCGATCTCGGCGGGCTCGACGCGGTAGCCGCGGATCTTGATCTGGCGGTCGGCACGGCCGAGGGAGCGCACCTGGCCGTCGAGCCGGAAGGCGCCGAGGTCCCCCGTGCGGTAGAGGTGGTCCGGCAGGAAGCGCTCGCGGGTGAGCGCCGGGTCGTCCAGGTAGCCGAGCGCGAGATACGGCGTGCGGATGAAGATCTCTCCCACCTCGCCGATCCCCGCCAGAGCGCCGGCCGCTGTGCGCACCAGGAGCTGCACGCCGTCGATGCCGCGGCCGAGGGGGAGCGGCCGGCCGTCGTCCTCCGCCTCGGGATCGACGACGTGCCAGCCCATCGCCTGCGGCGTCTCGGTGGCGCCGTAGAAGTTGACGCAGGTGACATCCGGCGCCAGGGTGCGCAGCCGGGCGACGTCGGAGCGGCGCAGGGCGTCGCCGCCGAAGAAGGCGCGGCGCAGAGCCGGCAGAGGCTCGGTGACGAGCTGTGCCAGGGCCGGCGTCCAGTGGACGGTGGTGACCGCCTCGCGGGCCAGCCAGCCGCCAAGGCCGTCGAGGAGGTCAGGGGAGGGGATCGCCAGCGTCGCGCCGAGCCAGAGCGGGGTGAACAGGTCGCGCAGCAGGGGATCGTGCGCGAGCCCGGAGAGCAGGCTGAAGCGGTCAGCCTCGCCCAGGCCGAAGGTGCGCACGTGCCACGCCATGAAGTGGGAGAGCGGGCGCTGTGAGCCCACGATGCCCTTGGGCCGGCCGGTGGACCCGGAGGTGAAGGCCACATAGGCGGGAGCCTCCGGCTCCGGGGCGTGGGGGAGGGGATCGGACGGATCGGTCGGATCCGTCCGATCGACCCAGGCCGCGGTGGACCACCGGAGCTTCGGCCGAGCGACCTCCAGGATCACCTCCCGGCGCGCCTCCGGATCGTCGCGGTCGAGGATCACCCACGCCGCCCCGGAGGCGAGCACGCCGAGGACGGCGCGCACCAGGGCGGCGCTGCGATGGGCCTCGATCGCCACCACCTCGCCCGGCCGGACCCCGCGCGCGCGCAGCACCCGGGCGAGCCGGAGGCTGTCGCGGAGCAGCTCACCATAGGTCCAGGAGCCCTCCGGGTCGGTGACCGCCACCGCGTCCGGCCGGTGTTCTGCCTGCCAGGCGAACCGGCCGTAGAGCGAGCCGTGCCACGCGGCGGTGAGCGGTGCCGCGGGATCGGGGAGGAGGCCGGCGGCGCGCGGGGTGACCAGGGAGAGCGCATCCACGGGCCGCTCCGGATCGGCGGCGATCTGTTCGAGCAGCCCGCCGAGCTGGTCGGCGATCTCCTCCCGGCGGGCCGGCTCGAACCGGTCGGCGTCCCACACCAGGCGCAGGCGGAGCGCGTCGTCCGTCTCTTCCGCGTAGACCGTGAGGTCGAAGCGCGGCGGGGTGTCCGGGCCGGGGACGAGCTCCAGGGTGAGCCCCGGCAGCCGTGCCGCGACGCGCGGGAAGTTGAGCAGGTTGAGGAGCACCTGGAACAGCGGCGTGCGCGCGGCCGAACGCTCGGGCCGGACCACCTCCAGCACCTGCTCGAAGGGGACGTCCTGGTGGGCGAGCGCGTCGAGCACCACGTCGCGGGCCCGGCCGAGCGCGTCACGGAAGCCCTCACCCCCTTCCAGAAAGACGCGCAGCGCCAGCGTGTTCAGGAAGCATCCGATCACGCCCTCCGTCTCCGGCCGCGTCCGCCCCGCCACCGGCGAGCCGAGCACGGCCTCGCGCCGGCCGCCGTGGCGGCCGAGCAGCACGCCGAGCGCGGCGACGAGGATCATGTACAGGCTCGCCCCGGCGCCCCGGCCGAGGGAGCGCAGGGCGTCCGTCACCGCGGGAGGCACGGTGCGCTCGACGGTGGCGGCGCGGCGGCGCGAGGTCCGCTGCGGGTGGTCCGGGGCGAGCGGCTCGGCGGGGAGCTCTCCGGCGAGCGCCGTACGCCAGAACGCAAGCTCCCCGGCCATCCGCTCCCCCTGTACCAGAGCGCGCTGCCAGAGGGCGAAATCGGCGACCTGGAGCGGCGGAGCCGGCAGCACCTCGCCGCCATAAAGCGCCGCCACCTCGCGGGTGAACAGGCCCACGGACCAGCCGTCGGTCACGATGTGATGGAAGCAGAGCACCAGCTCGTGCGAACGAGGCCCGAGCCGCAGAAGCACCGTCCGCCAGCACGGCCCCGTCGCGAGATCGAACGGAGCAAAGACCACCGCGTCCCGCACGCGCTCGGCGTCCCGGGCCTGCCCCGTCAGATCGACAACCGGCATCTCTCCTCCTCTCCCGGCGGGCGTCGCCACGACTCTTCCGTCGACCTCGACGAACCGCGTCCGCAGCACCTCGTGCCGCACCGCCACCGCGCGCAGCGCTCCGGCCAGCGCCGCGATGTCGAGGTCCCCGCTGAGCCGCACCCCGGCCGCCATGTGGAGCGCCGCGCCGCCCTCCAGGCGGTCGAGGAACCACAGCCGTTCCTGGGCGAAGGAGAGCGGCGCGTCTCCCGAGCGGGGGAGGGGGACGAGCGGAGGCTCGGCCACGGCGCGGTGCGCGGTCTCGATGCGGCGGGCGAGCTGGGCGACCGTCGGCGCCTCGAAGACGGCGCGCAGCGGCAGCTCCACCGCGAACGCACGGCGCAGGCGGGCCACCAGGCGGGCGGCGAGCAGCGAATGGCCGCCGAGCGCGAAGAAATCGTCGTCGCTCCCCACCCGCTCGACGCCGAGCGTCTCGGCCCACAGACCGGCCAGCGCCGCTTCGAGCGGCGTGTGCGGCGCCGCGCCGGCCGTCCGGTGGCGCCCCGGCAGCGGGCGCTGCGCCAGCGCCCGGCGATCGACCTTGCCGCTCGGGGTGAGCGGCAGCGCGTCGAGGATCTCGAAGAGCCCCGGCACGTACGGCTCGGGGAGGCGGGCGAGCAGCCATTCGCGCAGCGCCGCGGGCGACGGGGGCTCGCCGTCCACCGCGAGCCAGGCGACCAGCCGGCGGTCGCCGGTTCCGGTCTCTCGGGCGGCGACCACCGCGGCGCGCACGGCCGGGTGCTGGACGAGCGCCGCTTCGACCTCGCCGGGCTCGATGCGGAAGCCGCGCACCTTCACCTGGTGATCGATTCGGCCGAGAAACTCCAGGCTGCCGTCCGCCCGCGCGCGGGCGAGGTCACCGGTGCGGTACAGCCGCGCGCCGGGCGCGCCGCTGCGCGGGTCGGGCACGAAGCTCTCGGCGGTCAGATCCGGCCGGCCGAAATAGCCGCGGGCCAGCCCGGCGCCGCCGAGGCAGATCTCGCCCGCCGCGCCGAGCGGCACCTGGTGTCCCGCCGGATCGAGCACCCAGGCCTGCGTCCCGGCGAGCGGCCGGCCGATGGCGGGAGGCCGCCGGTCCCCCGGCACCATCACCGCGCCGGTGGAGTAGGTCGTGTCCTCAGACGGGCCGTAGAGATTGAGCACCCGCAACCGCGCCGGCAACCGGTCCACCAGCTCGCGCCGCAAGGCCTCCCCCGCCAGGCACACCGTCAACACCGACGCCGGCAGACCGTCGGCCCGCACCAGCTCGTCCATCGCCGAAGGGACTGTATTGACCAGGGTGACCGCCGCGGCGCCGGGAAGCCCGGGGAGAGCCAGCGCGTTCTCCGCCAGGATCACCGTCCCGCCCAGGGTGAGAGGCACGAACAGCTCGAAGATCGACAAATCGAAGCAGACCGACGTCGCCGCCAGAACCCCCGCCATCTCCCGCGGTGAAAACGCCGCGCGAGCCCACAGTGCCAGCGCCGCCGCGCTACCCTGCTCGATGGCCACGCCCTTGGGGTGGCCGGTGGAGCCGGAGGTATAGATCAGGTAGGCGAGCTGCCGGGGGTCCAAGGCCAAGGACGGCAAGGACTCCAAGGACAACAAATCCCCCTCTTGGGAGGGCTTGGGGGCGTCCCTGTTGTCCTTGGCGACCTGATGGTCCTTTCCCCCTTCTCTCCCCAGCACCACCACCGCTCCGCAATCCCCCAGCATCCAATCCAGCCGCTCCCGCGGCCACGCCGGATCGAGCGGCACATACGCCGCGCCGGCCTTCCACACCGCCAGAAGCGCCACCACCAGCTCGGCCGAGCGCTCGCGGCAGACCGCCACGCGGGTCTCGGGCGCCGCGCCCAGCGAGCGCAGGTGCTCCGCGAGCCGCCCGGCGCGCCGGTCCAGCTCGCGGTAGGAGAGCCGGGCGTCGCCGTCCACCAGGGCGACGGCATCCGGTGTCCGTTCCACCTGGAGCGCGAGGAGCGCCGGCAGGGTGGTGGCGGGCAGCTCGCCGGTGTCGTTCCACTCGCGCGAGATCTGCGCCCACTGCGCGGCGGAGAGCAGCGGCAGCTCCGAGATCCGGCGCTCCGGCGTCGCGGCCAGCCCGAGGAGCAGCCGCTCGCTCTGGTCCGCCAGCCGCAGGACGGTCGGGGCGTCGAACAGCTCCGTGGCGTATTCGAGCGTGCCCGCCAAGGCGCCGCCCTCCTCCCGCCAGAGCCAGCTCAGCTCGAATTTGGCCGTGCGCGTGTGCAGCGGAAGAAGCTCCCCTGCGAGCGAGGAGGCGCCCGGGTCCCCGTTCAGCCCCACCAGCACCTGAAACAGCGGGCTGCGCCCCGCCTCGCGCTCCGGCCGCAGCTCCTCGACCAGCTTCTCG